>CAYTEO010000011.1:0-62979 GCA_964436825.1 uncultured Fibrobacteraceae bacterium | reverse complement strand
GCCCCGCAGCTCCGCGCCGCGGGCAAGGAGCCGTTCCAGCAGGTGCCGGCGGCCCGCGATCCCGGCACGCAGTTTCCCCGACAGCGGCGCCGCCAGCGGCAGCAGGGCCGCCAGGGCCGGGGCGGTCCGCGCGTAGAGGCGGCGCAGCAGGGGCGGGCGGTTCATCCCGTCGCCTCCGGTACCGCGGCCGACAGCGCGTCGACGGCCGCCGCCACCTCGTCCACCCCGATCCCGGTCAGGCAGGCCAGGTCGCCGCGGTGGCACGGCCGCGACCCGGTGCGCGAGCAGGGGCGACACGGCAGGTCGACCTCCAGCAGCCGGCTCCCCGGCAGCACGGGGGTGTAGCCGAAGCTGCGGACGGTGGGACCGAACAGGGCGACGACGGGTGTCCCGACCGCCTCGGAGAGGTGGAGCAGCCCGCTGTCGTTGGTGACCGTCGCCCGGCACCGGGCGAGCAGGGCGGCGACTTCCGGCAGGGGCGCCGACTCCAGCAGCTCCACGCCCGGTCGTTCCGCCGCCGCGGCCAGGGCGGAGCCCGGGAACCACTCCATCTCCTGGGGGCCGACGACGATCGTCACCGGGGCGTACCCCTCGGCGAGGAGGATCTCCACGAGCCGGGCGAAACGGTCGGTGGGCCAGCGCTTTGCAGGCCAGCGGGCGCCGGGTGCGACGGCGATTCCCCGTCGCGGAGCCGCCGCGACCAGGGAGCGCAGGGGGGCCAACGCCGTCGGCAGGGGCGGCGCCGGCAGGTCCAGGCCGGGCACGAGCGCGGCGAGGCGCTCGACGAGGTGGGGCGCGAGGGCGTCGGCGCCGCGGTGCCAGCCGGCGACCTGGCGCCAGCGGGAGAGGGTCCCCTTGCGGAGCCTGGCGGTGGGGAACCGGCGCAGCATGGCCAGCAGCAGGGCGCTGCGCAGGACGGCATGGGCGTCGAGGATCCGGTCCCAGCGCCCGGCGCGCAGCCTGCCGGCCAGGCGCCGCAGCTCGCCCAGCCCGCCGTCGCCGGCCAGGGGGACGACCTCCTCGACGCCGTCGAAAGCGGCGGCCAGGCCGGCGAACCGTTCCTTGGTCACCAGGGTGACCCGGGTCCCGGTCCGGTCGTGCAGCAGGGAGAGGAACCAGCCGCAGAGACAGAGATCACCCAGGGCGCCGAACCGGATGACGAGGGTTCGTGTCACGAGCGGTCTTCCTCCGGGAGTGGGCGCCGGGTGGGCAGGGCAGTCCGGCGGCGATGGTAGTGTGGGCCTTGCAGGGTGTCAAGGCAGCGGCTATCCTCCCGCCAGTCGCCGTGTCCCGCCACCGGGGAGGTGCCGCGCGCCGTGCTGGCTCTGCCGCTGATGCTCGTCCTGCTGCTGTTGTCTGCCCTGTTCTCCGGGGCCGAGACGGCGACCTTCTCCCTGACCGAGACCGACCGGGCCGCCCTGGGTGACCGTCCCGGAGGCAGGCGGATCCTGCGACTGCTGGAGGCACCGGCCCGGTTGCTGGCCGCCCTGATCATCGGCAACCTGCTGGTCAACACCCTGGCCAGCGTCGTGGGCACGGCGACGCTGGTCCGCTGGCTCGGCTCCCGGGGGATGGCCCTGGCCGTGCCCCTGTTGACGCTGCTGCTGCTGCTGGCCGGCGAGATCACCCCCAAGCTGCTGGCGTTGCAGGCGCGGGAACGGATCGCCCTGCTGGTGGCCCGGCCCCTGGCCGCCTGGGTGCGGCTGATCGGCCCGCTGCTGGACGTCGTCGACAGGGGCGGGGAGGCGCTGCTGAGGCGCATCCCTGCGCCCCGGTCCGGCAGCCAGCCCCTGACCCCCGAGGAACTGAGCATCGCCACCGAGCTGGCCGTGGCCGACGGCGTCCTGGCCGAGACCGAGGGCCGTTTCGTCGCCCGCCTGCAGCTGCTGGGCCGGCTGGCCGTCCGCGAGATCATGACCCCGCGCACCGAGGTCGTCGTCGTCCCCCCGGACGGCGATCGGGAGCGGATCCTCGCGCTGGCCCGTCGCACCGGCTTCAACCGCTACCCGGTCATGGCGGAGGACGGCGAGCGGCCGGAGGGGTTCCTCCATCTCAAGGATCTGCTCGACCCCGGGATGCGCCCGCGGATCAGGCCGCTCCCCTTCGTCCCCGAGTCCAAGCCGGTCCGCGACCTGCTGACGGAGCTGCGGGGCGGCGCGGGACACATGGCGGGAGTCGTCGACGAGCACGGGGACTACGTCGGGATCGTCACCCTCGAGGACTGCCTGGAGGCACTGACCGGCCCCTGGCACGACGAGTCGGACCGGGAGACGCCGGACATCTTCCAGCTGGACGAGCACCGCTGGATCGTCGCCGGGAGCGCCGACCTGCGCTCGCTCAACTCCGTCTGCGGTGTCCGGCTCCCCCTGGACAGGGGCTACGTCACCGTCGCCGGCTACATGATGGACGTCCTGGGACGGATCCCCCGCCGCGGCGACACCCACACGGGTGACGGCGTGCACCTGACCGTCCTGGCGACCGAGGGGCACCGTGTCGTCCGGGTCGCCCTGCAGCGGTTGCGCGGGGAGGAGCAGCGGTGATCGCCGGCGGACAGGGACCCCAGTTGCCGTGGTCCGTCGTCGTGCCGGTCGTCCTGGGCAGCCTGATCGGGTCGGGTTTCTTCTCCGGGACCGAGACGGGGCTGATGAGCGTCAGCCGCATCCGCCTGCACCTGCGCCGGCGGCGCGGCGGCGACCGCAGGCTCGAGACGCTCCAGCAGCTCGTCCGCCATCCCGAGGATCCCATCCTGACCTGCCTGGTGGGGACGAACCTGTTCAACGTCCTGGGCAGTGTCGTCCTGACGACGGCCCTCTCGCTGCGTTACGGCCACCTGGGCGAGGCCGTCGCCGCGGCCGTCATGTCGGTCCTGACGATCTCCCTCGGCGAGATACTGCCCAAGCTGCTCTGGCGCGAGTACCCGGAACAGCTCACTCTCGTGTCGGTCCGTCCCCTGCGGGTGGCGATGACGCTCCTGTCGCCGGTGCGGTGGATCCTGCTGGGAATGAGCGGCCTGCTGACCCGCCGCCTCCAGGGAAGACAGCCGGGCGATTCTGCCCGCCAGCGCACGGCGGCCCTGCTGCGGGCCCATCCCGACGCCCCGACCGACCGGCTCTACCGCGAGCTGCTGGATCGCTGCCTCGAGCTGGGCCAGCTCGATCTGCGCACGCTGATGACCCCGCTGCGCAGCGCCGTCATGCTGCCGGCCGGGGCGACGCTGGAGGAGTGCCGGCGGACGGCAGCGGCGTCGGGATTCAGCCGGTTGCCCGTCGCCGACGGCGGCGCGATCGTCGGCTGGGTCCTGGTGCGGGACCTCCTGCTCGAGCGGGACCTGGCGCCGGACGCCGTGCTGCCGCCCCGCCTGCTGCGCGACTGCCTGCTGGTGGACCAGGCCATGTCGCCGTGGGCCCTGTTCGAGGAGCTGCGCTGGCAGCGGCAGCAGCTGGCCATCGTCGTCGACGCGGCGGGGAACCCGCGCGGGCTGGTGACGTTGGAGGACCTGCTCGAGGTGCTCGTGGGCCGGATCGAGGACGAGTTCGACCGGGCCCGAAGACCGTAGCGTCTGCTGTGTCGCAAGGAGAGGGACGATGACCGAACAAGTCGACAAGCACGATCAGCTGTTGCTCCTGCTGGTGTCCAATCTCCAGCAGACCGCCCTGGTCCAGCTCGGCAAGCTGGCCGATCCGGTGACCGGGCGCACCGGCGTCGACCTGGAGGCGTCTCGCCTCACCATCGACCTGCTGGACATGCTGCGGGTCAAGTGCCGCGCCGGTACCCCCGAGGCGATCGTCCGGGAGCTGGACAGGATCGTCATGGACCTGCAGCTCAACTTCACCGACGTCGCCGCGAAGGAGGGGCGGGGGCACCAGTCCGGTGACGACGAGGGGCCCGGCGCCCCGGAGCGGGAGTCGCCGGACGAGCAGGCCGCCGCGGCCGCGCCGGAGGGGGAACCGGCCCCCCGGGACGAGGCGACCAGCGGGGCGGACGCCGACGACGGGACGGAGGCGTGAACCGCCGTGGCGCAGTTCCGGCGGGTATCGCCGTGGCGGGCCGCCGCCTGGCGCTCTGCCTGCTGCTTGCCGCGGTGACGGTCACCGCGGCCGGTCGCTGCGCGGCGACGGAGCCTGCCGCGGCCGACAGCGTGCCGCCGCCGCGCGGCGACCGGCTCCGCACCCCCTATCTCCACCGCCTGCTGGACGCCTTCCCCGTCGCCGACGGGATCCTCGACGTGGGAGTCGCCCTCGGGTGGGGCGGCACCGACGCGGGGGAGGCGGCCCTGCGCTATCCCGTCGACATGGTGGCCTACGGCCTGTTGCTCGGTTACGGCCCGCTGCCCGGCTGGTACCTGAGCGCGACGTTGCCGTGGCAGGGCTGGAGCGGTGACCGGCGCACCCCCACCTCCGATGCGAGCGGCGCCGGGGACGTCGGATTGCGCCTGGCCGGCAGCCTCTGGCAGCCCTGGCCGGGGGCGGCGCTGGCCGTCGACCTGCGCGCCACCCTGCCCACGGGAGACGAGCAGCAGCGGCTGGGCGCCGGCAGTCGCGGCACGTTCGCCGGGCTGAGCTGGACCCAGCGCTTCTGGACCGACGCGGCCGTGCCGGAGATGCGCCTGCACCTGGAGGTGGGCCATCGCTGGCGGGACGGCCTGCGGGCCGGGGCGCCTTCCGGCTTCGGCGACCTGGCCGTCGTCGAACCGGTCCTGCTGCCGCCCGGGGAGCAGGGATGGGACGACTCCGCCGACCTGCTGGGCGCGGCGGTCGAGTTCCGCAAGGGGACGACCAGCCTCTTCGTCGAGTACACCGACTGGCACCCGACCGCCGTGGATGTCCGCTCCTCGGAGCGGCCGCGCTTCCTGACCTTCGGACTGGACTGGGGCGGGGAGACCGGCCTGCGCCTGGCCGCCGGTTTCGACGTGGCCCTGGCCGACGACGATCCCGCCACGGCCTTCACGACCGCCTCCCCCGACCTGACGACCAGCCTGGTCGTGGCCTACGGGATCGGCCTGGGCGGGCGGGACCGGGACCACGACGGCATCCGCGACCGGCTGGACCGCTGCCCGGACGCTGCCGAGGACCGGGACGGCTTCCGCGACGACGACGGCTGCCCCGATCCCGACAACGACGGTGACGGCGTTCCCGACGTGCGCGACCTGGCCCCCGACCTGCCCGAGGACCGGGACGGGTTCCAGGACGAGGACGGCGTGCCCGACCCCGACAACGACGGCGACGGGATCCTCGACGTGGCGGACCGCTGCCCCGACGTGCCGGAGGACTTCGACGGCTACCAGGACGACGACGGTTGCCCGGAGGAGTTCATCGACAGCGACGGCGACGGGATCGCCGACGAGGACGACCTCTGTCCCCGTGCGCCGGAGGACCGGGACGGTTTCGAGGACGACGACGGCTGCCCCGATCCGGACAACGACCTGGACGGGATCCCGGACGTGCGGGACCGCTGTCCCGACCAGCCGGAGACCTACAACGGGATCGACGACGACGACGGCTGTCCCGAACCGGCGCCGCCGCCGGCGGGCGCGGCGGACAGCAACACGACGCGGGGCGGTGGAGGGTAGACCGTCGCGGGTGCGGGGTCAGTCGCGGGACCCGGCATCCGCCGCCTTGGCGTCGCGCCAGGCGGCGTCCAGGGCATCCAGACCGGCGGCGCGCATCGCCGCGGGGTCGCGGTCGAAGCGGTCCTCGACGACGGAGAAACGGTCGCGGAACCGCCGGTTGGCCAGCCGCAGGGCGTCGTCGGCCTCGACCCCCAGCTTGCGGGCGAGGTTGACGATCGCCAGCAGGACGTCGCCGACCTCGTGGCGGACCGCGTCGGGGTCGCTGCCGGCGGCGGCCTCCCGCAGCTCGTCCAGCTCCTCGGCGACCTTCTCCCAGACCCCCGCGGTGTCGGGCCAGTCGAAACCCGCTTCGGCCGCGTCCTGCTGCATGACCTGTGCCTGGCGCAGCGGCGAGCTGCCCGCCGGCAGCTCCCGCAGCAGGGACTGGCGGTCCGGGTCGATGCCCTGCGCCCGCTTCTCCTCGGCCTTGACGGCGTTCCAGTACTCCTGGCTGGCGGCCTGGTCGTCGGCCTTCGCGTCGCCGAAGACGTGGGGGTGGCGGCGGACGAGCTTCTCGGTGCCCAGCCGGGCGATGTCCTCGAAGGAGAGGCCGCTGCGCTCCTGGAAGATCTCGCAGCAGAAGGCGGTCATGAACAGCAGGTCACCCAGCTCCTCGGCGACCGCGTCCCGGTCGTCGCCCAGGGCGGCGTCCAGCAGCTCGCCGGCCTCGTCGACGGTGTAGCGGGCTGCCGAGACGAGGGTCTGCTTGCGGTCCCAGGGGCAGCCGCCGGGGGAGCGGAGGGTGTGGATGACGTCGAGCAGGCGGGCGGTCTGGGGCAGCTTCATCGCGTTCACTCCGGGTCGTTGTCGTCTGGCGGTGGTCCCGACTTGCCGCGCGGGGCATGGTGCTGATACCATAGGCGGTCACCTCGAAAGTGCAAGCGGCCCCGTCCGCGATCCGGGGCCGGAGGGAGGCAGCGTGACCGACTGGATCCGCATCAGGGGCGCCCGGCAGCACAACCTCAAGGGAATCGACGTCGACATCCCGCGGGGGAGGTTGACGGTCGTCTCGGGGGTCTCGGGTTCGGGCAAGTCCTCGCTCGTCTTCGACACCCTCTACGCCGACGGCCAGCGCAGCTACGTCGAGGCCCTCTCGACCTACGCCCGCCAGTTCCTGGCCCGGATGCCCAAGCCGGACGTCGACGTCATCGAGGGGATCAGCCCCGCCGTCGCCATCCAGCAGCGCAACGAGGCCCGCAGCGGCCGCAGCACCGTGGGCACGGTCACCGAGATCAACGACTACCTGCGGGTCCTGTTCGCCCGCGTCGGCCGGATCGTCTGTCCCGACTGCCGGGAGCGGGTCGTCGCCGAGTCCCCCGCCTCCGTGTGGCGGCAGGTCCGGCGCGCGCTGCCCGAGGGCGACTCCGTCCTGGTGGCCTACCCGCTGCCGGAGGAGACGACGGGACGGGCCGGCTGGGCCGACGCCCTGCTGGCCCAGGGGTTCCGGCGGGTCGTCTGCGACGGCCGCCTGGCGCGCCTGGACGAGCCGGACGCGCTGCCGGCCGGCGGGACCGGCATTGATGTCGTCGTCGACCGGGTCCGCCTGGCCACCGCCAACCGTTCCCGCTTCGCCGAGGCCGTCGAGCTGGCCTTCCGCCAGTCCGACGGCTGGGTCGTCGTCCACGACGACGGGCTGACCCGGCGGCTGCGTTTCTCCGCGCGCCTGGTCTGCAACGGCTGCGGCCGCGAGTTCCCCCCGCCGACGCCCCACCTGTTCTCCTTCAATTCCCCGCACGGCGCCTGCCCCGACTGCAACGGGTTCGGCAACCGGCTGGCCTTCGACGAGCGGCTGATCGTCCCCGACGACCGGCTCTCGCTGCGGGACGGGGCGATCCGTCCCTGGCGCACGGAGACCTTCGCCCACGCCCAGGTGGCCCTGCTGAAGTTCTGCCACCGCGAGGGGATCCCGGTCGACGTGCCGTGGCGGCGGCTGACCGAGGCGCAGCGGCGGCTCGTCCTGGAGGCGCAGCGGCCCGGGTACACCGGCGTCGTGCCCTTCCTGGAACGGATGCGCCGGGAGATGAAGCGGGCCCACCACCGCTTCTTCACGCGCCGGTTCATGGGGGACACGATCTGCCCCACCTGCCGGGGGACGCGGCTGAGGTCCGAGGCGCTGGCGGTCAGGGTCGGCGGGCTGGACCTGGGGACGCTCGGCCGGCTGTCGCTGCACGAGGCGCGGGAGCGGCTCGGACGGCTGCGCCTGAGCAAGGCCGACCTGGCGGTCGCCGGCGAGGTGCTGGACGAGATCCTCCACCGGCTCGACTTCCTGCTCCAGGTCGGCCTGGGCTACCTGACCCTGGATCGGCTGGCACGGACCCTCTCGGGCGGGGAGGCCCAGCGGATCCACCTGGCCAACGCCCTCGGGTCGCGGCTGGTCGACACCCTCTACATCCTCGACGAGCCGACGACCGGGCTGCACGCCGTCGACGTCGACCGGCTCCTGGAATCGCTGCGGGGGCTGGTGGCCGCCGGCAACACCGTCGTCGTCGTCGAACACGACCTGTCGGTCCTGCGGCAGGGGGACCACGCCGTCGAGCTGGGGCCCGGGGCGGGACGCGACGGGGGACGGGTCGTCTACCAGGGACCGGTCGCGCGGTGGCACGAGGCCGACACGGTGACGGCCCGCTGGCTGCGCGGGGACGAGCGGTTGCCGCACCTGCACGATCCGCGGCCGGCGGCCCGGCGGGAACTGGTCGTCAAGGGCGCCCGCCACCACAACCTGCGCGGGATCGACGTGCGGATCCCCCTGGGGCGGTTCGTCTGCCTGACCGGCGTCTCGGGTTCGGGCAAGAGCACGCTGCTCAACGAGATCCTCCACGACGGCCTGACCGGCAAGGTCGCCGGCGGTGTCGGCCGGGCCCACCGCTTCACCGGCTTCCAGGGGGCGCACCACGTCGATCGCGTCATCCGGGTCGACCAGTCGCCCATCGGCCGCTCCAGCCGCTCCAACCCGGCCACCTTCCTGGGGGTCATGGCGGCCATCCGGGACCTCTTCGCCCGCACGCCCGAGGCGCGGGCCCGGGGGTACGCCGCCGGCAGGTTCAGCTTCAACACCGCCGGCGGACGCTGTCCGGCCTGCCAGGGACTGGGGGAACACCGGGTCGAGATGCACTTCATGGCCGACATCAGTGTCCCGTGCGAGGTGTGCGGCGGCAGCCGGTTCAGCCCCCAGACCCTCGAGATCCGCTACCGCGGCCGCAACATCGCCGAGGTCCTGGCCATGACCGTCGACGAGGCCCTGGTCTTCTTCCGCGGCCACGAGTCCGTCGCGGAGGCCCTCTGGCTGCTGCGGAAGGTCGGGCTGGGCTACCTGACCCTGGGCCAGTCGGCGACGACCCTCTCGGGCGGGGAGAGCCAGCGGCTGAAGATCGCGCGGGAACTGGCCGCCGCCGGCGGGAAGCACAACCTCTACCTGCTGGACGAGCCGACGACCGGCCTGCACGCCGCCGATGTTGCCGTCCTGGTCAAGGTCCTGCACGATCTGGTCGAAAGGGGACACACGGTCCTGGTCATCGAGCACAACCTGGAGCTGATCGCCCAGGCCGACTGGATCATCGACCTGGGACCGGGCGGTGGCGACCAGGGAGGGACCGTCGTGGCGGCGGGAACCCCTGCCCAGGTCATGGCGTCGCCTGCCTCGCTGACCGGCCGGGCCCTGGCGGCCCGCCCTGGGGCACTGGCGGCAGGAAAGGAGCGGCGATGAGGATCCTGGTCACCGGCGGCGCCGGCTATATCGGGAGCGTCACGGTTCGGGCCCTGCGGGAGGCCGGGCACGACGTGGAGATCCTGGACGACCTGAGCACGGGCCACGGTGCCGTCCTGCCCGCCGACGTCGTCTGGCACCACGGGACGCTGCTGGACGCGGACTGGACGCGCGCGGTCCTGCAGCGGGGGTTCGAGGCCGTGGTCCACTTCGCCGCCTACAGCCTGGTCGGAGAGTCGGTGGCCGACCCGCTGAAGTACTACCGCAACAACGTCGCCGGCGGCCTGAACCTGATCGCCGCGGCCGCGGCGGCGGGCTGTCCCCGCTTCGTCTTCTCCTCGACGGCCGCCGTCTACGGGGAGCCCGACACGGTCCCCATCCCCGAGACGGCGCCCCTGCGGCCGGTCAATCCCTACGGGCGGACCAAGGTCGCCATCGAGTGGATGCTCGCCGACGCCGCCCGGCGGACGGGGACGACCGCCGTGGCATTGCGCTACTTCAACGCGGCCGGGGCCTGGGACGACCTGGGCGAGGATCACGACCCCGAGACGCATCTCGTCCCGCGGCTGCTGCGCTCCCTGCTCGATCCCGGGGTCGACTTCGCGATCTTCGGCGACGATTATCCCACGCCCGACGGCACCTGCATCCGCGACTACATCCACGTGCGGGACCTGGCCGACGCCCACGTGGCGGCGGTCACCGCGACCCTGCCGCCCGGCCTGACGGCCCTGAACCTGGGCACCGGCCGCGGCTGGTCGGTCCGGGAGGTCGTCACGACGGCCGCGGCGGTGACGGGACGGGAACTGGCACCGCCGGTGGCGCCACGCCGGCCGGGCGATCCGGCCCGCCTGGTGGCGGCCTGCGAGCGCGCGGGAGAACTGCTGGGCTGGCGGCCGCGGCGAAGCGACCTGGCGACGATCGTCGCCGATGCCTGGCGCTGGCACAGGGAGCATCCCCGGGGCTACGGACAGGCCGGCTGAGGGACCGGTCCCGGCGCCGCTCGGGACTGGTCAAGGCGGCCAGCTTGCGCTAGGATGACCGGTGAACCCAGGGAACAAGCTCCCAGGGGAGGAAGTTGGACCGGGAGACTTGACAAGGGCCCCGGTGGAATGTTTCATTCCGGGACCGATCCGAGTCGGTGTGCCTGGGTAGCTCAGTTGGTAGAGCACATGACTGAAAATCATGGTGTCGGTGGTTCGACTCCGCCCCCAGGCACCACGCCCGCTCCAGGAGCCGATGTAGCTCAGCTGGTAGAGCAGCTCACTCGTAATGAGCAGGTCTGCGGTTCGAGTCCGCACATCGGCTCCATGCTCCTCCCTCTCCGACAGCACACAGCCGTGTCAGCGGTGATCGTCGATCGCCGTCATGGCGCGTTCCCCAGCATGGGAAGGTGACAGCTTGCCTCTGCGCATCAGTGTCTCGGGGATCCGCGGGGTCGTGGGCGACGGCCTCGACGCCGTCGTCGTCGCCCGCTGGGCCGCGGCCTTCGGCGCCTGGCTGCCGCCGGGGCCGGTCGTCGTCGGCCGTGACAGCCGGCCCTCGGGGCCGGTCCTGTTGCAGGCGGTCGCGGCGGCGCTCCGCTCCACCGGCCACGACGTGATCGACCTGGGCGTCGTCTCCACGCCGACGACCGAGCTCGCCGTCCAGGAGAGCGACGCCGTCGGCGGGATCATCATCACCGCCAGCCACAACCCCCAGCCCTGGAACGCCCTGAAGCTGCTGGACGACCGCGGCCTGTTCCTCTCCGCGGAGGCCAACGCCGAGGTCCGCCGGCGCCTGGAGGCGGGGGACGGGCACGTGGACTGGCAGCGACTGGGCGGGATGTCGACCCGCGACGACGCCGAGCGGCGCCATCTCGACGCCATCCTCGGGATGCCGTGGCTGGACCGCGACCGGATCGCGGGGCGCGGCCTGCGTGTCGTCGTCGACGCCGTCGAGGGGGCCGGCGGGCGGATCGTCCCGGAGCTGCTGGCCGCGCTCGGGGTCGCGTGCGTCCCGCTGCACTGCGGTTGCACGGGCCTGTTCCCCCATCCGCCCGAACCGACGCCGGCCCACCTGTCCGGGCTGAGCGAGGCGATCGCCCGCGAGTCGGCCGATCTGGGGTTCGCCGTCGATCCGGACGTGGATCGGCTGGTGCTGGCCGATGGGACCGGACGGGTCCTGAGCGAGGAGCTGACGCTGGTGGCGGCCGTCGACTTCGTCCTTGGCCACCAGCGGGGCGACGTGGTCGTGAACCTCTCGACGACGGGGCTGATCGAGCGGATCGCCGCCCGGCACGGCGTGACCGTGCGGCGCACGCCGGTGGGCGAGGCGAACGTCGTGGCGGAGCTGCTGGCGCGGCAGGGCGTCGTCGGCGGCGAGGGCAACGGCGGGGTCATCTATCCCGCCCTCCACCCGGGACGGGACGCCCTGGTGGGGATCGCCATGGTGCTGCAGCTGCTCGTCGAGCGCGAGACGACCCTCGCGGAGCTGGTCGCCGGCTATCCGCCGGTGACGATGATCAAGGAGAAGATCGATCAAGAAAAGCCCCTGCCGGCCGATGACCTGGCGGGGAGGTTGGCCACCTGGGGAGGTGCGATCGACACCCGCGACGGCGTCCGCTGGCAGGACGACCACCGCTGGGTCCACATCCGGCCTTCCAATACGGAGCCGATCGTGCGCATCATCGCCGAGGCGGAGACGGCGGAGCAGGCCCGCGCCCTCGTGGAACGGGCGCGCCTGCTGTTGGCGGCCACGGGGGAAGGAGACTGATCTCATGTGTGGAATCGTCGGGGTCACGGGGGAACGGTCGGTCGCGTCCATCCTGCTGGAGGGGCTCAAGCGCCTGGAGTACCGGGGGTACGACAGTGCGGGCATCGCCGTGGTCAACGGCGGCCTGCAGGTCATCAAGGAGGAGGGCAAGATCGAGGTCCTGGCCCGGTCCGTCCTGGACTCGGACATCGCAGGGACCTGCGGGATCGCCCACACCCGCT
Organism: uncultured Fibrobacteraceae bacterium; assembly: GCA_964436825.1. Taxonomy (GTDB): domain Bacteria; phylum Krumholzibacteriota; class Krumholzibacteriia; order LZORAL124-64-63; family LZORAL124-64-63; genus CAYTEO01. The sequence continues at coordinate 50,696 of CAYTEO010000011.1, read as the reverse complement.
GGGCCACCCACGGTGCACCCAGCCGCGAGAACGCCCATCCCCACCTGGACTGCACCGGCAAGGTGGCCGTCGTCCACAACGGGATCATCGAGAACTTCCAGGTCCTGAAGACCCGCCTCGAGCGGGATGGCCACGTCTTCCAGTCGGAGACCGACTCCGAGGTCCTCGCCCACCTGATCAGCGCCCACTACGACGGCAACCTGGAACGGGCCGTCCGCACGGTCCTGCGGCTGGTGGAGGGAACCTACGGGATCGCCGTCGTCCACGCCGACGAGCCGGGGAAGATCGTCGGCGCCCGGCGCGGTTCCCCCCTGGTCGTCGGGGTCGGCAAGGGGACCAACTACCTGGCCAGCGACGTGGCCGCCATCCTGGGCGAGACGCGCCACGTCATCTACCTGGAGGACGGCGAGCTGGTCGTCATCACCCCCGAGGGCGTGTCGACGACGAACATCGACAACCAGACCGTGACCAAGGAGATCCAGGAGATCCACTGGGACCTGGACCAGATCCAGAAGGGCGGTTACCCGCACTTCATGCTCAAGGAGATCCACGAGCAGCCAGAGACGATCGTCAACGCCATCCGGGGCCGGATCCTGCCCGAGACCGGGGACGTCAAGCTCTCCGGCCTGCGCCTGACCGAGTGGGAGCTGCGCAACATCCGCCGGATCATCATCCTGGCCTGCGGCACCAGCTGGCACGCCGGCCTGCTGGGGGAATACCTCCTGGAGGAGTACGCCGGCATCCCGGTGGAGGTGGAGTACGCCTCGGAGTTCCGCTACCGCTCGCCGGTCATCGAACCGGGCACCATCTGCCTGACCATCAGCCAGAGCGGCGAGACGATCGACACCCTGGAGGCGATGCGCGAGGCCAAGCGGCGCGGCGCCAAGGTCCTGGGGATCACCAACGTCGTCGGCTCGACGATCGCACGGGAGACCGACGGCGGGATCTACATCCACGCCGGTCCCGAGATCGGGGTCGCCTCGACGAAGGCCTTCACCAGCCAGGTGACGATCCTGGTCCTGCTGGCCCTGATGCTGGGTCGCCGCAACAACATCTCCAGCGACCGCGGGATCCGCATCCTGGAGGAGCTGCAGCGCATCCCCGAGAAGATCCGCCAGATCCTCGACCGCAGCGACGACATCCTGGAGATCGCCCGGGTCTACAAGGATCACCGGAACTTCCTGTACCTGGGGCGGGGGCTGAACTTCCCCATCGCCCTGGAGGGGGCCCTGAAGCTGAAGGAGATCAGCTACATCCACGCCGAGGGCTACCCCGCCGCGGAGATGAAGCACGGCCCCATCGCCCTGATCGACCCGGAGATGCCCGTCGTGGTCCTCTGTACCCGCGACGGCAGCTACCAGAAGATCAAGGGGAACGTCCAGGAGGTGAAGGCGCGCCACGGGAAGGTCATCAGCGTCGTCACCGACGGGGAAGAGGAGATCGTGCGGATGAGCGACCACGTCATCCGCATCCCCGCCACCCTGGACATGCTCTCGCCGCTGCTGGCCGTCGTGCCGCTGCAGCTGCTGGCGTACCACATCGCCGTGCTGCGGGGCGAGAACGTCGACCAGCCGCGCAACCTCGCCAAGAGCGTCACCGTCGAGTGAGGCGGCCGCCGCCGCGGCCGCCGGGGGGGACACCATGCCACGGACCGTCGTCAGCACCGATCGGGCCCCGGCCGCCATCGGCCCCTACAGCCAGGCGATCGTCGCCGGGGACCTGCTGTTCACCGCCGGGCAGCTGGGGATCGATCCCGCCACCGGCACCTTCGCCGCTCCCGATGCCGCCGGGCAGGCGCGCCAGGCCCTGACGAACCTGCGCGAGATCGTCGTCGCGGCCGGGTTCTCCCTGGCCGACGTCGTCAAGGTCACCGTCTTCCTGGCCGACATGGACGACTTCGCGGCCGTCAACGAGGTCTACCGGGAGTTCTTCGACCGGGAGCCGCCGGCCCGCAGCGCCGTCCAGGTGGCGCGGCTGCCGCTGGACGGGCGGGTGGAGATCGAGCTCGTCGCCAGTCGCGCCTGAACGCGTCCGCCGGGCTTGCGCACCGGCGGGGAGATGTTATCCTCGTCGCGGACCCGCGGGAGTGGATGGGGCCTGGTGGCCCCCCGGGACTTCAAATCCCTGTGTCGGGCGCGAATACCGTCCGAGGTGGGTTCGATTCCCACACATTCCCGCCAAGCTCGCCGGCGGCGCGCGACTGCGGTCGCGCGCCGCCGCCGCGAGAGGAACTCGGCACGTGGAGCCCATCGCCGTCATCGTCAACCCGACCGCCGGACCGGCGCGCCGCCGCGTCGCTCCCGACACCGTGGCGGAGCAGCTGCGCAACCGCGGCTTTGCCCCCGAGGTGCAGGTGACCCGCCGGCCAGGCGAGGCGGCGGACCTGGCCCGTGATGCCGCCCGCCGCTGCCGGATCGTCCTGGCCGTGGGCGGCGACGGCACCGTCAGCGAGGTGGCCCGCGGCCTGCTGGGCACCGCGGCGGCCCTGGCCGTCCTGCCCACCGGCAGCGGGAACGATCTGGCGGGCGATCTGGGCGTCTCCTCCCTGGAGGCGGGCTGGCGGACCCTGCGCCACGGCCGGCTGGTCCGCCGCGACGTGGGTTGGTTCGGGGACGAGCCGTTCTTCAACTCCTGTGGCCTGCTGCTCAGCGGCGAGGTCTCCCTGCTGGCGGCGCGCCTGGACCGACGCTGGGGCGCGGGACGCTACCTGCTGGCGTCGGCGGCGGGGATCCTCCGCCACCGCAGCGTCCGGGCCGAGTGGCGGTTCGCGGCACCGGCCGGCGACGACGACCTGGCCGGCGACTGGTCCCTGGCCGAGATCGGCCTGGGACGGACGACCGGCGGTGGATTCCGGTTGACGCCGCGGGCCGATCCCGCCGACGGTCTGCTGGACGTCTGCCTGGTGGCCGGGATGGGGCGCGGCCGCCTGCTGCGGCTGCTGCCGCGCGGCATGCGGGGGAACCATCTGGACCTGGACGGTGTCCACTACCGTCAGGTGGTGGAGGTGACCTGCCACCTGGCGGCGCCGACGGCCGTCCACCTGGACGGCGAGGCGAGGCCCCTGCCGGCGGGGACCTACCGCTGGCGCTGTGAGCCGCGGGCCCTGACGGTCCTGGCGGACCCGTCGCGGACGGGGGAGGCGAGGCACGGATGAGCGACACGCGGACGACGGCATCGGCGCCGGGTACCCGGGGACGGAAGGCGGGAGCACCGCCCCGTCGGCGCCCGGTCGCCGGCTTGCTGCTGGCCGCCGGCCTGCTGCTGGCCGTCGGCCTGCTGCCGGCCGCCGCGTCCGCCCAGCAGCCCGCCCGTCCCGACAGCGTCCGCCCCGCCGTCACCGCCCCGGTCCTGCGGCCGCGTATCAGCCCGACCCTGGCGGTGGCCCTCACTCCCGTGCTGCCCGGCTGGGGGCAGCTCGCCGCGGGCGGCGGCTGGCGGGCGGTGCTCGCCTTCGGGGCGGAGGGTTTCTACTGGGGACACCTGCTGATGAACGACCGCAAGGCGGCCCGCCTCGACCGCTACGCCGACGTCGTGGAGAACACGGTGACCCGCGACCTCTACCGGGCGCAGGTCCACGAGTACCGCGAGCGGGTCCGTGATTTCGCGTGGTGGTCGGCCGGCGCACTGCTTATCATTGCCTTGGACGCCTACGTGGGTGCCCACCTGCAGCAGTTCGACCGGGACCCGGTGCCGGTGCCCGAGCACTGGCCGCCCGAGGACCGTTCCCCGTTCGACGACGTGTCCGCGACACCCCTGGCCGGCACCGTGCTCTGGAGCTGGCGAACCTCCTTCTGACGGCGAGTGTCCATGGAGCAGTACCGCAACTTCTGCATCATCGCCCACATCGACCACGGCAAGTCGACCCTGGCCGACCGCCTGCTCGAGCAGACCGGCACGCTCCGCGACCGCCAGATGACCGAGCAGGTCCTCGACTCCATGGACCTGGAGCGGGAGCGGGGGATCACGATCAAGAGCCATCCCATCCGCATGGAGTACACCCCCGCCGGCGGGTCGCTTCACGTCCTGAACCTCATCGACACGCCGGGCCACGTCGACTTCAACTACGAGGTCTCCCGCAGCCTGGCCGCCTGCGAGGGGGCGATCCTCGTCGTCGACGCCGTCCAGGGGGTCCAGGCCCAGACGATCAACAACCTCTACCTGGCCCTGGAGCACGACCTGGCCATCCTGCCGGTCGTCAACAAGATCGACCTGCCCGCCGCCCGGCCCGACTTCGTCACCGAGCAGATCGTCGACCTGCTGGGCTGCCGTCCCGAGGAGGTCCTGCGGGTCAGCGCCAAGACGGGCGAGGGGGTGTCCGACCTGCTGGAGGCGATCGTCCGCGAGATCCCGCCGCCGGCGGGCGATCCGGAGGCACCGGCCCGGGCGCTGATCTTCGACTCGGTCTTCGACCCCTACGTGGGGGCGGTCGCCTACGTCAGGATGATGGACGGCCGGATCCGCAAGGGGGACCGCATCCTGCTGATGCGCGGCGACCGGCGGCACGAGGTGGCGGAGATCGGCTGGTTCCGTCTCGAGCGGATCCAGCGCGACGGCCTGGCCGCGGGCGAGGTGGGGTACATCGCCACCGGCGCCAAGGACGTCCGCCACGTCCGCGTGGGCGATACGATCACCCTGGAGGGGAACCCCTGTGCCGGGCCGCTGCCGGGGTACGAGGAAGTCAAGCCGATGGTCTTCAGCGGCTTCTACCCGGTCGACAACGACGACTACGACGACCTGAAGGAGGCGCTCCAGAAGCTCCAGCTCAACGACGCCTCCCTGACCTGGGAACCGGAGAAGAGCGCCGCGCTCGGCTTCGGCTTCCGCTGCGGGTTCCTGGGGCTGCTGCACATGGAGATCGTCCAGGAGCGCCTCGAGAGGGAGTACGACCTGAACCTCATCGCCACGCTGCCCAACGTGGAGTACGAGGTCCTGACCCGCGACGGGGAGACCCTGCTGGTGGAGAACCCGGCCAACATGCCGCCGGCCCAGAAGATCCAGGAGGTCCGCGAGCCGATCGTCCGCGCCTCCATCATCACGCCCACCGACTACATCGGCAACGTGATCCAGATCTCCCTGGAGCGCCGCGGCGTCCAGAAGCGGATGGAATACATCGACACCGAGCGGGTCACCCTGGAGTTCGACATCCCGCTGTCGGAACTCGTCGTCGACTACTACGACAAGCTCAAGTCGGTCACCCGCGGCTACGCGTCGCTCGACTACGAGTACATCGGGCACCACAAGGACGACCTGATCCGCCTCGACATCCTGATCAACGGCGAGCCGGTCGACGCCCTGGCCTGCATCGTCCACCGGGACAAGGCCTACCACTGGGGCCTGGGGCTGTGCCGCAAGCTGAAGGAGCTGATCCCGCGGCAGATGTTCCAGGTGGCGATCCAGGCGGCCATCGGCACGCGGGTCATCGCCCGCACGACGGTCAAGCCGTACCGCAAGAACGTGACGGCCAAGTGCTATGGCGGCGACATCACGCGCAAGCGGAAGCTGCTCGAGAAGCAGAAGGAGGGGAAGAAGCGGATGAAGCAGGTCGGCTCGGTGGAGATCCCCCAGGAGGCCTTCATGGCCGTCCTGAAGGTGGAGCGCTGAACCGATGGAACACGGCGGCCCCGCCGGCGTAGATCGTTCGTGCCCCGGTCCCTCGCACAGGAAGGACACAGTCGGATGAAAGCGACCCCGGTAGAGAAGGCGGCACCGCGAGCCGCCGCCGGTTTCTGGCGTCACGTCTGGGTGGAGTATGTCAAGCCGATCGGGCTGGCGGTCCTGCTGGCCCTGCTGATCAGGCAGTTCGTGGCCCAGGCCTTCCGCATTCCCACCGGCTCGATGGAGAAGACGCTGCTGGTCGGCGACTTCCTGTTCGCCAACAAGTTCATCTACGGCGCCAAGACCCCCGACCGGATCCGCATCCCGGTGGTGGACTGGACCATCGTCGACAACCTGCCGGTCCTGAAGCTCCCCGCGCTGCGCCAGCCGCGGCAGGGTGACATCATCGTCTTCGAGTACCCCCTGGACCGGCACCAGGACTACATCAAGAGGTGCGTCGCCGTGGCGGGAGACCGGGTCCGGGTCACCGACGGCAAGCTCTACGTCAACGACAAGGAATACGAGGACAACCTGAATCACCCGGAGGGGGACACCCACATGCGGCCGGCCGACTTCCGGGTCAAGCCCCACACCTGGCACGATCCCCGCAAGCGGTTCGGACCGTTCAACGACCACTACGGACTGGCCGAGGCGCTCCAGACGCGCGTGGTCACGCCGCGGCGGGTCGTCCAGTACGTCGAGGCGGCCCTGGCCGGGGGGGCGGGCCTGGACAGCAGCGTCGTGATGCCGCACCTCGAGGCCCTGCGGGCCCACGTCGAGGGGACGCGCGAGCTGCCGATCGCCGAGCTGCGGCGCCACCTGGCGGCCATCCGTGACCACGCCGCGGAGGTCGACGCGCCGTTCGTCGTGCCCGAGGGGACCCTGTTCATGATGGGGGACAACCGCTACAACAGCGCCGACAGCCGCTTCTGGGGCCCGCTGGACCGGGACCTGGTCAAGGCCAAGGCCATGTTCATCTACTGGTCCTGGGACAAGGAGCGGAACCTGCCGCGGCTCGGCCGGATCGGGGACCTGATCCGGTGACACGCGGACCCGGGAAGGCCGCCGTCCACGGCGGCGGCCTCTACCTCCACGTCCCCTTCTGCGCCTCCCTCTGCCGCTACTGCCACTTTCCCCGGACCGACCGCCACGATGCCGGGCTGCGCCGGCGCCTCGTCGCGGGCCTGGTCGCGGAGTGGCGCCTGCGCCGGCGGCGGTGCCGCGTCCTGGCGGACCGGCGCTTCGAGGTGCGGACCTGCTACGTGGGGGGCGGGACACCCTCGCTGCTGGAACCGGACCTCGTGGAACTCCTGTCCCGGGAACTGCTGGCCGGCCTGCCGTGGTCCGACGCGCCCGAGTTCACCGTCGAGGCCAATCCCGAGAGCTTCACCCCCGCGGTGGCGACGGCCTGGCGGGGCGCCGGCGCCGACCGGGTCAGCCTCGGCGTCCAGAGCCTCGATCCGGCAGTGCTGCGGCGGCTGGGAAGACGGGCGGCGCCCCGGCAGGCGCTCGCGGCGCTGGAACTGGCCGCGGACACCTTTCCCAGGGTCTCCGCCGACTGGATCCTGGCGCCCGGCTGCCGGAGCGAGCGGCTGGCGGAGGAGTTCCGCCTGGCGCGCCGGCTGGGGGTGGGGCACGTCTCGTTCTACATCCTGGAGCTCCACGACGGTACCCCCCTGGCGGCGGACGTCGCCGCCGGCCGGGTCGTCCCGCCGCCGGAGCGGGAGACGGAGCGTCTCTACCTGGAGGGGGCCGCGGTCCTGGAGGAACTGGGCTACCGGCAGTACGAGGTCAGCAACTTCGCCCTGCCCGGGCAGGAGTCGCGGCACAACCGCGCATACTGGCGGGGCGTGCCCTATCTCGGCCTGGGCCCGGGGGCGCACGGTTTCTGGGGCCGGCGGCGGAGCGCCAACCTGGCCGATCCCGGCGCCTACCTGGCCGCGGTGGAACAGGGGCGGCTGCCCGAGCAGGCCGTCGAGCTTCTCACGCCGGAGCAGCGGCGCCTGGAACGGCTGTTGCTCGGGCTGCGGACCGGTGACGGGATCCCGCTGGCCTGGCTCGACGGCGCGGATGCGGTCCTGGCCGCCGGCGAGGGGGAACTCTGGCGCCGGCGGGGGGACCGGCTGGTCCTGACCCGGCGCGGGTGGCTGCGGCTGGACGCCGTCGAGGAGGCCCTGGTCCGCCACCTCGCCGCGGCGGCGGTGCGTTGACACCCCTCGACGCCGGGGACTATCTTGGGACGGTCGGAGGCGGACAGGAGGGCGATGATGACCCAGCGCGCAGACAGGGAATTCCAGGTCCTGGCGGCGGTCGTCCGGATCTACAGCCGGACCGGCCAGCCGGTCAGCTCCGCCCTGGTGGCCCGCTGGCTGGGCGGCGATGTCTCGTCGGCGACGGTGCGGGGGGACATGCACCGCCTGGAGCAGCAGGGGCTGCTCGCCAAGCCCCACACGTCGGCGGGCAGGATCCCCACCGACGCCGGTTTCCGGCACTTCGTCAACCGGTTGCTGGAGGGCGAGGTCGACGAGCCCGGCGAGCTGGAGGAGGTCCAGGCCCTCGTCGACAGGGAGATCCGCGAGGTGACAGACACGCGGGCGATGGTCCGTTCGCTCGCGGCGCTGCTCTCCCGGCTGACCGGCAGCATCGGGATCCTGCTCGGTCCCGTCTGGGACGGGGTGCGGGCCCGTCGCCTCGATCTCTACCCCAAGGAGGGCCGGCGCGTCCTGCTGGTCCTCGTGCTGGACAACGCGCTGGTGCGGACCGAGCTGGTCACCGGCGAGCGGGAATACCCTCCCGAGACGATCGCCGCGGCGGCTAGGCTGCTCAGCGAGCGCATCAGCGGGTTGACCGTCGCCGAGATCCGCGCCGGCGCCCTGGCCTCCCTGGACGAGCAGACCTCGGACGCGGACCGCTGCGCGCTGGAGATCGTCTCCCGGGCCCGGACCCTGTTCGACGATCCCGAGCCGGCGACGGTGGAACTGGTCGGGGTCGGGAATGTACTGGAGGCACCGGAGTTCTCCGATCCCGATCCCCTGAAGCGGCTGCTGCGCGTCGTCGGCTCGCCGCGCGCCGTCGCCGAAACCCTCAGGCGCCTGCCGCTCAACGAGCGGGAGGTTCACGTCTGGATCGGCTCGGAGAATCCCGTCGACGACCTGCGACCCTTCAGCCTGGTGGCGTCGCCGTTCGGGGACGCGGAGCGCCACGGCGTGCTGGCCGTCCTGGGCCTGCGCCGGATGCCGTACGAGCGGGCCATTGGCGGGGTGCAGGTCATCCTGCGCAATCTCGGCGAGCTGAACTGATCACGCTGGAGAGACGAGGAGCGACTGTCGGGGCCGTCGCCTTTGCGGCGGCCGGGAGGAGGCAATAGATGAGCAGGAAGCGGAAGCAGGACGTTGCGGGACAGGGGGAGCAGGAACGCGTGACGACACCCGCCCCCGACGCGACAGAGAAGGCGGGGGAGGTAGCGGGCACTGCCGACGGGACCGCCGCGGCCGACGACCGGCCGGTTGCGGATGCCGTCACCGAGCAGCAGGATGTGGTGGCCGAGATGACCCGGGAGCTGGAGACGGTGACCGCCGAGCTGGAGAGTCTCCGGGACCGCTGGCTGCGCGCCGTCGCCGAGCAGGAGAACCTCCGCAAGCGGACCCAGCGCGAGGTGACCGATGCCCGCCGCTTCGCCCAGGCCGACCTGATGCGGGATCTGCTGGAGGTCCTGGACAACTTCGAGCGGGCCGCCGCCAGCGTCGAGGACCAGGAGCTGCCGGAGCAGATGCGCAGCTTCAAGGAGGGGATGGACCTGATCCGCCGCCACCTGTGGGAGGTCCTCGCCGCCCGCGGCCTGGAGCGGATCGAGGCCGGTCCCGGGGTCCGGTTCGATCCCAGCGTCCACGAGGCGGTCATGCAGACCGAGTCCGCCGAGCACGAGCAGGGTGCCATCGTCGAGGTCGTCCAGGCTGGCTACCGGCTGGGGGACCTGGTCGTCCGCCCCAGCCGCGTGGTCGTCGCGGCGTGAGGGGGGAGCGATGACCGCCAAGCGTGACTACTACGAGATCCTGGGCGTCGCTCGTGATGCCGGCGAGGCCGAGATCAAGAAGGCCTACCGCAAGCTCGCGGTGAAGTACCATCCCGACCGCAACCCGGACGATCCCTCCGCGGCAGAGAAGTTCCGCGAGGTGACCGAGGCCTACGAGGTCCTCAAGGATCCCGAGAAGCGGGCCCAGTACGACCGGTTCGGCCACGCGGCCTTCGACCCGGCCGCCGGTTTCGGCGGGGCGGGGGCCGGCGGCTTTGCCGGCTTCGACATCAACGACGCGCTGGAGTCCTTCCTGCGCAACTTCGGTGGCTTCGGGGACATCTTCGGCGGTGCGGCCGAGGGGGGCGGCGCAGGAGGGCGATCCCGCCGGGGGCGCGACCTCCAGGTGAAGCTGAAGGTCTCGCTGCGCGAGGCCGCCAGCGGGACGAGCAAGAAGATCAAGCTCCGCAAGCAAGTCCGCTGCGACGTCTGCGGCGGCACCGGCGCCGCACCCGGCAGCAGCCCGCGGACCTGCCCCGACTGTGGCGGGCGGGGGCGGATCCGCCAGGTGCGGCGGACCCTGCTGGGCCAGATGGTCACCGAGTCGACCTGTCCCCGCTGCGGCGGCCGCGGGACGATCGTCCTCGATCCCTGCGCCAAGTGCCACGGCACCGGCACGGTCCGGGACGTCGAGACGCTCGAGGTGCGGGTCCCCGCGGGTGTCGCCACCGGCAACTTCATGGAGCTGCGCGGCAAGGGGGACGCCGGCGAGCAGGGCGCGCCGGCGGGTGACCTGCGGGTGGTCTTCGAGGTGACCGAGGACGACGTCTTCGAGCGCCACGGCGACGACCTGCTGGTCGATGTACCGGTCTCGCCGGTCGAACTGATGCTGGGCGGCAAGGTGGAGGTCCCGACCCTGGACGGGAAGGTGGCCCTGAAGATCCCCGCCGGCACCCAGAGCCACAAGATCTTCCGCCTGCGCGGCAAGGGACTGCCCCATCTCGGCGGCGGCCGGGGCGACCAGCTCGTGCGGATCATCGCCTGGATCCCGGAGGATCTCTCGGCGGACGAGCGCAAGGCGCTGGAGCGGCTGCGCGACTCCCTGGCCGGGAAGGTCCCGGCGCCGGGCCGGCACCTCTACCACTGACGCCGCAGGGAGATGTCGGCGGTGCGCCAGTTCCTTCTTCCCGGCACGGACGACGCCCCGGCCCCGGCCACCGGGGCGGAGGTCGTCCTGTCCCCCGAGGAGAGCCGCCATCTCGTGCGGGTCCTGCGCGCCCGGCCCGGAACACGGATCGGCCTGACCGACGGGCGGGGGCATCGCTTCACCGGGGAGCTGCTCGTGGCCGATCCCGCAGCGGCCCGGGTCGTCGTGCGCTCCCGTGACGAGGACGCGGAGGAACTGGCCGCCCCCCGGCTGGTGCTGGCCTGCGGCGTCATCCGCGAGCAGCGGTTCGAGTGGGCCCTGGAGAAGGCGGTCGAGCTGGGGGCCCACGAGATCGTCCCGCTGCTGACGGCCCACGGCGAGATCGTGCCCCGGCAGGGAAAACGGCGGCGGTGGGAGGCGCACGTGACGGCGGCCCTCAAGCAGTCGGATCGCGCCTGGCGACCCGTGCTCCACGCCCCGGTCCCGCTGGCCGACTGGCTGGCGCGGCGCGAGCCGCAGCCGCTCCTGTTCGGCCTGGCCCGGCTGCGCCGTGCGGCGACGGCGGGGGAGGGTCTGGAGGCGGACGCCCTCGCAGAGATCCTGCCGCGACGGGCCCCGTGGTCTGGAGCGGGGGCCTGGACCCTGGTCGTGGGGCCGGAGGGGGGATGGCGCGACGACGAGGTCGCGCTGCTGGCGCGGCACGGCACGCCGCTGCGGCTGGGTGTCCACCGCCTGCGGACAGAGACGGCCGCCATCGCCGGGCTGGCCCTGCTCGCCGCCGCCCGGCAGCGGCTGCTGGCCGGTCGGGCTTGAGGATCCGGCGATGATGACGTACGATCTGCCCGGTGTCGAGCGGGCCGCCGACACCGCCGCCCCGCGCGGCGGGGGAAGGAGGAGGACGATGGCCGACAGTCCCCTGTTGATCCGGATCAAGCAGGACACGATCGCCGCCATGAAGGCGGGGGAGAAGCAGCGCGTTCGGGTGCTGCGCATGCTCCAGTCGAGCATCAAGCAGGTGGAGGTGGACACCCGCAGCGAGCTGGACGACGCCGCCGTCGTCAGGATCCTGCGCAGCTACGCCAAGAAGGTCCGCGACGCCCTGGCCAGCGCCCGCAGCGCCGGTCGCGAGGATCTGGTCGACGAGGCGGAACGGGAACTGGCCCTGGTGGAATCCTACCTCCCGGCCGAGCTGGACGACGCCGCCCTGGAGAAGATCCTGCGGGAGGTCGTCGCCGAGGTCGGTGCCACATCGCCCCGGGACATGGGCAAGGTGATGAAGGCCGCCATGGCCCGCCTGGAGGGGCAGGCCGAGGGCGGCCGGGTCAGCGCCATGGTGCGTTCCCTGCTGGCGGGCGGCTGATGGACTGGTTGACGCTCCTGGTCGTCCTGCTGCTGCTGGTCTTCGCCGTGGGCGGCTGGCGCACGGGACTGGTCAGGCGGCTGCTGGAGCTGGCCGGCCTGGGGGTCGCCGTCGTGGCCGCGGCCGCCTGGTCGCCCCTGCTGGCCCGCGAGCTGGTCGCCCGCACCGATCTCTCCCCCCGGGTGGCCGCTCTCGCGGCCTGGGTCCTGCTGCTGCTGGCCGTCATCGTGGCCACCCGCCTGCTGGCCTGGGCGGTGGCCAGGCTGATCCACTGGTCGCCCCTGGGGTGGCTGGACCGGGGGGGAGGCACCGTGCTGGGACTGGCCGCGGGGATGCTGCTGGGCAGTGTCGTGCTGATGGTCCTGTGCGCCCTGCCCGGCGGTGACGATCTGCGCGACCTGATCGAGGAGCGTCCCCTGCCCCGGATCGTCTACCGGGCCGCGCCGGCCCTGGCCGGCCTGGTCCTGGGCGAGGACGGCGAGGGGACACGGCTCTGGCAGCGGGTCCGGGACCGGTTCGAGGACCTCCGGCAGCGGCTGCCCGAGGGCAGGCTCCCGGCGCTGCCGGACGCGTCGCGGGACGGGCGATGATCCCGCTGCTGGCCGAGCTGGCGGCGGACGACCGCCTGCGGACCCTTCCGGACGACGAGCTCCAGCGTCACGCCCTGGAGATGCTGGAGTGGCCGGCGGTGACCGGCCTGATCGCCGCCCACTGCCGTTCCCGCCTGGCCGCCGAGGCGATCCGCCGTCGTCTTCCCTACCGCGATCCCGACGCCATCGCCCGCCGCCACGCCCTGGCGGACCAGCTCCGCCGGGACGGCGAGCGCGACGTCTGGCCGCCCCATCCCGATATCGATCTGCTCACCGGGCTGCTCGGGACCGCCGGGCCGTTGCGCCTCGAGGGGGGCGACCTGGTCCAGGTGGCGGCGGTCGCCGCCGACCTCTCCCGTCTGCGCGAGCACCTGCTGGCGCGGGCCGACGCGGCTCCCGACTGGGCGACGGCGGCCGCCGCCATGGTCGATCCCCTGCCGCTGGCCCAGCGGATCGAGCGGGTCCTGGCCCCCGACGGGCGGCTGCGCGACGACGCCTCGGCGACCCTCTCGCGCCTGCGCCGGCAGGCCGCGCAACTGGAGCGTCAGGCCCGCGAGGTTGCCCGCGGCGAGCTAGTGCGGGCTCGCGGCGCCGGCTGGACGACCGGGGACGAGGTCGTCCTGCGCGGCGAGCGCTACTGCCTGCCGCTGCGCAGCGGGTCGGTCCGGCGCGTGCCCGGGATCGTCCACGACCGCAGCGCCTCGGGGGGGACCCTGTTCGTTGAGCCGGCGGCGGTCGTGCCGCTGCTGAACGACCTGGCCGTCGTGCGGGCCGAGCTGCGCGCCGAGGAGCAGCGCCTCCTGCTGGAGCTGAACCGCGCGGTGGAACAGGCGGCGGGCGACCTGCGCGAGGCCGTCGGCCTGGCAGCCCTGGTCGACGAGGTCCGGGCCGGCCTGCTGTGGAGCCGGTCCGTCGACGGCCGTCGGCCCGTCCTGGCCCCCGGCGCGAGGCTGGCCCTGCGCGAGGGACGCCATCCCCTGCTGCTGGGGACAGGCCGCCGGGTCGTCCCGCTGACCCTCGTCCTGCCCGAGGGCTGCGACGTCGTCGTGATCAGCGGTCCCAATGCCGGCGGGAAGTCGGTGGCCCTGAAGGAGACGGGCCTGGCCTGCCTGCTGGCCCAGGGCGGCTGGGACGTGCCGGCCGGGGGGGAGACGGTCCTGCCCCTGTGCGAGCGGATCCTGGTCGACCTGGGGGACGAGCAGTCCATCGCCCGCTCGCTGAGCAGCTTCTCCGCACACCTGGCACGGCTGGCGGCGTTCCTCGACGCCGCCGGCCCCGGCACGCTGGTCCTGTGCGACGAGATCGGCAGCGGCACCGATCCGGTGGAGGGAGCCGCACTGGCCTTCGCGGTCCTGGAGGCGTTGGCCGCCCGCGGCGCGACGGTCGTGGCGACGACCCACGCCGGCTCCCTCAAGGCCGCGGTCGCCGACCATCCCCGGATGGTCAACGCGGCCATGGAGTTCGACGAGCAGGCCCTGGCGCCCCGCTTCACCCTGCGGCTCGGCATCCCCGGCGCGAGCCACGCCTTCGCCATCGCCCGGCGTCTGGATCTCCCGCCGGAGATCCTCGAGAGGGCCGCCTCCCTGGTGGGCCAGGAGCGGTTCGCCGTCGAGCGCCTGCTGACCGAGCTGGTCGAGCGGCGGCGGGAACTCGAGGAGGCGGTCCGCGAGCAGTCCCGCCTGAGGGACGAGGCCGCGCGCCTGCGGCGCGAACTGGCCGGCCGACTGGAGGGACTGGAGCGGGAGCGCCGCCGGCTGCTCGAGCAGACCCGCCGCGAGGGGGAACGGCTGCTGGCCGAGGCCCGCCGCACCGTCGAGGCCGTCGTCCGCGAGCTGCGCAGCAGCCGGGCCGACCGCACGGTCGTCCGCCGCGGTCACCGGCGACTGGCCGAACTGGAGGAGCGGCTGACGCCCCGCCAGCCGGCCCCGCCCACCCCTCCGCGGGTCGAGGAGGGCGATCGGGTGCGCGTTTCCCACCTGGCCGCCGAGGGGCGGGTCGTCGAGAGGCGCGGAGGCAAGGTCGTCGTCGTCAGCAGGGGATTGCGGCTGACGGTGCCCGTCGATGCCGTCGAGGTCCTGCCCCCGGAGCGGCCGTCCGCCCCGGCGCGGGGGCACACGGCCGTGGGCGGCGCGCCGACGGGCCTGCCCGGGGGGGAGGCCGTCCCCGTCGCCATCGACCTGCGCGGCAAGCGGGCCGACGAGGCCTGGGAGGAGCTGGACCGCCTGATCGACCGCGCCATCCCCGGCGGTGTCGGGACCCTGGAGGTCATCCACGGCTGGGGGACGGGCCGCCTGCGCGAGGCCCTGTGGCGGCGGTTGCGCGCCGATCCGCGGGTGGCCTCCTGCCGGGAGGCGCCGCCCGACCGGGGTGGCCACGGCTGTACCATCGTCGAGCTGTCCGATTGACCCGGAAAGAGCTGGACACGAGGGTGGGATAAGCGTACGCTGATCCATCCCCTTCTTGCATGATGATGTCCATGCCGCTGGCAGGGAGGATGCCGCGCCGATGTCACCGGTCCTGCCCAGGGAGATCGTCGATCGTATCAAGGAAGAGACCGATATCGTCACGGTGGTCCGCCAGTATGTCAGCCTGCGCCCCGCCGGGACCGCCTTCAAGGGGCTCTGTCCCTTCCACCAGGAGAAGACTCCCAGCTTCCACGTCAATCCCCAGCGCCAGATCTTCAAGTGTTTCGGCTGCGGCGAGGGAGGGGACGTCATCACCTTCCTGATGAAGCTGCAGGGCCTGAGCTTTCCCGAGGCCCTGGAGGTCCTGGCCCGCCCCCTGAACCTGGATCTGGCCCGCTACCTCCAGGAAGAGGAGGCGGGCGAGGGGGAAGGGGAACGGCAGGCCTACTTCCGGGCCCTGGCGGTGGCGGCGCAGGCCTGGCAGGACGCCCTCTGGGGAGAGCGGGGCAAGACGGCCCTGGCCTACCTGCGGGAGCGTGGTTTCGGGGAGGAGATCCTGCGCCGGTACGACGTCGGGTTCGCGCCGCCGGGCACGGCGTGGCTGACCGGGAGACTGGAGCGGGACGGGGTCTCGGCCGCCCTGGCCCAGCGGGCCGGCCTGCTGCGCGTCCGCGAGGGGGGGGAACCCTTTGCCTATTTCCGCAACCGGATTATCTTTCCCGTCAGGAATATCGCCCAGCGCATCACCGGTTTCGGGGGACGGATCCTTGGCGAGGGGGAGCCGAAATATCTCAATTCCGCGGAGAGCCCCTGGTTCAACAAGCGCAAGCTCCTGTACGGGTTCGCCCGTTCCCGCATCCCCATCGCGCGCCGCAAGGCGGCCATCCTCGTGGAGGGTTACCTGGATCTGCTGGCCATGGTGCAGGCAGGCTTCGCCCACTGTGTCGCCACCTGCGGCACCTCGTTCACGGTGGAGCAGGCCAGGGCGATGCGCCACGGCTGCCGGACCCTGTTCATCCTCTACGACGGGGATCGCGCCGGTGTGAAGGCCGCCGTGAGGGCGGCCGGGACCGCCCTGGCCGCGGGCCTGGAGCCTCGGATCGTCCTGTTGCCCGAGCAGGAGGATCCGGCCTCCTTCTTGCAGGGACATGCCCCGGAGGCGCTGGCGGAACTGCTGCAGGAAGCTCCGGGTTACATCCCGCTGCTCCGCCGGCTGGCCGAGGATAGCGGCACGGGGCGTGTCGGGGTGGAGCGTGCCGTTCGGCGGGCCCTGGCGGACATCGCCGCCCTCGACGATCCGCTGCGCCGAGCCCTGTTGCTGGACGAGCTCGCCGGGACCTTCGGTCTGGAGCGGGAGGTGCTGCGGGAGGAGCTGGCACGGCTGCGCGAGGGAGCGCCCCGTCACGTCCGGCAGCCGGCGGAACCGTCGACCGCTGACGCGGCGTCGCCGCCGCGGATGCGGCCGTCGCCCATCGAGCTGCAGCTGTTGGCCCATGCCCTGGCCGACGACACGGGTGCGGCGGCGGCGACAGCCGTCTCGCTCTGGGACGGTCGGCCTCTCTCGTCGCCCCTGGCCACCAGCCTGCTGGAGGACCTGCGGCGCTGGCACGCAGAGGCGGCGGCGCGACGGCCGGGGGACTGGATCCAGTCGCTCTGGCACGAGCGGGACGACGACTACCGGCGGCTGGTGGCGGAGCTGCTGGATCACCCCGAGGCGGGCAGCGGATCGCACGCCCAGATCGTCGGGGACTGCTGGGATCGCTTGATGGAGAAGAGGACCTTGGCGGCCCGGAGCGAGCGCCTGCGGCGCCTGTCGACGGGCAAGGGAGCGCGGGAGATCCATGGCGAAGACGAATCCTAGGCTGGAAGAGATCGTCGACAGGATCCGCAAGCTGGCCAGCAACAACGGCGGCTTCATCCTGCTGGACCAGGTCAACGAGCTGCTGGGCGAGAACGACGACGCGGCCGATCTCTACGACCGGGTCCTGGACCGGCTGCTGGAGATCAAGATCGACGTCTTCGACACCGCCGAAGAGGCGGAGCAGAAACGGCGCCGCGAGGCCGAGCGCCAGCGCAAGAGGCTCTCCCAGCAGCGACGGGCCCAGCGCTCCGCCATCAGCTACGACGATCCCGTCCGGATGTACCTGCGCGAGATGGGCCGGGTCCCCCTGCTGACGCGGCAGGACGAGGTGGACCTCTCCCAGCGCATGGAGCAAGGGCGCCAGCAGATCCTGCAGGCCATCTGCAGCTCCCCCTTGACCCTGCGCGAGCTGCGCCACACGGCCGAGCAGGTCAAGCTGGAGCGGATCCCCGTGGACGAGGTCATCCAGCACGACAGCAGCACCTGGAACGTCCACTACTCGCCCAAGCGGGAGGGCGAGCGGCTGCTGCGCATGCTGGATCGGCTGGAGAAGTGGCGCCACGAGCTGGAGGGGCTGCGGCGGGAGCTGGCAACCGGGACCGAGGGACCGCGGCGGGCCACCCTGACCCGGATGATCGCCTCGCGGGAGCGCAAGATCGAGGAGGCCGTCCAGGGGCTCGGCCTGGCGCCGGCGTTCGTCGAGCAGCTCTCCCAGCGCCTGCTGCATGTCCACAAGGACCTGCGGCTGCGGCAGGAGCGCCTGGAGGCGGCGCGCGCGGCCGGCGACACCGCCGAGGTGCGCAACCTGGCCAAGCAGCTGCGGGAGAAGGAGCGGGAGATCGACCTTTCCCTGGAGCGCGTGCACGAGCTGGCGCAGATGGTCCAGGAGGGGCATCGCATGGTCGAGACGGCCCAGCGCAACATGATCGAGGCGAACGTGCGGCTCGTGATCAGCATCGCCAAGCGCTACACGAACCGCGGCCTCGAGTTCCTGGACCTCATCCAGGAGGGCAACGCCGGCCTGATGCGCGCCGTCGAGAAGTTCGACTACCGCAAGGGCTACAAGTTCTCCACGTACGCCACCTGGTGGATCCGCCAGGCGATCACCCGCGCCATCGCCGACCAGGCCCGCACCATCCGCGTGCCGGTCCACATGATCGAGGCCATCAACAAGGTCAACCGGGCCCAGCGGCAGCTGCTGCAGGAACTGGGACGCGAGCCGCTGCCGGAGGAGATCGCCACCTACCTGGACATGCCGCTGGACAAGGTCAACGGCGTGCTGAAGGCCAGCCTGGAGCCGGTCTCCCTGGACCGGCCCATCGGCGAGGACGAGGACAGCACCCTCGGCGACTTCATCGAGGACGAGGGGGTCGAGTCCCCATCCCACGCGGCCGTCCACTCCATGCTCCAGGACCAGATCACCCGTGTCCTGAGCACGCTGTCCCGGCGGGAGGAGAAGGTCATCCGCCTCCGCTTCGGGCTGGGCGACGGGACACCGCGGACCCTGGAGGAGGTGGGGTCCATCTTCAAGGTCACCCGCGAGCGGGTCCGCCAGATCGAGGCCAAGGCCCTGCGCAAGCTGCGCCATCCCAGCCGGAGCCGTCGTCTGAAGGGGTACACGGACATCGCCTGATCATGATCATTTGACGCCGCGGGGGGGATCCCTTATCGTTTGTCGCCGGCGCGCGGGCCCATAGCTCAATGGTCAGAGCAGCCGGCTCATAACCGGTCGGTTTCAGGTTCGAATCCTGGTGGGCCCACCAGGAGCCGATCCAAGGCAAGCGGGAGGGCGATTAGCTCAGCTGGCTAGAGCGCTCGCCTCACACGCGAGAGGTCACTGGTTCGAGTCCAGTATCGCCCACCACCCGCTCTCCCATCGGTGTGATCTTCCAGGGTGCCACGGCACCCTTTTACGTCCCGCCGCCAGGCCGGCACCAGGAGTGACGATGCCCCGCGAGGAAGCTCCCCTGACCCTCGGCGATCTGCTGGCGACGCTGGAGAAGAGCGACCGGCTGCGCTCCCTGGCGCGCGAGTGCGGCATGTCCCCCCGCGACCTGCAGCGCCGGCTGCGGCAGTGGCGGCGCGAGCTCGCCGGCCAGCAGGACCAGGCGCCGGTACGCACCGCGCGTCGCCGCGGCGCCGGGACCGGGAACAGGGAGCTGGACGGCGTGCTGCAGGGGCTGCCGCCTGCCGCCTCGCTGGACGGCTCGCCGCTGCCCGAGACGGAGAGGGAGCGACTGCTGGTCTGGACCGACGGCGCCAGCCGGGGCAACCCGGGACCGGCGGCCATCGGTGTCCTGTTCGCCGCGGGCGACGGCACCGAGCTGGCCCATCATGCCGCCACCATCGGCAGGGCCACCAACAACGTGGCCGAGTACCGCGCCGTCCTGGCGGCCCTGGAGTTCGCCGAGAGGTGGGGCGTCGCCGAGGTGGAGCTGCGGCTAGACAGCGAGCTGGTGGCGCGGCAGCTGACGGGCCAGTACCGGGTCAAGAGCCAGGACCTGCTGCCGTGGTACCGCCAGGTCGTGGACCACACGCGCCGATTCCGTCGCCTGCGGGTCGTCCACGTCAGGAGGGAGCAGAACGGGCTGGCCGACCGGCTGGCGAACCTGGCCCTGGATGGTCTCTACCCTCCCGCTCCCGACGCCTGATTCGCCACGGACGGACCCACGCCGATGATGACACGCCGGCCCGGCGGGATTATCATGGAACGACGGGGAAGTCGGGGAGACGGCCGCGGATCGCCACGTGCGGTTCGAGGAAAGTCCGGGCTCCACAGGGCAGGGTGCTGGGTAACACCCAGGGGGAGTGATCCCACGGAAAGTGCCACAGAAAACATACCGCCTCGACCGTTCGCGGTCGCGGTAAGGGTGAAAAGGTGAGGTAAGAGCTCACCGGGCGCCTGGTGACAGGCGTCGCATGGTAAACCCCACCCGGAGCAAGACCAAATAGGGGAGGATGAGGTGGCCCGCCTCGCTCGACTCCCGGGTCGGTCGCTAGAGGCCGGCGGCAACGTCGGTCCCAGAGACATGGCCGTCGCCGCGAGAGCGGTAACAGAACCCGGCTTACGACCGGCTTCCCCGTCCACCTTCCAGTGATTCGCCATACGCCTCGCCGGAGCACGGCGGAGACGGAGGGGAGAGTCTTGCAGCTTGAGATGGCCTTCGCCGAGGATGGAAACGGGAGACGCTCCACCGCCGGCACCGCCGCCGCACCGGTGGGCGTGCTCTCCGGCCGACCCTGGCGGGCCGCTCCCGTCCCGGCCGCGGCCCGCGTCGCCGAGCTGCGCAAGGCCCTGCCCCTGAGCCGTTCCCTGGCCGATCCCCTGCTGGCCGTCCTGGCCGCCCGCGGTCTCGCGCCCGCGGACCTGGAGGAGTTCTTCTTCCCCGACCTGTCCACCCTCCCGGATCCCCTGCAGATGAGGGAGATGGAGACCGCTGCCCGGCGGCTGCTCCGCGCGGCGGCCAGCGGCGAGAAGGTGGCTGTCCACGGCGACTTCGACGTGGATGGCCTGACCGGGACGGCCGTGCTGACGGAGCTGATCGACCGGCTGCGCGTCGACGGTCGCGGCCCGCGGCTGGTGGAGAGCTTCGTCCCCGACCGCCTCCAGGACGGGTACGGCGTCGCGGCGCGCAAGGTCGCCCAGTGGTGTGCCGACGGGGTGGGACTGCTGGTGACGGTCGATACCGGGGTCTCGGCCCACGAGGTCATCGCCCAGGCCGCGCGCTCGGGCACCGACACCATCGTCCTCGATCACCACCTCTTCGACGCCCGTCCGCCGGCGGTGGCCGTGGTCGATCCCCGCCGCGACGACGAACGCTATCCCAACCGCGACCTCTGCGGGGCGGCCGTCGCCTTCAAGCTGGTCCAGGCCGTGCGCCGTCTCGCGCCCGACGCCCTGGCGCCGGACTGGGAGCACGAGGTGCTGGACCTGGTCGCCCTGGGGCTGGTGGCCGACCAGATGCCGCTGCGGGGAGAGAACCGCTCGCTGGTCAGCCTGGGACTGCAGCGGCTCTCCCGCCGCGAGTCGCTCCGCCCGGGCCTGGCCGAGCTGCTGGCCGTCGCCGGGCTCGGCAACGGCTTCCCCGTCACCGCGACCCAGGTGGCCTACCAGCTCGCCCCGCGCCTGAACGCCTGCGGCCGGGTGGGGGAGGTGGACGCGGCGCTCGAGCTGCTGCTGACCCGCGAGCGCCGCCGGGCCGCCGAGCTGGCCAGGCAGACCGACGAGGCCAACCGCCGCCGCCGGGAGATCGACCGCGAGGTGTTCGCCAGCGCCGACGCCCAGGCCGAGCGCCTGGCGGCGGATCGCCCGCGCGGACTGGTGCTGTGGGGGGACGGGTGGCACCACGGGGTCATCGGGATCAGCGCCTCGCGGCTGGTCGAGAAGTACGGCGTGCCGGTCATCCTGCTGTCGCGCGACGGCGAGCAGGCGCGCGGTTCCGGTCGCAGCGTCCCGGGCCTCGACATCAAGGCGCTCCTGGACGACTGCCGTGACGAGCTGATCCGCTACGGCGGCCACGCCCAGGCCGCGGGGATGACCGTCGCCGCCGACCGCCTGGAGCCTTTCCGCGAGCGGTTTCTGGCGGCCCTGGACCGCTGCGAGCCGGTTGCCCCCCCGGAGCTCGTCTACGACGCCGAGCTAGCCCTGGACCGTCTGAGCGCCGGCGAGGTGGCGGATCTCACCGAGCAGCAGGCCAGCCTGGAGCCGTTCGGCGAGGGGCACCCCCAGCCGCTGTACCGCTGTCGCGGACTGGTCCTGCACGGACCTCCCGCCGTCGTCGGCCAGGACCGCAGTCACCTGCGGTTCCGGTTCCGGGCGACCGGCGGCGCGGCGCCGGCGCTGGCGCGCTCGTTCATCTCCTTCGGGACGGCGTCGGCCTGGAGCGACCTGGTCAACCGCGCCGGCGGGCTCGGCCCCCTGCTGCAGCGCCGCTGGGACGTCCTGTTCCGGTTGACCCCCTCCACCTGGCGACCCCGCGGCGGCGGACCGGGGGATCCGGTCCAGCAGGAGCTGGTCGACCTGCGCCCGGCCGCCGGAGGCGAGGCATGATCGGAGGGCGTCCCAAACCGCCGGCCGTCGCCGGCACCGACCTCGAGGGGATGATGCGCAACGTCGTCCGCGAGGTCGAGTCGTACAACCCCCGCGCCGACCACGACAAGCTGTGGCGCGCCTACCGGTTCGGCCTGGCCGCCCACGGCGACCAGCGCCGTCGCAGCGGCGAACCCTACTTCATCCACTCCCTGACCGTCGCCGCACTGCTGGCCGAGATGCGCATGGACGTCGACACCATCGTCGCCGGCCTGCTGCACGACGTCGTCGAGGACACCCCGGTCACCCTCGAGGAACTGCGGGAACGGTTCGGGGCGGACGTCGCCAAGATGGTCGACGGCGTCACCAAGATCAGCGACATCCGCTCCCACAACCCGGAGACGCGCCGGGCGGAGAACTACCGCAAGCTCGTCTTCTCCATCGCCGAGGATCCCCGGACGATCCTGATCAAGATGGCCGACCGCCTGCACAACATGCGGACGATCGAGTTCCTGCCCCCGCAGCGCCAGGCCTCCATGTCCCGCGAGACCCTCGACGTCTACGCGCCGCTGGCCCACCGTTTCGGCCTGGCCCGGATCAAGTGGGAGCTGGAGGACCGGGCCTTCAAGGTGCTCGATCCCCGCAGTTACTTCGAGATCGAGAGGGGGATCAACCAGACACGCGCCGAGCGCGAGAGGCTGATCCAGGAGGTCAGCCGGAAGCTGGGGGAGGCGCTGTCCAAGGAGGGCGTGGAGGCCGAGATCGTCGGCCGGCCCAAGCACTTCTACTCCATCTACCACAAGATGAAGACCCAGGGTGTGTCCCTGGACCACATCTACGACCTGCTGGCCCTGCGGATCCTCGTCCACACGAAGGTCGACTGCTACCACGCGCTGGGGATCGTCCACCACCTGTACACGCCGCTGCAGGACCGGATCAAGGACTACATCGCCAGCCCCAAGCCCAACATGTACCAGTCGCTGCACACCACCGTCCAGGGACCCGGCGGCAAGTTCATCGAGATCCAGATCCGCACCTACGAGATGCACGAGCGCAGCGAGCTGGGGATCGCCGCCCACTGGAAGTACAAGGAGGGGACGGACCAGGAGGAACTGGACTTCTCGCGGGTGGTCGCCTGGCTGCGGCAGATCATGGAGTGGCAGCAGGACGTCGTCGATCCGCGCGAGTTCATGGAGAGCATGAAGATCGACCTGTTCCAGGACGAGATCTTCGTCTTCTCGCCGCAGGGGGACCTGTTCAAGCTGCCGCGGGGCGCCACGCCCCTGGACTTCGCCTTCGAGGTCCACACCGAGGTGGGCCTGCACTGCGTCGGCGCCAAGATCAACGACCGGATCGTCAGCCTCGGCACCGAGCTGCAGAACAGCGACAAGGTGGAGATCCTCACCTCCCGCAATGCCCACCCCAGCACCTCCTGGCTCCAGCTCGTCCGCACCAGCAAGGCCAAGTACCATCTCCGCCGCTGGATCCGCTCCTCCCAGTTCGTCGAGAGCGTGCGGCTGGGGAAGGAGATGCTCGAGCGGGAGCTGCGGCGCCGGAAGCTGAAGCAGCCGACCGACCAGGAGCTGATCGAAGCGGCCCAGCAGCTCGGGATGCGGGAGCCGGAGAAGCTGCTGGCCGCCATCGGGCGGGGCGACGTGACCGTCGAGCGGGTCGTCCACCGCCTGCACCCCGAGCCCAAGGCACCGCCGGCCTGCCTGCTCGACGCCGGCCGGGAGCTCTACGCCACCGTCATGCGGCGCAAGGCGGGCGGCGTGCGCATCCAGGGTCTGGACAGCCTGATGGTCCGCTTCACCCGCTGCTGCGAGCCGATCCCCGGCGACGAGATCATCGGCCTGGTGACCCGCGGCCGCGGGGTCTCGGTCCACCGGGTCGGCTGCCCGAACCTGAAGGGTGTCGATCCCGAGCGCCTCATCGAGGTGACCTGGGACGTCCACCCCGACCAGGTCTTCATCGTCAAGATCATCGTCCGCGGCGAGGACCGGCGCGGCCTGCTGGCCGACCTGAGCGACGCCATCCGCAGGCTGGGCACGAACATCCACAGCGGCGACTTCACCAGCGACGAGCAGGGGGCCCGGATCACCCTGACGGTCGAGGTCCGCAACCTGAACAACCTGGAGAAGATCCTCAAGGCGATCCGCAAGGTGCCCAGCGTCGAGAAGGTGGAACGCTACCAGATCGGTTGAGTGGGAGGGAACGATGCGCTGTGTCGTGCAACGGGTCAGCAGGGCCGCGGTGACGGTGGACGGCGAGGTCGTCGGGGCGATCGACGGCGGCCTGCTGGTCCTGGCGGCCTTCGCGCCCGGAGACACCGAGTCGGAGCTGGATTGGATGGCCCGCAAGCTCGTCGCCCTGCGCCTGTTCAACGACGAGGCGGGGAGGATGAACCTCTCGCTGGCGGACGTCGGCGGCGGGATCCTGTTGGTCAGCCAGTTCACCCTCTACGGCGACTGCCGCAAGGGGAACCGTCCCAGCTTCGTCGGCTCGGCCCCGCCCGACCGGGCCCGGGAGCTGTACGACCGCTTCGCGGCGCTGCTGCGCGGGCGGTGGCCGACCGTCGCCGAGGGGATCTTCGGGGCGCGGATGGCCGTCGAGCTGGTCAACGACGGACCGGTGACCGTCATCGTCGAGCGCGAGGCGAAAGGGGCGGCGACATGATCCCCGGTGGACACCTCGTGCCGCTGCTGGACTGGCCGGCGGGCCTGGAACTGGTCCTGGGGTCGGCCTCGCCCCGGCGGGCGGAACTGCTGGCGACCGTCGGCATCCCCTTCACGATCCGCCCGGCCGGCGCCCTGCCGGAGGCGGAGCTGGCACGGGCGCGCCTGCTGCGCGACGACGACCCCGCCGCCTACGCCGTGCGGCTGGCCGAGCTGAAGGCGGCCGCCGTCGCCGCGCAGGTGCCGGGACGGCTGGTCCTGGGGGCGGACACGATCGTCGTCCTGGACGGCCAGGTCCTGGAGAAGCCGCGCGATCCGGCCGAGGCGATCACCATGCTGGAACGGCTCTCGGACCGGACCCATGTCGTGATCACCGGTGTCGCCCTGGCCCGCGGCGACACGCTCCCCTGGAGCGCCCATGCGGCGACGCGGGTGACCTTCGTCCCGCTCCGGCGACAGCGGATCGAGCGCTACGTGGCCACGGGAGAGCCGCTGGACAAGGCCGGGGCCTACGGGATCCAGGGCTACGGTGCCCTGCTCGTCCGCAGGATCGAGGGGTGCTACTTCAACGTCATGGGCCTGCCGCTGACCCTGCTGGCCGCGGGCCTGGACCGGCTGTTCGAGGAGCAGCGGAGCGATGACCGACGCGGCTGAGCGCCTGCCCTTCCCCTTCCCGACCGTCGCCTATCGCGACCGGGCCGTCGTCCTGCTGGACCAGAGGGCGCTGCCGGAGGCCGTGCGCTGGCGGCGCTGCGAGACGATCGCCGAGCTGTGCGAGGGGATCCGCACCCTGACCGTCCGCGGCGCGCCGGCC
Source organism: uncultured Fibrobacteraceae bacterium (assembly GCA_964436825.1). Lineage (GTDB taxonomy): Bacteria > Krumholzibacteriota > Krumholzibacteriia > LZORAL124-64-63 > LZORAL124-64-63 > CAYTEO01. The sequence continues at coordinate 25,208 of CAYTEO010000011.1, read as the reverse complement.
ATCGGCGTGGCCGCGGGGTGGGGGATGCTGCTCTCGTGGGACCTGTCGGTGGCCGACGGCTGCGACGCGGCCGCGGCCCTGGCGCGGCTGCGCCGGGACAGGGACGCCCTGGCGGCGACCCGTCCGACGGCGGTCAACCTCTTCTGGGCCCTGGCGCGCCAGCTGGCGGCGGCCGAGCAGGCCGCCGCCGGGGGGGACGTCGACGCCGTCCGCCGGGTCCTGCACGAGAACGCCCGGGCCATCCACCGGGACGACGTCGCGCGCGGCCGGGCCCTGGGCGAGGCCGGTGCCGACCTGCTGCCCGACCCGGCGGTGGTGCTGACCCACTGCAACGCCGGGGGGCTGGCCACCGGCGGCTACGGGACGGCCCTGGGGATCGTCTATGCCGCCGCAGCCGCCGGCAAGCGGGTGCAGGTCTACGCCGACGAGACGCGCCCGCTGCTGCAGGGGGCACGCCTGACGGCCTGGGAGCTGCGGGAACGGGGGATCCCGGTGACCGTCCTGTGCGACGGGGCCGCCGCCAGCCTGCTGCGCGGAGGCGGGGTCGACGCGGTCGTCGTCGGCGCCGACCGCATCGCCCGCAACGGCGACGTGGCCAACAAGATCGGCACCTACGGCCTGGCCCTGGCGGCCAGGGCCCACGACGTGCCGTTCTACGTCGCCGCCCCGCTGTCGACCTTCGACCCCGACGCCCCCGACGGGAGCGCCATCCCGGTGGAACAGCGCTCCCCCGCGGAGGTCCACACCTGGGGCGGCCGCCGCGTCACCCCCGCGGGGGTCGATGCCTGGAATCCCGCCTTCGACGTCACGCCGGCCGCGCTGGTGACCGCCATCGTCACCGAGGCGGGGGTCGTCCGCCCTCCCTACCCGGAGGCCATCGCCCGCCTGCTGGAGCGGCACCGGTCCGGACAGAACGTGGACCCGGGACCTCTCCTTGACAGCGGGTCGGATTCCTGATAGATTCCCTGTCTTGCGCTCCCGGGCCGGTGCCGGCCGGGCAGCGCTCCGGAGGCCACGACCGGTGGGCGCCGCGACAACGGGTGATCCCGCCGTGTCGTCCTGTTGTGCGCACGGTGAGACGGCCGCGCGGGGAGTGCGGCGCTGCGACCCATCTGCGGAGGCGGAACCTTGACGACCTATACCATGAAGAAGGCCGAGATCAGCAAGGAGTGGGTGGTGGTCGACGCCACCGACGTTCCGCTCGGTCGTCTGGCGACCCATGTGGCGACGCTGCTGCGCGGCAAGCACAAGCCGACCTTCACCCCCCACCTGGACATGGGTGACAACGTCATCGTCATCAACGCCGCGAAGGTGAAGCTGACGGGGCGCAAGTGGGACCAGAAGACCTACCAGCGCGTCAGCGGCTATTTCGGGGGCCGGAAGGTCATTCCCATCCGCCGCATGATGGAGAAGCACCCCGACTTCATCGTCCAGCACGCCGTCAAGGGGATGCTGCCCAAGAACCGGCTCGCCCGCCATCTGCTGAAGAACCTGCGGGTCTACGCCGGTCCTGAACATCCGCATGCCGCCCAGCAGCCCCGGACCATCACACTGCCGAAGCTGTCGGGATAGCAGGAAGCGCCCCGGCCTCCGCGCCGGGAGGAGGAAGAGCAAGTGGCAGACCGATTCTACGCGACCGGACGCCGCAAGACCGCCGTGGCCCGCGTCTGGGTCACCCCCGGCGGCAGCGGCAAGATCATCGTCAACAAGAAGCCGGCCGAGTCCTACTTCGACAAGACCCGCTTCCAGGTCGTCACCGAGCCGCTGCAGCAGCTGCCGGAGGACCAGCAGTACGACGTCTGGGCCACGGTGCGCGGCGGCGGGGTCACCGGCCAGGCGGGTGCCCTGCGCCACGGCATCGCGCGGGCCCTGGTGGCGGCCGACGAGGAGAACCGCCCCCGCATGCGCAAGGCCGGCCTGTTGACCCGCGACTCGCGGATGGTCGAGCGGAAGAAGTACGGCCAGCCCGGTGCCCGGAAGCGGTTCCAGTTCTCCAAGCGCTAGGCGCCTGGATCGCGGTGGCGGCCGTTGCCGCCACCGCACAATACACACCCGGTCGGAGGTCGGGGCCGGTGGCACCCTGCGGGGTGTTCGTCCCGTGCCGTCGAGGGCCGGGGAGGTTCAACCCACAGCACAGCGGAGGCCAGCATGCTCCAGGTCACCCTCAGGGACCTGCTCGAGGCCGGTGTCCACTTCGGTCATCAGACCCGCAAGTGGAACCCCAAGATGCGTCCCTACATCTTCATCGCCCGCAACGGCATCTACATCATCGACCTGCAGAAGACCCTCAAGCACCTGCGCAAGGCCCAGGAGTTCCTGCGTGACGTGGCGCAGAAGGGGGGCAGCGTCCTGTTCGTCGGGACGAAGAAGCAGGCCAAGGTCGCCGTCCGCCAGTATGCCACCCAGTGCGGCATGCCGTTCGTCAGCGAGCGCTGGCTGGGCGGGATGCTGACCAACTGGGAGACGATCAGCAAGCGCATCGCCAAGCTCGAGGAGATCGAGAAGCTGCGCGCCACCGGCAAGATCGAACAGTTCTCCAAGAAGGAGCAGCTGGAGATCGATCGTCTCTACACCAAGCTGGACAAGAACCTGGGCGGGATCCGCTACATGAAGGGCCTGCCGTCGGCCGTCTTCGTCATCGACACCGTCGAGGAGGAGACCGCCGTGCGCGAGGCCAACAAGCTGGGCATCCCGGTCGTCGGGATCATCGACACCAACAGCGACCCCGACATGATCCAGTATCCCATCCCCGGGAACGACGATGCCATCCGCGCCATCACCCTCTACGCCCGCGTGGCGGCCGACGCCATCAACGAGGGCAAGAGCGCCCGCAGCGAGGGCCGCGAGGTGGCCGTCGAGATGCAGGAGCCGGCCCCCGAGGCCGCTCCGGCGACGGTGACCCTCGAGGACGAGCCCCGGGGCGACGAGGCTTCCAGCAGCTAGCGAAACGCTTGTTCGACGACGGGCCCGTCGCCTGGCGGCGGGCCCCGTGACGATCCAGTGACGACGACGGTCCGCCGCCGTGGACCGCTTCCCGAGGAGAGAGACGATGGAGATCACCGCCAAGATGGTCAGCGAGCTGCGCCAGCGCACGGGCGCCGGGATGATGGACTGCAAGAAGGCGCTGGTGGAGTGCGGGGGCGACATGGAGCAGGCCACCGAGTACCTGCGCAAGAAGGGGATCGCCAAGGCGGCCAAGAAGGCCGGACGCGAGACGGCCAACGGCCTGGTCGAGGCCTACATCCACCCCGGCGGACAGGTGGGGGTCCTGGTGGAGATCAACTGCGAGACCGACTTCGTGGCCCGCACCGACGAGTTCAAGCAGTTCTGCCACGACATCGCCATGCACATCGCCGCGACCGACCCCAAGGCCCTGGACCGCGACTCCGTCGACGCCGCGCTGGTGGAGAAGGAGGCCGAGATCTACCGGGCCCAGATGCGGGAAGAGGGCAAGCCGGACAATATCATTGACAAGATCGTCCAGGGTAAGCTAGAGAAGTTCTACAAGGAGGTCTGCCTCCTGGAGCAGCCCTTCGTCAAGGATCCCGACCTGACCATCCGGGAGTACCTGCAGTCCAAGATCGGATCGCTGGGCGAGAACATGGAGATCAAGCGCTTCGTCCGCTTCCGGATCGGCGGCTGATGCTCGGAAGGGCCCGGGCGGGATCGTCCGGGCCTTTTTTTGTATCCCCGTGACCGCGCCGCGGTGCGCCGGCGGAAGGAGACGCCTTGGCCGTCACCCGCTTCTCACGCGTCCTGCTGAAACTGAGCGGCGAGGCCCTCGGCGACGGCGAGGGACCGTTCGCCCACCAGCGGCTGCAGAGCCTGGCGGCGGTCGTCGCCCGGGAGGTGCGCGACGGCCTGCGCCTGGGGATCGTCGTCGGCGGCGGGAACCTCTTCCGCGCCCGGCAGGCCAACCTGGCCGTCCTGGACAGGGTCACCGCCGACAACGTCGGCATGCTGGCCACGATCATGAACGGCGCCGTCCTGCGCGACTACCTGCGGACCGAGGGAGTGCGGGCCGTCGTGCTGGCCCCCCGCGAGACACCCCCGCTGGCCCGTCGGTTCACGCGGGACCTGGCCCTGGACCTGCTGAAACAGGGGGCCGTCCTGATCTTCGCCGGCGGCACGGGCAACCCCTATTTCACGACCGACAGCGCGGCGGCGCTGCGGGCCCTGGAGATCGACGCCGACGTCCTGCTGAAGGCGACGCAGGTGGACGGCGTCTACGACCGGGATCCCCGCGCCGATCCCGCCGCCGTCCGCTTCGACAGGCTGACCTACGACGAGGCGATCGATCGTCGCCTCGGCGTGATGGATCTGACGGCCCTGGCCCTCTGCGCCCAGCAGGGGCTGCCGACGTTCGTCTTCGACATCGGCGATCCCGAGAACCTGCATCTGGCGCTGCGGGGCGAGGGCAGAGGGACCTGGGTGACCAAGGAGCAGCAACCATGACCAACGAGTTCACGGAGCAGGCCAAGGAGCAGATGACCGAGGCCGTCGAGAAGCTGATGTACCGTCTGGGGCGGATCCGCACGGGGAAGGCGTCGCCGGCCCTGCTGGACGGGATCCGGGTCGAGTACTACGGGACATCGACGCCCCTGAAGCAGCTGGCCAACATCAACGCCCCCGAGCCGCGCCTGCTGACGATCGCTCCCTTCGACCGGACGGCACTGCCCAGCATCGAGAAGGCCATCCTCGCCTCAGACCTGGGGCTCAACCCCACCAACGACGGGACGCTCATCCGCGTGCCCATCCCCGAGCTGACCGAGGAGCGCCGTCGCGAGCTGGGCAAGACGGTCAAGGAGTACGGGGAACAGGGGAAGATCGCCGTCCGCAAGGTTCGCCAGACCCTCAACGACAGGGTCAAGAAGAGCGAGGAGCTGACCGAGGACGAGAAGCGCCAGACCCGCGACGAGATCCAGAAGCTGACCGACGAGCACTGTGATCGCATCGACGAGCTCATCAAGGCCAAAGAGGCCGAGATCATGGAGATCTGAACCCATGCCGGACGACGCCACCAGCGGTCCCGCCTCCATCGAAGAGCTGCGCGAACAGGTGCGGGCCGCAGGCAACCTGCCTGTCCACGTGGCGATCATCATGGACGGCAACGGGCGCTGGGCCCAGAAGCGGCGGTTGCCCAGGGTGGCCGGCCACCGCGCCGGGCGGCATGCCGTGCGGCGGACGATCAAGGCCTGCGTCGAGCTCGGGGTCGAGGTGCTGACGCTCTACACCTTCTCCCAGGAGAACTGGAAGCGACCGGAGATGGAGGTCAAGGCGCTCTGGTCCTTCCTGCAGGAGGTCCTCGCCGCCGAGCGGAGGGATCTGGCGCAGCAGAACGTGCGTCTGGTCGCCAGCGGGGAACTGGCTTCCATCCCCGAGGCGGCCCGGCGGGTCCTGGACGAGGCCGTCGCCGAGCTGTCCGGCAACACGGGACTGGTCCTGAACCTGGCCCTGGCCTACGGGGGGAGGACCGAGATCCTGCACGCCGTCCGGCAGCTGGCCGCCGCCGCGGCGGCAGGCGAGATCGATCCCGACCGGATCGACGAGGACCTCTTGCGCAGCCATCTCTACAACCCGGAGCTGCCGGATCCGGACCTGGTCATCCGCACCAGCGGCGAGTACCGGCTGAGCAACTTCCTCATCTGGCAGAGCGCCTACGCGGAGCTGGTCTTCACGCCCGTCCTCTGGCCGGACTTCGGGGAGCGCGACCTGCTGCTGGCCGTCGCCGACTACCAGGGGCGCGAGCGGCGGTTCGGCGGCACCGGTGCCGCGGATTCCCCTGACGAGGAGCCCAGGGACGGTTCCCTCCTCGATCCCCGGCGCTGGAAGGGCTTGCTGAGGTCCCGGCCGTGAACGACAGACACGTGACTGCCGGCCGCGTCGCCCGTTCGCCCTGGCGCCGGTTCCTGGCCGCGGGGATCGTCCCGCGCGTCGTCGTCATCCTGCTGGGCGTGCCGGCCCTCTGCTGGCTGGCCATCCTCGGCGGCTGGCCGTTCTCCCTGTTGATCGGATTGCTCGTCCTGCTCGGGATGCGGGAGTACCTGGCCCTGCTGCGGACCAAGGGCTACGACCCGCTCGGCTGGGCGGGGCTGGCCGGCGCGGCGGGCCTGTGGCTGGCCGCCACGCTGGGCGGCGCGACCTGGCTGCCGCCGATCCTGAGCGGGACGATCCTGCTGGTGGCCCTGGCGGAACTCGCCCGGTCCGGACCGGCCCAGCCGCTGCAGCGGATCGGCACGACCCTGTTCGGTGTCCTCTACGTCGGCTGGCTCGGCAGCCACCTCGTCCTGCTCCGCCGCGGGACGGTCGCCCTCGACGACGGCCTGGCGCTGCTGGGCCTGGCCGTGGCCATGACCTGGGGCTGCGACATCGCCGCCTACGTGGTGGGGGTCGCGGTCGGCCGCCATCCCCTGCTGCCGCGGGTCAGTCCCCGCAAGTCCCGCGAGGGGGCCCTGGGCGGTCTGCTGGGCGCTGCCCTGGCGGCCTGGCTGGCCGGTCGGACCTTCGCTCCCTTCCTGCCGGTGACGACGGCGGTCGTGCTCGGCCTGGCGGCCGGCTGCGTGGCCCAGCTCGGCGACCTGCTGGAATCGCTCCTGAAGCGGGACGCGGGGGTCAAGGACAGCTCCACCCTCCTGCCCGGCCACGGCGGGGTCCTGGACCGCTTCGATTCCCTGCTGCTGGTGGCGCCCCTGGTCTACTACGCCGCCGCCAGCGGTCTGCTGAGAGGTTGACGGATGCGCGAGCCGGTGCCGCCGCTCTGGCGCGAGGACACGCCGCCCCGTGACGTCTCCCTCCCGGTGCGGGTCGTCCTGCTGGGGGCGACCGGCTCGATCGGGCGCCAGACCATCGATCTCGCCCTGCGCCATCCCGACCGGCTGCAGATCGTCGGTGTCTCGACCCACCGCCGGACGGCTGCGCTGGCCGCGGCCCTGCGGCGGCTCGCGACGGCGGGCCACCCGGTCCCCCAGGTCGCCGTCAGCAATCCCGACGCCCACGCCGCGGCAGCGCGCCGGCAGCTGTTTCCCGACCTGCTGCCGGCCGGGGGGGAGGGGCTGCGCCTGCTCGCCGCGGAGGTGGCGGCCGACTGCGTCGTCAACGGCCTGGTGGGGGCGGCCGGCCTGCCGCCGACCCATGCCGCCGTCACCGCCGGCCGGACGGTGGCCCTGGCCAACAAGGAGTCCCTGGTCGTCGGCGGCGAGCTGGTTCGCAGGGCCGCGGCGGCGACGGGCGCGCGGGTCGTCCCGGTGGACTCGGAGCACTCGGCCCTGGCCCAGTGCCTCGTCGCCCGGCGCGCCGAGGAGGTGGATGCCCTGATCCTGACCGCCTCCGGGGGGCCGTTCCGTGACCTGGAGGCCGCGGCCCTGGCGCAGGTGACGCGCGAGGAGGTCCTGCGGCATCCGACCTGGGAGATGGGCCCGAAGATCACCGTCGACTCCGCGACCCTGATGAACAAGGGGCTGGAACTCATCGAGGCCCACCACCTGTTCGGAGTTCCGTACCGGCGGCTCGAGGTGCTCGTCCATCCCGGTTCGATCGTCCACTCGCTGGTCCGCTTCCGCGACGGCGCCCTGCTGGCCCAGCTCGGCCGACCGGACATGCGGGTCCCGCTGGCGTATGCCCTGTGGGGCGAACGCCACCTGGACCTGGCGGCCGAACCCCTCGACCTGGCGACGCTGGGACGCCTCGAGTTCGCGCCGCCGGATCCCGGGCGTTTCCCCTGCCTGCGCCTGGCCCGCGCGGCCGGCGAGGCCGGCGGCAGCGCGCCCATCGTCCTGAACGCGGCCAACGAGGTGGCCGTGGCAGCCCTGCTGGCGGACCGGCTGCGCTACATCGACATCGCCCGGGTCGTCGAGCGGACCCTCGAGGAACTGACGCCCCGGCCGGTGGACGACCTGGAGACGGCCCTGGCCCTGGACGCCGAGGCGCGCCGCGTGGCCGACCGGCACGCCGCGGCACTGGCCCGGGACTGACGGAGACAGACAGGAGAACGACCGTGCTGACGATACTGTTCGCCTTCATCGTGACCCTGGGGATCGTCATCGTCGTGCACGAGCTCGGGCACTTCGCCGTCTGCAAGTGGACCGGGATCTACGTGAAGACCTTCTCCATCGGTTTCGGCCCCAAGCTGCTGCGCGTGCGCTGGGGCGAGACCGAGTACGCCCTCTCCCTGATCCCCTTCGGCGGCTACGTCAAGATGGCCGGCGAGGGGGTCCTGGAGGAGATCCAGGACACCGGCACCGGCTCGTCGCTCCACTACCCGGTCGGCACCGAGCAGGGGAACCGGGAGGCGGCGGCGCGGGACGGCGAGATCCCGCCGGACCGTCACTTCCGGAACCGACCGCCCTGGCAGCGACTGGCCGTCCTGGCGGCGGGGCCGGTGGCCAACCTGGTGCTGGCGGCCGTCCTCTACACCGCCGTCACCTGGCACCAGGGAATGCCGATCATTCCCACGACGCGGCTGGGGGACGTCGCGGCGGGATCGCCCGCGGCGGCCGCGGGGCTGGCCGTCGGCGACAGCATCGTCGCCGTGGCCGGGACCGCCGTCAGCGACTGGAACCAGTTGCTGGCCGCCCTCGAGCGCGGCCTGGCAGCCTCGCCCCGCGTGCCGCTGAGCGTCGTGCGGGGCGACAGCACCTGGTCGACGGTCCTGGTCCCGCGCCGGGAGGGGGAGCGGTGGCGGATCGGCTGGGACCCGCTCGACACGCGGATCGGCCTGGTCCAGCGGGACGGGCCCGCGGACCGTGCGGGACTGCGCAGCGGGGACCGGATCCTGGCCCTCGACGGCCGCCCGGTGACCTCCTTCCGGCAGATCGCCGAGGTCATCAACCGCAGCGCCGGCCGACCCGTCCGCGTGCGCTGGCGCCACGACGGGCAGGTCCTGGAGCGGGAGATCGTTCCCGAGGCCGACGAGATCCAGCCGGACTCGACGGTGGGCAGGATCTTCATCGATCGCTACTACGCGTCGCGGTCCCTCTCGCCGCTCGAGGCCGCCCGGGTCGGCCTGTCGCTGACCTGGGCCAGCTGCCGGGAGATCCTGCGGGCGCTGGCGGCCGTGTTCACCTCCCGGCAGGGACTGGCCTCCATGGGCGGTCCCATCCGCATCGGCCAGATGGCCGGGCAGATGCTGCGCTGGAGCATCGACTACTTCCTGCGCTTCATCGCCTTCCTGTCGGTCAACCTGTTCCTGCTGAACCTGATGCCGATCCCGGTCCTGGACGGCGGCCACATCGTGTTCGTCCTTTGGGAGATGATCACCGGCCGGCGGGTCCGCGAACGGATCCAGGCCATCGCCACCCAGGTGGGGCTGATCGCCCTGCTGGTGCTGATGACGGTCCTGATCGTGCGGGATCTGCTCCATGCCCTGCCGGGCTGAGCGTCACCCGGAGGGCGGCGCCGGTCGGGGCAGGGGAGCGCCGAGGCGGCGCGGGGAGGGGCCCGCGAGCAGGGAGTCCCGCTCGGTCTCCAGCAGGCGGCCGAGCAGTTCGTAGAAGGCGGCCAGGCGGTCGTTGTCGGCGGGCAGGGCGCGGCGGGCGGCCGCCAGGGCGGTGTCGCCCCACACGAGAGCCAGGGAGTCGAGGATGGCGTTGCCCGCGGCGGTGTCGGCCAGGGCGATGGCTCGCGCCCTCTCCAGGACGATGAAGCGGGTGGCCAGCTCCCGCTCGGCCGGTGTCAGGTCGGCCACGGTGAGGGGGCGTTGCTGTCGCAGGCACCCCGACACGGCCAGCGCCAGCAGGACGGGCAGCAGGGAACGGGGGAACCCGCGGCGCCGCGGGACGGTTTTCCTGTTCGCTCTCACCGGCAGCTCCTATTCTCGTGGCAGGCGATGTGGTGGAACGTTCCCTGATCTGTAGGTACAACGGGTCGGACAGATGGGCAAGCGGCAACTGATGACGCGGAATCGTCCCCGGTGGTGGTCGCCTCTCCTGGTGGGGCTGGCCTGCCTGCTGCTGCCCTGCGTCGTGGCCGCGGTCAGCGAGCTGGACTACGGCCTGGAACAGCACCTGCTGCGCCGGATCGAGATCCACGGCAACACGACCTTCTCCGACAAGCAGCTCAAGTCCATCCTGCGGATCCGCGAACCGCGTCGCTTCTATCCCCTGATGCTGCTGGGACTGAGCGATCCGGTGGCCCGCTACGAACCCCACCTGCTCTCCAGCGAGCTGCAGCTCATCGAGCGCTTCTACGCCCAGCGCGGTTTCCACCAGGTGCGGGCGCGGCTGGACTCGGTCGTCACCGACCCGGCCGGGCAGGGGGACATCGTCTCCATCACCATCCACGAGGGGCCGCGCACCTGGCTGGACAGGCTCGAGTTCCAGGGCGAGACCCGGCTGCCCGACGACCTGCTGCGCCGCGGACTCCACTACCACGAGGGGGTCCCCGCGCCGGCCGACCTGCGCGACCTGGGCAACGACATCTACACCCTGCGGACGCGCTTCTGGGAGCACGGCTACCTGCGGGTGCGGATCTTCCCGGAACTGACCGGCGGGGCCGGCACGGACTCCCTGCGCCGCAGCGCGACGCTCGTCTACCGCATCCATGCGGGCAAGCAGTACCGGATCCGGACCCTCCGCATCGAGGGGGAGCGACTGACCCGTCCCGAGCTGATCCAGCGCAACCTGCACTTCCGGTCCGGGGACCTGTTCCGCTGGAGCGCCATCGTCGAGTCCCAGGCCCAGCTGCTGCGCACCTCGCTGTTCCGGGACGTCAGCTTCATCCCCACCGACATCGACACCGTCGCCGGCACGACGGACCTGGTCCTGCAGGTCGTCGAGCGCAAGCCGGCCTTCGTCGAGTTCGGCGTCGGCATCGGGAGCCGTGAGCGCGTGCGCCTCCTGACGGCCTGGGGACACAACAACGTGGGCGGCCTGGGACAGCGGCTGGAGCTGCGGGCCCGCAACGCCCTCAACTACGAGGACGTCCAGCGGTTGACCGACGGGCCGGTCCATCCCGAGCTCAACTACGACTACCGGATCATCCACTTCTACCCCAACGCCATCGGGCACATCGGGATCGATACCAACCTCTTCCTGCACCGGGAGACACGCGGCGAGTCGGGACTGAACCTGCAGACCCTCGGCCTGAGCGTCGGCGGGCTGATCCACGCCGGCCGGCGGATCAACAGCCGCCTCCAGTGGCGGGTCGAGCAGGTCGATCCCTCCCTGCATCCCGACGCCCGGGAGGCGTTGCGCTCGGCCTACGAGGCCAGTGACCTGCGCTCGTCGGACACCCGTGTCCTGGAGTGGCTCTACACCGACGCGAACCGGGACGATCCGCTGCGCCCGACCCGGGGCCGGATCCTCTCCTGGCGGCTGGGGGTGGCCGGTGGTCCCATGGGGGGGGACAACTCCTTCTGGAAGGTGGCCGCCAACTGGCATACCTACCGGCGGTTCCCCCTGGGAGGCGTCCTCGCCATCCGCGTCGGCGCGGGGATCGTCCGGCCCTACGGCGACTCCGTGGCGCGCGGGGCCGACGGAGTGCCCTACCAGGAGCGCTTCTTCGCCGGCGGCGTCTCCTCGGTGCGCGGCTACCTGGAGCGGAGTCTCGGTCCCCAGATCACCGACCAGGCCGAGCTGGATTCCCTCGAACTGGCCAACGGCGTGCCGCTGCCAGACCGCCCCGCCCGGGGCGGCAACTACCTGCTGCTGACCAGCGTCGAGTGGCGGTTCCCGTTGCCGGCGCCCGGCAAGTGGCGCCTGGAGGGGGTGGCCTTCCTGGACGGCGGCAACGTCTGGGAGAACGCCAAGGATATCCGGCTGCGCAGCTTCCGCCTGCGTTCCTACCCCCGCGCTCCGGACGATCCACAGGCGACGCGCCTGTGGGACTATCGTTACAGTGTGGGGACAGGGTTGCGGTTGATGACCCCCATCGGTCCCGTGCGTCTCGATGTCGGTTTCCCGCTGAAGCGGGCCCGGCTGTCGGACACCGAGACGGAGGACTCGGTCATCTATCACTTCTCCCTCGGTTACCCGTTCTAGGGGGAGGCATGCTGGCCAGGACGACACGCTGGACGCTGCTGGTGCTGCTGGCGCTGCTGTTGGGTGGCGTCGCCTGGCTCGGGACGCATCCGGGCCTGATGGCGTCGTACCTGTCGCGCTTCGCCGAGCGGAACCTGCTGCACGCCACCGGCGGGACGCTGCAGATCCAGCACTGGACCGGCAGCGTCTGGCGGGGGGCGGTGCTGCGCGACGTCTCCGTGGCCATCCCCGCGCGCGAGGGCCGGCCGGCCGTCTACGCCGACATCGACACCCTGGCGGTCCGCTACCGGCTCCGGGACCTGCTCCACCAGCCGCTCCACCTGCAGTCCCTGTCGCTCAGGGGGGTGCGGCTCCACGTCATCCTGCCGGGGGAGCGGACGGGTTCGTCCCGTGTCGGTGTGGTCTCGTGGCCGGGGTTGACGATCGGTGACGTCTCGCTGGCGCGGGTCTCGTTGCAGGTGGCCGGGAGCGACGGCCGGCTGCGCGAGAGGATCGACGATCTCGCCTGGCGCGGCTCGGTCAGGGCCGACACGTCCCTGGTCGTCATCGGCTGGGAGGGGCGCTTCGACTGGCCGAGCCGGGACAGCAGCCTGCGCGGCCTGCGCGGGAGGATCACCCTCGGGCGAGCCGGCCTGGAGGTCGATCCCCTCTACTGTCGCCTCAACGACCACCCCGTCCAGCTCCGCGGCCGTCTGCGGCCTGACGGGGGGCTGGACCTGTGGGCCGCGTCCAGCGGGATCAGCGCCGCGGAGGTGGCCGCCGTCGCCGACATCGCCCTGGACCTGCCGGCCCGCGGCGACGCCACCGTCACGCTGAGCAGCCGGGCGGACACCCTCGACCTGGACATCGAGTTCACCGGCGAGCTGGAGCCCTACCACCTCGACGGCCTCCACGCCCGGGGCCGGCTCGTGCCGGGGCTGCTGACGTGGCGGCGGCTGACCGGAGTCATCGACGGGGCCCGCTTCGACGGGCGCGGGACGATCGACCTTTCCCGGCCCGAGGACGTCGTCCTCCATCTCCAGGGACAGGCGACCGACCTGGACATCTCCCGGGGACTGATCCCCGACGTCGCCGACCTGCCCCGCACCGGTGGCGGCGGCTGGCTGGACATCGTCCATCACGACGGGACCCTCGTCACGCAGGTCAAGGGGTGGTTGCGCGACGGTTTCATCGATGTCGTCCCCTTCGACAGCCTCCGGATCGATATCGCGGCCGACCGCGACGGTGTCCGCTTCCGCCGCTTCGACCTGGCCTGCGGTGCGACGCAGGCGTCGCTGACCGGGGTCGTGGACACCACCGAGACCTTCCGGGGACGGTTGCGGATCGACAGCCACGACCTGGGGACCCTGCCGTCCGCCTGGCCGGTGCCGCCGCTGCGGGGCCGTCTCAGCGCCGAGTGCGACGTCAGCGGCGTCTCGCCCCGCTTCGACGTCACCGGGACGGCCCGCCTGGAGGGTGCCGGCGTGAGCGTCGTCGACCTGGACAGCTGCACCGTCGCGCTGACCGTGCAGGATGTCCTGGGCGCGCCGGAGGTGCGCCTCTCCGGACAGGGCGACGGCTTCCGGCTGTCGGGCGTCCCGCTGGGCCGGTTCGACGTGGCGGGGGTCGTCACGCCGCATACGGCCCATCTGCAGCGCTTCCACGCCGTCAACGGCGACACCAGTATCAGCCTGCGGGGGCAGGTGGCCCTGCGGGACACGGGCTCCTTCTACTACGTCCCGGAGTTGACGATCGACCTGGAGGGGAGTCGCTGGGCCCTGGTTCGGGCGGCGCGCCTGGAGACGGCTCCCGGAGTGCTGGCGATCCAGGACTTCCGGCTCGCCTCGCCCGGCGGCGCCCTGGCGGTGAGCGGTCGCTGGGACGAACCGCGCCGGCGGCTGCAGGGGACGTGGTCCCTGGAACGCTTCGACCTGGACCTGCTCAACCCCTTCCTGCCCGCCGGGGGGCTGCTCAACGGCGAGGTGACCGCGGGCGGGACGCTGGGCGGGACGCCCGCCCACCCGTCGCTGTCGCTCCGCGGATCCCTGGTCGACGCGGACTATCCGCTGGCCAGCATCGATTCGCTGGCCGTCGTCCTGGACTACCGCGACGGCACCGTGAGCCTGGACAGCCTCGACCTGCGCAGCGACTACGGCCGGGTCGTCCTCCGGGGCACGGTGGCCCACCCCGGGGCGGGACCGGCCGACTTCTGGCCGGGAGCGGCCCTGGACCTCGACCTCGCCTTCCGGGAGGGGGACTGGGCCTTCCTGGAGCAGTTCGCCATCCCCGCCCTGGATCGACTGGCCGGCCGCTTCACCGGAGAGGTGCACCTGGGCGGAACGACCCTGGAGCCGGTCCTGGCCGGCCGGATGGAGAGCGCGCCGTTCCACGTCCACTGGCTCCACCTGGACGAGCTGTCCGGGCGGATCGGCTACGAGGACGGGATCCTGACCCTGGCCGACCTGGAGGGGCGCAAGGGGACGCTGCCGCTGGAGGGCCGGATCGAGCTGCCGCTGGAGCTGGACCTGCTCCACGAGCCGGTCTCGCCGCCCGACGGTCCCCTGTACATGAGCTTCACGATCCCCGACGGCAGCGACCTGACCTCCCTGGCCGACGCCACCAACGCCTTCGCCATGACCGGCGGCAGCGGCGGCCTGAGCCTGCTGATCAGCGGCCCCGCCATCCATCCCCGGTTCAGCGGCAAGGCCCGTGTGGACGGTGGCCGCTGCGTCCTGCGCAACATGAGCGAGGTCTACCGGGACGTCTCCCTGCGCGGGACGTGGGAGGGGGACACCCTGACGGTGACGTGGCTGGAGGCGCGGGAGGGGATGCGCGGGCGACTCCGCGGGAAGGGAGTGCTGGCGTTCCAGGGCCTGAAGCTGACGGGGTTCCACTTCGACATCGCCGGCGACCGCTATCTCTTCGCCTCGGTGCCGGACCTGCGGGCCGTCCTGCGGACCGACGACCTGGCCATCGACGGCGTCCCGGTGGGGCCGGACAGCGTCCTGGTCCCGCGTTTCTCCGGACCGGTGGAGATCCTCGAGGCCCGCTACGAGGGCGACTTCCAGGAACAGCCGGGCGTCAGCGATCCCCGGCAGGCGACCGTCGTGCCCGACTGGCTGGCCGACCTGGACCTCCACGCCGAGCCCCACGCCATCAGCGTCATCAACAGCACGATGGAGCTGCACATGAGCGGGGACGTGCGGCTGGTCCGGGACGAGGAGGGGATGTTCCTGCGGGGCAGCCTGGAGGTGAACCAGGGGCACCTGCCGGTCTTCAACAACGACTTCAAGGTGACATCGGGACGGATCGACTTCAGCAGCGTCAACGGCGTCATCCCGGTGATCGACCTGACGGCCGAGACCGCGGTGCGCCTCCCCGCCACCGCCGGGGGATCGCGACGCCTGGAGCGGATCACCGTCCGGGTGACCGGCAACGCCCAGCAGCCGGAGGTCTCCTTCGACTCCGAGAGCGGCTATCCGCGGGCCAACATCGAGCGTATGCTCCTGGGGCTGTCGCCCCATGCCACCGACACCCAGACCACCTCCGTCCTGGAGACCCAGGCCCTGGCCGCCGGGTTCAACCTCCTGGAGCGGGACATCGCCCGGGAGCTGGAGGTCTTCGACACCGTCGACATCGAGAGCGGCCGCGTGCGGGTCGACGGGACGACCCAGACGATGATCGGGGTCGGCAAGTACATCGGGCGCGATCTCTACGTCAAGTTCTCCCAGTCCGTCGCCGACCCAGACCGGGAGGTCCTGCTCGAGTACCAGCTCACCGATCACCTCCTGTTGCAGTCCGAGATCCAGCGGCGACAGGATGAGGCTTTGGGGAATACGACTTACAGCCTTGACTTGAAGTATCGCTTTGAGTACTGAGCGAAGGGCCGAGCCGTGAACGCGAGGTGGTGCAACCTGGTCCCGATCCTCCTGCTGGCGATCGCCGTGCCGGCCGCGGCGGCGGGATTCGGCCGCAACAAGGTACGGCTGGACGGAACCCGCTGGCTGGTGTTGACGACGCCCCACTTCGATCTGACCTACCCGGACGGTGCCGAGGAACTGGCCGTCCAGGCCGCCATCATCGCCGAGCGGGCCTACCGCGAGTACGCGGACCGGCTGGACCACGAGCTGAGCCGGCGCGTCCCGTTCATCCTCTACAAGAGCCACGCCGCCTTCGCCGGGACGAACATCTCCGATGCCCTGATCGGGGAGGGGACCGGCGGCTTCACCGAACCGTACCGCAACCGGATGGTCCTGCCCTACGACGGCTCGTTCGCCGACTTCGTCCACGTCGTCCGCCACGAGCTGGTCCACGTCTTCATGTTTGACACCCTCTACGGGTCCTCCCGCGAGCAGGGGATGCGCTCGCGCTTCTTCCAGGTGCCGCTGTGGTTCGCCGAGGGGATCGCCGAGTGGTGGAGCCGCGGCTGGGACGCCGAGGCGGACATGTACATGCGCGACGCGATCACTGCCGGCTACCTGCCGCCGCTGGAGCGGTCCGGCGGGTTCCTGGTCTACAAGCAGGGCCAGGCCGCCCTGCGGCTGCTGAGCGAGCGCTACGGCGAGCGGAAGATCGTCGAGCTGTGGAGCCTGCTGGCGCGCACCCGGAGCATGCGGCGGGCCCTGGACGGTGCCCTGGGGCTGCGGATGAAGGACCTGGACCGGCTCCTGGAGGAGGACCTGCGGCGCCGCTACTGGCCGGCCTACGCCGACCTGGAGCGGCCGACGGAGATCTCCCGTCCGGTGACCGACCACCTGGAGCAGAAGATCGGTTTCAGCCGCCGGCCGGCGATCTCGCCGGACGGGACCCGGATCGCCTGCTACACCGACCGCGACGGCCTGCCCAGCCTCTACCTGCTGTCGGCCCTGGACGGGCGGGTCCTGCGTCGCCTGGCCGAGGGACACCGCCGCGACCGGTTCGAGACCCTGCACGCCTTCCGCAGCGGTGCCACCTGGTCCCCGGACGGGCGCGAGGTGGCACTGATCGCGCGCAGCGACAACGTCGAGACCCTCCACACCGTCCGGGCCGACGACGGCAAGGTGACCCGCTCGCTGCGACTGGGACTCGACACCGCCCGCCAGCCGGCGTGGTCGCCCGACGGGCGGGCCATCGTCCTGGTCGGCGTCGCCAACGGGCGGACCGACCTCTACCTGCTCGACCTGGGCGGCGCCGCCGTCCCGCCCGGCTCCGTCCGCGTCCGGGAACTGGACGACGGGGTGCTCCTGTGGCGGTTGACCGACACGGCGGCCGACGAGGCGACGCCGGCCTGGTCCCCGGACGGCGCGCGGCTGCTGTGGCGGGAGGACCCGCGGGCGGCGGTGGCCTTCGAGTTCGTGGAGCGCGACGGCGAGCGGCGACTGAGCTGGGCCCGGTTCGTGCGGCCGGACAGCTGCCTGGCCGACACCCTCCAGCAGGGACGGTTCGTCGTCCTGACGCTGGCCGACGGCCGGCGGAACGAGCTGGCCGGAACCGGTGGCGACTGGCGGGATCCCGTCTGGACGGGACCGGCCTCCCTCTGCGTCGTCGAGTCGGGGCTCGGGCCGCAGAACCTGGCCGTCGTCGAGCTGGACTCGGCGGCGACCCGGGTCGTCGCGTGGCGCCGGGTGACCGGCGTCGCCGGCGGGATGTTCGATCCCAGCTTCTCGCCGGCCGCCGACAGGCTGGCCTGCGCCGTCTTCCGGCAGGGGAGCTGGGACGTCGTCTGCATCGACGATTTCCACCGCTGGTCGCGGCGGGAGCCCGACGGGAGGCCGCCCCGGCGGTTCGTCCAGGGCCCGCCACCGGTGCCCGCGACCCGCCGGGAAGGGCCGGTCCGGATCCGGGACCGGCAGCGGGTGGGGACGGTCGGCCCCTACCATCCGCACCTGAGCTTCGACGTCAACGACGCCTTCGGGGGAGGGGCGGTCTCCTTCGCGCCCCAGGTGGGTCTCGGCCTGGCCAACATCGTCAACCTGAGCGACGACCTGGGGGATCACCGCCTCTCGATGCTGTTGAATGTCTATGGTTCGCTATCCAACAGCGACGTCGCCGTTTCCTACGCCAACCTCAAGCATCGCTGGAATGTCGGTGGCGGCCTGTTCCACTTCCGGAACTACTACAATTCCGTGTTCACGACCGTCGGCGAGGTCCTGCCCCACGACACCTTCTTCAGCGAGCGCAACTACGGCCTGTACGGCTTCGCCGAGTATCCGCTGAGCACGTTCCGACGGTTCGGCTTCGAGACGCGTGCGCTGGTGTCCGAGCGGACCGACTACGTCCTGGACGCCACGGGCCGGTACCTGGTGGCCGACCGGCAGCGGACCGACCACCTGCTGGAGCTGTCGGCCGACTACGTCGTCGATACCGCCTACTACGGTCCCTTCGGGCCGGTGACGGGACACCGCCTGCTGCTGCAGTACACCCCGTCGCTGCCGGTGGGCAACGCCCTCGAACGGCGGACCCTGGTGGTGGACCTGCGCCAGTACTGGCTGCTGTGGCGGCGGGACACGCTCGCCGCGCGGCTGCTGGTCGCCAGCAGCGACGGTCCCCATCCCCGGGCCTTCGTCCTGGGCGGGCCCTACACCCTGCGCAGCTACGGCTTCTGGGACTACCAGCGGACGACCCATCTGGCCGGTCCCCACGTCGTCATGTTCAACCTGGAGTACCGCCTGCCCCTGCTGGCGGGGCTGGTCTTCGACTGGCCGACGCGGTGGGCCTTCGGCCCGGTCGGCACGACCCTCTTCTGGGACATGGGCGCCGCCTGGACCGACACCTTCCAGCCCTTCGGCAGCGACGATTCCGGGCGGTGGGGATTCCGGGACTTGCGCGGCGGCTACGGGATTGGTATCAGGATGCGCATCGCGTTCCTGCCCCTGCGGTTCGACTGGGCCCGGCGCACCGACCTGCGCAACGCCGGCCGCGGGGAGTTCCACTTCAGCATCGGTTCCGAGTTCTGAGCCGCGCGCCGGCGACGACTCCCACAGCCCGAGGAAGACAACGTGCTCGATCTCGACCAGCTCAATCCCCGCCAGCGGGAGGCCGTCACCGCCGGTGACGGTCCCGTCCTCGTCGTTGCCGGCGCCGGCAGCGGCAAGACCCGCGTGCTGACCACGCGCATCGCCTGGCTCCTCGACCAGGGGAAGTGCGGCCCCCACGAGGTCCTGGCCTTCACCTTCACCAACAAGGCGGCCCGGGAGATGCGCGAGCGGGTCGACGCGGCCCTGGGAGGCGCGGCGGCCCCGTCCTGGATCGGGACCTTCCACGCCACCGGCGTGCGGATCCTCCGGCGCGACGGGTCCGCCGCGGGGATCGATCCCGGCTTCACCATCTACGACACCGACGACACGACCCGCCTGCTCAAGCGGGTCATGAACGACGTGGGAGTCGATCCGCGGCAGACCGCGCCGTCGCTGGTGCGGGCGCGGATCAGCCGCTGGAAGAACGACGACGTCTCCCCGGAGCGGGCCGCGGTGACGGACGACCAGCGCGAACGTCGCCTGGCCGCCGTCTACGCCGCCTACCAGCGGGCCCTGCGCCAGAACAACGCCCTGGACTTCGACGACCTCATCCTGGAGACGGTCCACCTGCTGGAACAGCACCCGGAGGTCCGCCTCGCCTACGCGGAGCGGTTCCGGTACGTCCTGGTCGACGAGTTCCAGGACACCAACCCGCTGCAGCTGATCCTGGTCAAGGCCCTCTGCTCGGTCTGGGGGAACGTCTTCGCCGTCGGCGACGACGACCAGTCCATCTACTCGTGGCGCGGGGCGCGCATCGAGAACATGCTCGAGTTCGAGAGCTACTTCCCCGGCACGACCCTGATCCGCCTGGAGCAGAACTACCGCTCCACCGGGACGATCCTCGACGCCGCCAACGCCGTCATCGCCCACAACAGGCGGCGCAAGGGGAAGAACCTCTGGACCGCCGGCGAGCGCGGCGAGCCGCTGACCTGCGAGCAGGTGGGCGACGAGGAGGACGAGGCGTCACGGCTGGTGGAGATCATCGCCGAGGAGCAGCGGCGCGGTGTCCCCCGCGGCGGCGTGACCGTCCTCTACCGGACCAACGCCCAGAGCCGGGTGCTGGAGGACGCCCTGCGGCGGGCGAACGTGCCGTACCAGGTGGTCGGCGCGACGGCCTTCTACGAGCGGCGCGAGGTCCGCGACATCCTGGCCTACCTCAAGTTCATCCACAACCCGCGCGACACGGTGGCGGCGCTGCGGATCGTCAACGTGCCGCGCAGGCGCCTGGGCGAGACGACCGTCCAGCACCTGGTCGCCCTGGCCGCGCAGGAGGGCCTGACCCTGGGCGAGGCGGCCGCCCGCCCCGGCCTGCTGGAGCAGCGGGTCGGTCCCGCGGCCTGCCGGCGGCTGCGCGAGTTCTTCGACCAGGTGGCGCACTGGCGTGCCCTGGCCGCCGAGGTGCCCGTGCCCGAGCTGATCGAGACCGTCGTCGAGCAGATCGGCTACCACGGCCACCTGGAGCAGGACGATCCCCTGAGCGCCGCGGCGCGCCAGGAGAACGTCGTCGAGCTGGTCAACTCGGCCTATGCCTTCCACGAGGCGACCGACGGAGGCCACCTGGGCCAGTTCCTGGAGCAGACGGCCCTGGTGGCCGACGCCGACACGATCCGGGACGACGAGGGGGGTGTCCGGCTGATGACCGTCCACGCGGCCAAGGGGCTGGAGTTCCCCGTCGTCGTGGTCGTGGGGGTGGAGGAGAACCTCATGCCCCATGCCTCGAACCTTGATGACGAGGCGGCCCTGGAGGAGGAGCGGCGCCTGTTCTACGTGGCGCTGACCCGGGCGCAGCGGCGGGTCCACCTGCTGCATGCCCGCCAGCGGCGGCGCTTCGGCCAGCGGGAGCTGTGCCTGCCGTCCCGCTTCCTGGGGGAGATCCCGGCCGACCTGCTCCAGGAGCGGAGAGAGGATGTCCTGGCGGCTCCCGCCCTGCCGCCGGGCCTCTTCGGGGGGGAGCGTCGCCGGCCGGGTGTTCCCCGCAGACGGACGTTCGCCGCGCCGGCCCGGGATGCCGGTGCCGCAGTCGACTGGGACCGGGACGTCTGCCAGGTGGAACGCGTCTACCGGGTGGGACAGCGGGTCGCCCACCCCAGCTACGGCGAGGGGATTGTCGCCCGGGTCGAAGGACACGGCGACGACCTGAAGCTGACCGTGGACTTCCCCGGCGGGGAGCGGAAGCACTTCCTGGCCCGCTTCGCCAGGCTGCGGCCCCTGGAGGAGTGAACCCAACGCCATTTTCCGGCTCAAGGACCACCGCGGCGGACCGATACGAACCAGCAGCCGGTTCACAGGAATCGGCAATCCGGTTCGTTTCTGTCACCTCGCTCGGGGGTTCCGCATGCGACGCTTCTCGCCCGAAGTCTTCCACGATCTGCGGACGTGGTCTGTCGGCACCGGCACCGGTGTCGGGCTCGTTTTCCCGTTCGGCCTGATGATCCTGGGCATCCCCGCCCGGGATGCCCTCCACTGGTCGACGCTGCTGGTGTCGGTGCTGGCCGGCAGCGGCGTCGGCTGGCTGCTCTACCGGTTCACCCAGCAGTTGATCCGACCCGAGCTGCAGAAGGTCGTCCACCATCTCCAGAGCGTCCAGGAACAGCTGGGCGAGGAGGTCTTCACCGGCGAGCAGGTGGACGAGCGGGACTGGCACCTGCCGGTCCTGGCCCAGGACGAGATGGGGGAGATGGCCGTCGCCTTCAACGGGCTGGTCGACGAGCTGCTGCGCCTGCAGCGTCTCGAGGCGATCGGCGACGCCTGGAGCGCGACGATCTCGAACCACCTGGAGCTGGAGCCGTTGGCCGCGACCGTCATGGACGAGATGCTCCGCCACCTGGGTGCCGTCGCCGGGGCCTTCCTCGTCGTCCGCGGCGAGGAGCTGGTCGTCGTCGACAACCACGGACTGACCGATCCGCAGCGGTTGACGAGCAGCGCCCAGGTCCAGCGCGCCCTGCGCACCGGGATGATGGGGATCGTCAGGGTCCCCGAGGGGGTGACGATCGAGGGAGCGGTCACCGACTTCCGTCCGGTGCAGGTGATGATCCTGCCCATCGTCCACGCCGACCAGCGGCTCGGCGTCGTCGTCCTGGCCACCGACACCCTCTTCTCCAAGGACGCCATGTGGCTGCTGCGGATCTTCCAGCGCGGCCTGAACCTGGCCCTCAACAACGCCCTGGCCCACGACCGGATGCAGCGGCTGGCCGCCGTCGACCCGCTGACCGGCGCCTTCAACCGCCGGTTCGGGATGCGGCGTCTCCACGAGGAGTGCGCCAAGGCGGCGCGCCTGCAGCAGCCGGTGACGACCCTCATGTTCGACATCGACCACTTCAAGAGGGTCAACGACACCTACGGTCACCTGGTCGGTGACCGGGTCCTCGTCCAGGTCGTCGGCAGGGCTCGCGAGGTGCTGCGGGAGAGCGACATCCTGATCCGCTACGGCGGCGAGGAGTTCGTGGCCGTCCTGCCGGCGGTCGATCGGGAGGCCGGCCGCCGGGTGGCCGAGCGCCTGCGCGAGGCCGTCGCCGGCCAGGAGGTGGAGTACGACGACGGCACCTTCCAGGTCACCATCAGCGTCGGCGTGGCGACGTTCCATCCCGACGGCAGTCAGATCGACGAGGACGCGGTCCTCAAGCGAGCCGACGACGCGCTCTACGCCGCCAAGGAGAGCGGCCGCAACCGGGTCGTCTGCCACGGTGATCCGGTGATGAAGCAGCAGGATCCGGTGGAACAGGTCGTCGAGGCGGTCGTCGCCGGGGCGGTGGCCGGTGAGGGTGCTCCCGCGGGACATGCCCCCGTCGTGCCGCTGGAGGTCGACCTGCCGAAGGCCTGCATCCTTCCCTGACCCGTCAGCGGAGGAGCGTGACGCGCCGGCTGCTGCGCCGGTCGCCCACGTGGACCGACAGCCAGTAGATCCCAGCCGGCACCGCGCGGCCCCGGCCGTCGGTGCCGGTCCATGTCCAGAGGTACGGCTCGGGGCGGGCCTCCAGCTCCCCCAGCCGCCACCGTCCCAGCTCCCGGCCCCGGACGTCGTGGAGGGTGACCGTCACCGGCCCCGACCGGCCCACCGTGAAGCGCAGCACCGTCCCGGCGTCGTCCAGCAGCGGTTGGGGATAGGGCGGCCCGAGGGCGACCGCCGGCGGCGGGGTCCGCTCGAGAGCCAGCAGGAGCCGGCCGTCGGGATCGATCCGGACGCTGTCCACCGGTCCGGGGACGGGCCAGGCGAACCGCTGCTCCGCCGCGGCGAGTTCGGCCCGGAAGGCGCGCCGCCAGCCGGGTCCGTCGGCGACGACCGGCAGCGGGAGCAGGAACGGCGGCTGCTGGAGCTGGCGGACCGTCAGCTCCAGCCGGGAACCGCCGCCGGCGGCGGGGATGGCACGCCAGGACCAGGACAGGCGGGGCGCGGTGTCGGTGGTGAGCCACGGCTGCAGGAACGGCCGCAGGTCGCGGCCCGCGGCGTCGGCGACGGCGACCAGGAAGTCGTCGGTCGTCACCGTGCCGTGACGGCGGGCCGGGTCGGTGACCCAGCCGGCCAGGAAGCGGAAGAACGCCGCGTCGCCCATCTCCCAGCGCAGCATGTGCAGGACCCAGGCCCCCTTGTGGTAGACCAGCAGGTTGGGCAGGATCGGGTCGGGGTCGGTCAGGATCCCCTCGCCGGCGAACAGGTCGGGGTGCCGGAGCGGTCCGATGGCCTGCATCTTCCCCAGGTACGCCGCCTCGCCGTCGGTGTGCTCCAGCCAGAGGGCCTCGGCGTAGGTGGCGAACCCCTCGTTGAGCCAGATGTCGGACCAGCGGGCGGGAGTGACCGCGTCGCCGAACCACTGGTGGGCCAGCTCGTGGACGACGACGTTGCGGAACCGCCCGTCCGGGTAGAGGACGAAGCTGCCCAGGGAGGTGCAGGTCTGGTGCTCCATGGCACCGCCCCAGACCACGGCGGCCTGGCCGTAGCGGTCCCTGGCGAAGGGGTAGGGGCCGGCCAGCCGTTCCAGGAAACCGAGCATCTCGCAGGTGGGGGCCAGGACGAAGCGGGCGGCGGCCGAGTCGGCCGGGAAGACGTGGAAGGTCAGCGGCAGCTCGCCGGTGGCCAGCGGGCACGGCTCCTCCCACTCGGCGTAGCGGCTGACGTGGACGGCCACCAGGTAGGTGCTGACCGGATCGCTCATCTCCCAGCGGTCGCGTCGCCACCCGGGGCCGGCCGGGGCGCTGGCGGTCAGCCGGCCGCCGCTGACCGTCTGCAGGGTGTCCGGAACCGTCAGGGTCACCGAGACCAGCGCCTTGTCGGCCGGCTCGTCGCGGCACGGCCACCAGGCGTGGGCCGAGACCGGCTCGGAGATGGTGAAGACGACCGGCGGCCCGGGCCGGTCGGGCGAGCCGCCCTGGTCCCGGAAGAGCATTCCCGCCTGGAAGGGGCCGTGCCGCGGCGGGTGGCCGTGGTAGGCGACCAGGACGGTGTGCCGTCCCGGCGCCGTGTCCGGCGGGACGAAGGCGAGCCGTTCGTCACCGTGGACGAACGGGAGCGGCGCGCCGTCCCAGGCGAGGGTATCGACGGTCAGCTCGTCGACCAGGTCGAGCCAGAGGGAGTCGGGGTGGTCGGCCAGCAGGTCGAGGGCGACCAGGACCCGCCCGTCGATCGTCTCGCTGCCGGGGTCGATCCGCAGGTCCAGGTCGTAGCGGGAGACGTCGTAGCCGCGCGGCGGGGCGTCGATGGCGGCCGTCCAGGCGGACAGGACGGGACGCTCCCGGGCGGCGACGTCGTCGGTCGCCGGCAACGGGACGGCGCCCGCGGTCGCCGCGAGACCGGCTGCCGCCAGCAGCAGCCAGCCGGCCGCCGGGAGCGGCCGCCACGCGCGCCGGCCCGGCGGGAATCCCTTGCGGCCGTCGCGTGGTCCCGTACTCTTGCCCCGTGAGATCCTCATCACCCGAAGCGTAGCCCCGACAGCGGTTCGCCCCAACAGGAGAATGCGATGGACGAGCGCTGGGACGCACGGCAGATCGCCCGCCTGGCCCGCCTGGCCGGCCTGGAGGTCCCGGGAGCGGAGGAGGCCGCGGTCCTCGCCGCCGAGCTGGCGGAGATGGCATCGCTGATGGCGCTGCTGCTGCCGGCGGGGGAGGAACCGACCGGGACCGGCGCCCGGCTGCCGGGGCCGGCGGCCTGCCCGCTGCGCGACGATGTCGTCGCCCCACCGCCGCGGGAGCAGTGGCCGCCCGCAACGTCGCGCACCACCAGCGGGATGCTCCCGGTCCCAGAGGGCCTGCGGCGGGCGGAGGAGGA
>CAYTEO010000010.1:0-64602 GCA_964436825.1 uncultured Fibrobacteraceae bacterium | reverse complement strand
CCTGCTCGGCCCTGTCAGGTGCGCGAAGACCCGGATCCGCGTTGACAGAGCACGTTTGGGACTGGGATGTTGACTCTCCCCTCACACCAGCACCGAGATGTCCCCCTCCCCCTCGCGCCGGGTGACATGGACGCCGACGTCGTACTCGTGGCGTGTCAGCTCCAGGTCGATGGTGCCGCGCCCCACCTGCAGGCCGCGCACCTCCAGCCGGTCAAGGAACGGCGGCAGGCGCGGCCGGTCGAAGCGCAGGCACGGTTCCTCGGGAGAGAAGGAGATCCCCAGGGCCGCCTGCAGCAGGGCGAAGACGCTGGCGCTGGCCCAGGCCTGGGGAGTGCAGGCGCCGGGGTAGAGGGTCGGGTACTGGTCGGGCAGGCGGGGGAAGCCGCAGACCAGCTCGGGCAGGCGGTGCAGGTCGATCACGATGCTCAGGTCGAACATCCCGGTCAGGATCCGCAGCGCCTCCTGCTTGAAGCCGTAGCGGGCCAGGCCGAGGGCGACCAGGGCGTTGTCGTGGGGCCAGACCGACCCGTTGTGGTACGACATGGGGTTGTAGCGGGCGCTGCCGGCGGCGACGGTGCGCACCCCCCAGCCGCTGTACATGGCGTCGGAGAGCAGGGTCCCGACCAGCCGCTCCGCACGCTGCCGGAGAGCGATGCCGGTGGCCAGGGCGTGGCCGGCGTTGGAGGTGACCACACGGCAGGGACGCTTCCGTCCGTCCAGGGCCAGGGCGTAGGTCCCCAGGTCGTCCAGCCAGAACTCGCGGTCGAAGCGGGCCTTCAGCTCCCAGGCCTGGTGCAGCAGGCGGACCGCCAGGTCGCGCTCGCCGTGCAGCCGGGCCAGCTCGGCGCCGTGGCGGCGGGCCAGGTAGACGTAGCCCTGGACCTCGCAGAGGGCGATCGGTCCCTCGGCCAGCCGGCCGTCCGCGTGGAAAACGGTGTCGTCGGAGTCCTTCCACCCCTGCTGCAGCAGGCCGCGCTCCCCGTGGCGGTGGTACTCGACGAAACCGTCCCCGTCCACGTCGCCGTACTCGTCGATCCAGGCCAGGGCGCGCTTCACGTGGGGCCACAGCTCGATCATGAACTCGCGGTCGCCGGTGCGGCGCCAGTACTCGCCGGCCAGGACCACGAACAGCGGCGTCGCGTCGACCGTGCCGTAGTAGCGGCGGAAGGGGACCTCGTCCAGGGCGGGCATCTCGCCCTGGCGGCTCTCGTGGAGGATCTTGCCGGGTTCGGCCTCGCGATCGGGATCGACCTCGTCGGCCTGGTTGGCCGCCAGGTACGAGAGGACGCCGCGGGCCAGGGACGGCTGCAGCCACAGGGTCTGCAGGGCGGTGATGATCCCGTCGCGGCCGAACGGCGTGGCGAACCAGGGGATCCCGGCGTAGGGGAACAGACCCTGGGGGGTGGCGGTGACCAGCATGGCCAGGTCGGCGGCCGAGCGGTTGAGCCAGTCGTTGAACTGCTCGTTGGAGCTCGTGACCCGGGCCGCGGTGGCGGCCAGGGCGGCGCGGACCTCGCGCGACCGCTGCCGGGCCTCGTGGAAGTCGGTGACCGCGACGACCCGCTCGCCCTGCTCGCAGGCGATCGTCACGTAGATCTCCTGGTGGGCCCGCGGCGGCAGGACGACCGTAAAAAGGACCCGGTCGTCGCCCACCTCTGCGGGGGGCGGGACGAAGTGCAGGCGGGTGCGGCGGACGACGCCGTCCAGACCGCGGTAGCCCAGGACCACCTGGGCAGGATACCGCTCCACCGGCAGCAACTCCCCGCGTCGCGGCCGCCGGGCGCCGCGGACCTCGAAGATGTCGGCGAAGTCGGCCCCGAACCGCAACTCCAGCGTCATCTCCGCCGGCCGGTCGCCGTGGTTCTCCAGGCGCAGCCGGCTGTAGAGGGCCCCCTCCCAGAGGAAGGCGGCCCGGTAGAGGTGGACCGTGGCCCGGGGCAGGCCGTCCGCCTCCTCCGGGTCGGGGTTGGTCAGGTCGACGGTCAGCAGGGTGTTGTCGCTGGTGATGCTGGAGTTCATCAGGATCGGCCGGCGGCCGTCCAGGGTCAGCTCCAGGCGGGAGAGGTGGCGCGTGCCGGCGTGGAACAGCCCCTGCTCGCCCCGGCCGATGTGCTGGACGTCGCCGAAGCGGTCGCAGAGGGCGAAGGTGTCGCCACTCTTGAGGGTGCGGACCCGGTCGTCGTCGCGCGACGAGCCGGCCAGGATGTACCACCGGTCCCGCACCTGGATGATGTCGTCCATGGTTGCCACCTCCGGTCGCCGCTCAGGAAGCCATCGAGAAGGCCCGCTTGGGCTCCCCGACCGCCGTCAGGCGCCGGTAGACGGCCGCGTAGTCCCGCGCCATCCGCTCGGCCGAGAAGCGCTCCTCGAAGCGGCGGCGGCAGGCGGCGCGGTCCAGGCCGCCCACCTCGTCGACGGCCGCCACGGCGGCCTCGATGCTGTCGACGATCCGCCCCGTCTCCCCGTCGGCCACCACCTCCGGCACCGCGCCGTGGGGCCAGGCGATGACCGGCGTGCCGCAGGCCATGGCCTCGATCATGACCAGGCCGAACGGCTCGGGCCAGTCGATGGGCAGCAGCAGGGCCAGGGCGTTGCCCAGCAGGTCCTGCTTCGCGGCGTCGTCCACTTCGCCCAGGAAGTGGACCCGCGGGTCGTCCAGCAGCGGGCGGACGACCGTCTCGAAGTAGTCGCGGTCCACGGCGTCGACCTTGGCCGCCATGACCAGCTCGCGGTCCGCCGCCTGGGCGATGCGGACGGCACGCTCGGGGCCCTTCTCCGGCGACATGCGCCCCAGGAAGACCAGGTAGCTCCCACCGTGCGGGTTGAACTCGTAGAGATCCTTCGGCAGGCCGTTGTAGACGGTGGCCTGCCAGTTGGCCGCCGGCAGGGGACGGCGCTGGGCGTTGGAGATGGAGACCACCGGCACCTCCCGGAAGTGCTCGTAGAGCGGCGCCAGGTCGGGCAGGTCGAGCCGGCCGTGCAGCGTGGTCACGCTGGGCGTGGCGATGGTCCGCAGCAGCGGGAAGTGCAGGTAGTCGGTGTGGAAGTGGATCAGGTCGAACTCGTCGGCCCGCCTGGCGACCGTGTCGACCAGGCGGACGTGGTGGGCCAGTGGATCGCGCCAGCGGCCGTCCAGGCGCAGGGCGCGCTCGGCCACCGGCACCAGCTCGGCGCTGGTCTGCGAGTCGCCGCTGGCGAAGAGGGTCACCTCGTGACCCTGCCGGACCAGCTCCTCGGTCAGGTACGACACGACCCTCTCGGTCCCGCCGTAGACGCGCGGCGGGACGCTCTCGATCAACGGGGAAACCTGGGCGATGCGCATGGTCGTCCACCTCCCGGACCAGGGGCCAGAAGCCAGAAAACCATCGGTGCGCTGTCGGTGATGCCTGTCTGCGATGCGGGCGGCCGGGGCATCGGGCACGGTGCGGGGCCCGGTCGGCGACCCGCTTCCTGCCGCTCAACAGCATAGGGCGTCCGGAGTTCCCGATCAAGGTCCCCCGCCTGCGCCTTCGGCCGCCGCGCTCTCCGGCCGGTGAGCGGCGCCCTTCCCGCGGTGGTGCAACAGCCCCCCGTTTGCTAGTGTTGGACGGGCGTCGCACGGGGGGACGCCCGCCGCCGAACACCATGGGGAGGAGCATGGGAACCTGGCTGACCACCATCAGACCACAGCAGTGGGTGAAGAACCTGATCGTCTTCGCCCCGCTGATCTTCAGCCTCAACGTCCGCCACGCCGACATGGTGCTGGAGGCGCTGGGGGCCTTCGTCGTCTTCTGCCTGGTGGGCAGCGGCGTCTACGTCCTGAACGACATCGTGGACCGGGAGCAGGACCGCCAGCACCCGATCAAGCGGCTGCGGCCGGTGGCCAGCGGCGCCCTGCCGGTCCGGGCCGCCGGCTGGTTCGCGGGTGGACTGCTGGCGGCGGGCCTGGTCCTGGCCTGGCTGGACGGGCCGCGCGTGCTGACAGCCGCCGCCGTCTATGTGGCCAACAACGTGCTCTACTCCCTGAAGCTGAAGCACGTGGTGATCGTGGACGTCGGGAGCATCGCCTTCGGGTTCGTGATCAGGGTGGTGGCCGGGGCGGTGGCCATCGGCGTGGAGGTCTCGCCGTGGCTGGTCATGTGCACCATCCTGCTGGCCTGTTTCCTGGGCTTCGCCAAGCGGCGCCACGAGATCGTCCTGCTGGACGGGAACCACGCCGACCACCGGCTGGTGCTGGGCGAGTACAGCCAGGAGCTGCTGGACCAGCTGATCCTGATCTCGGCGGCGTGCACGGTGATGAGCTACGCCCTGTACACTGTCAGCGAGAAGGCCGTGTCCAGCTTCGGCACCACGGAACTGATCTGGACGGTGCCGTTGGTCTTGTACGGGCTGTTCCGGTACCTGTACCTGATCCACCGGCGCAACTCCGGCGGCAATCCCACGCGGGTGCTGCTGACCGACACTCCGCTGATAATCGACATCGCCCTGTGGCTGGCGGCCTGCTGCGCCATCATCTATCGGCACTGAGACGCCTGGCCGCCACGCGCGAGGAGGCAGGATGAGAACCCACGTCGTCGCCCTGGTCTTCGCCCTGGTGGCCAACGCCGCGGCCAACATCATGATCAAGGCAGGGATGCGGGCGCGGGACCTCTCCCCAGCCGATCCGGCCGGACTGCTGCGCGCCGTGCTGACCAGCCCGCTGGTGCTGGCCGGGATCGTCCTGTTCGCCTTGAACGTCGTCAGCTACGCGTACGTCCTGACCCGTGTGCCGCTGTCGGTGGCGTACCCCATCATGGTGGCCGGGGGGCTGCTGATCGTCCTGACGGCCTCGAGCCTGCTGCTGCGCGAGACGATCGACCTGCCGCTGGTGGCCGGCGTGGTGCTGATCGTGGCGGGGGTGGTGCTGGTGGCGGGACGGCTGGAGTGAGAGGAGCCGAAGACCCGCAGCGGCGGCGCCGCCGTGGCGATGCTGGCGATCCCGGCCTGCCGGGGAGGGGGGCTCGTTTCCTGGACGGTCACCGGACGCGGCCCTTCGAGCCGCACCCCTGCTAGCGCACCAGGGTCACGGCAGCGGTTTCCCGGTCCGGCCCCACCTGCAGGCGCAGCAGGTAGATCCCAGCCGGCAGCGCCCTTCCGCCGTCATCGTCGCCGTGCCAGGACATGGCGTGGCGCCCCGGACCGAGGTCGGTCCCGGCGAGCAACGTCCGTACCCGACGGCCCGCCAGGTCGAACACCGCCAGCCGGCAGGACGCGGCGGAGGGCAAGGTCCAGACGATCTCCGTCCGGGGATTGAACGGATTGGGAGAGACCTGCAGGTGCACCGCCACCGCCGGCACGGGCTGTCCGGCACCCGTCACACCCTCCTCGATCTCGTCCAGGAACCACGCCGCGCTCTCGGCGGTGATGGAGACGTGTTCCTGGTTCTCGCCGGTGGGGAAATAGACCACGTCGAACGGCGTGTGGGCCACCAGGTCCGGGTCGCCGGCCACGTCGTACCAGGGATCGTCCGTGTCCAGGGCCAGGGCGCTGACCGTGGGGATGAAGCAGTGGTTCGGGTGCAGGGCCACCACGTCCCCGTAGGGAACGCTCGTGGTATCCATCTGGGCCATGGACGCCCGCCAGCCGCCCGGGGCGCCGTCCCACGGCAACGTGCCGGCGACCGTCACGTCCCGGTAGTCGTCCGGCAGCGGCCAGATGCGGTCGATCATCCCCTGGAAGATCCGCAGCGTGTTGCCGTCGGGCAGGGCCCAGACGTTGCCGTCGATGTCCACCACCAGGCTGCGGTAGGTGTAGTCGACGAGCTGGTCGCCGGGGACGAAACCCTGGTCGGCGCCCGTGCCGCTGCCGTTGACGATGGCCACGCGGCGCGGCTGCTGCGGCCAGTCGCCCAGCGCGGCCAGGTCGTTCCGCAGCTCGGCCAGCAGGGGATCCGGGGCGGCCGTCAGGCCGCTGGTACTGCCGTGGTGGTACAAGAGCATCTGGCGGGCGGCCGGGCTGTCCAGGGCCGCCAGCAGGGCCGCGGCGTCGGCCGACTCGTCGCGGAAGAACTCCAGCCAGTGCTGGATCCCCAGCGGGACGTTGGCGCCGCGCTGGGGCGAGTCGAAGGAGATCCAGGTGCGCACGCCGTGGTCCACTCCCTGGTCCTCAAGCCAGCAGAGGGCGTAGCGGGAGACCAGGCCACCCATGCTGGGCCCGATCACCGCCACGGTGCGGTCGGACGGCAGCAGGGCGCGGACCTCGTCCAGCAACTCGGACAGCACCATGGCGTTGCGCTGTATGTAATCGGTGGCGTCGGAGAAGTTCAGCACCACCGCGTCGTAGCCGCGGGCGCGGAGGGTCTCCACCAGGTCCTGCTGGTCCAGCAGGTCGTACAGCTCGTCCCAGTCCATGCTGTTGTCCAGGTCGAACCCCTCGGGCACGACCACGGGATTGGCCAGGCTCGCGTGGCGGTCCGAGAGGTAGACGTAGGCGTCGCCGGTGCCGTACTCGCCCTGGTAGGGCACCGAGGCGATGACGTGGAGGGTGTCGTGGGGCGCCGGTGTCTCCAGGCGGACGACCTCGACGGGGAAGGACGACTCCAGGGTCCTCCCGTCCGGGATCTCCAGGCGGACGCGCACCAGCCGGCGGCCGCGGGTCGGGTAGGAGACGACGAGCCGCCCGTCGGCCGGCACGGGCCGCCAGCCGCGACCGTCGCCGGGATCGATGGCCAGCCGCCCCGCCGGCTCGCGGTCGCCGACCCGCCAGGCGAGGTCGAAGACGAACTCGGTGCGCAGGCCGTGGTAGAGCCTTTCACGCAGGGGGGCGGCGGCGAAGACGTGGCCGTCACGCCACGCCCGCTCCCCCTCGACGCGCCAGCGGCAAGCGGCATCCAGCAGCAGGACCGGCACCGCGCCGCGGCGGACCAGCGGTCGGGCACGGGCGGCCAGCTCTTCCCAGCCCGGCGCGCCGGGCGGGAGCTGGCCCGAGCGCTGCAGCTCGAAGAGCATCTGGCGGGCGCGGGCGCGGGTGACGGGCCGGTCGCTGCCGCTGCCGTCGGCCCGGTCCAGGGCCGACAGGACGATGACGTCGCCGGGCAGGACGACGGCCGGGGCCGCGGCGCGGTCGGGAGCAGCACGGCGGGGCGAGGCGAAGACAGCCGTCGCCGCGAGCAGGACGAGCAGGAGCAGGCGCGTGGTCTTCATGGTCCCCCCCTTCGCAGGTATCCATCATAGCACGGACCGCCCGGCTCGTGGGAGCCGGGCGGTCCGTACGGGAGCAGGGCATCCGGTTACGGCATCAACTGCTGCGGGCTGTAGCTGATCTGGACGATGAGCGAGGCGTCACGTTCGGTGCTCGCCAGATCGTTGTCGTAGTCGGTGGAGACCGGGATGCGGGCCCCGATGAACGGGGTGATGGCGCCCAGCTCGTAGGAGATCCCCGGGAACAGGTCCAGCAGCGTGCCGCTGGTGTCGATCTCCCAGGTGCTGGTAGTGGAGCTGCCGTCGGCAGTGTCGTGGGTCGTCGACTCGACGTCGCCGTCGCCCAGGATGGTCACCGAGGCGCCCAGATGGAGCCACCAGCGGGGCGCGACCCGGTAGCGGGCGAAGGCGGAGCCGACGATGATGTCGCCGGCGGTCGTGCTGGTGGTCGTGGTCATCGTGCCGGACTGCCAGGTCCTGTCGTAGGCGGAGTTGGTCCGGTAGAGGCCGCCGAGCAGCAGGCCGAAGTCGCGCCACGACTTGCTGAAGGTCGTCCTGGCGATGATGTCCGTCGTGCCGGTTCCCAGCGGCGTCGCGTACTCGAATCCTCCCTCTTCGGTCGTCTTCTCGTCGTCACCGGTCGGCAGCTTGACGCTGAACTGGGTGCGCAGCTGCCCGTTGCGGACGTGCAGCGGCCAGACGTACTCCCCATCGACGGTGATGTCGCCGATGCCGCCGGCGTCCACGTCGGTGCCGAAGTAGTGGTAGGTCTTGCTGAAGATGATCGGGACGTGGACCTTCAGCGCCAGCCGCCGCTTGAAGCGGTAGTAGGGAGCGACGACGCCGGCCTGCATGTCGCTGGTCACCTCGAAGTAGCTGGTGGCGCCCGCACCGTCGGGCTGCAGCATGTCGCCCTCCTCGTCGGCGGAGGTCTGGTCGGTCGCCGGGGGCAGGAACTCGCCCACGTCGGGCACGACCAGCGGGGCGACGGTGGGATCGGGCAGGTTGCTATCCCCGTGCTCGTCGGGTTCCTGGGCCTGGACCGTGCCGGCGGCCAGCAGCAGGGAAAGGACGATCAGGATACTCAGGAGCCGTTTGCCGTTCATACGATTCTCCCCCGGTCAGCGGTGCGGGTCATTTCGACGCGCCTGTGCGGCAGATCACGCCTGCACTGGCGGTTGGGATGATGGATCAAGCGGAGACGATAGCACCATTTGACCGGTGGAGACAATCGCCGCCCGCGATGCTACAGTTCCGGCGACGACCACCGACGACAGTCACACGACAGCAGACACCAAAAGGGAGCGGAGACGATGCAGCGACGCACCAGAGCGACGACCCTGCTGCTGCTGGCCATGGCCATGACGGCCTGGGCCGCCACGCGGATCCTCAGTGTCCAGGTCCGCCAGGGGAAACTGCGCGAACGGCCCTCGTTCCTGGGGCGGGTCACGGCGGAGGTCGCCTACGGCGACCGGGTGACCGTCCTGCAGGAGAAGGGTGCCTGGCTGCAGGTCCGCGACGAGGCCGGCCACACCGGCTGGATCCACGGCACCGCCCTGACCGAGAAGAGGATCAAGATCGCCGCCGGCGATCGCGACGTGGAGACCGGCGCCAGCGGCGAGGAGCTGGCCCTGGCGGGCAAGGGCTTCAACGCCGACGTCGAGGCCGAGTTCAAGGCCGAGAACCCGGACGTGGACTTCGCCTGGGTGGACCGGATGGAGCGGTTCGTCGTCACCCCGGAGCAGGCCGTGGCCTTCCTCCGCGAAGGGGACGTCAAGGGGGGTGAGCAGTGATGAAGCGGCCGACAGTCATCGCGGCGCTGCTCGCCGCGGTCGCCCTGGTCGCCGCCGGCTGCGGCACGGTCAGGCAGATCGGGACCCAGGTCGGCACCGGCAGCGGCCTGATCAGCGAGGAGCAGGCCGAGTCCATCAACCGGGCCGGAGAGGCCATCGAGAAGACGTTCGAGGACATCACCCCCGAGCAGGAGTACTACATCGGCCGGGCCGTGGCGGCGACGATCCTGGAGACCTACAAGCCGCTGGACGACCCCGCGGCCAACCGCTACCTCAACGAGCTGGGCCAGACCCTGGCCATGGCGTCGGAGAGGCCCGAGACCTTCGGCGGCTACCACTTCCTGCTGCTGGACAGCGACGAGATCAACGCCTTCGCCGCGCCGGGCGGGCTGATCCTGGTCTCGCGCGGCCTGGTGAAGTGCTGCCGCAGCGAGGACGCCCTGGCGGCCGTCCTGGCCCACGAGATCGGACACGTGGCCCACAAGGACGGTCTGCGGGCCATCAAGAAGAGCCGGCTGACCGCGGCGCTGACGACCCTCTCGGTCGAGGCGGCCCGCAACCTGGGCAGCGAGGACCTGAAGAAGCTGACCGAGCAGTTCGCCGGCAGCATCGACGACGTGGTCCAGGCGCTGGTCAACAGCGGCTACGCCCGCAAGCTGGAGTACCAGGCCGACGCCGCCGCGGTGACGACCCTCCGCGAGGTGGGCTACGACCCGCGCGCCCTGGTCGACATGCTCGAGGTCATGGCCGGCAAGTGGGACCCCCACGGTCCCGGCTTCGCCCGGACCCACCCGTCGCCGCGGGACCGCATCGACCACCTGCGGGACGTCGTACCGGCAGGCGGCGAGGTGACCGAACCGTCGGCGCGTCACGCCCGGTTCGCCGCCGCGGTGGGCGACCTGTAGCCATGACCGCTGGCGAGCGGCGTCGCGGCGGACTGCTGATCGGGGCCGGGGCGGCCGCCCTGGCCCTGCTGCTCTGGTTCTCCGGGACCCTGCGCGGCTGGGAGGACGCCACCTGGACCTGGCGCGTGCGGCTGCTGGCCCGGCCCGGCCCCCACACCGACCAGATCCGCCTGATCCTGCTGGACCAGGCCAGCCTGGACTGGGGCAGCGAGGTCAACGGCTGGTCCTGGCCGTGGCCCCGCGAGGTCTACGCGCCGATCCTGGACTTCTGCCGCCGCGCCGGGGCGCGGAGCGTGGCCTTCGACGTCCTCTTCACCGAGCCGTCGGTCTACGGCGTCGAGGACGACATGGCCCTGGGCGAGGCGATCCGTCGCGTGGGCCGGTTCGCCGGCGCCCGCTTCCTGAAGGTCCGTCCCGGCTCCCCCGACGCCGACGGCGTCACCGAGCCGATCCCCGAGGTGGCCACCGCCGCCCGCCTGCTGGCCAACGTCAGCGACGTCCCCGATCCCGACGGCATCTTCCGCCGCGCCGGCCTGCTGCGCCGCTGGCACGGGGAACTGGTCCCCTCGCTGGGCGTGGCGACCTGGCTGGTGGCACGGGACACGCTCGGCCGTGACACGCTGGCGGTGGAACCCGGCCACGTCCGGATCGGCCCCCACACGGTCCCGGCGGCGCCGGACGGGACGGCCCTGCTGCGCTACCGCGGGCCCGCTTCCGTCTACAGGACCTACAGCGCCGCTGCGGTCATCCAGTCGGAGCTGCGGCTGGAGGCGGGCGAGCAACCGTCCATCGACCCGGCCGAGCTGCGCGACCGCTACGTCCTTTTCGGCTTCAGCGCCCCCGGCCTGCTGGACCTGCGGCCCACGCCCCTGAGCCGGGTCAGCCCGGGGGTCGTCATCCACGCCACCGTCCTGGACGACCTGCTGACCGACGACTTCCTGCGTCCTGCCCCGGCGACCGCCGTCGTCGCCGGGGTCTTCCTGCTGGCCCTGCTGACCGGACTGCTGCTGACCGGCGGCGGACGGCAGTCGCGTCAGATCGCCGTCTCCGTCGTCATGCTGGCGTTGCCGTTCGCCCTGGGAGTGGCGGCCTACGGCCCGGGCTGGTGGTGGCCGATCCTGCCGCACGAGGCGGGCGTGGCCATGGCCCTGGTCGGCGCCCTGGCCTGGAACTACGCCACCGAGGGCCGCCAGCGCCGGTTCATCAAGCAGGCCTTCCGCCACTACCTCAGCCCGGCGGTCATCGAGCGGATCGTGGCCGACCCCGACGCGTTGCGCCTGGGCGGCGAGCGCCGCGAGCTGACGATCATGTTCAGCGACCTGGCCGGCTTCACCTCCCTGTCCGAGGGGCTGGACCCGGAGGCGCTGACCGCCCTGCTCAACGACTACCTGACCGGGATGACCGACATCATCCTGGAGGAGGGCGGGACCCTGGACAAGTACGAGGGCGACGCCATCCTGGCCTTCTGGAACGCGCCGCTGGACCAGCCCGACCACGCCGCCCGCGCCTGCCGCGCCGCCGTCCGCTGCCAGCGCTGGCTGCGGGAGCACAACCCGGAGTTCCGGGAGCGCTGCGGCCGGGAACTGGCCATGCGCATCGGGATCCACACGGGCGAGGTGGTGGTGGGCAACATGGGCTCGCGCCAGCGGTTCGACTACACCGTGCTGGGCGACGCCGCCAACCTGGCCTCGCGCCTGGAGGGGGCCAACAAGGCGTTCCGCACCGGAACGATGATCAGCGGAACGACACGCCGGCTGGCCGCCGACGCCATCCTCTGCCGCTCTCTCGGCGCGGTGCGGGTGATCGGCCGCCGGGAACCGGTGGAGGTGTTCGAGCTGGCCGGCCTGGCGGGCGACCCGGAACCGGAGACCTGGACCGTGTTCGCCGAGGCGCTGGCGGCGTGGCGGGCGGGGGACGTCGACCGGGCGGCGGTGCTGCTGGACTCCCTGGCCGCCCGGGACCCGGCGGCGGCGGCCTGTGCGGCCAACCTGGCCGAGGGCGGGATCGGGCGCGGCGAGCCGGGGGTGTGGGTGCTGGACCGGAAGTGATCGTGACGGCCCCGACACGACGACGCTTCACTTGCCGGCCGCGGCGACGATGATGAGAGAACCGGACACCCCGGCCGGGCGACCGCCCGCGCGGTGACACGATCGGACCGGCGCCTTCCCCGCCCGTTGCACGCGTTCGGGGACACATGGAGCGCCAGCGAGTTCAACACGTTCCAACTCGACCCGAGGACCGTCATGCCACTGAAGAGACACCTGTTCATCGTCGGCGTCAGCCGCAGCGGCACCTCCCTGATGCGGAGGATCCTCAACCGCTCGAGCCAGATCGCCTTGCTGGACGAGACCTTCTACGTGGGCCATCTCGTCCGCTGGATCGGCGTGCGCTACCGTCTCCGCCGCTTCGGCGACCTGACGGTGGACGACAACGTCCGCCGCCTCGTCGACTACATCTACTCCGACGAGTTTCGCCGCTACTCGCGCTTCAAGCATATCAGTTGGCAGTGGGAGTGGTTCAGGGAGAACATCCCCCCGCAGACCATGCTCCAGCGCTTCCTCGCCTCGGACCGCTCGGAAGAGGGTCTGTTCGACGCCCTGATGGAGCTCTTCGCAGAGAGCCAACAGGCCGAGATCGGGGGGGAGAAGACCCCGGCCCACCTCTACTACGTGCCGGTCCTCAAGCGGTGGTACCCGGAGGCAGCCTTCATCCACATGATGCGCGACCCGCGCGCCGTCTTCGCCTCCGAGATCCGCAGGCGGAAGAAGTACCCCGTCACGATCACCTACCGCCTGCTCTCGCGGGTGGAACCCCTGTTGAAGCTGTTCCTGCTCGCCCAGGTGACCATCTCCTGGAAGAACGGCATTCGACTCTACAACCGTTACAAGAAGTTGTATGCTGACGACTACCATCTGGTGGTCTTCGAGGAACTTGTCGAGGAACCCGAGCGTCGGATCGCTGAACTCTGCCGCGAGCTGGCGATCGAGTTTCAGCCCGTCATGCTGGAACAGAAGGTCATCAGCTACGGACAGCACCAGGGCCAGCGGGGATTCGACAGGACGGCCAGGGAGCGCTGGCGGAGCCAGATCCCCGGCTGGGTCGACCGCTGGTTCCGTCTCTGGTTCGCCCGGGACATGAAACGACTGGGGTACACGCCCTGAACCGCTGGGGAGACGAGAGGGGCCGGGATGAGGATCCTGCTGGGCGGCGTGCGGGGGACGACGCCGCGCACCGAACCTGAGTTCGTCGGCTACGGCGGCCACACGACGTGCGTCCTGGTGACCGGCGAGGACGGCACGCACCTGCTGCTGGACGCCGGCAGCGGCGTCCACACCGTCAACCCGCACCTGACGTGCGCCGACCACGGGGACGGGCGGGAGTCCTCCTGTGACCTGCTCCTGCTGATGACCCACCTCCACCTGGACCACCTGCTGGGCCTGCCGCTGCTGGCGCCCCTGTTCGACGCCGCGTGGCGGGTGGAGATCGCCGCCGTCGCCCACGAGGGGGCTTCGCCCGCGGCGGCCCTGGAAAGGCTGCTGTCGCCGCCGCTGTGGCCGTTCGGCCTGGACGAGATGCCGGCCCGGGTGACGACCACGACCCTCGACCCCGGCGAGCTGGATCCGGCGCGTCCCGTGCTGCACTGCGGCGGCCTGGAGATCCGCGGCGTCGCCGTCCCCCACCCCGACGGCTGCACGGCCTGGCGCATCGACGAGCCGGCCACCGGCGCCGCCCTGGTCTTCGCCACGGACATGGAGTGGTCGGCGGCCGACGACGCGCAGCGCGAGGCCTTCCTGGCCCTGCTGCGCACCCCCCGGCCGGCCGACCTGCTGGTGATGGACGGCCACTTCAGCGCCGCCGAGCTGCCGGAGCGCCGCGGCTGGGGGCACAGCTCGACCGCCGAGTGCGTCGAGGTGGCCCGCACCGCCGGCGCGGAGCAGCTGCTGATCACCCACCACGCCCCGGTTCATGACGACGCCGTGCTGGCCGCGCGGGAGAGGGATCTGCAACGGATGTGGGGCCGGGCCGCCCTGGCCCGTCAGGGCACGGTGATCGAGCTGCCCGTCCGGTGAACCGCGCGATGCCGGCGACCTGTGCGGTGAACGGCTCGTCAGGGAGAAGGAACCCGCTGTGAACGCCTATCTGCCCGCCATCGTAGAGCTGTCCGTCCTGGTCCTGATCTGGACCCTGGCCACCGGGCTGTCGTCTCCGCTGCGGCGACGGCTGCACCGTGACGCCGGCCGGCCCACGCTCCCGGGAGCGCTGCTCGATTTGGCGGCCCACCTGTCGCGGCCCGTCCTGGCCCTCGTCGTGACGCGGGCGGTCGTGCTGGCGCTCGGTTCCTGGCCGGCGGCCGTGGCCTGGCTCGCCGGCCACGCCAACCACCTGGCAGCCTGGGAGATCTTCTGGCTCGGGCTGGCCGCCCTGGCCCTGGTCGAGGGATTCGTCCAGCTCCTGTTCCGCCTGCGCAACCGGCCGTTCCCGGTCCCCGACCTGCTGATGGACATCATCCGGGCCGTCCTGGTGCTGGCCGTCGCCTTCCTGGTCCTGCGCGTCGAGCTGGGAATCGACATCGGGCCGCTGCTGGCCTCGACCGCCCTGGTCACCGCCGTCGTCGGCTTCGCGCTGCAGGGCGTGCTGGGGAACCTGCTGGCCGGCATGTCCCTGCACCTGGTCCGCTCCCTGCGGCCCGGCGTCTGGGTCGACATCGACGGGCTGGAAGGGAAGGTCGTCAAGACGAACTGGCGCGAGACACGCCTGAGGACCATGGACGGGCACCTGTACATCCTGCCCAACGCCCGGGTGGCCGAGGCGAAGATCCACAACATGAACGAGCCGACCCCGCTGCGGCGGCACGTCATCGAGGTGGGCGCCAGCTACAGCGACGCTCCCGACGAGGTCATCGCGGCGCTGGTCGCCGCCGCCCGCAGCGTCCCCCAGGTGCGCGCCAACCCCGCCCCGGCCGCCATGATCACCGCCTTCCTGGATTTCGGCATCAACTACCGCCTGGAGTTCTGGACGAACCAGTACCACCGCCACATCCCCATCGACGGCGACGTCAACCGGATGATCTGGTACCAGTTCAAGCGCCGCGGCATCGAGATCCCCTTCCCCATGAGCGACAAGCTGCTCAACGACTTCATGGCCGTGGTCTACAACCAGCGCCGGCTGCCGCCGACCGGGGAGGACCTGGAGGGGATCGTCGAGGATCTGTGGCGCAGCGACCTGTGCCGCACCCTGGTGGTCGACGCCGACGGCACTCCCCTGTTGTCGCGGGAGAACCTGGCCCGGGTCGCCCCCCACGTGCGGCGGCTGCCGTTCACCCACGGCGAGGTCCTCTGCCGCCAGGGCGACGAGGGCGACTCGTTCTGGGTCGTCGCACGCGGCGAGCTGGCCGGCCGGGTGGAGCAGGACGGCCAGACCGCGGCCACCTTCACCCTCGGTCCCGGGACCGTCGTGGGGGAGATGAGTCCCCTGACCGGCGTGCCGCGCAGTGCGACGCTGACCGTCGCGACCGGCGCCGAGCTGCTGGAGTTCGGACCCGAGGCCTTCCGTGCCCTGCTCTCGCTGCACGAGGAGATCCCGCGGCGGCTCGCCGACCTGGCCGCCGAACGGGCCGCCGCCAACCGGGAGGCCCTGGAGAAGCTGGCCGCCGAGCGGGAGCGCTCGGCCCGGGTGGAGCTGGAACAGCCGGGGATCCTGCGCCGGCTGCTGCGGATCGTGGGACGTTGACGGACGGCTCTCCCTCCTTCTAACCTGTCCGCCGGGCCGATGCACCCTCGACCGCGGAGCACGCCATGTCCCTGTTCGACATCACCGCCGTCCTGCTGACGCTGGCCGCCGTCTTCGGGTTCCTGAACTCGCGCTGGCTGCGGCTGCCCCCGACGGTGGGACTGCTGGCCATCAGCCTGGCCGTCTCGCTGGTCATGATGGGACTGCACTGGCTCTGGCCGCCGCTGGACCTGGTCGACACGGTGCGCGCCTACCTGGAGAACATCGACTTCAACGCCGCGCTGATGCACGGGATGCTGGGGTTCCTGCTGTTCGCCGGTGCCCTGCACTCGGACCTGGAGTACTTCCTGCGGCGGCGCTGGACGATCGTCCTGCTGGCGACGGTCGGCCTGCTGCTCTCGACGGTCGTCGTCGCGGCGCTGGGACGGATCGTCTTCTCCCTGCTCGGGATGCACGTCTCCTGGCTGGCCTGCCTGCTGTTCGGGGCGCTGATCTCCCCCACCGATCCGATCGCCGTGATGGGCACCCTGAAGACCCTCCACGCCCCGCCGTCGCTGGAGGCCAAGATCGCCGGCGAGTCCCTGTTCAACGACGGGGTCGCGGTCGTCGTCTTCACCGCCCTGCTGGCCATGCTGCCGGAGACGCCCGGGCACCCGGCCGTCGGCGGTCATCCGGCCCTGGCCGGCCCCTGGGACATCCTGCTGTTCTTCCTGCGCGAGGCCGGCGGCGGCGGCCTGCTGGGGCTGGCGGCCGGGTACGTCGCCTACCGGATGATGCTGGCCATCGACGACTACAAGGTGGAGGTCCTGATCACCCTGGGCCTGGTCATGGGCGGCTACAGCCTGGCCGAGACGCTGCACGTCTCCGGTCCCATCGCCATGGTGACCGCCGGCCTGCTGATCGGCAACCGGGGCCGCGCCTTCGCCATGAGCCCCACCGTCACCGACTACCTGGAGAAGTTCTGGGAGCTGCTGGACGAGTTCCTCAACGCCGTCCTGTTCCTGCTGATCGGGGTCGAGGTCCTGGTCGTCGCCTTCGACCGCCTCCACGCCCTGGCGGGACTGCTGAGCATCGGGATCGTCCTGGCGGCACGCTGGCTCAGCGTCGCGCTGCCCATCGGGTTGCTGCGCCTGCGGCTGTCGTTCTCCGAGGGGGTCGTCCGGATCCTGACCTGGAGCGGCCTGCGCGGCGGCATCTCGGTGGCGCTGGCCCTCTCGCTGCCGCCGATCCCGGAGAAACCGCTCATCCTGACCTGCACCTACCTGGTCGTCCTGTTCTCCATCCTCGTCCAGGGGATGACGATCCGCCGGGTGCTGCGTCGCTTCATCTGAGACCGGGGAGGCAACCGTGAGACTCGCCCTCATCCAACAGCCGGCCGGGCCCGACCGCGAGGCGAACCTCCGCCGCGGCCTGGACGCGGCCCGCCGCGCCGCCGCCGACGGCGCGCAGGTGATCTGCTTCGCCGAGCTGGCGTTCACCCCGTTCTGGCCCCAGCGGCCGGCAGGCCCCGACGCCCGCCTCCTGGCCGAGCCGGTCACCGGGCCGACGACCGAGGCCTTCGCCGCGGTGGCGCGGGAGACCGGCGCGGTCGTCGTCCTGAACCTCTTCGAGCTGGGCGACGACGGGCGGACCTACGACACCTCGCCGGTCATCGACGCCGACGGGACCCTGCTCGGGGCGACCCGGATGATCCACATCACCGAGTACGACGGCTTCCACGAACAGGGGTACTACGCGCCCGGGGACCGCGGCCTGCCGGTCTTCGCCACGCGGTGCGGCCGGATCGGCGTGGCCATCTGCTACGACCGCCACTTTCCCGAGGCGATGCGGTCGCTCGCCCTGGACGGCGCCGAGCTGGTCGTCGTCCCCCAGGCGGGCGCCGTGGGCGAGTGGCCGGACGGCCTGTTCGAGGCGGAGATGCGGGTGGCCGCCTTCCAGAACGGCTATTTCACCGCCCTGTGCAACCGGGTAGGACCGGAAGAGCGGTTGACCTTCGCCGGCGGGTCGTTCGTCTGCGCCCCCGACGGCCGCGTCGTGGCCCGTGCCGGCGACGGGGAGGAGACGCTGCTGTGCGACATCGCCCTGGGCGAGGTGCCCCTCTCCCACGCCCGGCAACTCTTCCTGCGACACCGGCGGCCGGAGCTGTACGGCCCGTGGCTGGCCCGTCCGGCCGCCGGCGGGGAGGCGTGACGATGCGGCGCCGGTTCCTGCTCCTTGCCCTGCTCCCGTTGCTGGCGCCGGCCGCCTGCCGCCACGCGCCGGCCACCGATCCCGACTACGT
Source organism: uncultured Fibrobacteraceae bacterium (assembly GCA_964436825.1). Classification (GTDB taxonomy): domain Bacteria; phylum Krumholzibacteriota; class Krumholzibacteriia; order LZORAL124-64-63; family LZORAL124-64-63; genus CAYTEO01. Next base: position 46,736 of record CAYTEO010000010.1, on the reverse strand, counting down.
GGCCCGGGTCGACGCCTGGCACGCCCGGCGGCTCGCCCGCCTGACCGCCGAGACCGGCTGGCTGACCCTGGTGGGCCTGCACGACCTGCGCCCCGGAGTCCAGACCCTGGGCTCGGCCCCGGACCGGGACGTGCGCCTGGTGGCCAAGGCGCCGCCGCGGCTCGGGACGCTGGCGATCACCGGCGACACGCTCCGGTTCACTCCCGCGGCGGGGGTCGCCGTCACCGCGGGCGACGACACCGTGCCGCTGGCCGGACCGGTCACCCTGCGGAGCGACCGCGACGGCGAGCCGACCGTCCTGCGCACCGGCCCGCTCCTGCTGTACGTCATCGCCCGGGGCGACCGCTACCTGCTGCGGGTCAAGGACCGCGACAGCGAGCGGCGACGCCTGTTCGCCGGCATCCCCCGCTACCCCGTCGACGCGCGCTGGCGGGTCGTCGCCCGGCTGGACACGGCGGCCGCCGGGACGGTCCTGGTGGCCAACGCCATCGGCCAGGAGTCGCCCGAGCCGACCCCCGGCGTCCTGCGCTTCTCCCTCGCCGGTCGCGACTGCCGCCTGACGCCGCTGGGCGACCCGCGCGAGGGGCTGTTCCTGGTCTTCGCCGACGCGACGACGGGACGGGAGACCTACGGCGGAGGCCGGTTCCTGGAGACCGACCCGGTGGCGCCGGACGGCACCGTCGTCCTGGACTTCAACCGGGCCTACACCCCGCCCTGCGCCTTCACCGACTACGCCACCTGCCCCCTGCCGCCGGCGGAGAACCGGTTGCCGGTGGCGGTGACCGCCGGCGAGAAGATGCCGCCTGGGCATCACTGAACCGCTCCATGCGGGAGAGGCTGCCGTGACGACCGTCAACATCGTCCTGCCCGTCTTCCTGGTCATCGGCCTGGGCTGGTGGCTGCGGGTCCGCAGGTTCCTGGCGCCGGAGACCGTCGCGGGACTGTCGCGGCTGGTCTTCTACGTGGCGGCGCCGCTGCTGCTGCTGCGCAGCCTGGCCCGCACGCCGCTGGACCTGGGCGTCCAGCTGCCGGTCATCGGAACGATGGCCGGCGCCAGCGCCCTGGTGGCGGCGGCGACCTACCTGGCGGTCCGCAGCGCGCGGCCGTCGCGGCGCGGCGTCCTGGCCCAGGGGGCCCACCGCAGCAACATGGTGTTCTTCGGCCTGCCGGTCGTCGTCAACGCCTATGGCGAGCAGGCCGTGGGCGTCGTCGCCCTGCTGATCGGGTTCACGGTCATCGTCTACAACCTGCTGGCCGTCCTGCTGCTGACGTTGCCCCACCGCGGGGTCAGCGCCCGCGACGCGGCGGTCTGGCGCGACACCCTGGCGCGGATGGCCCGTAACCCCCTGATCCTGGGCTGCGCGGGCGGGGTCCTTCTCTCCTCGCTGCACGTCACCCTGCCGTGGGCGGTGGATCGCTCCCTGGAGCTGGTGGGGCGCACGGCCCTGCCGCTGGCGCTGCTGGCCCTGGGAGCCGACCTGGACCCGGGCCGGCTGCGCCTGGAGCTGGGCCCGGCCCTGGGCGTCGCTTCCGTCAAGCTGATCGTCTATCCTGCCCTGGTATGGGCCGGCCTGCACCACCTGGGAATGGAGGGGACGGCCCTGCAGGCACCGGTGCTGCTGGCCGCCTCGCCGACGGCCGTGGTCAGCTTCATCATGGCCCGGGAGATGGGCGGCGACGGACGGCTGGCCGGCGCCATCGTCATCGGCACGACGCTGCTGTCGCTGGTGACGGTGGTGGGATGGCTGCTCTGCTTCCACGTCACCTGACCGCTCCCGCGCACGCGGGGCGGGATACAACGGAACAGACGGGAGGATGCGGGATGAGACGACTGATCGCGCTGTTCCTGCTGTTCGCGCTGCTGCTCGGCGTCACCGGCTGCGCGACGCACAAGGGCACGGGAGCCGCCTACGGCGCGGCCGGCGGTGCCGCCGTGGGGGCGGCCATCGGCAAGCAGAGCGGCAACACCCTGCTGGGCGCCATCATCGGCGCCGCCGTGGGCGGCGCGGCCGGCGCCTACATCGGCAGCTACATGGACCGCCAGGCCGCCGAGATGGAACGCGACCTCCGGGGGGCCCGCATCGAGCGCGTGGGCGAGGGGATCAAGATCACCTTCGACTCCGGGATCCTGTTCGACATCGACCGGGCCGAGCTGCAACCGGCCGCCCGGGAGAACCTCCGCCAGCTGGCGACGATCCTCCGGAAGTACCCCGACACGAACATCCTGATCGAGGGCCACACCGACAGCACCGGCAGCGAGGAGCACAACCTGGTCCTGAGCCGCGCCCGCGCCCAGGCCGTGGCCAACTTCCTGGCACAGCTCGGCGTCGACGCCACCCGCTTCACGATCATGGGCTACGGCGAGTCCCAGCCCGTCGCCGACAACGCGACGGTCGAGGGGCGGCGCCTGAACCGGCGGGTCGACATCGCCGTGATGGCCAACGACAAGCTGAAGAGGGCGGCCCGGAGGCAGGCGGGCTAGCAGACCGCCCGGACGACCGGACATCATGGGTGGGACATGGATTAATCCTACCGTTTTACTATGCAATGATGCTAGAATGTATCCATAGGAACACAGGTGACCCCATTCCAAAGAGGAGGTCTCCATGATCCGCTGCCGTCTCGCTTTCTGTTTCTATCTGCTGACGGCGATCGTCACGGTGGGGGCCATCGTCATGCTCATCGCGGCGCTGTTCTGACGGCGCCGCGAGACAGGGAAGCTCCCCCCGGGTCGCGTCCCGCGTCCATCTCGTCTGTCCGCCGGGCAGACCTCAGCGCCGGAACGTCCAGCGCAGCTTCAGCGCAAGGTGGTCGTCCCGGGTGCGCAGCAGGTCCCAGCCGTCCGGGTCTAGCGGCCGGTGGAGCGTGCGGCTCCAGACCAGGTAGAGGTCGTTGCCCGGTTGCAGGGTCCAGCGCAGGCGTGTGTTCAGCCCCACATCCCTCGATTCCGAGTCGTACTGCGCGTAGCTGGAGAGGATCAGGTCGGGCGTGAAGGCGTAGACCACACGGAGCTGGTAGAGCCGCTGGGTGAACGTGCCCTGCGGCAGGTCGCCGAAGTCGTTCTCCGCGCTGAGGCTCAGCTGCAGGTGCCCGCCGCCGGAGGCGTAGGTGACGAAGCTCTCCCACTGGGTCAGCGTCCCGGTGTAGAAGTCGCCGAACCAGACCGTCGAGCCGACACGCACCGGCCGGTGCCGCGACGTCTGCGCCTCCACGCGGAAGCGGGTGAACCGGTAGCCGCCGGCCGGGATGACCACCCCGTCGGCCACCTCGAACGGCTCGTCCAGCCGCTCGTACTGCGGCACGTAGTTGGCCTCCAGGTGCTCCCCCGACTCGGTCTGCGCGTTGAACGGGGCGGTGAAGATCCGCCACGACTGCGTCCCGCCGTCCAGGTCCCAGACGATCCGCGGGTAGAACTCGAAGTAGAACTGCCGGACCCAGTCGAACATGCCCCCGTCCGGCCGCGGCTGGTAGGCCGCCCCGGCCATCAGCCACCGGGTCCCCGGCCGGGGCAGGAAACCGAGGGCCGGGTCCAGGCCGTCGCCGAACTCGCGGTAGATCAGGAACGCGTCCCACAGGTCGTTGGGGTAGTCCACCTTCACTCCCCAGCCGTAGCGGCGGTCCGGCGGCACGTCGCCCCGGCTCCACGCGGCCCACCCCCCCACGGCGAAGTTCTTGTCCCCGCCCAGGGTCGAGGTCTGCCACACGGCGTCCGCCCCGACCAGGGTGTTGTCGGAGACGCCGTCGGGATCGCCGTCGGTGACGATGGCCCCCACCGTCAGGTGACGGTCGAGATCGCAGGTCACCCGCCCGGCGAACAGGTCAGCCTCGCCGGTCAGGGAGGTCGCCCCCGTGTGCGCGCCCAGCAGGCCGATCCCCCACCGGCCGCTGCGCCCCAGCAGCTTCATCCCCACGTCGAGGGGGACCTGCTCCCCCTCGTACAGGCCGACGCGACGGGAGAAGAAGGGCAGGAAGTCGCGTCCCAGCCCGACACCGAAGGAGAACTGCTCCGACCCCTCCAGGAAGAACGATCGCTTCTCGGGGAAGAAGAGGGGGAAGCGGGTCAGGTTGATCTGCCGCGTGTCGACCTCGGTCTCGGCGAAGTCGGTGTTGGCCGTCACGACGGCGCTCAGCTCCGGGGTCAGGTTCCAGGTGAGATCGCCGCCGACGTCGCCGGTCGTGGTGTAGGAACTCTCCCCGTCCCCCTTGTCGGCGCGGACGATGCCGTAGGGACTGACGGAGATCCCCAGTCCCTGGCGCAGGATGCCGACGCCGGTCAGCTCGCCGGCCCGGCGCAGGTCGATCAGCCCCGCGTCCAGGGAGATGTCCCCCCAGCGCAGGTAGAGCCGGTCGCGGGCGACGGAGCGCTCGACGTTCAGGCCCCACCGGTCCTCCCCGGGCGGGAAGCGGAGGGACTGGGCGGGGATGCGGATCTCGGCCGACCAGCCGTCGGCAGTGCGTCTGGTGGCGGCGTCCCAGATACCGTCCCAGTCCAGGGAGAGCTGCTCGGGACCGGTGATCAGCCCGTCGACGCGGGCCGCCGCGGCGTTGATCTTGAAGAAGTAGCCGCGCCGGCGGTCCCCGAAGGGATCCAGGACGATGGTGACGGCGTCGTCCCCCCGCAGCACGCCGTCGCGCTGCATCGTGTGGACGGCGATCCGCTCCGGGTGGGGATCGTGGCAGACGAAGCCGAAGGTCAGCCCGCCGGGATCGACCAGGACCAGCACCTCGGTCCGGTAGGGGGTCGGCTCGCCCGGACGGGGATCCTGCTGGACGAGGTCCGCGATCCGCCCGGCCTCGCGCCAGGACGGCTCGTCCAGCCGCCCGTCGATGGCGATGTCCCCGTTCGCGCGACCGGCCTGCACGACGGGAGCGGCGCGGACGACGGAACAAGGCAGCAACAGGAGCACCAATACCGGCAACCAACTCCGTGACAGGCGGGACATCGTCCGTATCCTTTCGCTGACACCTGGTTCCAGTGGAAAGTGATGGTTGCCCCGGGAACCGGCAAGCCGACGTTGCGCGGACCGCGACCCGCGCCGGGTGGTCGCGCGGGCCGGGGAGTTCCAGCTGGCCACGCTCCCGGCTGCTGCTTATGATCGGCGCGGCGCTCCGACAACACGTTCATCGCCCGTACACGACGATCCGGAGGCAGACCATGTTGCGATCGCACCGCGTTCCCTCCCTTCCCATCCTGCTGCTGGCGACCGCCTCGCTGCTGCTGTCGGCCGCCGCCCCGGCGGCCGGAAACGGCGACGGCGGGATCCCCGTCGGCGAGTGGCTCGTCCGCGGCCCCGTCGCCGCTCCCCTGCCCGCCTTCCACGACGAGGCGAAGGGGGGCTTCGACCTGGACGACCTGCTGGCGCAACCGTCCCTGGATCCGGCGGCGGTCGATCCGGTCGCCGACCGGGACGGCTGGCGCGGCTGGACGACCGACACCGTCGAGCTGCGCGGCGACGGCCCAGCCGAGGCCTACCTGGCGACCCGGATCCGGGCCTCCCGCCACGTCACCGGCAGGCTGCGCGTCACATCGTCCCAGCGGGTGAAGGCGTACCTGGACGGCGGACCCGTGAAGCTGGAGGCGGAAGAGGAAGCCCGCGCCGGCGAGATCTCCCTGAGCCCCGGTCACCACCTGCTGCTGCTGCACACCGTCCGGGCGGCCGACGACGAGGAGCCGTGGCGCGTGACGGCCGCCCTCGTGCTGCCCGACTCGGTCCCCGCGACGGTTCTCGACGTGACGACCCGCCCCGCCCGCGCCGTCGACATCCGCGACATCCTGGACGCGCCGAAGGTCTCCTCGCTGGCCGTCTCGCCGGACGGGAAGTTCGTCGCCCTGACCCTCGGCGCCTACCGCCCCGACGGCACGCGGGAACGCTGGCTCGAGGTGCGCGAGACGAAACACGGCAGGCTGGTCCACCAGTGGCGCGGTCTGCTGGACGCCGGCAACGTGGCCTGGGCCCCCGACGGACACCGGCTCTCCTACACCTCGACCGACGAAGCGAAGGAAGGGAAGGAGCAGAGGACCGACCTGTGGGTCCTGGACCTGGACGACGGCGCCACCAGGGCCGTCGTCACCGGCGTGGAGCACTTCGGCGACTACCGCTGGAATCCCGACGGCCGCTCGCTGGTCTACACCTTCACCGTCGAGGCCAAGGCCGACGAGCGGAAGGTGAAGCGGTGGCGCGCCCTGGAGGACCGCTGGCCCTGGTGGCGCAACCGCAGCTACCTGATGGAGGTCTCCCTGGTCGACGGCTCCCGGCGCCGCCTGACCGCCGGCGACGTCAGTGCCGAGGACTGGTCGTTCAGCCCCGACGGCAGGTTCCTCCTGTTCGCCCGCGAGTACCCCGATCCCGCCCAGCGTCCCTACTCCCGCCGCGAGTGGTGGGAACTCGACCTGTCGGACCTCTCGACCCGGCGGATCGACCTGGACGAGCACTGGATCGACCACGCCGCCTACGGGCCGGATCGCGACACCCTCGTCCTGCTGGGCTCGCCGTCGGCCTTCGACGGCCTGGGCCGCGACCTGCCCGAGGACATCGTCCCCAACGACTACGGCGGCCAGGTCTACCTCTTCGCCCGGCGAGACGGCCGCGCCACGGCCCTCTCCCGGGACTTCGATCCCGCGGTCCAGGGTCTGCGCTGGCATCGGGGGCGGATCGTCGCCCGGGTCCTGGACACCCAGTACCAGCGCCTGGCCATCGGCACCCGCGAGGGGCGCTGGCGCGAGTTGACCGGAGGCTGCGAGGTCGTCGACCTGTGGGACGTGGCCGACCGGGCCGACATCGCCGTCGTCGCCGGCACGAGCGCCAAGGCCCCCCAGCAGGTCTGGGCCGTGGACCTGAAGAGCGGCAAGGCCCGCCTGCTGCTGGACCCCGGTGCCGACCGCTACGCCCACGTCACCTTCGGCCGGGTCGAGTCGTTCGTCGCCGAGCTTCCCGACGGTCAGAAGCTGGATGGCCGTGTCTACTACCCCCGCGACTACCAGCAGGGGCGCCGGTATCCAGTCATCGTCTACTACTACGGCGGCACCTTCCCCATCACCCGGGACATGGGCGGCCGCTACCCCAAGAACGTCTGGGCCGGCCAGGGGTACTTCGTCTACGTCCCCGAACCGAGCGGCGCCCTGGGCTACGGGCAGCAGTACGCCGCCCGCCACGTCAACGACTGGGGCAAGCGGACGGCCTGGGAGATCATCGAGGGGACGAAGGCCTTCCTGCAGCAGTACCCCGACGCCGACGGGGAGCGGATGGGCTGCATCGGCGCCTCGTTCGGCGGCTTCCTGACCGAGTACCTGGTCACCCAGACCGACATGTTCGCCTGCGCCATCAGCCACGCCGGCATCAGCAACATCGCCAGCTACTGGGGGATGGGGTACTGGGGATACGGCTACGGGGCACGGGCCCTGGCCAACGCCTTCCCCTGGAGCGACCGCGATCTCTACGTCGGCCAGAGCCCCCTCTACAATGCCGATCGGATCCACACGCCGTTGCTGCTGCTGCACGGCTCGGTCGACACGAACGTCCCGCCCGGGGAGAGCGACGCCCTCTACACGGCCCTGAAGCTGCTGGGCCGCGAGGTGGAGTACGTCCGCATCCAGGGCCAGGACCACCACATCCTGGACCACGACCAGCGCATCGTCTGGAACGACACGATCCTGGCCTGGTTCGCCCGCTGGCTGAAGGGGGATCCCGGCTGGTGGGACGCCCTGTACCGGGACAGGGGTTGAACCGCGGCGCGGCCGACGACCTCGCGCCGGGGTCCCTCCGGGGGCCCCGGCGCCGCGCGTCGGCACCGTGACGACCTCCCGCCGCAGCCGTCTCTAGCGGCGGCGCAGCGACGTCAGGGCGGTACCTTCCCAGGTGACGATCCGGTCCGCCAGGTCGGCCGCCAGGCAGGAATGGACCGGCGCCACCAGGACGACGTCCCCCGGCCTGGCCGTCTCCAGCAAGTCCGCCGGCGCCTCCAGCAGCCCGTGCTCCTGGGACAGGCCCGCCAGGCGCGCCGTCGGGTGCAGGGAGCCGAAGCCCGCGCCGGTGGCCGCCAGGAGGCGACCGAACGTACCGTCGGGTAGCCGCTCCTTGCTCAGGTGGACGGCGCCGCCGTGGAGCAGCAGCCGGCCCCTCTCCCGCTGGACCGACAGGACCGGGCAGGCCACGGCCAGGGCGATGGCGCCGTCGTCGCAGACCCCCGCGGCGTGCTGCATCAGGTCGTGGAAGACGTAGTTGCCCGGACGCAGCTCGTCGACCTCCAGGAACCGCTCCAGGACGCTGCAGCACGGCGTATCGCCGAACGACGCCGCGCAGCGGCCGCCCCAGCGGTCGGCGACGAACCGGCGGGCCGCCGTCAGCCGTTCCAGCGCCTCCCCGCAGACGGCGGCGATCCGCTCCCGTCCCCGGGCCGCGTAGCTCTGCCCCGCGTGGGTCAGCACGCCGGCCGCGGACAGGTGCGCCGCACCGGCGACGGCGGCGGCCAGCACGGCCAGCCGCGACCGGTCGTCCCAGCGCACGCCGGCCCGGCCGTAGCCGACGTCGATCTTCAGCCAGGCCGCCACGTCCGCGGTCAGGCCCGCGTCCAGGGCACGCGCCGCCGCCGGATCGTCCAGCAGGACGCCGACGCGCGCCCGCTCCGCCAGCCGTGACAGCTCCGGCGCCCAGCGCGGGTTGGCCGGCAGGGCGATGGTCACGTCGTCCCAGCCGGCCCCCACGTAGGCGCGGGCCATGGCGAGGGAGGAGACGGTGATCCCCCGCGCGCCGGCCTCGCGGCACCAGCTGGCGATCTCGACGGTCTGGTGGGTCTTGACGTGGGGACGCAGCCGCGCGCCGGTCGCGGCGGCCCGGGCGGCCATGGCGGCGACGTTGCGGCGGACGCGCCGCTCGTCGACGACGGCGACGGGCTCCCGCGCGTCCAGGCGGGCGATCTCCGCCCCGTCCAGCAGCCAGCGGCCGGTCACGGCGCCCCGCCGCCGTGGAGGTGCTCCCCGCCGTCGACGGCGATCGTCAGCCCCGTCACGGCCGGCGAGCGGACCAGGAACAGGACGGCGTCGGCCACGTCGTCGGGGGTGGGGAACCGGTCCAGGGGGATCCGCGCGCGCGGGGTGTGGACGTAGCCGTCGGGCGGGGCGGCAGGCGGCAGGACGGCGCCCAGGGCCACCTCGTTGACCTTGATCCGCGGCGCCAGCTCCAGGGCCAGGTTCCGGGTCAGGCCGTGCAGGCCGTGCTTGCTCAGCAGGTAGGGAACGGCACCGGTGCGGGGGGCTAGGGCGTGGACGTCGTTCAGGTTGACGATGTCGCCGCGCCGCTCCGGGGGCAGGTTGGCGGCCATCGCCTGCGCCAGCAGCAGCGGCGCCCGCAGGTTGACGCGCATCATCGGGGCCCAGTCGCCCAGGCCCGTCCCCGCCAGGTCGGTCCGCGTGAAGAGCGACGCGTTGTTGACCAGCAGGTCGACCGGTCCCAGGGCGGCCGCCGCCTCGGCCAGCAGCCGGGCCGGTGCCTCGCCGTCGGCCAGCTCGGCCTGGACGAGCGTCGCGCGCCTGCCCAGCGCCTCGATCTCGGCCGCCGTCCGTTCCGCCTCCCGTCGCGAGCGGCGATAGTGGACGGCGACGTCGGCCCCGGCGCGGGCCAGGGCCAGGGCGATCACACGGCCGATGCGCACCGCGCCGCCGGTGACCAGGGCGATCCTGCCGTCGAGATCCGTCATTCCTTCTCCCTCCTCAGCACGACGACGACCGCCCCCTCGCCGCCCCAGTCGCGCGGCGCCGGGCGGTGGGTGGCGACCAGTCCGGGGTGATCGACCAGCCACTGCCGGACCAGCGGTCCCAGGACCGACCGTCCCGTCTCCGAGTGGAGGCCGCGGCCGTGGACGACCAGGACCTCCCGATCCCCGCGCCGACGATGCACCTGGAGCATCATCTCCAGGTAGGCCAGCGCCTCGTCGGCGCGGCGGCGGTGCAGGTCGATCTGCGGGGGCAGCGGACCGGATCGTGGCGTCCCGGTCTTCGGCTCACGGTCGGCGTCGCGCCGGATCGTGCGGCGCATCCCCCGCGTCCTGCCGCTGCGACCGGGACGGCGGTTCTTGAACCTACCCATCGTCCCCCTCCCCGGGCGGGCGCAGCCGCACGACGGTCGCGCCCCACCCGCCGGCGTCGGACGGGTGGCCGAAGGAGACGACGGCGGGATGGTCGCGCAGGACGGCGTGGACGATCTCCCGCTGCACGCCGATCCCCTTGCCGTGGACGATCCTCACGTCCAGGATCCCCAGCCGTCGGCACTCGTCCAGGTAGTCGCGGACCAGGTCCCGCGTCTCGTCCGGACGGAACATGTGCAGGTCCAGGACACCGTCGATCTCCATGCGCCCGGTCACCCTACCCCCCTCCCCCCGCCAGGTGGGCCGCCCAGGCCGGGACCCCGTGGAGGTCCATCCCGAACGCCGCCCCGCCCAGCAGGTAGATGGCCGCGGTGATGACCACCGCGCCGACCAGGTTCAGCAGGAGACCGGTGCGCGCCATGTCGCGGACCGAGACCATGCCGGTGCCGAAGACGATGGCGTTGGGCGGGGTGGCCACCGGCAGCATGAAGGCGCAGGAGGCCGACAGGGTGGCCGGCACCATCAGCAGCAGCGGGTTGACCCCGATGGCCACGGCCAGGCTGGCCAGGACCGGCAGCGCCATCTGGGTCGTCGCCGTGTTGCTCGTCAGCTCGGTCACGAACGTCATGACGAGGCAGACGACCAGGACCAGCAGCGGCGTGGGCAGGAACGACAGGCCGGCCATCCTGTCGCCCAGCCACCCGGACAGACCCGTGGCGACGAACCCCCTGGCCAGGGCGAACCCGCCGCCGAACAGCAGGACGATCCCCCACGGCAGCCGGCGGGCGGTGGGCCAGTCCAGGATCCTCTCTCCCTTCCCGTTGCGGGCGGGGACGACGAACAGGACGAGGGCCAGGGTCATGGCGACGGTGCCGTCGTCGACGAACCGGCCGTGGGACAGCAGGTGCGACCAGCCCGGCACCGAGAACCCGCCGACGGTCAATCCCTTGCGCGACAGCCAGAGCAGGGCCATCAGGGAGAAGTCGGCCAGGACGACCTTCTCGGCGAAGGACATGGGCCCCAGCAGCTTCCGCTGGCGGCGCAGGGCGGCGTGGTCGATCAGGTCGCCGGCCTCGTGCAGCCGGTACAGCAGCGACAGCTCGACCCAGACGACCGCCAGGGCGACGACGGCCACCGGCAGGCCGAGGATCATCCAGCCCGCGAACGAGATCTCGGGCGCCCCGGGGAACATGACACCCACGTTGCTGACCAGCAGCGGGTTGGGCGGGGTGCCGATCAGCGTCGAGAGGCCGCCCACCGAGGCGGCGTAGGCCGTCGCCAGCAGCAGCGCGGTGGCGAAGGCGTCCACGCGCTGCCGGTCGGCCCGCCCCCGCAGGCCCGCCACGACGGCCATGGCCACCGGCGCCATCATCATCGTCGTCGCCGTGTTGCTGACCCACATGGAGAGGAAGGCGCTGGCCAGCATGAAGCCCAGGACGATCCGCCGCGGCCCGCCGCCGATGGCGGAGATGATCCGCAGGGCGATCCGCCGGTGCAGGTCCCAGCGCTCCATGGCCAGGGCCACCATGAACCCGCCCAGGAACAGGAAGATGATCCAGTTGCAGTAGACCGGTGCCACCTCCCTGCCGCTCATGATCCCCAGCAGGGGATAGAGGACGACCGGCAGCAGCGCCGTCGCCGCCAGCGGCACCGCCTCGCTCAGCCACCACAGCGCCATCCAGAGGGCGACCGCCGCCATGGCCGTCACCTCCGGCCGGTCCGGATCCAGGTCCGCCGACAGGATCAGCAGCACCGCGACCAGCGGTCCCAGCCACAGGCCGATCGCCTGGAAACGGCCCTTGTCCCCGCTCATTCCCCCTCCCCCCGCAGCTCGACGTGGTAGCCGGTGAACTTGCGGACGTTGATGACACCGCCATCCAGCAGCAGGTACTGGCCCTTGATCCCCTCCAGGATCCCCGCCACCACGGGCGAGCGGTCCAGGTTGAAGCTCCTGACCTTCTCCGGGAAGCGCAGGACTGGATACCGGAAACGGTGCACGACCCGCTGCTCCGGCGGCAACAGCGTCACGCCGCGCTCCTCCAGCTCGGCCGCCACCCGCGCGGCGAACTCCTCCAGGTCGTGTTCCGGCGCCTCCTCGCGCAGCATCGTCATCCAGTGGGTCCGGTCGGCGTGGCGGGCGGAGAGTTCCTTCTCCAGCAGGCCCACGTCGCGGCGACTCGGCAGCTCGGCCAGGGGTACCGCCGCCACGGCCCCCTGGTCCAGCCAGCGCGTGGGAATGTTGACCTTGCGGGTGATCCCCACCTTGGGCGCCGAGGTCAGCGAGACGTACAGGACGTGGGGCTGGAAGCAGTGCCGCCTGGCGAACTCCTCGTCGCGGCAGGGAGCGTCAGGGTCGCCGTGGTGGCACAGCTCGGGCTTGACGATGCAGATGTCGGCCTCGGCCCGCCGCCGGGAACAGGGGAAGCAGTAGCCGGGCCCGTGGGTCTTCCTCGTCTCCCGCCCGCAGGCGACGCAGGTGATCGTGCCGGTGAAGCGCAGCTCGACCGGCCGGCCCAGCAGCGGGTTCAGGGGGAGATCGGAGCTGCGCCCGGCGGGGTCGTGGAAGCCGTCGGTCAGGGAGTAGGCGGCCGCCTGCCCCGGTGGACCGGGGGTGACGGCCATCTTGGTGAGGGTGCCGGTCCAGAGCGTGGTCACGACGGTCGCACTCCCGATGGACAGCGATCGACCAGAGCGAACAACGACAGGGTTCCAGCATGACACCGAACTTCCCTGCCGGCAAGTCCCTCTCATTGCTTGTTGCCAGCCATGTTACGACGTGCTTGATTCTTGTCCGACGATGTCACTCCCGTGTCCGTGACGAGGAGACACCGAAGATGATCTACGTCGTGCTCGGCATGCACAAATCCGGCACCACCCTCACATCCCAGATCCTCCATCATTCCGGGATCAACATGGACGACGAGATCGATCCATCGGTCAGCTACGACGAGGGAAACAAGTACGAGCGCCAGTCGATCCTGCACCTGAACCTGGAGATCCTCGGCACCGACAGCTACTCCACCATCGATCTGAAGGCCCCGGAACCGCTGACCGCCGGACCCGACCTGCAGCGCAGGATGCAGGAGGTGATCGGCACTTGCGAGCGGAGATACAAGGACTGGGGATTCAAGGATCCCCGCACGGCACTGACCTACCCTCTCTGGGAGGAGCTGCTGCCGGAACACAGGCTGATCGTCGTCTACAGAGGGCCGGCTGCCGTTTGGCCCCACTACCGGTATCATGGCCCCCATCACGCACCCGGCAACATCGGGCGGGCCTGGAGGTTCCTAGACCGTTGGTATGATTACAATGTGAGGATTCTGTCCATCCTGGAGAGCACTCCGTACGAGTATCTCGTCCTGGCCTACGACGAACTGATGACCAGTGACGCCGAGTTCGCCCGACTGGAGGCGTTCATGGGCCGCCACCTGGAGGACTGCCGCCGGCCCGACCTCTTCCGGCATCGCAACGGTTTCTCCCCTTACATGGCCATCGCCGAGCGCATGCTCAGGTCCCGCTACGGCCGCATCGAGGATGTCATGGCTCGCATGGCCGCGGTGAGACAGAGGCAGATCGCAGGGAACCCTCCAGCCGTTCCCAGCTCAACGGGAACAGGAACCTGATGCTCGGCCGGATCTGGACAGCCTTCTTCCTCGTTGCCATGGCCGCGGGACTGGTCCAGGCGGCCCTTCTCGGCAGGCCCGACGTCTTCCAGGCGATGGTCGACGCCCTGTTCGACGCCGCCAGGACCGGCTTCGAGATCGCCCTGGGACTGACAGGGGTCATGTGCCTCTGGCTGGGCTTCATGCGCCTGGGCGAGCGGGGCGGGGCCGTGGACCTGCTGGCCCGCCTGTTCGGACCGCTGCTGCGCCGGCTGTTTCCCTCGATTCCCGCCGGGCACCCGGCAGCCGGCTCGATCGTCATGAACATGGCCGCCAACGTCCTGGGGCTGGACAACGCCGCCACCCCCCTGGGCCTGAAGGCGATGCGGGAGCTGCAGGAGCTGAACCCAGCCCCGACCACCGCCAGCGACGACCAGATCCTCTTCCTGGTCATCAACACCTCCTCGGTGACCCTGCTGCCGGTGACGATCTTCACCTACCGGGCCCAGCTCGGCGCGGCCAGCCCCACCGACGTCTTCCTGCCGATCCTGATCGCCACCTTCTGCAGCACGATGGTCGGCCTGCTCGTGACCGCAGCCGTCCAGCGGCGCCGGCTGACCGATCCGGTCATCGTCGCCTGGCTGGGCGGGGCGACCCTGCTGGTGGGCGGACTGGTGTGGTGGCTGGCCGGGATGGACCAGGCGGCCCTCCAGGCCCGCTCCGCGCTGGTGGCCAACCTGCTGCTGATGACCGTCATCGTCGCCTTCATCGGCGCGGCGGCGCGCCGGCGGGTGCCGGTCTACGAGACCTTCGTCGAGGGCGCGAAGGAGGGATTCGGCGTCGCCGTGGGAATCATCCCCTACCTGGTGGGGATGCTGGCGGGGATCGCCGTCCTGCGCGCCAGCGGGGCGCTGGACCTGGCCCTGGACGGGGCGCGGGCCGTCGCGGCCGTCGCCGGCGTGGACGGCCGCTGGATCGACGCGGTGCCGACCGCCCTGATGAAGCCGCTCAGCGGCAGCGGCGCGCGCGGGATGATGGTCGAGGCGATGCGGACCTTCGGCGCCGACTCCTTCGTCGGCCGGCTGACCAGCATCATGCAGGGGAGCACCGAGACGACCTTCTACGTCCTGGCCGTCTACTTCGGCAGCGTCGGGATCCGGCGGACCCGCCACGCCGTCGCCTGCGGCCTGGCCGCCGACGCGGCAGGGCTGGCGGCGGCGATCCTGGTGGCCTACCTCTTCTTCGGCTGAGCGGCGGTCGCCCCGCTCACAGGCTGAATCTCCGGGTCAACAGGCGGGCCGCCGGCCTCACGTAGAGCTTGCGGTAGGCATCGTGGAGCCGGACGTTCAGGTGGTTGAACCGCCGTTCCCGCTCCCGCTGGAATGCCGCGACATCCTCCTCGAGCCCGGGGCCGTACCGGCGACGGTACTCCGGGTACAGCTCCTCCTTGACGAAGGCGTAGAGTTCGCTGTCCTCGGCGTAGATCCTCTCCATGTCCTCCCTGGCGCGGGGATCGTCCAGGACACGCCGGGCCACCTCGTTGGATGCCGCCGTGTTCGTGCGGCGGTAGGCGATATTGAGGTCCGGGGCGACGAACTTCCGCAACATGACGAGCGACTCGTCGAAACGCTCTGTCAACCCCACGAACACGTCGTGCCTGCGGATGGCCTCGATCGCGTCGGCCACCCTGCCGCTCCTGGACAGCATCTTCACCTGGTGATTGTGGTGCACCGGCCAGGCCACCCACTCTTCCCAGGTGAGATCGGGCGACTCGGTGTTGAGATGGAACTGGTAGTGGGAGGCGCCGCGCTTGATGGGATCACGGACGAGGCAGAAGTAGCGGACCGACGGCACGACCTCGTGCAGCCCCCCCCACAGCGTCACCGGATGGCCCGAGATGCTCTTGGCCCGGGGGCAGAGACGCAGGAGCCGCCGGAAGTCGTCGACATCGTACTTGGGCACGACAAACCGCTGTCCCGCGCCGACCGTGGTCTCGGGGCGACGCCAGCTGACGGCTTCGCAGTGGCCGGGCCCGTGGGCACTGGAGAGCATCGTCTGGATCGTCTGCCCTCCGGTCTTGGCGATGTGAATGAATCCCAGCATGGCACCTCGAAAGGCTGTCTGACACGATGTCGCAGGCGAGCGTTCGCACGATTATAACCCCGCGGGATCGACCTGTCATGACGATGTTGTGAGCGACATGCCCACGACGCCTTCCTGCCGCGGTCGATCCCCTTGGCGGGACCAGCTCCCCATACTATCTTGTTCCGGATTCCGAACAGCCCGTCTCGAAACAGGGAGAACGACCGTGTCGCACCGCTTCCTCCTGCGCCTGGGCGCCGCCCTGCTGCTGCCGCTGCTGCTGGCCCTGACGACCGCCACCCTGGCCCGGTCCGCCGAGCCGGTCCCGACCCTGCTGACCGTCCACGTCGTGGCCCACGACGCCAAGCTCATCGGCGACGACGCCGGCGGGGCCGAGGTCGTCGTCCGCGACGCCCGCACCGGGGAGGTCCTGGCCCGCGGGGTCCAGTGGGGCGGCACCGGCTCGACGGACCTGATCATGGCCCGGCCCCATGTCCGCGGCGAGTCCCTCTACACGACCGACGGCGCGGCCGTCTTCACGGCCCGCCTGGCGCTGACCGATCCCACCTGGGTCACCGTCGCCGCCGCGGCGCCGTTGGGCCACGAGCAGGCCGTCGCCCGCGCCGAGAAGACGCTCCTGGTCCTGCCCGGCCACGACATCACCGGCGACGGGATCGTCCTGGAACTGCAGGGACTGATCGTCTCGATCCTGACCCCCACCCCGGCCCAGCGCCTGTTCAGCGGCAGCGAGCTGGACATCTCGGCGGAGGTGAAGCTCCTGTGCACCTGCCCCATCACGCCGGACCGGAAGTTCTGGCTGCCGCAGGACTACGTCGTCCGCGCCGAGCTGCTGCACCGGGGCGAGGTCGTGGACAGCTGTGAGATGCCGTGGACGGGCAAGACGGGCATCTTCGGCGGCAAGCTGACCCTGCCCGAGGGAACCCCCGGCAAGAAGAGCGGCTACACCCTGCGCGTCACCGCCGCCAACGACGCGGCCGCCAACTACGGGATGGACGAGCTGGCCCTGATCGTCCAGGGCATCAAGCGACTCCACTGACCGCGTGACACGGCACCAGCAGGGGGCGGCCGGCTGGCCGCCCCCTCTTGCGTTCCCCGTCACTGGCCGCCTCAGCCGGCGAAGCGCCGCGCCACGACGTTCCAGTCCACGACGTGCCACCAGTTCTCGATGTACTTGGGACGGGCGTTGCGCGTGTCGATGTAGTAGGCGTGCTCCCAGACATCGAGGGTCAGCAGCGGCTTCTGGTCGCCGACGGCCAGGGTACCGGCGTTGCTGGTGTTGACGATCTCCAGCTTGCCGTCGGGATTGCGGGCGAGCCAGGTCCAGCCGCTGCCGAAGTTTCCGGCCGCCGCCTTGCTGAACTCCTCCTGGAAGGCCGCGAACGAGCCGAAGTCGCGGGCGATGGCCTCGGCCAGATCGCCGGCGGGAGCGCCGCCGCCGTCGGGACCCATGCCCTCGAAGTAGAACGTGTGGTTCCAGGTCTGGGCCGCGTTGTTGAAGATCCCGCCGGCCGGCGCCTTGGCGATGATCTCCTCCAGGGGCATCGACTCGAACTCGGTGCCGGCGATCAGCTTGTTCAGGTTGTTCACGTAGGCGGCGTGGTGCTTGCCGTGGTGGTAGGTCAGCGTCTCGGCGGAGATATGAGGTTCAAGGGCATCCTTGGGGTAGGGTAGCTCGGGCAACTCGAAGGCCATGTCCGTCTCCTTGCTGGGGCTGAACAGATGAGGCGCGGCCCGCTCATGTGCCGCAAACCACGGCCAACCGGGTCCCGACGACCCGCCGTCGGCCGCTGCCCGCTCATGCTAGCAACGATGGCGTCGGAGCGCTACCTCATCGGGGCACTCCCGGGCAGGGACGCGGTTCACCACTCGGCGCTGGCCTCCAGGGAGATCAGCTGCGTGTCCTCCACGGAGATGCCGTGCCAGTGGCACCCCTCGCGCAGGCAGATGTAGAAGGTGATCAGCTTGCGCATGGCCAGCACCATGACGGCGGCCACGTGGGCGCCGCAGGTGTCGCAGCGAAGCTCCGGCTCCACCAGGGAGTGGTGACAGTGGGGACAGCGCAGGTCCTGCACCTCGCGGCTGGCGGGGATGTCCACGGTGGACTCGTGGGTGAAGACGTTGAGGTAGGGGCTGAGGACCAGCTCGCCCCAGTCACCGGCCGGGCCCTGGACCTCGAACACCAGGTCTTCCTCCCGGATCAGGCTGACCCGGCAGTGGGGGCAGTAGGTGGCCAGGAAGGTGCCGGTGGCCAGCTCCACACGTTCCCCCGCATCGGCCGCCTCCTGGGCGCCGGCGGTGGTGGTTCGGCAGAGGGTGCTGACCTCGCGGGCGGGATCGCTGATCTCCAGGAAGTGCCGGTGGCAGCCCAGGCGCGTGCAGACGTGCACCCGGCCGCCGCCCACCACGTCCAGGGCCGCCATGGGGGCGCCGCAGCTGTCGCAGGTGAAGGGGTGCGCCAGCTCGTCGTCACAGTGGGGACAGGCCAGGGTCACGATCCCCGCGGCGGGGAGGGAGAAATCCACCTCCACCGCGTGGCTGCCGTACAGGGCGGAGAGCCAGAGGGTGCCGTCCGTCTCCCCCGCCCGGCCCCGGAGCCGGATGGCGGGCAGGCGGTCGATCAGGCGGTGGGGATCCATCAGCGAGACTCCGCAGCCGGGGCACTGGACGCGGAGCAGCAGGCGGTCGGACATGGCGGGCCTCCGAACTCATAGTCACATGGTTGCTTTACTCTGAAATTGTAGCACACCCTGCGGACGAGCGGCAAGGGGAGCACGACGACGGCGCCGCCCCCGGGGGCGGCGCCGGTTGCCGTGTCCGGAGGGGGAGACCGGTCCCTACTTCCCCGACCGCTTGTCGATCCCCTTGGCCGCGTCGTGCAGCTCCACCTTGACCTTCTCCTCGTCCTTCAGGCCGGCGTAGTACTCGCGCAGGATGGCCAGCACCTCGGGGCGGGAGAACTCGGCGGGGACGTCCTCGCCCTCGCTCAGCGCCTTGCGCAGGGCGGTGCCGCTGAGGAACAGGCGGTCCTCCTTGCCGTGGGGACAGGTCTTCATGCTGGCCATGCCGCCGCACTTGTAGCACCAGAAGGTCCAGTCGATGGGCAGCATCTTGATCTCCAGCGCGCCGGCGGGGATCTCGTGCCAGATGTTCTGGGCGTCGAACGGGCCGTAGTAGTTGCCCACCCCGGCGTGGTCGCGCCCGATGATCATGTGCGTGCAGCCGAAGTTCTGGCGGAACACGCCGTGCAGCAGCCCCTCGCGCGGGCCGGCGTAGCGCATGTCCAGGGGGTAGCCGCCGGTGACGACGCGCTCCTTGATGAAGTAGTTCTCCACCAGGGTGTCGATGCAGCGGACGCGGACCTCGGCGGGGATGTCGCCCGGCTTCAGCTTGCCCACCAGCTGGTGGATGAACAGCCCGTCGCTGACCTCGATGGCGATCTTGGCCAGGTACTCGTGGCTACGGTGCATGGGGTTGCGCAGCTGCAGGGCGGCCACGGTCTTCCAGCCGCGCTCGGCGAAGATGCGGCGGCTCTCGGCCGGGCGCATGTACAGGCCGGCGAACTCGTGCGGGAAGTAGCTCTCGCTCAGCACCTTCACCGGGCCGGCCAGGTTGACGGCCTTCTGGTTCATGACCATGGCCACGCCGGGATGGTCGGTGTCCGTGGTGCCGAAGACGTGCTTGCACTCGAACTCCCGGTCGATCTCGTACTTCTCCTCGACCCGCATGGTGGCCATGATCTCGCCGGTGTCGCCGCTGAGCAGGGTGATCTCGTCCCCCTCGCCGAGGGAGTCGGCCGTCTCCTGATCGACGCTCATGGTGATGGGCACGGGCCAGAAGACACCGCTGGCGAGGGTCATGTCGCGGCAGACACCCTCCCAGTCGGCCTTGCCCATGAAGCCGGTCAGCGGGGTGAACCCGCCGATGCCAAGCATGATCAGGTCGCCGGTCTCGCGGCTGGAGAGGGTCACCTTGGGCAGGCTCTCGGCCCGGGCCAGTTCCTCGGCGAGGGCCTCGCCCTCGAGCAGCAGGGGCAGCAGCTGGTCGCTGCCATGGGGACGGATCAGGTCTGCCATCTTTCTCGGTTCCTTTCGGGGTGGAGGCTCTATCCGGATCAATCCGCTAAACTAGTCGTCGCCGGGCCACTTGTCACTCGATATCTCACCAGAGTGGCCCCGAACGCATCATCCGTGGTATCCTTGTCCACGAGGACCGCGTTCCATCGCCTCGCGCCACGAAGGGGGATACCGTCATGCGCCGCATGGTCTTCACCTGTCTGCTGTCGCTCGGGATCGCCGGCACCGCGCTGGGCCTTCCCATCGCCGACCTCCACCAGAACGACGCCAGCGGCGTGCCGACCCTGCTCGGCCAGACGGTCACCGTCAGCGGGATCGTCACCGCGCCCAGCGGCCTGTTCTCCACCTACAACCTGGAGGTCTACCTCCAGGACGCCACCGGCGGGGTGCTGCTGTGGCTCTCCGGCGCGGCCTCCCAGTACTCCCTGGCCGTCGGCGACAGCGTGACGGTGACGACCCAGGTGGCCCAGTACAACGGCATGACCGAGCTGGGCACCAGCACCAGCTACACGACGCTGGTCGATCACGGCCCCGCCAGCGGCGGTCCACCCGCCCCGCTGCCGTTGACCTGCGCCCAGTTGACGGGTGCCTTCCGGGCCGACTACAGCGAGCCCGACGAGGGCCGCCTGGTGCGCCTGTCGAACCTGACGATCACCAGCGGCGCCTGGCCCACGACCCCGACCGGCAACACCATCCTCTACGTCACCGACGGGACCGGCACGGCCAAGGTCTACATCGACCAGGACACGCCGCTGAACGGCAGCCCCGATCCCGGCGACGGCTTCTCCCTGGTCGGCCTGCTGAAGCAGTACGACACCTCCTCGCCCTATACCACCGGCTACGAGCTGCTGCCGCGGGATCTGGGCGACGTCATCCCCGCCGGCAGCGGTCCGGGCATCCCCGACCCGGCCCTGGTCCGCAACGTCGCCCCCACCGGGGCCGACATCCTGTTCGAGACGACCCTGCCCGGCAGCAGCGAGGTTGAGTACGGCCTGGACACGAGCTACGGCCAGACGGCCGGCGACCCGAACGCCTCGGAGACCTCGCACCTGGTCCAGCTGACCGGGCTGCAGCCCAACACCGTCTACCACTTCCGCGTCCGCTCCACCGACGCCGGCGGGACGAGCTACGGTCCCGACCAGCTCCTGGCGACGGCCAGCGACACCCCGGGCGAGATCCACGTCTACTTCAGCGGCAGCGGCGACACCCAGTACACCGGCTGCTTCACCGATCACCAGTGGTGGCAGATCCTCTCGGCCAAGCTGGCCATCCTGATCAACCAGGCCACCAGCTCGATCGACTGCGCCCTCTACAGCTTCAGCCTGGACAACGTGCGCGACGCCCTGCTCAACGCCCACAACCGCGGCGTGGAGGTCCGGCTGATCATCGACGCCAGCAGCTCCACCTACGACGCCGACGTCCTGGCCGCCGCCGGGGTCCCCTACATCACCAGCACCTTCGGCGGCAACCACGCCAGCGGGATCATGCACAACAAGTTCGTCGTCATCGACGCCCGCGACGCCGACCCCGCCAACGACTGGGTCTGGACCGGCAGCGCCAACATGAGCGTCTCGGGCAACGACGACCTGAACAACGCCATCGCCATCCGGGACCACGGCCTGGCCCGGGCCTACACCCTCGAGTTCGAGGAGATGTGGGGCAGCGACACCATGACCCCCGACCCCGCCCGGGCCGCCATGGGAAGCGCCAAGATCGACAACACGCCGCACGAGTTCACCATCAACGGCATCCGCGTCGAGCAGTACATGAGCCCCAGCGACGGGACGACCGACCGGATCATCGAGGCCATCGGCTCGGCGGAGCAGAGTCTCGCCTTCGCCATCCTGGCCTTCACCCACGACGACATCGCCGCCGCCATGCACCAGCGCTTCGACGCCGGGGTGCCGGTCCTGGGCGTCTTCGACCAGGACCAGGGGGATTGCACCGGCGGCAGCGAGTACTTCGCCATGCACGGCGACGCCTGCGCCCTCGCGCCGTGGAACCCGCCCGCGGACGTCCACCTGGACACGGCCCTCTCCCTCGACGTGCTGCTGCACCACAAGTACCTGGTGGTCGACGGGCGGCTGACGACCTGCGACGCCATGACGCACATCCCCAACCCCTACGACCCGCTGGTGGTCACCGGGAGCCACAACTGGAGCTACAGCGCCGAGACGGTCAACGACGAGAACACGCTGATCCTCCACGACGACGCCATCGCCGCGGCCTTCCTGACCGAGTTCGCCGAGCGCTACCGCGAGGCCGGCGGCACGGGCGGCGTGGGGATCGTCACCGGGGTGCCGGACGCGGCGGCCCCGCCGTCGCTCCTGCGCGACGCGCTGGCCTGGCCCAACCCGTTCAACCCCTCGACCACGGTCTCCTTCCGCACCACGGCTCCCGGCGCCTGCCGGGTGGGCGTCTTCGACGTCCGCGGCCGCCGCGTCCGCTCCCTGCTGGAGGACGCCGCCCTGCCGCCGGGCATCCATATCCTGGGCTGGGACGGACGCGACCAGGATGGGCGTGCCTGCGCCAGCGGCACCTACCTGCTGCGGATCGTGCTGGAGGCGTCGGACGGGAGGACCGAGAGCGTCTGCCGGAGGGTGGTGCTGGTCGAATAGACAGGCATGCCCCCGCCATGAATCGGCGCCCCTGCGGCTTGCCTGCGACAGGTTCGAGGCCCGGGACGCAGGACCGCGTCGACCGGGTGCGGCTCCTTCCCGCTCCTCAACCGGCGTCCGGCCTGCCCAGCAACCCGAACATCTCCCGCTTGTACGCCTCCACCCCCGGCTGGTCGAAGGGGTTGATCCCCAGCAGCCGGCCGCTGACGGCCACGGCCCGCTGGAAGAACATCAGCAGCCCGCCCAGGGACCACTCGTCCAGGCGTTTCAGCTCGATGGCCAGCACCGGCACCCCGCCCTCGCGGTGGGCCTTGCGGGTCCCCTCGTACGCCTTGCGGTTGATCTCGTCCAGGGGGCGGCCGGCCAGCCAGGCCAGCCCGTCGCGGTCCGCGTCGGCGCCGTCGTCGCCGGGGTCGGCGGGCACGGCCATCCCGGGCAGGGTTTCCTCGACGACCAGGAAGGTCTCCAGCAGGTCGCGGCGCCCGTCCTGGACGTACTGGCCCAGGCTGTGCAGGTCGGTGGTGTAGCTGGCCACGGCGGGGAAGATCCCCTCGCCCTGCTTGCCCTCGCTCTCCCCGAAGAGCTGCTGCCACCAGCGCTGCAGGTCGCGCAGGCCGGTCTCGAACGACGCCAGGATCTCCGTGGTGTAGCCGGCGCGGTAGAGGGCGGTGCGGGCAGCGGCGTAGAGGTGGGCCGGATTGGCGGTCAGGGCCGGGTTGTCGCAGGTGGTGGCCATGTCGACCGCGCCCTCCAGCAGGCGGACGATGTCGATCCCCGCCACGGCGGCCGGCCAGAGTCCCACCGGGGAGAGGACGGAGAAGCGCCCCCCCACGTCGGGAGGGATGACGAACGTCTCGTAACCCTCCCGTTCGGCCAGCTGGCGCAGGACCCCGTGCTCCGCGTCGGTGATGGCCGTGATGCGCCGCGACGCCCCGTCGCGGCCGTAGCGCTCCTCCAGCAGGCGCCGCAGGAACCGGAAGGCCACGGCCGGCTCGAGCGTCGTGCCGGACTTGGAGACGACGCAGAGACGGACGTCCCGGCCCGCGAGCGCCTGCTCCAGCCGACGCAGGGACGTGGCGCAGAGATCGGTCCCGGCGAACAGGATCCGCGGACCGTCGCAGTGGTCGGCCAGGGCGGTCAGGATCGCCTGGGCCCCCAGGTAGGAGCCGCCGATGCCGACGACGACGACATCGTCGCTGTCGGCACGGGCCTGCTCCGCCGACTCGAGCAGGCGGTGACGCTCCTCGCCGAGCATGCGCTGCGGCAGTTCCCGCCACCCCAGGAACTCCGCGCCGGGGCCCTGTCCCGCCGCCAGCTCGCCGGCGACCCGGTCCACGTCGTCCGCCAGGCCCTCCAGCGCACCGTCCGGCAGGATGGACTCGGCTTCCGAGACATCGAGGTTGAAGGCCTTGCTGTCGATCATCGTCTCTCTCCCGTCAGGATTGCCCCCGGACCGTCCGGCCGGGGGCGGGTTGCCGCGGTCCGCTCCGGTGTGCTACCATTGCCGGGGACCAGTGTTGCATCGCTCGCGATGCTTGGCAAGTGACAGGCAGCGGAAGGACGTACCGGACACGACTGATAAGGGACGTCTCGCATTGAACATCGCCTCATCCATTCCGCGCCGCGGCGTGCTGTTCGTCGTGGCTTGTGTGCTGCTGTCCATCGGCCGGCCGGTCGTCGTGCCCTGCGCCGACCGCCCCGCCCTGGTGGACGGCTGGACGTGCGAGGGCAAGCCCCTGGCCGACCTGTACGCCGCCCGCCTCGCCGACAAGATGCCGACCCCCGCGCCGGGACAGGAGGACTTCGACGTCGTCCACTACGACCTGCGGATGCAGGTCTCCCTGGACCAGGCCTCGGTGCTGGGGCTGCTCTACGTCACCGTCACCCCCCTGGTCCCCGGCTTCTCGGAGATCGTCCTGGACTACCTGGACGACATGGAGATCGCCACCGTCGGCTGGTTCGATCCCGGCTTCGTGTTCCTGCCCTGGGAGCACAGCAACGACCTGCTGAGGTTCTCGTTCCCCAGGGAATTCGCACCGGGCGACACGATGACGGCGATGATCGTCTTCTCGGGGCAACCGCACCCGGACGGGATCTTCGGTTTCCAGATCACCCCCCGCGAGGACGGGCAGCCGGTGGCCGCCAGCCTGAGCGAGCCGTGGAGCGCCCGCTCCTGGTGGCCCTGCAAGGACGATCCCCGGGACAAGGCCACCTGCACCGTCTCGCTGACCGTCCCCCGGGGCACGACCGCCGTCTCGCAGGGAATCCAGCTCGCCGACCAGCCGGTCAACCCCTACCTGGGCGCCAGGGCCGACGAACAGGCCAGCCGGTGGCTGCCGGCCGACAAGGACAGCTCCTTCGAGACCTTCTGCTGGGATGAGCCGCTGCCCATCTCCACCTACCTGCTCTCGGTGGCCGTCACCGACTACGTGGAGCTCGACGACATCTACGTCGGCATCACGGGGGATACCCTGCAGATCAGGCACTTCGTCTATCCCTGGCTCGTGGAGACGGCCCGGGAGGATTTCTCCCGCCTGAACGACATGCTGGCCTTCTGCGAGCGGAAGTTCGGCCCCTATCCGTTCCCGGACCAGAAGTACGGCATGGCCCTGTTCGAGTGGGACGGCGCCATGGAGCACCCCACCGCCACGACCTACTCGTCCTCCTTCCTGACCGGCGATCACTGGTTCGACTCGGTCATCCTCCACGAGCTCTCCCACCAGTGGTTCGGCGACAAGATCACCCCCACCGACTGGACCCAGATCTGGCTGAACGAGGGATTCGCCACCTACGCCGAGGCCCTCTGGCAGGAGCACGAGAACGGCCCCACGGCGCTGAAGTGGTTCATGGCCGCCCGCAGCAGCACCACGTGGTGGAACGACCCCCTGGTCCGTTCACCCGACGAGGACGATCCCTGGTACTACTTCAAGAACATGGTCTACTACAAGGGGGCCTGGGTCCTGCACATGCTGCGGCACCTGGTGGGCGACCAGACCTTCTTCACGATCCTTCACGACTACGCCCAGTCCTCGGCACTGGCCTATCGCAACGCCGACAGCGACGACTTCATCGACATCTGCGAGAAGATCTACGGCAAGGGACTGGACTGGTTCTTCCACCAGTGGCTCTACCGGAGCACGAACCCCCGGCTCGAGGTGACCTGGTCCAATGCCGGCGAGCCGGGCCGGTGGGAGCTGGTCCTGCAGATCCGCCAGGTCCAGCCGGCCGATCCCGTCGACGGTGACGATCCCTTCCTGCTGCCCATCGACCTGCTCCTGCACACCACCGCCGGGGACACGCTGGTGAAGATCATGAACGACGAGCTCGACCAGACGTTCCGCATCCGCACCGGCGCCCAGGTCCTCGACCTGACCCTCGATCCCGACGGCTGGCTCCTGTTCGACGCCGAGATCACCGCCTCCACGGCGATCGTGGCCGCTCCGACCGGCCTGAGCCTGATGCCGCCGCTGCCCAACCCCTTTGCCGGGCGCGGCCTGATCCGCTGGCGGGCGCCGTCGCAGGTCGTTGCCGATCGCCTGCGGATCTACGACGCCCGCGGCCGCCTGGTGCGGACGTTCCCCTGGCGGTCGACCGCGGGCGGCACGCGCAGCCTCCTGTGGGACGGCACCGACGATGCCGGCCGGCCCTGCCCCACCGGGACCTACCTCTACGCCGTCACCGCCCGCGGGGCGGACGGCCGCCCGGTGCGTGTCACGGGGAAACTGACCCTCGCCCGTTGACATCCGCAGCCACCGGGACATCCTTGTGGGCCCACGACACACCAGTCCCGCGACCAGGAGACGGATGTGAGCACGACGACACCGGTCATCAGCGTCCACTACGCCGAGATCGCCCTGAAGGGGAAGAACCGGCACGTCTTCCTGCAGCGCCTGCGCAACAACATGGACCAGGCCCTGCGCGGCCAGCCGATCGCCTCGATCCGGCACGTGGAGAGCCGCCTGCTGGTCCGCCTGGCGGAAGGGGCCGATCCCGAGGAGGTCGCCGCGCGGTTGCAGCGGGTCTGCGGGATCCAGTGGCTCTCGATCGCCACTCCCGTGCCCCGCACCGACAACCCCGAGGCGGACCTGGAGCGTGCCGCCGCGACGGTCGTGGCATTGGCCCGTCGCCAAGCGGACCAGGCGCGCCACTTCAAGATCGACACCCGCCGCTCGGACCGGCGCTTTCCCCTGATCTCCCAGGAGATCAGCGCACGCCTGGGCGCCGCCGTCCAGCAGGCCACCGGCCTGCCGGTCCGCCTCCACGAACCGGACCTGGTCCTCCACGTCCTGGTGATGGCCGACGCCATCCTGCTGTTCGACCGCAAGCTCCCCGGCTGCGGCGGCCTGCCCGTGGGTTCCAGCGGACGGGTCATGGTCCTGCTGTCGGGCGGGATCGACTCCCCGGTGGCGGCCTGGATGATGATGAAGCGGGGCTGCCGTCCCGAGTTCGTCCATTTCTTCCCGGGCCGCAGCCCCGCCGAGGCCGACAGCGGGAAGATCGAGCACCTGGTGCGGATCCTGGCCGGCTACTCGCCGCGTCCCCTGACGCTCCACATGGTGCCGGCCTTCCCCTACGAGCGCCGCGCCGTCGAGGGCGTGGACGACTCCTTCGACATGGTCCTGTTCCGCCGCTTCATGTTCAAGACGGCGGCCCGCTTCGCCCACCGGGAGAGCTGCCTGGCGCTGGTGGCCGGCGACAGCGTCGGCCAGGTGGCCAGCCAGACCCTGGCCAACCTGCGGGCCATCAGCCCCGACATCACCCTGCCGATCCTGCGGCCCCTGGTCGGGATGGACAAGATCGAGATCACCGAACTGTCCCGGCGGATCGGCCTGTTCGAGACCAGCATCCGGCCCTACCGGGACTGCTGCTCCATCCGCTCGCCGCGGCCCGTCCTCAACGCCCGGCCCGAGCAGCTGCTGGAACTGTCGGAGCGGATCGACCTGGCGGCGGCGATCGACGAGGCGGTCCAGTCGGCGACGAAGCTGCGGATCGGGCCGGAGGGACGGGTGGAGACGGTCACCGAGACCCGGGAGGACTGAGCGCGCGCCGCGCCGCTCACCGCCCCGCCGACCGCTCCCCGATGACCCGGCGGCCGGTCACGAAGCGACGGGACCACCAGGGATCGTCCAGCGAGTCCGTGCGGACCGTCTTGCCGGTGCTCGGGGCGTGGACGAACAGACCCCTCCCGACGTAGATTCCCACGTGCGAGACGCCGTCGCCATGGGTGCGGAAGAAGACCAGGTCGCCGGGCAGCAGGCCGCTGCGGCGCACGCGGCGGCCGGCGCGCGACTGCTGCCGCGCCGTGCGGGGCAGCTCGATCCCCGCCTCGGCGTAGACGTAGCAGACCAGCCCGCTGCAGTCGAAACCGTCCGGCGTCGTCCCGCCGTAGCGGTACGGCACGCCCTGGAAGCTGCGGGCCAGCTCGCAGACGAGGTCGCGGGGGGGCAGGGAGCGGTCGACGCTCTCCCAGGGTGCGTCCCCCGGGGCGGACGAGGGAGGCGGGGGGAACCCGCGTTGCCGGGGGGGCGGCGTCCCCGGACGCTCCTGGAGCGGCGGCAGCGGACCACGGCGCAGCGGACTGCAGCCGGCCCCGGCCAGCAGCAGGACCATCACCAGTGCCATCCTCTGCCACGGCCCCATCCGTTCCTCCCTGAGCGCGCCCACGACGGGACTGCAAGCGACGTGCCCTCCTTGGCAGCCGACGGCGACGATGTTAGCTTGAAGCCGCCGATCGGGCGACAAGCAACCTCATCCCCCGGAGTTTCCATGGACGAGCGATCCGACACCACCGGCCGCGACGACGCGGCGAGAACCGGCGCGACCGCCGACGGCGACCTGTTCGAGACCACCATCGACAAGCTCGTGACCGGCGGTGCCGGCCTCGGACGCCGCGACGGCGAGGTGGCCTTCGTCCCCGGCACCGTGCCGGGCGAGCGGATCCGGGCCCGCGTGCTGCGCCGCCGGCGCGGTTACCTGGAGGCGGAGCTGGTGGAGGTTCTCGCTCCCTCTCCCGACCGGGTCGCGCCGCCGCTGGGCGAAGTGGGCACGGCCTGCGGCTGCGACCTGCAGCACCTGTCGCCGGAGGCCCAGCGACGGGCCAAGGCGGAGATCGTTCGGGACTGCTTCCGCCGTCTGGCCGGCATGGAGGTGGACGACCTGCTGGAGGTTCCTCCCGCCGCCGGTCCCGACCTCGGTTACCGCAACAAGATCCGCCTCTGGCGCGGCCCGACCGGACAGTACGGGATGATCCGCAAGGGAACCCACGATGTCGTCCCCGTGGACTCCCTGCCGCTGCTGCCGCCGCTGTTCGACGAGACGATCCTGCCCTGGCTGCGGCAACTGCCGCCGGTGGACCAGGTCGTCGTCCGCCTGGACGGCCGGGGCGGCTGGCTGGTCGCCCTGTTCGGCCCCGCCAGCCGGCTGCGCCTGCTGCGCGCGGTCCTGAAGCAGCGCGGCGAGGGCGAGCCTCCCGCCCCGGGCTGTGTCGGCGTCCTGTTCAACAACCGCCCGATCTGGGGCCGGGACCACCTGCTCTACAAGCTGGGCGGCCACACCTACCGGGTGGGCGCCGGCAGCTTCTTCCAGGTCAACCTGGCCGAGACGGAGGCGGCCCTGGCGGCCGCCCGGCTCTGGCTCGACGATGCCGCGCCGACCCCGGAGCGGCCCGGCGGCTGGCTGGTGGACCTCTACTGCGGCGTGGGACTGTTCAGCCTGGCCCTGGCCGACCGTTTCGCGCGGATCGTCGGCGTCGAGCAGCACGCCGGCGCCGTCCGGGACGCCCGCAACAACCTGCGGCGCGACCGCGCCGCCGCCGGCAAGGGGACCGTCGTGCGCGAGAGCGTGTCCAGGGCCCTGTGGCGCTGGAGCGGCGGGGAGCGGACGAACCCGGCCGCAGGCGACGGGACCGACGACCTGCCCTCGCCCGACTGGTCCGCCACGACCGTCGTCTTCGATCCCCCGCGGGAGGGGCTGGGCGAGGAGAACGCCGGCCGGCTGGCCACGCTGGCACCGCCGCTGCTGATCGGGATGAGCTGCGATCCGGCCGCCCTGGCCCGCGACGCCAGGGCCCTGGTCGACGGCGGCTACCGCCTGGAGCGCCTGCGGATGGTCGACATGTTCCCCCACACCAGCCACGTGGAGGTCCTGTCCCTGTTCGTCAGGGAGTGACCTTTTGCTGTCAGATCATATCCGTGGTATAATCAATCATCCACCGCGCCCGGATCGCACCCAGGTTCCGGGCCGGTTTCGTGTCGCTGTCCCTCAACCCAAGAGGACCTGCCCATGAGAGTCTCGACTCGCCGCGTCATCTCGCCGCTTCTCGCGGTACTGCTGCCGACCTGCCTGCTCGTCGCCGGCGCGGCCCTCGCCCAGACGGGCCTGGACATCGGCGGCTGGACCCTGCACCAGGAGAATGCCGTCCACGACTACGTGATCCCGGCCGGGACGACCGTCGAACCGGGCGGCTACGTCATCATCGCACGCAACGTGGACAGGGCGGCCTTCGAGAGCTACTACGGGGTCACCCTCGGCAGCAACGTCGTCTTCCTGAACTCGGGCGACCTGGCACCGATGATCAACGGGGACGAGACGTTCCAGCTCCTCAACTCCGCCGGCGGCGTGGAGGACGGCCCCACCCCGGCCATCACCACGACGAAGCTCGCCTACCACCGCGCCGATCCCGAACAGCTGGCCTGGTCGAGCATCGACTCCAGCCCCGATCCCGGCAGCGGCGTCGAGGTGCCCGACGGCACCCTGTCGGGGATGGTCATCAGCGAGGCCAACGACCCCGACGACTACCTCTACGAGTACGTCGAGCTGTACTACGACGGCACCACCGGCGGCGGCAACCAGGTGCCGGCCATCTCGAACGTCGGCCACACGCCCGCGGCCCCCGTCGCCGGCGACGACGTGACGATCACGGCCACCTGCGTCGATCCCGACGGCACGATCCTCTCGGCCACCTGCTGGTACCGCGCCGGCGGCGGCAGCTACCTGCCGGTCATCATGACCGCGATCGGCGGCGACCAGTACCAGGTGACCCTGGGCGGCGTGACCGGCAACACCCTCTACGAGTACTACGTCTCCTGCCGCGACGACGACAACGCCGAGGTCCGCAACCCCATCGACGCCCCGACGACGGTCTACTCCTTCTGGGTCCAGGGCGACGCGACGGCCGGCAAGGTCATCCTGTTCGACCACGCCCACGACCAGGATGCCGGCACGACCGGCAACTGGCGGATCGACGACGACTACCCCGACCCCCTGCCCGCGAACCCGACCGCCGAGAGCGACTGGAGCGGCCAGCTCTCCAGCTGGGCCTACGAGCTCTACCTGGCCGGCCACACCGTCCGCAGCAACACGACGGCCCTGAGCTCCTCGCTGCTGACCGGCGTGGACCTGCTGGTGATCGTCGAGCCCCAGAACCCGTTCACGGCCGCCGAGATCGAGGCCGTCCGGCAGTTCGTCTACGCCGGCGGCTCGCTGTTCGTGGTCGCCAACCACAACGCCAGCGACCGCAACGGCAACGGCTGGGACTCGCCCAGCATCTTCGGCGGCTACTCGGTGCCCCACATCAGCGACCCGGTCGGCTCGGACACCGAGACGTTCTGCGGCGCCCTGTTCGGGCTGCACTTCCACGTCAAGGACGAGGGCAACAACGGCATCACCGGGACGTTCACCAACGTTGCCGCCGACCCCTCCAACCCGGTCATCCACGGCAGCTACGGCGACGTGGCGGCGGTCATCTACCACGTGGGCGACAGCCTCTCCCTCTGGCCGACGGCCAACCCGGACCTGAGCGACGTGGGCGCCCTGATCAGCATGGACGCGGGCGATCCGCACGTGGCCGGCTGGTCCCGCTACGGCCAGGGCCGGATCGTCGGCTACGGCGACTCCTCCAGCACGGCCGACGGCACCGGCAGCGAGGATCACCCCGCCAACTGGACCGAGGCGGGCAGCAACAACCGGGAGTTCTTCCTCAACGCGACCATGTGGCTGCTGGCCGACGACGCCACCGCCGTCGGCGACGGCACGCCCTCGCGCCATCCCGGCCTGGACGTCCGCAACTGGCCCAACCCGTTCAACCCCACCACGACCATCGCCTTCACCCTGCCCGCGGACGGGAACGTGACCGTCGACGTGCTCGACCTGCAGGGGCGGCGCGTGCGCACCCTCGTCTCCGGTCAGCGGACCGCCGGCGAGCACCTGGTCACGTGGGACGGGCGCGACGACGGCGGCCGGCCCGCCGCCAGCGGCACCTACCTGGTACGGGCGACCGGCGCCGGGATGGTGACGTTCCACAAGATCGTGCTGGCCAAGTAGACAGCCGGGGGGACACACGACGGGGACCGCCCCAGGGCGGTCCCCGTTCGTTCCGCGGCACCACGGGCCGGACCGTCAGAGCAGGTCCTCGCGCCTCCTGCGGCGGCACAGCATGTCCCACCCGACCCAGATCAGCGCCAGGGGCCACAGCCTGGCCAGGTCCCCGAGGTCGAAGTGGGGCAGGCCGAAGTTGTCCAGCAGGAAGTTGAGCCCGAGGGCGATCAGCAGGTAACCGGTGATGTCGTGCTTCATGTCCTCCCCTTCCCCGCGCCGACAGGCGGCGGCCCGGACATCCTACCGCGTCACGCCCCGGGGGGCAATCGTCGGCCGTCGATCCCCTGTGACATCCGGACCCGCGTGAGCGATATTGTCGTGACGACGTCGACGGGAGGCGCGAGAACGGAGGAGGGAACCGCATCGTGACGGGGAAGCGAGAGTCGAACGACAGGATCGTCCGCCCCAACCTGGACAACATCCACATCGTCCTGAGCCACACCACCGAGCCGATGAACATCGGCGCGGCGGCGCGCGCCCTCAAGACGATGGGGCTGTCCCGGCTGGTGCTGATCCGGCCGCGCGACCCGTTCGGGGAGCGGTCGCGGGCGCTGGCCCACGGCGCCGAGGACGTCCTGGACGCGGCGCGGGTCGTCCTGGACCACAAGGCGGCCATCCGGGACGCGATTGTCGCCGCAGGCACGACGGCCCGTCCCCGCGAGCTGCGCAAGAACGCCCTGCTGCCGCCGACGGACCTGGCCCGCCTGCTGCTGGAGCACTCGGCCGAGGGACCGGTGGCCCTGCTGTTCGGGACCGAGCGGACCGGCCTGACCAACGAGGAGGCCAACGACTGCCGCTACCTCTCGCGCATCGACGCCAGCGAGGCGCACACGTCGCTGAACCTGGCCCAGGCCGTCATGGTCTACTGCTGGGAGATCCGGCGCCAGTACCTGGAGATGACGGCCCGTCCGCACCGCGACTCGGGACGGCGGCCCGAGATGCGTGTCTCCCACCCGCACCGCTCCACGAAGCTGCCGACCCAGTTCGAGCTGGACACGATGTACGAGCACCTGGGCCGCGCCATGACCGCCGTCGGCTACAGTCCCCGGGACCGCCGCAAGTTCCTGACCTACCTCAGGCACCTGCACATGCGGGCCGGGATCGTCGACTGGGAGCTGCAGATCTACCACCTGCTGGCCCGCAAGATTCTGCGCGCCGTCGGTGCTCCCGGGTTCCAGGGAGGAAACGATGATGCCACGGAATAGACGCTCCCGCGCCCCTGCCGCGGTGTTGCTGGCGGCCGCGCTCCTGCTGGGCGGCTGCCGCGGGGAGTCGCGCCCCGGCCCGGCGACCGGGAACACGACCGGGAGCCTGGACGCGGGTGCGGACACCACGAACGACTATCTCTCCGACCAGGACGAGGCGGCGGCGGCGATCATCCTCGTCGCCTGGAGTGGCAGCGAGCCGCCCGTCCCCGGCGTGACCCGCAGCCGCGAGGAGGCCCGCGAGCTGGCCCTCCGGCTGGGAGTCATGGTCCAGGAGAGCTCGACCTTCGCCGACGCCGCCCGCCGCTACTCGGACGACCCGGCCACCCGGGAGCGGGGCGGCTACGTGGGCATCGTCCGCAAGGGGACGTGGATCCTGCCGCTGGAGGTGGCCCTGTTCCAGCTGCCGGTGGGCGGGGTCCGCGCGGCAGTGGAGACGCCCCGCGGCTTCTTCGTCCTGAAGCGCCTGCCGGTCATGCGCGTGACGGCCCACCACATCCTGATCGCCTGGCAGGGGGCGCCGGGCGCCGGGGCGTCGGTCACCCGCACCGAGGAGCAGGCCCGCCTGATGGCCGAGGAGGTCCGGCGGCTCTGCACGGCGCGGGGAGCCGACCTCTGCGATCTGGCCGCCCGCTACTCCGACGACACCGACAGCCGCTTCCGCTGCGGCCTGATCGGCGTGGTCGAACCCTACGCCCTGGACCAGGAGGTCGCCGCGGCCCTGTTCAAGCTCAGGGCCGGGGAGATCTCGCCGCCGGTCCGCACCAGGTTCGGCTACCACCTGCTGTGGCGGGACCCCTGACCACCGACATCCCGGCCAAAAGGTGACGGGAGAGGAGCCCAGCTCCTCTCCCGTCTCTCGCTGCCTCGCCTCCACCGGGGGGGTTCGGCTGTCGGGCTCGGCAGCTTTCCCGCGTCCGTGTCGACCTACTTGTACAGCGACTTGACGTCACTCCACGAGCGATCCTCGTTGGCCACGGGAACGGTCAGGTACGAGGTCATGCCCTCGGACGGAACGAGCACACCCTCGGCGTCGGCCAGCAGGACCGTCTCATAGCTGGGATGGTTCGTGATCGTCAGCGGCGCGTTGTCCACCAGGTTGTTCATGGTGGTCAGCAGCAGGGTCATCAGCAGACCGGGGTGCTGCGGATCGACGAACTTGGCGTCGTACAGGCCGATCTCGATCCCGGTCAGCACGTCGCCGATGGTGACACTGGGCTCGGCGGTCGCCGTCAGCAGGGTGATGTTGGGATCCAGCTCCAGCTTGAACGAGGCACCACCCATCAGGATCGGGCCGCCGGTGGCGAAGATGTAGGCCGGGTAGACCTCGCCCAGACCGCCATTGTAGGTGGCCGAGGTGATCGTCGCGGCGGTATCGAAGTAGACACCGACGACCGGGGGCGGCGGCGTGATGTAGGCCGTCAGGCCGGTCGTGTCGTAGAGGGCCCCGTCGCTCTGCGCCACCACGACATTCTGGTAGTTGGGGTGGTTGACGACGGTCAGCGGCATGTTCCCCATGGGCCGGTCGTCGACCGTCAGGACGAGGGTGTACAGGACGACATGGTTGTTGTCGTCCACCCAGGCAGCGTCGTAGAAGCCGATCTCGACACCGGCGGTGATGTCGTTGCCCACGACGACGGCATCGGACATGGGCGAGGCGGCGACGATCTGGATACCGGGATAGGCCTCGACGGCAAACGAGACGCCGCCCATCAGCATCTGACCGCCCGTGGTCATGACGTAGGCCGTCACGAAATCGCCGGCCCCGGCCAGGGGAGCCTCGGTCTGCGTGCCGGCCGCGTCGAAGAAGATCCCGATCTGGGGCGGGATCACCTGGGCCGTGGCCATGGTGCTCATGACCAGGACGGCCACGGCGACGAGGATGCCTTGCCAATTCTTCATCACTGCTTTCCCTTTCGTTTGCCTCCGAGGGCGTGGACGATCCGCCCGTTGCACCGGGCACGATTGTAATCCGAGGGTCCTTTCGACCATCGCGCGGCAGGGTTGAGCCTTTTTTTCACCTGCAAGAACATTGCCCGCCCGCGCGCTGGCACCGGGGGCTGGATCACGGGGGATCAGAAGAGGTAGAGATCGACCAGGACGACCCCCAGCACGGCGGCGCCGAGCCAGGAATTCAGCGTGAAGAAGGCCAGATCGAGACGGCTGAGATCACCGCCGCGGACCAGCCGGTGCTCCCAGGCCAGCAGGACGGCCATCACCAGCGGGCCGCCGATCCGGGCCAGCGGCCCCAGGCCCGGGCCGACGGCGAGGGCGACGGCCAGGCACAACACGGCGCCGGCGTGCAGCAGTCTTGCGATGCGCAACGCCCCGACCGTCCCGTGCCGCACCGCCAGGGAGTGCAGTCCGGTCCGGCGATCGAACGCCTCGTCCTGGCAGCCGTAGATGGCGTCGAAGCCGGCCACCCAGAGCATGACCGCCGCGGACAGCCAGAGGGGGAAGGGGGCGAAGCGGCCCGTGGCCGCCAGCCACGCCCCCACCGGCGCGATCCCCAGCCCCAGCCCCAGCACCAGGTGGGACCAGTGGGTCCAGCGCTTCGTCCAGGAGTAGCCCAGGACGACCAGCAGGGCCACCGGGGAGAGCGCCAGGCAGAGGCGGTTCAGCATCCCGGCGGCCAGCACCAGCAGCAGCGCCGACACGACGGTGAAGGTCCACGCCCCCCGCAGGGAGACCTCGCCGCGCGGCAGGTGGCGGTCGGCGGTGCGGGGGTTGAGGGCGTCGTAGTGGCGGTCGGCGATCCGGTTGAAGGCCATCGCCGCGCTGCGGGCCCCGACCATGGCCACCAGGACCCAGGCCAGCGTCCAGGCCTTCGGCCGCCCGCCGGTGGCCACCAGCAGCGACAGCAGGGCGAACGGCAGGGCAAACAGGGTGTGCTCGAACTTCACCAGGTCCAGGTAGGTCCGCAGCCTCACGCCGGTTCCTCCCGCGGCCCGTCGCCCGTGTCGTCCCCCCAGCGTCGCACCAGGTCCACCGGGACGCCCAGGTGGTCGCACACCCGCTGGACGACGAAGTCGACCAGGTCCTCCACGCGCCGGGGCCGGTGGTAGAAGCCGGGCATGGCCGGCAGGACGATCGCCCCGTTGCGCGACAGCCGCAGCATGTTCTCCAGGTGGAGGGTCGCCAGCGGCGTCTCGCGCGGCACCAGGACCAGGGGCCGGCGCTCCTTCAGGCAGACGTCGGCGGCGCGCAGCAGGAGGGTCTCGCTGGTGCCGGCCGCGATCCGCGCCAGGGTGCCCATGCTGCAGGGGCAGACGACCATGCCATCGGACGGGGCGGAGCCGCTGGCCAGGGGGGACGAGAAGTCGCGCAGTCCGTGCCCGCGCAGGTCCGCCCCGGCCGACGAGGCGACGTTGGCCAGATCGACGAGCACCTCCTCCAGCGGTCGCGTCAGCTCCGCCGCGGCCGTCAGGGCGGCGGCATCGCTGCGCAACAGGTCGACGGACACACCGGCCCGCAGCAGGGTCTCCACCAGGCGGACCCCGTAGGCGATCCCGCTGGCGCCGGTCCA
Source organism: uncultured Fibrobacteraceae bacterium (assembly GCA_964436825.1). Classification (GTDB taxonomy): domain Bacteria; phylum Krumholzibacteriota; class Krumholzibacteriia; order LZORAL124-64-63; family LZORAL124-64-63; genus CAYTEO01. Next base: position 10,154 of record CAYTEO010000010.1, on the reverse strand, counting down.
GGCGACGGTGACTCGTCTCATCCCACGACCCTCCCGGCCACGATGTGCGCGATCCCCAGCGTCTGGCGCCGGACCAGCACCTCGCTGAAGCCGAACTCCTCCAGCAGTGCCGCCATCTCCGCGGGGGTGACGAACCGTTCCATGCTCTCGACCAGGTAGCCGTAGGCGGCCCGGTCGCGGCCGAAGATGCGGCCCAGCAGCGGCAGGGCCCGCTCCAGCAGCCACCGCACCGGCCTGGGGACACCGCGCCGCTGGCCCTTGGCGGCGGGATCGGCACGGAAGAAGTCCAGGACCAGCAGCCGGCCGCCGGGGCGCAGGACCCGGCGCATCTCCGCCAGGCCGGCCCGCAGGTCGGCCAGGTTGCGGACCCCGAACCCCACCATCACCGCGTCGGCGCAGTCGTCGCGGAAGGGGAGCCGCTGGGTGTCGGCGGCCAGGGCGGGAACGGTCACGCCCAGGCCCTTGCCCCGGCCGGCCCGCAGCATGGCCGGGGTGAAGTCGGCCGCCACCACGCGGCGGGCCCTGCCGCGCCGCAGCGCCTCCAGGCCAAGGTCGCCCGTGCCGGCGCATAGGTCCAGCACCAGGCCGGTGCCGGGGTCGAGCAGGTCCACCAGGTGGCGGCGCCAGGCGCGGTCGCGGTCCAGGCTCAACAGGTGGTTCATGAAGTCGTAGACCCGCGCGATGCGGCCGAACATGTCGCGCACGGCCCGGTCGTGGGCGGCCGGATCGCGGACGGTCCAGCGGCCGCGGTCGCGCTCGTGGACGTCGTCGTCGGTCACGGGTGCCTCCCGTCGTCTTCCAGCCGCGCCAGCAGGTCGCGCCACCGCTCGTCCACGGCGCGGCGCACCTCGTCGCTCATCCGCACCACCGGCGGCCACTCGCGGCGGAACCCCTCCTCGCCTTCCCACTTGGTGGTGGCGTCGATCCCCATCTTGCCGCCGGTGAACTGGACGTTGACGCTGTGGTCCAGGTGGTCCACCGGCCCCTCGGCGAAGAAGCAGTCCCGCGCCGGGTCGATGGAGTTGGCCACCCGCCACAGGATCTCGGTGGGATTGCCCAGGTCCACGTCCTCGTCGACGACGACGATGGTCTTGGTGAACATCATCTGGCCGGTCCCCCACAGGGCGTGGCAGACCTTGCGGGCGTGGCCGGGGTAGCGCTTGCGGATCTTGACGATGGCCAGGTTGTGGAAGCAGGCCGCGGGCGGCAGGTGGTAGTCCACGACCTCCGGCAGGATCTTCTGCAGCAGCGGCAGGAAGAGGCGCTCGGTGGCCCACCCCAGGACGGCGTCCTCCATGGGCGGGACCCCGACGACCGTTGCCGGGTAGACCGGGTCGCGTCGCGAGGTGATCGCCGTGACGTGGAGGACCGGGAACTCCTCCGGCAGGGTGTAGAAGCCGGTGTGGTCGCCGAACGGTCCCTCGAGGCGCCGCTCGCCGGGCTCGACGTAGCCCTCGACGACGAAGTCCGCCTCGGCCGGCACCAGCAGGTCCTGGGTGACGGCCGGCACCCAGGTGATCGGCCTGCCCAGCAGGAAACCGGTGAACAGGGCCTCGTCCACGTCGTCGGGCAGCGGCGCGGTGGCGCCGTAGGTCAGCGCCGGCGTCCCGCCCAGCGCCACGCAGACCGGCATCCGCTCGCCGCGCTGTTCGTAGCGCCGGTAGTGGTCGGCGCCGGTCTTGTGGATCTGCCAGTGCATGCCGGCGGTACGGCCGTCGAAGACCTGCATGCGGTACATGCCGATGTTCCGCCGCCCGCTGTCGGGATCGCGGGTGATCACCAGCGGCAGGGTGATGAACGGACCACCGTCCAGGGGCCAGGTGGTCAGCACCGGCATCAGGTCCAGCAGGCCGCGGCGATCCAGCTCGTCGCCGGTGACGACGACCTCCTGGCAGGCGCCCCGCCGGACGGTCCGCGGCATCCCCGCCCCCCACTCCTTCGCCTTGCCCAGCAGGCGGATCTTCTCCCAGAGGGACTCGGGCGGTCCCAGCTCCAGCGGCTCCCGCAGCCTGGCGACGACCTCGTCCAGCGATTCGGCCCCCAGGGCCCAGGCCAGGCGCCGCCGCGAGGCGAACAGGTTCATCAGCAGCGGCACGGGACGCCCGTCGGCCGTCGTCGCCCGCCGGTCGGGCCGGCCGGCCTCCCGGCTGAAGCGGCCCGGCCGGACGTCCTCGAACAGCAGCGCCGGCCGTTCGCCCGCCTTGACGAAGCGATCGGCGATCTCGGCCGCCTCCAGGCAGGGATCGACAGGCTCGCGGATGCGGATCAGCTCTCCCTGCTGCTCCAGGAACGGCAGGAACTCCCGCAGATGGCGGTTGGGGATCTGGGCCATGGCTGTCCTTTCCCGGCGACGGTGACGTGTCCAGGCAAGGTAGCAGAGGCTCCGGCAGGGGACAAGACGGGGGCGGGGGGTTGTCGGCGGTGTGAATAACTGCTATCATCACGGTCAGTTGCAACTCATCCCCAAAAAGGCGGGCAGCAGTTTTGGCCTCTGAGGATTGGAATAAGCGGAAGTTCCCCGGGATCGATCCTCCTCGCGCGTCCGCACCGCCGGCGACAGCACAGGAACCGGAGGCGTCGGACGAGGAGCTGGCCATCGAGAAGCGATGGTTGTTGCTGGCCAGGGTCGATCACGAGAAGTTCGACTACTTCTATCGCAAGTACTATGACCGCATCCTCCGCTTCTTCTACCAGCGGACACTGGACCTGGAAGTGGCGGAGGATCTGACCGGCGAGACGTTCGAGCGGGCCCTGGACCGGCTCTGGACCTTTCGCTGGCAGGGGGTGACGTTCGGGGGTTGGCTGTTCCGGATCGCGCTGAACCTGTTGCGGAAGCACCACCGGTCCCGTGCTCTGTGGCGGTACACGGAGCTGCCCGAGAACGTCATCGGCGAGGACGTGCTGGTCGACGAGCAGGCGGATCCCCTGACGCGGGCGATCCACTCCCGGCAGCGACGCCGCCTCCTGCAGTGCTTGCAGGAGCTGGACGAGACGATGCGTGAGGATCTCCTGATGCACTACCTGGACGGCCTGACCTACCGCGAGATCGCCGTCATCAGGAACGTACCGGCAGGAACCGTCCGGGCCCGGGTCAGCCGTGCGCTCGGTCGTCTGCGGACCTTGATGGAGCGAGCATCGTGACCTGGAACGATCTGGAGCAGCATCTTGCGTCCCTGGCGGTCCAGCCACGGATCGACACGGATCATCGCGAGGCCCTGGCCGCCCGCTTGCAGCACAGGTTCCGTGTGCGGCGGCGGCGGCGTCAGGCAACGCTGGCGCTGGCGACCTTCCTGGTGTTCTCGGGGGCCCTGGTGCGCCAGCCCTCGCTGGTCAGCTATGGATTCCGGTATGCTGACGCGGTCCTGCTCGACGACAACACGCTGGTCATGACGCGGTTCGCCGGCGACAACAACGTGTTCTCCTCCACCATGGACGAGGTGCCATCCCAGGAAGCGATCGCCAGGAAGATGGAAAGGGCCGGTACGATCGACGCCATCCACCGGGCCGGGCAGGACCGACTGGTGCGCCTGCTCGGCATCGAGAACGCGTCCGGTCGCTTCGTGACCGGCAGCTACCTGGCCATCGTCGACGGTGAAACCACCACCACAGGCTATGCCCTCGAGTCAGACATCTCCGCGGAGTTCAGTGCACTGGTCCGCTCCGGCCGCTTTCACTCCATCATAGAGGCGGCCAACGCGAATCTGCTGCCGCAGCTGCCCGATTCGACGGCCGTGGTCGACGGCACTCCTTTTCGATTCCAGCGCTGGCTGGCCCATGCGCCGGAACTGGGTGATTTCGTCCTGCTGAAGGGTATCCCGGCCGAGGACGCGCTCGCCGCCGCCGCCGACTCCACCCGCCGCTGAGCCAGCCTCAGGCCACTCTCGTGTCCCGCAACCATGCCGTGCCGCGTCCATCCTCGCCACGGACAGAGGCGTAGAGTCGCAGGTCGTCCTCCAGCCGGCGACGCACCGCCCGGCAGAGACGCTCCGGCAGGGCCGGCGCGGGTCCCCGGTCCCAGTGGGGTGCCAGCACCGTGAAGCACAGGTCGCAGTGACGCACCGCCCAGCAGTCGCGGCAGCGGTCGCCCAGGGCCTCCAGGAAACGCTCCCACAGGCCACGGACGGCCGCCGGCTCGATCCAGCCGGCGACCGTTCCCAGGGACATCGTCTGTCCCACCCGCTCGCACGGCTGCAGGACGCCGTCGGCGCGCACATGGACCTTGCGCACGCCGGGCAGGCAACATCCGGTCGGCCGGAGCCGCCCGGGTATCACCCCACGGGAGCGGTGGTACCACCGGATGAGCCGAGGTTCGAACAGGGCCCTGGTCACCGGTCCCAGTTCCCGACGGCGCCCTTCGCGACAGGCGGCGACGAACCGCCGGCGGGCCTCCTCCAGGGACCGGCGGCGACGTTCTAGGTTACGGGCCGTCAGGACCTCCCGCGCCACCGGCACGCCTGCCAGGTTGGCGGCCGTCACCCCCAGAGACGGCGAGCCGGGCAGGCCGTTCCGGCGAAAGGGTGGAAAGTCGGCGAAGTAGGCGTCGATGGCCTCGAGGTCGGTGTCCGGCATGAGAGTGACCTGGATCCGCAGGCGACGTGCCAGGGAAGGGTCCTCCGCCAGCAGGCGCGTCAGGTTGTCCTCGACGCGACGGTGGGTGGGACGTTTCCCGCGGCTCACCCTGTAGCGGTCGTGGACGGAGGCCGGACCGTCGAGACTCACCTGCAGGAACAGACCGTGGCGACGGATCAGCTCCGCCGCACCCACCAGCCGGGTACCGTTGGTATCGACGACCAGGCGCACGTCGCGACCGCGGGGGTGCCTGGCGACGAGGTCGCAGACCGCCTCGATCACCGGCAGGTTCAGCAGCGGCTCTCCCCCGTAGAAGGAGACGATCGGCAGCGCCGTCCGGTCGGCGTGGTCCAGGAAGGTGGCGACGGCACGCAGAGCGGTCTGTCGTGGCATGCACCGGGGACGGTGCGGGCGGATCCAGGGGTTGGTCGAACCGTGCAGGCAGTACCGGCAACGCAGATTGCAGTCCTCGGTGACCGTGAGGGCGAGGTGTTGTTGACCATGGGCGTAGAGATCGGCGGTCTCGTCCGTCGCGGGGGCCGCGAGGACCGGTGCAGCAGGCAACAGGAGGCCGCGGTTGCGAGCGTCCGCGATCTCGTGCAGGGCACGCGCCACCGCGGCCGGCGATCGTCTGCCCGCCATCTCGCCCGCGATGGCAGCGGGAGTCCCCACGCGCTGCCAGGCACCCAGGACGTCCGCCAGGCAGTCGTCCACCCTCAGCAGCCGATCGCTGCCCGCGTCGTAGACGAACCACCGCTGCTCGTGCCTGAAGACATGGCAGAGGGGAGGTTCGGGGGACAAGACGTCAGCCGTTGATGTCGTATTCGTTGCCGGTGTAGGTGGCCGACGACTCGGAAGCCTTGTCGGCCCCGACGGGTCCCACCGCATCGTCGGCCAGGCTCTCCAGGCAGCCGCACGAGCAGTTGCAATTGCCGGCCAGAGTGAAATCCCCCTGTTCCGCGATGGTCTCGTCAACCAGTTCGATCATCCCGTGCTCCCTTCTCTGAGCGGATATCCGGCAGGTTATCACATACAACAAAAAAGTGTGCAGCACTTTCCCGGCTCGTGGATTGTTAAGGATGGCGCGAGGGAGATAGCCTTCACGAGCTGGCGTGGGCTGTTTCTTTTCGAGACGGGCGAACACATCCGGGACAGTGGTGCAGGTCAAACAACACTGATATTACTATCGTCCCATGCCGGAAGCCGGGAGTCGTTCCTGACAGGGGTACTCACTGGGCGAGGGAGTACCTCCAGGACGGCTCCCGGCGATCTCTTTTCCCCGGTCAGTACAGCTTGCGGACGGCGACCAGCTCGATGACCCCATGCCGGTGCTCGAGACCGTCGCCGTGGCGGTGCGCGGGACCCAGGTATTCCCGGTGATGGAGGGACTTCCAGCCGCGGAAGAGATTCCGTATGACCCCACGCGCCAGGTACGTCCGGTACTCCCCTGCGGGGCTGCGGAAGCTGTGCAGACCCACCTTCTCCCACTCGTCACGGACCCGGTCGTAGGACGGATCGTCCACGTGCCAGGCCGTCAGCATCAGGACGGAGCCCGGCTCGGTCCACATGTGGCAGCGGTGGACGAGACTGGCGCACCCGCTGCGCGACAGGGTCTGCATCAGGCCGAAGGCCAGGACGGCGTCGAACGGCGCCTCGGGGAAATAGTCCAGGAAGTCGGCCTGGACGAGCTCGATCTCGAGCCCCTCCGACTCCGCCGCCGCACGCGTGTCCGCGATGGCCCGGGCCGAGGTGTCGATCCCGACCACCCGGTAACCGGCCCTCGCCAGCGGCAGGGCATGGCGCCCCTGCCCCACCCCGATGTCCAGGACCCGCCCGCCCGGGCGGATCCGCTCCTGGAAGGAGACGAGGATCCCCTCCGGCTCGGTGCCGAAGTAGGCCGGGTGCTGCTGGTAGGTGGCGTCGTAGGTCTTCATGGTCGAGGTTGTCGGCTCCTGGTGCGGGGGCTTGAGGGGAGATCGGGACCGTGAGGACACCGCCGGGGAGCACCCGCGACGATCCTACCTGAATGGCTGACCGGGGTCCACCAGGGACCCCGGCCAGCATGGACATACCACGTGCCGTCAGCGGACGAGACTCATCTTGCCGATGGCGCCTGTCGGTCGGCCATCGAGATAGAGACGTGCGAAATAGACGCCGCTGGCGGCCTCGCCGCCGCTGTCGGTCCGTCCCTGCCAGGTGACGGCATGCTCCCCGGCGGCCACCCGCCCGGCCCTGAGCGTCCGGACGACCCGTCCCTGGACGTCGAAGACGCGGACGACGGCCTCTCCGGCCCGCGGGACGACCATCCGGATCTCCGTCCGGGGGTTGAAGGGGTTGGGACGGCAGGAGAGGGCCGCCCTCGCCTGCGGCACGTCATCGGCGCCTGTGGTCATGTCGGGCGTCCTGAACCGGACCAGCAGCGGCTCGGTTCCCACATCCAGGGTCACGCTCTTCTGGTCGCGCATCGACATGACGACGACCCGGTTCTGCTGGGGCAGGTAGATCTGGAAGTCCTCCCCCTCGGGCCAGGCGCTGCGACTCCAATCGAGGGTCACCGGTCCCGGCCGGGACACCGTCAACACGGCGTCCCAGTGGTGCTCCTTGCTGTCCGCCGACTGGACATCGGCGACGAACTCGCTGCCTGTCGCCAACCGCCACTCGGGATGGACGAGGGCCAGGCGCGGCGCCGCGGCGGCCACGGGCGACGGCGGCGGCAGCGGCAGGTCGTAGACGGGATCGAAGCCGTCCCGGGCCTCGCTGCTGACGCCGAACCGGATCGGCGTCCCCCCGTCGGGGACGACCGTCACGAGCCAGTGGTCGGCGTCCATCGCCTCGAACGGGTCGGGCCGCAGCACCTTGCTCGTCGGGATGTTCGTGTAGTCGAACCAGAGGGAGACGTCCTCCGAGTAGGCCGCCACGAAGTAGCCGTGCCAGGTCTGCAGCTGGGTTCCGGTGACGTAGTCGCCGGCAGCGTTGTCGTAGTCGTAGACGGTCGGGGCGACCAGTCCGAGGTCGACGGCCTGCTGGAACGTGTAGCGCACCGGCCCCAGGTCGACGCGGACGCCGGCCAGGTCGGTGGGGATCCACAGGGGGTAGCCGACGATGTTCCAGCCCTGCTGCAGGGGGACGCGGACGCCGTCGATCTCCTTCTCACCCTCCATCGTCCAGGCGAAGGAGTCCACGGAGGCGCACCAGAAGCCGTCACCCGGCTGGAAGGCCGTTTCCGCGGCCTCCAGGGTGTAGCCGGCGGCGCCGTGGTAGCTGTAGAAGAAGGTCACCGACGCCGCGTCGTCCTGGACCGCCTGGCCCAGGGTGTTCTGGCCGGCGGCGGGGGTCAGGGGGAAGCCGATCAGCGACCAGCCGGCAGGCAGGACACGCTCCACCGGGCTCAGCAGGGGCACCGGCGGGTTGCCGACGATCAGGTCGAACTGCCGGGTCGCCCCCGGCGTCGGGGTGAAGGTATAGGACAGATCCGGGTAGAGATCGCGCACCACGCCGTCGGTGTGGTCCATCAGCCGCAACCGGAACCCGTCGGCCGGCACGAACGAGGGCTCGAACGTGACCGTCACCGGCTCGGCGCGGTCGGTCCTGACGGCGAAGGTCCAGACCCGCTGCTCCTGCAGGGGGTTGTAGACGGCCCGCCGGTCCACCTGGAAGTCGTCCCCCAGCGGCGAGCCCCACTCGGGATGGGGGAAGGCCAGGGAGAGGTAGCCCGACGGCGGCACCGGCGCCTCGGGCACGTCCAGGGCCGGGTCGTAGCCGTCGGTGGCCCCCTCCAGCGTCTCGGCCCGGTTGCCGCCGTCCACCAGGTCGCCGCAGGTCGCCGTCAGGACGACGCTCAGCGGGCCGCTGAACGGTCCCGGCGTGTTGCCGATGACCAGCACGAAGTCGCGGACGTCGTCCCCGGCACCGGGCGGCACCGGGTAGGTGACCGTGCCGTCGGCCAGCAGGTCCAGGGTGTCGCCGGCCGCCGGATCCAGGAGCAGGACCGGGAAGCCGGTCAGTCCCTGCAGGCGCGGCGTGAAGACGAGGGTCACGGTCGTCGTGTCCGCCGCCGCCCGCGGCGTCGTCACGCGCAGGGGCCACTGGCGGGAACCGTAGACCGGGTCGTATTCCCGCCGCAGGTCGTGGTCCAGCTCGTAGCCGTCGATGCCGGTGAAGACGATCGGGGTACCGGTACCGATCACGTCCCAGCCGGAATCGAAGCCGTTGGAGGCAGTCGGCGTCACACCGGCCACGTTGTCGAAGTCCTCCCACGTCGTCCCGCCGACAGCCGTGCCCTCGACCAGGACGTTGAACCCGAAGTCGGGGGTCGCATCGAACAGGTCGTCCCGGGAGCGCGGCAGCAGGACGATCCGCCGGTTGCGGACCGTCAGGATGCCGGTGACCTCCAGGACGTCGCCCGGCTCGATGCCGGCCGGGTCGATCCCGGTGCCGGGACCGAAGAGAACGGGCAGCTCGGCCGACCCGGCGCGCAGCAGCAGGCTGTCCTGGTCCACCGCGGCGACGATCCCCGTCGTCCAGGTCAGGGTGGCCACGCGGTCGTAGGCGTCGACCAGGGAGACGAGGGCGACGGTGTCGGGGAGAACGGGGGCGGTGGTTCCCTGCGGGGTGATGGTCCGGCCGGCGATCAGGATCTCGCCGTCGCGGTCGGCGAGGATGCCGGCCGCCTCGACCCGATCGCCGACCGCCAGGGACGGCATCGTCTCACGGGTGACCAGGATGCCCCCTGTCCCGTCCTGGACGTAGAAACCGTCCGCGACGACCGTGCCGGGAGCGGTGGTCACGGTGCCCTGGACCAGGACATCGGCCTGGCCATACACCGGGGCGCCGGATTCGTCGTACGACTGCAGGGCGGAGATGTCGACCGGTGTGGTGCAAGAATGGATGACAACGGGACAATCGAGGCCGATTGCCGCTACCGGCAGGTCGAAATCCCCGGAGCTGACGCCGCAGGCCTGGAGGTTGACCTCGTCGATCGCGTAGCCGGGAGCCGGCGGATCGAAGCTGGCCGTGTCGGGGTACGGGGTGATCTTGAAGACCGAGCCCGTGCCGTAGCCGAAGAACCCGCTCCAGGTGGCCAGGATGGTGGCCGGCTGGGGCTGGATGGGATTGGCCCCCACGCCGACGGCCAGCAGGGTGTTCAGCGGATCGCTGGTGTCGCCGACGTTGATGCCGTCGTTGGCGAACGTCCAGTTCCCGAAGAACCCGCCACCCATCTGGTCCCACTCCACCTTGCACTCCCAGGCGGCGATCTGGTCGCCGGTGGGGTTGGTGATCATCAGGTAGAAGGTCAGCGGACCACCGGCAGCGGCGTCCGAGCAGTAGACGGTCGCTTCGGTGTCGAAGTAGATCCCCATCGTGTTGGGACACGTGGTGACGGGTTGAGCCAGGCCGCCCACCGCGACCACCGATAGAAGCACCAATACCAGGAACGAGCGAAGCACGCGCATGACGGCCCCTCCTCGCGAGAGGAATGCTGGAACGATGTGGAACACGATTCGGTGGGCGAGGAGGGAGACACCGTCTCCCGGGCCGAGCACCTTATTACGATACTGCAATCACGTCAACGCCAATCCGGCACG
>CAYTEO010000009.1:0-69344 GCA_964436825.1 uncultured Fibrobacteraceae bacterium | reverse complement strand
CGGGCCCTGGAGCACAAGCGGACGACCATGGTCGGCCGCAGCCACGGCATCCACGCCGAGCCGACGACCTTCGGCCTGAAGCTGCTGGTCTACTGGGCCGCCCTGCGGCGCGGCCTGAAACGGCTGGAGGCGGCCACCGCCGAGGTGGCCGTGGGGCAGATCTCCGGCGCCGTGGGCACCATGGCCCACCTGGATCCCGGGGTGGAGGCCGAGGTGATGCGCCGGCTCGGCCTGGCGGCGGCGCCCTGTGCCACCCAGGTGGTCCAGCGGGACCGCCACGCGGCCTTCCTGGCGGCGGTGGCCCTGGTCGGGGCGACCCTGGAGCAGATGGCCGTGGAGATCCGCAACCTCCAGCGGACCGACGTCCACGAGGTCGAGGAGCCGTTCGGCAAGGGGCAGAAGGGCAGCTCGGCCATGCCCCACAAGAAGAACCCCATCGTCAGCGAGCGTTTGACCGGCATGGCGCGCCTGCTGCGCGGCTACGCCCACACGGCCCTGGAGAACGTGGCCCTGTGGCACGAGCGGGACATCAGCCACAGCTCTACCGAGCGGATCATCTTCCCCGATGCCTGCCACCTGCTGCACTACATGCTGCGCAAGATGACCTGGCTGATGGACGGCCTGGTCGTCTTCCCCGAGCGGATGCTGGAGAACATGGCCAAGGTCAAGGGGATGGTCTTCAGCCAGACCGTCCTGCTGGCGCTCGTCCGCCGAGGGGTTGTCCGGGAGGAGGCCTACGGCGCGGTCCAGCGCTGCGCCATGCGGGTCTGGGACGAGGGCATCGAGTTCCGCCGGGCGCTCCAGGAGGATCCCTGGATCCGCGAGCACCTGCCGGACGCCGAGCTGGAGCGCTGTTTCGACCTGGCCTACCACCAGCGGCACATCGACCACATCTTCGCGCGGACGCTGGCCCTCGACGAGGAGCCGGCCGACGCCTGACCCGGGAGAATCCATGCCCCCGCAGCCCCCCCGCGCCGACGAGAGCTTCCTGACCCTGGACACCGCCGCCCTGTCCGACACCGACCTGCGCCGCGAGCTGGATCGCTTCGCCCTGACCCTCTCGCTGGAGGAGGCGCGGCGGGTCCGGGAGCTGCTGGGCCGCGCCCCGACGATCACGGAGCTGACCCTGTTCGACACCATGTGGAGCGAGCACTGCTCCTACAAGAGCAGCCGGCCGGTCCTGAAGCGGTACCTGCCGACCGCGGCGCGCAACGTCGTCGTCGGGCCGGTGGAGGACGCCGGGATCGTCGAGTTCGGGACCGTGGACGGCGTGGCCTACGGGATCATCGTCGCCCACGAGAGCCACAACCACCCCAGCCAGGTCATGCCGGTCGAGGGGGCGGCCACCGGCATCGGCGGGATCGTCCGCGACGTCTACTGCATGGGGGGCGAGGTCGTCGGGGTCCTCGATCCCCTGCGCTTCGGCTGGCCGCGCGGCGAGGGGGCGGACCACCGCCTGGAGATCGCCCGCGAGGTCGTCACCGGCATCTGGGAGTACGGCAACGCCCTGGGGGTGCCCAACCTGGGCGGTGACGTCTACTTCCACCCGTCGTTCGACGAGAACTGCCTGGTCAACGTCGTCGCCCTGGGGCTCGTGCCGCTGGAGCGGATCACCCACTCGGCCGTCCCGCCCCAGGCCGCAGACGAGCCGTACGACCTGGTCCTGGTGGGCAAGCCGACCGACTGGAGCGGCATGGGCGGCGCCGCGTTCGCCAGCGCCACCCTCGACGCCGAGGCGGCGATGCGCAACAAGGGGAGCGTCCAGGTCCCCGACCCGTTCCTCAAGCGGGTGCTGACCGTCGCCACCCGGGAGGTCCTGGACAGGGCCCACGCGGCCGGGATCGCCGTCGGGTTCAAGGACCTGGGGGCGGGCGGGGTGAGCTGCGTCACCAGCGAGCTGTGCGACGCCGGCGGCTTCGGCTGCGACGTCGACCTCTCCCTGGTCCACACCGCGGGCCCGGTGCCGGCCCGCGTCGTCGCCTGCAGCGAGACCCAGGAGCGGTACGGCCTGGCCGTGCCGGCCCGCTTCACCGACGAGGTCCTGCGGATCTACAACGAGGAGTTCGGCCTGCCCGACCTGTACGACGGCGCCTGCGCCCGCCGCATCGGCCGGGTGACCCGCGACGGGATCTACAGGCTGCGCTGGGGCGAGCGGACCGTCTGCGAGGCGCCGGTCACGACGATCACCTGCGGGATCGGCTACGACCGGCCGGCGTCCCCGCCCGACGTCGCCCCGCCGCCCGCCGCCCGCGCCGCGGAGCCGCCCCTGGAGAGGCTGGCGCAGGAGTGGATCGCCCTGCTGGCCCATCCGAACCTGGCCTCCCGCGAGCACCTGTTCCGCCACTACGATCCGGAAGTACGCGGCTGCACCGTCCTGCGGCCGGGCGAGGCCGACGCCGGTGTCGTGGCCCCGGTGCCTGGCAGCCCCCTGGGGATCGCCGTCAGCGTCGACGGCAACCCGCTGCTGGGCCTGGCCGATCCCTACCGGGCGGGAGCGGCGGCCGTCGTCGAGGCGGCCCGCAACGTCGCCTGCGTCGGCGGGCGCCCCGCGGCGGTCACCGACTGCCTCAACTTCGGCAACCCGGAGCAGCCAGAGGTCTTCCACGGCTTCCGCGAGGCGGTCCGCGGCATCGGCGACGCCTGCCGGGCCCTGACCCTCCACGCCGCCGGAGGCGACGACCCGCTGCCGGTGGTCAGCGGCAACGTCAGCTTCTACAACCAGAGCGGGAGCGGCCGCTCGGTCGCACCGTCGCCGATCGTCTGCTGCGTCGGCAACGTGCGGGACGTCTCCCGCTGCCGGAGCATGCACCTGAAGGAACCAGGCGACCGGTTGCTGCTGGTCGGTCTGCCGACGTCCGACCTGGGCGGCTCCCTCTACCGCGAGACCGGCGGCGCGGCCGGGACGGCCCGTCTCCCCGAACTGGACCTGGAGGCGGCGCGGCGGGAGATCGCCGCGGTCGTCGAGCTGGTCGAGGCGGGCCTGCCGTCGGCCGTCCACGACATCAGCGACGGCGGCCTGGCCGCCGCGATCGGCGAGATGGCCCTGGGGCTGGAGACGCAGCGCTCCCCGGGAGCGGACCTGGTCCAGCCCGCCGTGTGCGCCGACCTGACCCTGCGGGAGTTCCTGTTCGGCGAGCGGGGAGGGTTCGTCGTGGCCGTCCCGCCGCACCACCTGGACGCCGCCCGCGAGCGGCTGGACGGCGCGGGGGTGGCCTGGGCCGAGCTGGGGACGGTGACCGCAGAGCCGCGGATCGCCGTCACGGCCGCCTCGGGAGAGCGGATCGAGGTTCCGCTGGACGAGCTGGCCGTTGCCTGGCGCGACGGGCTGACCCGCCTGCTGGCCACCGCCGACCTGCCCGACCCGGCGGACCGGCTGCCGGCCCTGCTGCCGCACGCGCCGGCCCGGGACGGGGAGGACGCGGGACCGGCGGATCGTCCCGCCGCCGCGGCCCCCGCCGTCCACGCCGGCCGGCCGCGGCCCCGGATCGCCGTCCTGCAGCTGCCGGGGATGAACTGCGAGGACGAGTCGGCCCGCGCCGTCGCCGCGGCGGGGGGCGTGGCGGAGATCGTCCGCTGGACCCGCCCGCCGGCCGACCTGGCCGGCTTCGACGGCTACCTGCTGCCCGGCGGCTTCTCCTACCAGGACCGGGTCCGGGCCGGGGCCATCGCCGCCCGCGAGCCGCTGATGGCCGTCCTGCACGAGGCGGCCGCCGCCGGCAAGCCCGTCCTGGGCATCTGCAACGGCTGCCAGGTCCTGGTCGAGGCCGGGCTGGTCCCCGACACCGGGGGCGACGGCCGGCTGCAGCTGGCCCTGGCCCCCAACCGCTACCCGGGCCGGCGCGGCTACCACACCCGGTGGGTCGTCCTGGAACCGGTTCCGGCGACCCGCTGCGCCTTCCTGGAGGGGGCGCCGGCGCGGCTGCCGGTCCCGATCGCCCACGCCGAGGGGCGGTTCACCCACCCGGATCCCGCCTTCGTCGAGTGCCTGGCCCGCGAGGGCTACCTGGCCCTGCGCTACGCCGGCTGCGGCGAGGCGGGAGGCGGGCCCTGGAACCCCAACGGATCGGTCCTGGCCGCGGCTGCGGTCACCAACCGCGGCGGCAACGTCCTGGCCATGATGCCCCATCCCGAGCGGGCCGCCTGGCTGTGGCAGGTGCCCGAGGACCTGGACGACCGCTGGGGGCGGCGGCGGCGGTCGTTTGCCGGTGACATGACGGCCCTGTCAGGAGAGGGGCCGGGCCGCTTCCTGCTGCGCAGGCTGGTGGAACTGTGCTGAACGGATACCCGGTCAGGGGACCCCGACCTTGCGACCGGGGGGAGGATCGATGATCATACAGAGGACACTGCTGACCTGCCACAAGGGTGTCGATCTGCACGCGGCCAGCGCGGTGCGGGTGATGCAGAGGCGTCTCGCCGGCGGCGAGCGCCTGCTGGGCCTGCAGCGCGCGGAGTGGCATACCTTCTGGCAGCAGCAGGGCCGGCCGGAGGTGCTGTCGGTGGAGCGGCTGCTCGACAACGGCCGCTACTACAACCCGAACAAGCACCATTTCGCCGTCTGCGAGCTCGTCGACGCGGGACCGGCCTGGAACGGCACCGGTGACGACCACGCCCTGCCCGCAGGTTGGCCGGGGGAGGGCCGGCGGACCGACCTGCCGGACGGTGCCGGCACGATCCTGGACCGCCTCCTGGGCGGTCCGACGACCGACGGCCAGGTCACCGTCGACGTCTGCGCCTTCCCCCTGGGGGAGGAAGGCCCTCTGTTGTCGGGGGTCGTCTGGCGGCTGCGGCTGCCGGCCGACGAGCCCGATCCCGTCGCCGCGGCCACGGCCCTGGCCGTGGCGCACGACCGCGAGCACGGCCTGCTCGTCAATCCGCTGATGCAGGGCTGGCGCCTGGCCGTCGCCGCCCGCCACCGGGAGTGAGCATGGGACTGGAAGGTCAGCACTGGCGCGAGGAGTGCGGTGTGGTCGGCATCGCCGGCTGCCCCGGTGCCGGCGAGCTGGCCGCCCTGGCCCTGCACGCCCTGCAGCACCGCGGCCAGGAGAGCGCCGGGGTCGCCACGGCCGACGGCCACGTCGTGCGGACCCATCGCGCCATGGGCCTGGTGGCCGACATCTTCACCGAGGAGCTCGTCCGGGGCCTGGACGGGACCTTCAGCATCGGCCACGTCCGCTACTCGACGACGGGCAGCTCCCAGCTCGTCAACGCCCAGCCGCTGCAGGTGATCTGCCACCGGGGGACCGTTGCCGTGGCCCACAACGGCAACCTCGTCAACGCCCACCTGCTGCGCCGCCGCATGGAGCTCGACGGCTCCATCTTCAGCACGACGAGCGACACCGAGGTCATCCTCCACCTGATCGCCCGCAGCCGGGCCGAGACCTTCGAGGAGGCCGTCCTGGACGCCCTGGCCGAGATCGAGGGCGCCTACAGCCTGCTGGTGCTGACCAGGGACCGGCTGATCGCCGTCCGCGATCCCCACGGTCTGCGGCCCCTCTGCCTGGGCCGCTACCGGGATACCTACGTCATCGCCTCGGAGAGCTGTGCCTTCGACATCATCGGTGGCACCTATCTGCGGGACATCGAGCCGGGAGAGATGGTCGTCCTGGACGGGAACGGCCTCGCCAGTCACCGGTTCGCACCCGCCCACACCGTCCGCCAGTGCGTCTTCGAGCACATCTACTTCTCCCGCCCCGACAGCACCGTCTTCGGCCGCAGCGTCGACGAGATCCGGCGCGAGTGCGGCCGCATCCTGGGCGAGGAGAGTCCCGCGGACGCCGATTTCGTCAGCGCCGTCCCCGATTCCAGCAACACGGCGGCCCTCGGCTATGCCCACGCCACCGGCCTGCCGTTCGAACTGGCGCTGATCCGCAACCACTACGTGGGCCGGACCTTCATCTCACCCGCTCAGAAGGTCCGGGACATGTCGGTGCGCATCAAGTTCAATCCCGTCCATCAGATCATCGCGGGGAAGCGGGTCGTCCTGGTGGACGACTCCATCGTGCGCGGCACGACGATGCGCAAGCTGGTCAAGCTGATCCGGGCGGCCGGCGCCGCCGAGGTCCACCTGCGCATCGCCTCGCCGCCGATCACCCATCCCTGCTACTACGGTATCGATACACCCGTGCGCAACGAACTGATCGCGTCGAGCCACACCGTCGAGGAGATCGCCACCTACCTGCGCGTCGACTCCCTGCGGTTCCTCTCGCTGGACGGCCTGCTGAGGGCCACGGGCCAGCGCGAGCGCTACTGCTCGGCCTGTTTCACGGGGGACTATCCCGTTCCGTTCGATCATTCGTTCGCCAAGGAGCAGCTGGAGCGGAGCCCAGAGATCCCGGGCGTGGGCAACCCGGGTGGGCGGTGACGGTTCCGCTCCCGTGACAGCGAGGCCCCGTGACGAACCATCTGACCCGCGGTCCGTTCCGCCCGGACCCCCTCTTCGACGACCCCGACCGCCTGGTCGCGACCCTGCGCCGGCGGATCCTGCCGCTGGTCGGCCGCCCGGCGCGCTACACCGGCGGGGAGACGGGCGCCGTCCGCCGACCGTGGGATCCGCGGCGGGCCAACCTCCTGCTGACCTTCCCCGACGCCTACGAGCTGGGTATCTCCAACAGCGGCCTGCGGGTCCTCTACGCCGCCGTCAACGCCCGCGAGGACGCGTACGCCGACATCGCCTTCGCCCCCTGGCCCGACATGGAGGAGCGGATGCGGGCCGAACGGCTCCCCCTCTACGGGCTGGAGTCGGGCCGTCCGGCGCGCCAGTTCGACGTGCTGGGCTTCTCCCTGGGCTACGAGCTCTGCTACACGAACGTCCTGACCATGCTCGACCTGGCCGGGATCCCGCTGCGCGCCGGGGAGCGGACCGACGGTGACCCGCTGGTCATCGCCGGCGGACACTGCGCCGCCAACCCGACGGTCATGGCCCCGTTCGTCGACCTGTTCTGCATCGGCGACGGGGAGGAGGTCATCGGCGAGATCGCCGCGGTCGTCACGGAGTGGAAGCGCGACGGCGGCGACCGGGCCGACCTGCTGCGCCGGGTCCGCGCCCTGCCGGGCACCTGGTACGAGGGCAAGACGGAGCCGACCCGCGCCCGGGTCATCCGCGACCTGAACGCCTACCCGCCCCCGGCGGTCCTGGTGCCGACGGTCGAGGCCGTCCACGACCGCCTCTCCCTGGAGGTCATGCGCGGCTGCACCCGGGGCTGCCGCTTCTGCCAGGCCGGGATGATCACGCGCCCGGTGCGGGAGCGGGACGTGGACCAGATCGTCGCGACGGCGGTCCGCGGGGTGCGGGAGCTGGGCTGGAGCGAGGTCTCGTTGCTGTCGCTCTCGACCTGCGACTACAGCGGCCTGGGGCCGGTCATGCACGGCATCCTGTCCGCCCTGGGCGGGAGCCGCACGAGCCTGGAGCTGCCCAGCCTGCGGGTCGACGCCCTGGACAGCGACCTCTACGAGCTGGTCATGCGGGAGAAACCGGCCTCGTTCACCTTCGCGCCGGAGGCCGGCAGCCAGCGCCTGCGCGACGTCATCAACAAGAACGTCACCGAGCAGGACGTGCTGGTCAGCGCCGAGCGGGCCTTCGCCGCCGGGGCCAAGAAGATCAAGCTCTACTTCATGCTGGGCCTGCCCACCGAGACCGACGCCGACCTGGAGGCCGCCGTCGCCCTGATCCGCAAGGTGGCCGGCCGCGCACCGCGCGGCGGCAGCCAGGTGACCGCCTCGTTCTCGCCGTTCGCGCCCAAGGCCCACACCCCGTTCCAGTGGGCCGGCCAGATCCCCCCGGAGGAGATCGCCCGTCGCAACGCGCTGCTGCGCTCCCTGCTGCGGCGCAGCGGCGTCAAGCTCAGCCTGCGCGATCCCGAGGTCTCGGTCCTGGAGGCGCTGCTCGGCCTGGGGGACGGGCGACTGGGCGAGGTCGTCCTGGAGGCCTGGCGCGCCGGGGCCCGTTTCGACGGCTGGGACGAGTGGTTCGATCCCGCCCGCTGGCACGCCGCCCTCGCCGCGGCGGGGATCGACCCGCGGGCCTACCTCGACCCGCGCGATCCCGACGACCCGCTGCCGTGGGACGGGATCTTCGCCCAGGTGGACAGGGACTTCCTGCGCCGCGAGTGGGAGAAGGCCCTGCGCGGCGAGACGCTCAGCGACTGCCGCCTAGAGGGCGGCTGCGAGCGCTGCGAGGCGTGCCGGCCCCAGCAGGTCCACGTCTTCGCCCGCCCGTCCGCCGGGAGCGTCGACGCGGCGACGGCCGTGCTCGCCTCCCCCGCCGCCGCGGGGGGCGAGGTCCCGGCGACGGGGGAGGCAGACGCGGCGGACGCACCGCCGTTCGACCCCCGCAACGCCGATCCCGCCGATCCCGCCCGGGAGCGGGCCCGCTGGCGCAAGTGGCGCGACCGCGCGCCGGGGAAGGTCTGGTACCGGGCTCTGCTGCGCAAGACGGGCGACGCCGTCTTCTGGGGCCATCTCGACTTCCAGCGGCAGCTGCATCTGGCGCTGCGGCGCAGCGGTCTGCCGGTGGCCTACAGCCAGGGGTTCCATCCCCATCCGCTGCTGAAGTTCGGTCCCCCGCTGCCGGTGGGCGTGGTCGGCGAGCGGGAGCTGCTGGACATCGCCATGACCCACCAGGTCCACGGCTGGGAGCGGGAGTTGAATCGCCACCTGCCGCCCGATCTCCGGTTCCTGGACAGCGAGCCGGTGGGCCCGGTCCTGCCCGAGTCCATCTCCCAGACGATCGACCGGGAGGACTACCTGGCCGAGCTGCCGCCTCCCGCCGAGGGGGGGCCCGACCTGGCCACCGTCCGGCGGCGCTGCGACGAGATGCTGGCCCGCGAATCCTGCCCCTGGACGCGCCGACGCCAGGGCAAACCCGATGTCACGCTCGACGTCCGACCGCTGTTCGCCGACGACATGCTGCGCGCCGAGGCGACCGACCAGGGCGTCCAGATCCGTTTCTCGTTGTTGCGGGAACCCGGCCGCGCCGGGATCCCCGTCTTCGACCTGCTCGCGGTCCTGCTGGGCGATGCTCTCCCCGAGCCGCGGTACGCCAGGGTCCGCCGCCTGGACCTGCTGATGCGTACCGCCGCCGGCGGGTGGACCTCGCCGCTGCAGAAGGTCCGCGACTGGAACCGCCGGCTGTGGCTGCGTGGCCACCTGTCGGCCTGACCCCCGAAAGGGTGACGATATGCGCAAGGAAATCATCATCAACTCCAGCCCCTACGAGATCAGGATCGCCATTCTGGAGGACGGCGAGCTGGTGGAACTGCTCATCGAGCGTGCCGACGCCAAGCGGATCGTCGGCAACCTCTACCGGGGAGTCGTTACGTCGGTCAAACCGGGCCTGCAGGCCTGCTTCGTCGATATCGGCATGGAACGCGCCGGCTTCCTGCACGCCTCCGACATGGTCCACGAGGATCCCGACACGACGGACGCCGTCGACGGCCCCGGTCCCGCCACCCGCGGCCGGACGCGGCAGGGGGCGGTCCCCGAGATCAGCCGCATGGTCAAGGTGGGCGACGAGATCCTGGTGCAGGTCACCAAGGAGCCCATCAGCACCAAGGGTCCCCGCCTGACCGCCGACATCAGCCTGCCGGGCCGCTTCCTGGTCTTCATGCCCAAGGGACACCACATCGGCGTCTCGCGGAAGATCGAGGACCGCCGCGAGCGGGTCCGTCTCAAGGAGATCCTCCAGAAGTTCCGGCCCGACGAGGGGGCCTTCATCATCCGCACCGCGGCGTCCGGCGTGGACGAGAAGTTGATCCGCGCCGACGTGGAGTACCTGACGAAGCTCTGGCGGGACATCAACCGCGCCGACCCCGAGCAGCAGGCGCCCTGCCTGGTCCACGAGGACGTGGGCATGGTCGTGGGACTGATCCGCGACATCTTCAAGGACGACGTCGACCGGCTGCTGATCGACGACCGGGAGGACTACAAGCGCCTGCAGAAGTACCTGCAGGTCTTCGCTCCCGACCTGCGGGGACGGGTCCAGCTCTACGACAACGACCAGGCCATCTTCGAGCACTTCGGCATCGAGCAGGAGATCCGCAAGAGCACCGAGAGCAAGGTGTGGCTCAAGAAGGGCGGCTACATCATCATCGAGCAGACCGAGGCCCTGGTCTCCATCGACGTCAACACCGGCCGCTTCACGGGCCGGACGCGCAACCAGGAGGAGACGATCATCGAGACGAACCTCCTGGCGGCCCGGGAGGTGGCCCGCCAGCTGCGGCTGCGCGACATCGGCGGGATCATCGTCGTCGACTTCATCGACATGGAGAACGAGGGGAACAAGAAGCGCGTCCTCAACGAGCTGCGCAGCGCCCTGAAGCGCGACCGCGCCCGCACCAAGGTCTTCCCCGTCAGCAGCCTCGGCCTGGTGGAGATGAGCCGCCAGCGGGTCCGCCCGTCCCTGGTCTCGTTCCTGACCGATCCCTGTCCCTACTGCCGCGGCAGCGGCAAGGTGCTCAGCCTCGAGACCCTGGCCCGCCGCGTCGAGCGGGAGGTCCTGCGGGTCCACCTCAAGACGGGGGAGAAGCAGATCCAGGTCCAGGCCGGCACGATGCTGGCCTTCTTCCTGCGGCACGAGCACGCCGAGATGCTGGACGAGCTGTGCCGCGAGTACGGTCTGACCCTCAACATCCTGGACAACCCGGCCCTGCACCGCGAGGTCTTCCACATCCAGTCCCTGCGCACCGACCGGGACCTGGTGGCCGAGGCCGACCGGCAGCAGCAGAAGAAGGGGGCCGGCCGCGGCGGCAATGGCACCGGCGGGGGAAAGGGCGGCAACGGCGGCGCGACCCGTGTCGGGGAGCAGCCGCGCGATCGCGGCCGGCGGCCCCGGCGGCGCCCCGCGGGCCGGCGCGGTGGCGGCGACTCGGCACGGAGCGGAACCGGCAGCTGAGGGCGGCCCCCGGCTCAGGGCGGCGGCGGCGCGATCCGGCCGTGCAGCTGGAGGGAGGCGATCCGCAGGTATCCCCGTGCCAGGGCCAGGTCGTGCCGGCGGCCGGCGGGGCGGAGCGCGGCACGCAGGACGCGCCACCAGGCCTTCAGGCCGTACTCCACGGCGATGAGCAGCCGGAAGAGGGGGACCCGCCACCCGCCCTGGTGCTTGGCGACGAACAGGCGCAGGCTGTGCTGGAACTGGCGCAGCGGGAAGTCGCCGGCCAGGGCGGCGCAGCGTCCCTCCAGGTGGACGACCTCGGCGGTCGGCACCAGGTAGACCCCCAGCCCCTGTCGCCGGGCCCGCAGGCACCAGTCCGACTCCTCGAAGTACAGGAAGAAGCGCTCGTCCAGCGGCCCCACGCTGTCCAGCGCCTCCCGCGTCAGCATCAGGCAGGCCCCCACGATGTAGTCCACGCGGTAGGCATCGCGCCGCCCCGGCAGCGGCGGTCGGGCCATCGTCGCGGCGCGCCAGCGCCGGGGCAGCCAGTTCCTGCCCGGGTCCAGGATCGACAGCAGGTGGTAGCGCAGCCGGGGCGGTGTGCCCCAGCTGAGGGCGGGACGGCCGTCGCCGTCCAGCAGGACGGGCCCGCAGGCGGCGGCGCCGGGTGTGGCGTCCAGGAAGCGGCTCAGGGTCACGAGGCTCCCGGGTCGGCACTCCGTGTCGGGGTTCAGCAGCAGCAGGTGGCGGCCGCGGGCACGGCCGAGGGCCAGGTTGTTGGCGGCGGCGAATCCCAGGTTGCGGCCCGGCTCCAGCAGGACGACAGAGGGGAAGTCGCGCCGGATCATGTCCGGGGAGCCGTCGCGGGAGCCGTTGTCGACGACGAGCGTCTCGACGGACAGGTCGCCCGTGGCCGCCGGCAGTGCCGCCAGGCAGCGGCGCAGCAGCTCGCCGCCGTTCCAGTTCACGACGATGATCGAGAGGTCGACCATGGCCCTAGCGACGGCTGGCCCGACGCAGGATCTCCTGCTCCTCGGCCGTCAGGCTGTCCAGGCCGTGGCGGGAGATCTTCTCCAGGATGGCGTCGATCCGCTCCCGGTCGACGGTGCCGCCGTTGCCGCGGCCCCGGCCGCCGATGGTGCGGAAGCCGCTGCGGTCGATCCGGCGCCGCCGCCGCCGCTGCTGCCACCAGAGCTTGCCCCACTTCAGGTAGACGAACCCGAACAGCAGCCCGCCGAGGTGGGCCAGGTGGCCGATGCTCGACGGCGTCCAGGTGGCCAGCAGCTCGACGACCATCAACCCCACGACGAAGTACTTCACCTTGACGGGGATGAGGAAGTAGAGCAGGACCGTCCGCTCGGGGTAGATCATCCCGTAGGCCATCAGCAGGCCGTAGCAGGCTCCCGAGGCGCCGATCAGGGGGATGTAGGCGGTCAGCGGGTCGATCAACGGCATCACCAGCAGGTAGACCAGCGCGCCGCCGATCCCGGACAGCAGGTAGTAGCGCAGGAACTCCCGCGGTCCCCAGAGCTGCTCCAGCTCCGAGCCGAACATCCACAGGACGAACATGTTGACGGCGATGTGCCACAGCCCGCCGTGCAGGAACATGTAGGTGACCGGCTGCCAGAGGAAGGGCAGCGGCAGCGACCAGACGCGGGCCGGGATCAGGCCGAACAACGCGTCGAACCAGTGGCCGCCGGTCAGGCGCAGCAGCGACTGCAGCAGGAAGACGGTGATGTTGACGGCCAGCAGGGCGCGGATCGCCGATGTCAGCGGCGGGCCGAAACCGAATGCCGGGCCGGGACGTCGTCCGTACACGTTGCCTCCCCGGTTGAGGGTCCTGGGGAAAGATAACCCGCCCGCGGGACCGGTGGCACCCCTAATCCCGCCTCGTGTGCCAGATCCCGTTCAAACGAGGAGGGGAACCCGCAGGTTCCCCTCCCGTCGGACCGGTGCCGTGTCTGGTCAGCGGCGGAAGACGGCGTCCATGGCGCGCGCCGCCGCCGGTGTGAGAAGACGGCCGGCGGTCGCTTCCTCTTCCCCGGCACCCAGCAGCCCGTAGGTCGGGTCCCAGGTGAGGGAGGCGACGTCGACGTGGGGCACCTCGGTCCCCAGGGCCGCGTTGATGACGTCGATGAACCCGTTGGCGATGACGCCGTAGCCCCGGTTGTTGGGGTGGACGCCGTCCAGGGAGAAGAAGGTCGCCGCGGCGGCCGCCTGGATGTCACCGAGCTGGTTCACCAGGACCAGGAAGTGGTTGGCGGTCATCCCTTCCAGTCCCGCCGTCGCCAGGACCTGCATGGCGCCGTGGGCGTCGAAGAGGTAGACGTTGTCCCTCGCCGCGACGGCGTCGGCGATGATCGCGTTGTAGGCATCGACGGTCGTCTCGACGGCCTCGACCTCGGCCTGCGTCAGCGTCCACTCCTCGGCCAGCGGCACGAACCCGGCCTCGGTCAGATGGCTCAGGACCGGGAAGCGGACGTAGACGGGATCGCTTTCCACCGTGGGGACGGCCATGCCGGCCATGGCGTCGAAGACCGGCTTGGGCAGGAAGTAGGGGATCGTCGTGATGCTCGGGATGTTGCCGACGACGATGACCGGGTCGTAGCCCGCACGCTGGCGGACGCGCTGGGTCACCTGGTCGAGCAGCGCGTTGTAGAGGTTCTCGAAGATCTCCGGGGGCGTCAGGTTGACGCCAGGCTCGGGCTGACCGCTGGTGGCGCCGCCCAGGACGTCGTTGTTGCCGATCCAGAGCGTCACCAGGGTGGGTGCCAGGGCCGTTGCCTGCTCCAGGGCTGACTTGTTCCCGAACGTCGGGTTGCGCAGGATCATGTCGAAGAAGGCGTTCCCCGGCGACTGGCTGGTGGCGCTGTCCAGGGCCTGGGTCATGTCCAGGAGCGTCGCCCCGGGCACGCCCAGGTTGTTGTAGGGGACCGGCCAGTTGCTGGCCAGCAGCAGGCCGGGGACGTCCGCCAGGGGGGTGGGACCGGCGATGTTGATCTCCGCGCCGTTGAAGAACAGGACCCCCGCCACCTGCATCGGGTCGCCGGTGTCACTGCTGCCCACGCCGGGCCAGGAGATCAGCGGCTGCATGAAGGTGCCGGACGGGTAGCCCAGCTGCTGGGCGATGAGCTGGGGGTAGCTGTTGACCTGCCCGTTCATCACCAGGCCGGCATCCATGAAGCCGGCGGTCAGGCTGTTGCCCAGGGCCACGTAGTTCTGCAGAACGGCCTCGCCGGTGGGCTGGGGGATGCTCAGCTCGACCGGGGATGGCTCATCGGGGGTACAGCCCGCGAGCAGGACGGCCAGCAGGGCCGCTGCGGTGAGGGCCTGGAAAATCCGTTTCATCATTGCCGTCCTCCTCTTCTAGAAGCGGTAGCCGAAGCCGATGCCCAGGATGTCCGCCGCCGAGTCGTAGCTGCCGGCGGGGTTGTCCTCGGGGTCGTAGGAGTGGTGGACGCCGTCGACGACGTTGGAGCGCTCCTCGAAGTCGACCGCCATGTAGGAGAGCGTCACCGACAGCTGCGGCGTGGCCTGCCAGGCGAGGCCGAACGAGTAGTCGTTGCGGTCGCCGTCGGGGAGCATCGGGGACATCGACTCGATCGGCTGCGGCGTCTCGTCGTAGACGTAGCCGGCCATCAGGGTCAGCTTGTCGCTGGCCACGTACTCGGCGCCGATGCGGTACTGCCAGGCGTCCTCGTACCCCTCGATGATGGTCTGGTCCAGGGCGTCGCTGTCGAAGTCCAGCGTCAGCTCGTCGAAGTGGCTCCAGCCGAAGTGGACCGCGTCGAACTCGGCCCGCAACTCCTCGGTGATCTGGAAGGCGGCGCCCATGCTCCAGATGTGGGGCAGCTTCAGGTCCGACTTGCCCTTGTGCGTGCCGCCGCCCAGGGCGGCGATCTGGAGATCCACGGTCTCGCGCAGGGCGTCGGGCGCGATGTTCGTCAGCGTCAGGTCGCCGTCGCGGATGGCCATCGTCTTCTGGTGGTGGTACATGACGCCCAGGTCCAGCCAGTCGGTCGCCTTGACCAGCAACCCCGCCGTCGGCGTGAAGTTCAGGTCGCTGTCGGCGTCGATCTCGGCGTCGATGACGTCCACCAGGGCGGCGTCGCCCCCGAAGCGGACCGCCTGCCGCTGCTTGTAGTTGATGTGGGTGAAGGCGACGTCGATCCCCATGGCGATGCCGACGTCGTCGGCGATCTGCCATGCGACGGTGGGGGTGGCGTAGATCGTCGAGAGGTAGACGTCGTAGCTGTAGTGGCGTCCCGCCCAGTTGTCCTTGTCCTTCCACTCCACGCCCAGGCCGAAGGGGGCATAGATGCCGATGCCCCAGGTGAAGTCACCCGTGTTGTGGTAGTAGTAGGTGCCTGGGATGGGATAGACGTTGTCCTCCGTCTCACCGGTGGCGTAGCTGCCGTCGGGCATGACCGCCCCGGTGAACTTGGCCTGGGGGATGACCGGCATGAGGTTCAGGTCCAGGTGGGTCCCGGACAGGAAGGCCAGGCCGGCCGGGTTGTAGAACATGGCCGATCCGTCGTCCGCGGTGGCGGTGAAGGCACCGCCCATGGCCGTCGCCCTGGCCCCGGCTTCGTAGATGCTGAAGCCGCCGGCCCAGGCACCGCCTGCCAGCAACAGGCAGGCGACGCAGGTCAGCAGGATCCGAGCATTGTTCCCTTTCATCACATCTCCTTCTCCGCGGTCCCGGGCGTTGGCGCCCTCCCGACGGGCTGCGGGTGCGACCGCACCCGGCCCCTGTGGCATCTGCGGACCCTAGCATGAGGCCCGGAGACGGGGAAGCATTTTGTCATAAGCGACGGGACCGGCGGGGCGGCCGTGTGGCCAGCCTCGCCGGTCCCCGGAAGGTGGCGATGTGCAGCCGCTCCCGGCTCCGCGCGCCCTACCAGCGCCGCAGCCTGTGGGAGAGGTACGAGAGGACCACCAGCACCGTGACCATGGCGCCGGTGACGTAGAGCGCGCCGATGAACGCCGGCGTCTCGCCTGCGCCATAGCTGTGCAGCCCGGACAGGAAGTAGTTGACCCCGAAGTAGGTCATCAGGACCGAGGCCCAGGCCACCGCGCCGCCCGCGGCCCGGGGCCAGACACCCCGCAGCGATGGGATCCACTTGAAGTGCAGGACGATGGCGTAGACGAGGATCGTCACCAGGCTCCAGGTCTCCTTGGGGTCCCAGCCCCAGTAGCGGCCCCAGGACTCGTTGGCCCAGACGCCGCCCAGCAGGGTCCCGACCGAGAGCATCCCCAGGCCGACGATCATGATGTCGTACTGGAGCCGGTCGGCCTTGACGATGGCGTCGTGGACGTGCCGCTTGCCGGGGCCCTTGAAGAGGTAGAGCACCATGATCAGCACGCCCAGCAGGGAGGAGACGCCGAGGAAGCCGTAGCTGGCGGTGATGACGGTCACGTGGATGTTCAGCCAGTAGGAGGCCAGGACCGGGACCAGGGGCCCGATCTCGGGGTCGAAGGTCGACAGCATGGCCACCGACAGGATCAGGCCGGTCAACATGGCGGAAACGGCCCCGGCCGAGCCGCGCCGGTCGCGCAGCTCGAACAGCAGACCGGCGATGCCGGTGGCCAGGGCGATGAAGATCAGGGACTCGTAGCCGTTGCTCAGCGGCGCCCGGCCCGACGCGATCCACCGCAGGACGAAGGCGTACAGGTGGTAGGCCACGCTCAGGACCAGCAGCCCCAGGCCGGCGGCGAAGACGGGACTGCGCCACCGGAACCGCGCGTTGTCGCGGCGGAAGACGTTCCAGAAGTAGGCCGCCAGCAGCAGGAAGAAGGACAGGAAGTAGGGAACCGTGACGTTGCGGAACGGGTGGTTGCGGTTGAGCCACAGCTCCGCCCGCCGGGCTGTCGCCGAGGGGAGGACCTCGGCGCCGTAGCGTCGCTGCAGCTCGGCCGTCAGTTCCAGCCCCCGGTGGATCCGCTCGTTGTCCTCGGCGCGCAGGCCGGCCAGCAGGGTGTGCAGGGCCTCCCTGGCGGCGCGCCCGTACTCGTCGTCGGGCAGCTGCTGGACCCCGGCGAACTCCAGCCAGGTGTGGTTCGGGTCGCCCGGCTTGGGATAGAGCCGCAGGCCGCCCCCGTTGAGGACGTCGTAGAGGATGTTGAACCGCTCGTCGAACTTCAGGAGCTTGCGCTGCAGCTTGCTGCGGTCACGGTCCGGGGTTCGCAGGGCCTTGCTGACGGCGTCGGCCAGCCGGTACTGCCCGTCGTCGGTGATCAGGCTGGCCACGCTGACCCATTTCGTCTCGGGAGAGACGCCCAGGAGCTTCTTGACCCCCGGGAAGCGGACGGCGATCAGGGGGTAGTTGAACCAGAACTCGGGTCGCGTCAACCAGCTGAAGTAGAGGTCGATCGGTTCCCAGCCCTCGAAGTGTTCCCGCTTGCTGATCTTCATGCAGACCAGGCGGGCGCGGGTGTCCAGGGGCATCATCCGGCCCCGGAAGTCCTGGACGGTCAGCTGCGAGGCCAGCGCACGGTTCTCGGGGGTCAGGAAGTTGAAGCGCGGCGGGGCGATCGTCTCGTGCCGGTGGCCGTTGTCCGCCGGCTGGGCCGTGGCGGCGGCGACGGCGGCCAGCAGGAACAGCAGGGCCAGGCAGACGGTCCGCCGGATGGAACGGTGGCGCCTGTTCATGACCGACCTCCTTTCCCTGCGACGGGTCGTTCGGGCCACAGCAGGTCACGGGCGAAGATCAGGATGAACCCCAGCGAGATCAGGATGTAGCCGATGTAGGTGGGCCACTTGCCGGGATCGTGGTTGACCGAGAGGATCGTGCCCTTCTCGTCGACGTCGTACGACGACTGGAAGTGCTTCGAGCCGCGGTGGCTCAGCGGGTGGTTCATGTAGATGTGGAACGGCTTCCCGTCGATCCCCAGGCCGGGATCGTAGATCCGCACCCAGCTCTCGTAGGAGGCCGGGTTGTTGCTGCCGGGGTACTTCTGCAGGACGAAGTCGTCCAGATGCAGCTCGTAGGGCAGCTCGATGACCAGGGGGGCCACGGCGACGGTCAGCCGCTCGTCGCCGAGCTGCACGGTCCTGCCGTCGGTGTCCCCGTCCTCCACGACGATGCTGGCGGTCTTCCCGGCGGGTGAGGTCACCTCGACCCGGGCCGCACCGGGGGCGCGCGGGTTGTCGCTGGGACCGGGGACGCGTCGGACGTGCTCGAGGATCTCCCGGACGACGAACGAGAAGCGACCCGCGGGCTCGCGGTAGAGGGTCATCTCCTCGACGGGGAAGGAGTTGCCGTGGGCCAGCACGGTGTCGGCCTCGCCGTCGTCCATCCCGACCCGCTGGAGGTCGAACGGGATGCGGGCGGTCACCCCGCCGGTCGCGTCGCGCCCGAACAGGAGCCGCCGTTCCCGCGCGTCAGGGGCTGGCAGGGGCCCGTCCCGGAACAGCAGGGTGCGCCCGCCGACCCGCCGGGCCTCGCCGTCGACCAGGGTGACCCGCTGCATCCCCTTTCCCGTCGTCACCACCAGCCCGAGGGCGGCGGGACCGCTGTCGGCCGGCCGGATCCGTATCTCGTAATGGGGCCAGTAGTCGGTGATGACCGCCCGGTAGGTGGTTCCGCCCAGCTTCAGCTTGCGGGCCAGGTGCTGGTGGCCGCTGCGCCAGAGACGGACCAGGCTCGTGGCGGTCTCTTCGCCCAGGCGCAGCTGCAGGTAGGTGTCTCTTGTGAGGATGGTCCCGGAGCGCTGGCCCTCGCGGATGTGCATCGACCCCTCGTATCCGAAGTAACGGGTGATCCCCGCCGAGACCAGGATGACGATCATCGCCACGTGGGTCACCACGAAACCGGTCTGGCGGGGCTTGTAGGGGTACCGGTCCACCAGGACCGCCAGGAGGTTGAGGACGAACAGGGCCAGCAACGCCTCGAACCAGCGGGCGTTGTAGACGAGGTCGCGGGCGGCGTCGGCGCCATGGCTGGACTCGATGATGGTCGCCTTGCCGCTGGCGACGGCGAAGACGATCAGGATGGCCATGGTCAGCTTCAGGGAGGCCAGCAACCGGAACAGGGGTGAACGCAGGAGACCTCTCACGGCTGCCTTTCCGTTGATCGCCGCGCGGCTTGCCGGCGGCGAATGTCGAGGGACGTGGTTGGAGTTGGCGAATACGATAACGATTCAACAGGGGGGTGACAAGCAACGGAGATGCTTGACGGGGCGATGGTCGTAACAATTATTTGACGGTCAGGAATTGGTTGATCGCCGCACCGCCCGAGGAGCCACACCATGTTCAAGGCCGAGACCCGCTATGCCCTCCACGCCGCTTCCATCCTGGCCGGCAGCGGCGACCTGATCTCCACCCGTGAGCTGGCCGAGAGGATGCAGCTGTCGGGCGCCATGGTGGCCAAGATCCTCCACCAGCTGACCCTGGCCGGACTGGTCCGGGGGCGCCCCGGACCGGGCGGCGGCTACCGTCTCCAGCGCCCCGCCGGCGAGATCCCCCTGATGGAGATCGTCGAACTGGGGGAGGGGAGGGAGTGGGGGCTGAGCTGCCTGCTCGGCCTGCCCGAGTGCAACGACGAGCACCCCTGCGCCCTGCACCAGTCCTGGGGCGCGCTGCGCGACCGCATCCGCAGCCTGCTGGCAAGCTACACGGTGGCCGACCTGGCCGCCGGGCGGGTCGATCTCGACTGCGGGACCACGCCGGGAGCCGGGGAGGTGCAGTCGTGAGGCTCCGCCGCTCCCCCTTCCCGCCGCCCTACCGCTGGCGCCTGGCGGTCCAGGTGCTGACCCTGCTGGTCGTCCTGTGGATCGGCTGGCAGTTCACCGACTGGGTCCTGCGCCTGCAGGCGGGGCGTCCCGGGGGCGTGCGTCCGCCCGGAGTGGAGGGGTTCCTGCCCATCTCCGCCCTGATCAGCCTGCGCCAATGGCTGCTGACGGGGCGGCTACCGACGGTCCATCCGGCGGCCCTGGTCCTGCTGCTGCTGATCATCGGGACGGCGGTCCTGCTGAAGAAGGCCTTCTGCAGCTGGCTCTGTCCCGTGGGCACGCTGGCCGAGTGGCTCGCCCGGGCGTCGGACCGCGTCTTCGGGCGCCGTCTGAGGCTGCCCCGCTGGCTCGACATCCCGCTGCGGGGACTGAAGTACCTGCTGCTGTTCTTCTTCGTCCTGGCGGTCTTCGTCAAGATGAGCCCGTACGAGGTGGAGCGGTTCCTGTACTCGCCCTACAACAAGGTCGTCGACATCAAGATGCTCCTGTTCTTCCTGCACCCCTCGACGACGACCCTGGTCACCCTGGGCGTGCTGGTCGTGCTCTCGTTCGTCGTGCCGTACTTCTGGTGCCGCTACCTCTGTCCCTACGGGGCGCTGCTGGGACTGCTGTCGGTCCTCTCGCCGGTCAAGGTCCGCCGCTCGCCGCCCGACTGCACCGCCTGCGGCCGCTGTGCCCAGGTCTGCCCGTCCTACCTGCCGGTCGACCGGGTGACGACGGTCCATGCTCCCGAGTGCATCGGCTGCCTCGAGTGCGTCCTCAGCTGTCCCGCCCCGGCGGCCCTGGCCGTCTCGCTCCCGCGCCGGCGCGCGCCGCTCTCGCCGCGGCTGTTCGCGGTGCTCGTCGTCCTGCTCTTCTTCGGGGGGATCGGCGCGGCGAAGCTGGCCGGCTACTGGCACAACGACATCTCCCGCGCCGAGTACGAGCGGCGGATCCACGAGCTGGACCGTCCCGTCTACGGGCACAACCGGGGGCAGGTCCCCGACTACGGACCGGACGACTGAGCCGCCGCCCGGCCGGGCGGCGTCACTCCGGGGGTGCCGGGCAGACCTCGCCGTAGGCGGCGCTGAACAGGGCCAGGTCCGGGAGGTTGACGTTCCCGTCCCAGTTGAGGTCGCACTGTCTCTCGTGGCCGCCGTAGCAGCGCGTGAAGACGATCAGGTCCGCGAGGCCGACGGTGAGGTCGCCGTCGAGGTCGGGCGAGACGATCGAGTATCCCGGCAGCGGATCCTGGGGCGGCACGTCGCCGTTGACGCAGATCACCAGGACCGGCCCCTGGTCGGCGATGGAGGTTCCGCCCCCGGCCAGGGCCCGGGAGAAGGTGGTCAGTCCGTCCACGTCTGTCGGTCCGTCGGCGCAGCTACCGCAGGTCGGACAAGGCGCGAACGGTGTCGGGGGATCGACCGCCGTCCAGCCACTCTCCAGCCAGATGTCCTCCGCCGGGAACCCGGAGACGGGTTGATCGGCGTCGAGGAGCTGGATGGTGATGGTCCCGTCGACGAGGAGACCGCCTCCGGTGGAGCAGGCGCCCAGGGGCTGGCCGGTCCCCGCCGGTGTGGTGTAGACGGTGACCGGAACCGGAGCCCGGGAGAGCACGCGCACGTAGGGATCGGGCACGGTCCAGCCCGACGCCCCGCTCGCGGCCGACACGAGTCCCGCGATCACGGCGAACACCGCCGCTTTCTGCATCCTTCCTTCCTCCCTTGACAATGGCGAAGGCGGGCCCGTGAAGATACCGATGCCTGTCATTGGAGACAATGGCGCTCAAAAAAACCGGAAAACTCGGAATTTAATCTTGACTAAAAAAGAAATGTATATATCCTGCCGACAGAGGCGATACCAACTGCGTAGCGTCGGAAAGGGATAGGGCAACGACGATGAAGATCTCCAAGGCAGAGGACCAGGCCGTCCGCCTGGCCGCCAGGCTGGCCCGGGCCGACCGGCAGCTGACCCTGGCCGAGTTGGCCGCGCTGGAGCGGTTGCCCGAGCCCACGGTCGCCAAGCTGCTGGGCAAGCTCAGGCGCGGCGGCGTCGTCGAGGCCGTGCGCGGTCGCCACGGCGGCTACGTCCTGGCGCGTCCCGCCGAGCGGATCGCCGTCCTGGAGATCCTCTCCTGCCTGGAGGATCGGCTGCTGCGCGGCAGCGGCTGTTCGCGCGCCCGGCCCAGCGACGAGCGCTGCCCGCACCTGGCCGACTGCGGCCTGCGTCCCGTCTGGCAGCACCTCGAGAGGATGCTGTCGCGCCTGCTGGCGGCCACGAGCCTGGCCGACCTGCAGCGCAGCGAGCGGGAGATCCACCTGGAACTGGTCGGCCGCGAGGGGGAGTCCCTCCGGTCGTTGATCCCGAATCCGAGAGGAGCCAGCGAGTCATGAGCACGTCACCCAGAGAGGTCCTCGCCTGCAGCGGCCTGCGCGTCGCCGTCGTCGACAGCGAGTCGGGCGACCGCAAGGAGATCGTCAAGGGGGTCGACCTGTCGATCCGCGCCGGCGAGAAGCACGTCCTGATGGGGCCCAACGGGTCGGGCAAGTCGACCCTGGCGTCGGCCCTGATGGGGCACCCCGCCTACGACGTCGAGGGCGAGATCCTGCTCGACGGCATGCCCGTCCAGGAGCTGCCGGCCCACCAGCGGGCCCGCAAGGGGATGTTCCTCGGCTTCCAGTACCCCGTGGCCGTGCCCGGGGTGTCGGTGGCCTCGTTCCTGCGGGCGTCCCTGGGTGCCAGGCGGGGGCGGGAGCTCCCCGTGCGGGAGTTCCGCAAGGAGCTGGAGGCTGCGTTCAGGGAACTGGACGTGCCGCGCGACTTCATGGGCCGCTACCTGAACGACGGTTTCTCCGGCGGGGAGAAGAAGCGGCTGGAGATCCTGCAGATGATGCTGCTGTCGCCGGTGGTGGCCATCCTGGACGAGACCGACTCGGGACTGGACATCGACGCCCTGAAGGTCGTCAGCGAGGGGATCAACAAGGCGGCGGGCCCGGAGACGGGCGTGCTGCTGATCACCCACTACCAGCGGATCCTCGACTACGTCCACCCGGACCGGGTCCACGTCTTCATGGACGGCAGGATCGTCCGCAGCGGCGGTCCCGAGCTGGCCCGCGAGCTGGAGGAGCGCGGCTACGACTGGCTGCGCGAGCCGGTCGGCGCCGGGGGAGGGCGGTCATGAGCACGAAGCACCAGGTCGCGGGGATCAACGCCGACTACACGGAGCGCTACGGCTTCCACGACCCGGACGACTACCAGATCAAGGTGCCCAAGGGGATCGACCACGAGGTCGTCGAGATGATCTCGCGCAGGAAGGGGGAACCCGACTGGATGCGCGAGATGCGTCACCGCGCCCTGGACATCTTCCTGGCCAAGCCGATGCCGCGCTGGGGGAACCAGGAGCTGCTCGGCGAGATCGACTTCGACAACATC
Source organism: uncultured Fibrobacteraceae bacterium (assembly GCA_964436825.1). Classification (GTDB taxonomy): domain Bacteria; phylum Krumholzibacteriota; class Krumholzibacteriia; order LZORAL124-64-63; family LZORAL124-64-63; genus CAYTEO01. Next base: position 46,333 of record CAYTEO010000009.1, on the reverse strand, counting down.
CACTACTACGTCAAGCCCAGGGGGGAGCAGGCCCGGGACTGGGACGACGTTCCCGACCAGATCAAGAAGACCTTCGACCGCCTGGGCGTGCCCGAGGCCGAGCGGAAGTTCCTGGCCGGCGTGACGGCCCAGTACGAGAGCGAGGTCGTCTACCACTCCATCCGCAAGGACCTGGAGAAGCAGGGCGTCCTGTTCATGGACATGGACAGCGGCCTGCGCGAGCATCCCGACATCGTCCGCCGCTGGTTCGGCAAGATCATCCCGCCGGGCGACAACAAGTTCTCCGCCCTGAACACGGCGGCCTGGTCGGGCGGCTCGTTCATCTACGTCCCGCCCGGGGTGGACGTGAAGATCCCGCTGCAGGCCTACTTCCGGATCAACACCGAGAACATGGGCCAGTTCGAGCGGACGCTGATCATCGCCGACGAGGGCAGCTCGGTGCACTACATCGAGGGGTGTACCGCGCCGACCTACTCCTCGGACTCGCTCCACGCCGCCGTCGTCGAACTGGTGGCGCTGCCCGGGGCCCACATCCGCTACACGACGATCCAGAACTGGTCGACCAACGTCTTCAACCTGGTCACCAAGCGGGCCCACGCCTACGCCAACGCCCTGGTCGAGTGGGTCGACGGGAACATCGGCAGCAAGCTGACCATGAAGTACCCGGCCATCGTCCTGCGGGGCGAGGGGGCCCACGGCGAGGTGCTCTCGATCGCCTTCGCCGGGCACGGCCAGCACCAGGACGCCGGCGCCAAGATGATCCACGCGGCGCCGCGGACCACCTCGCGGATCATCTCCAAGTCGATCTCCAAGGACGACGGCCGCAGCAGCTACCGCGGCCTGGTCCAGATCCGCAAGGGCGCCACCGGGTGCCGCACGAGCGTGGAGTGCGACGCCCTGCTCATCGGCGAGCGGGCCCGCAGCGACACCTACCCGACGATGGACATCGCCGAGCGCGACGCCAGCGTCGAGCACGAGGCCCGCGTCTCCAAGCTGGCCGAGGAGCAGCTCTTCTACCTGCAGAGCCGGGGCCTGGACGAGGACCAGGCCCGCCTGATGGTGGTGGGCGGTTTCATCGAGCCGTTCGTCAAGGAACTGCCCATGGAGTACGCCGTGGAGCTGAACAGGCTCATCGAGCTGGAAATGGAGGGCTCCGTTGGCTGATACGACGACCCTGGCCGCGCCGAACCTGCCGGCGCGGGAACTGCTGGAGGAGCTGGCCCGCCGCCTGGGCGAGGCCGATGACCGGCGGCGCCAAGCCATCCTGGAGCGGCTGGTCGACATGGCACTGCCCGACCGGTCCGTCCACCTGTGGCGCTTCACCGATCCGGAGACGCTGTTGCCGGAGAGCTGGGAGGGACTGGCGCGGGAGGCGCCGGCCGCCGACCGTGCCGCCGACCTCGCCGGCGCCGCCGCCGTCGTCTCCCTGGCCCCGGGCCGGGCGCCCCGTGTCGAGCTGGGCGAGGCGGCCCGCCGGGCCGGGCTGGTCGCCGTCCCGCTGGCCGAGGCGTCGGGCGCCGATCTCGCCCTGGCCGACGGGCTCGACGACGACGGTTTCTTCCCCCGCCTCAACGCGGCGGCATGGAACGCCGGCCTGCTGCTGCGGGTGCCCGACGGGACGCGGCTGGAGGCGCCGGTCCACGTCGTCTGCGACGCCGTCGCCCCGCTGTCGCTCCCGCGCCTGGTGCTGCTCGCCGGGCGGTCCAGCGAGGTGACCCTCCTGGAGGAGCACCGCGGCGACGCCCGCCGCGTCCTGGGGGCGACACTGCTGTCGGTCGGCGCCGGGGCGCGCGTGCGGCATCTGCTGGTCCAGCGCTGGGACGACGACGTCGCCGGCTACCTGCACCGCCGCGCCCGCCTGGAGCGGGACGCCGGGCTGCTGACCGCCTTCGCCGTCCTGGGCGGCGGACGGACGAAGCTGGAGATCGCGTCCGACCTGGCCGGCGCCGGGGCGCGGAGCGAGATGATCGGCGTCGCCCTGGCCGACGGAGGCGGTCGCCACCTGGACCAGCACACGCGCCACCGCCACCTGGCCCCGCGGACCGGCAGCGACATCGACTTCCGGACCGTCGCCGCCGGCCGCGGCCGCGTCGGCTACACCGGCCTGATCCGGATCGAGGAGCAGGCCACCGGCGCCGAGGCCTACCAGCAGAACCGCAACCTGCTGCTGTCGGACGGGGCGCGGGCGGACACGATCCCCGAGCTGGAGATCCTCAACGAGGACGTCTCCTGCAGCCACGGCGCCACGGTCGCGCCGGTGGACCCGGACCAGCTCTTCTACCTGCAGAGCCGCGGCCTCGATCCCGACGCCGCCCTGCGCCTGGTCGTGCGCGGGTTCCTGGAGCCGACCCTCTCCCGCCTGCCCGACGGCGTGCGCGCGTCGCTGGACGCGAGCGTCCTGGCGCGGATCGAGAGCTGGCAGGAGGCGGTGTGATGGGTAGCCGTCGTCACGCTCTCCCCGCCCCGACGGGCAGCCGCGCCTGCGCCGCCCAGACCGGCGAGTGCGACCGCTGCGGCGCCCTGCTGCGGGAGCGGTTCCCCGCCCTGGCGCGGACGATCGGAGGCCGGCCGCTGGTCTACCTGGACTCGGCCGCCACGACCCAGCGCCCCGAGGCGGTCATCGCCGCCGAGGCGCGCTTCCACCGCGAGCACAACGCCAACGTCCACCGCGGGATGCACACCCTGGCGGCCGAGGCCACCGATCTCTACGAGGGGTGCCGACGGCGGGTGGCCCGCTTCCTGGGGGTGCGCCGTCCCGAGCAGGTCGTCGTCACCGGCGGGACGACGGCGAGCCTGAACCTGGTCGCCAGGGGACTGGCCCCGTCGCTGCGGGCGGGGGACGAGATCGTCCTGACCGGGATGGAGCACCACGCCAACCTCGTCCCGTGGCAGATGATCGCCCGCGACCGCGGGCTGGTCCTGCGCTTCGTACCGGTGACCGACTCGGGCGAGCTGGACCTGTCCCGCCTGCCGGATCTGCTGGGGGAGCGGACGCGGGTCGTCGCGCTGACCCACGTCTCCAACGTCCTGGGGACGATCAACCCCGTGGCCGAGATCGCCGCGGCCGCCCACCGGGTGGGTGCGGTGGTCGTCGTCGACGCCGCCCAGTCGGTGGGGCACCTGCCGCTGATCTTCGCCGAGCTGGGCGCGGACCTGCTCGCCTTCTCCGCCCACAAGTGCTATGGTCCGTTCGGGCTGGGCTTCCTGGTCGGCACCGAGGAGGCGCTGGCGCGCCTGGAGCCGGCCTGGGGCGGCGGGGAGATGATCGAGACGGTCACGCTCGAGGGCGCCACCTGGGCGGACATCCCGTGGCGCTTCGAGGCTGGCACGCCCAACGTGGCGGCGGCGGCGGCCTTCCCGCCCGCCCTGGACATGCTGGACGAGGTGACCCTCCAGCAGGTGCGGACCCACGAGATCGAGATCACCGGCTATGCCTGGGAGCGGCTGGCCGCCCTGGGGCTGACCCTCTACGGTCCGGCCGATCCGGCCGCCCGCGGCGGGCTGGTCAGCTTCCACGATCCGGCCGTCCACCCCCACGACATGGCCCAGCTGCTGGACGCCCGCGGCGTGGCCGTCCGGGCCGGCCACCACTGCGCGCAGCCGCTGCACCGCCGCCTGGGGGTGGTGGCGACGACCCGGGCCAGCTTCGCCGTCCACACCACCCACGACGAGATCGACGCCCTGGTCGAGGCCATCGGCTACGCCAGGAGCGTCTTCGGAGCATGACCATGGAGATGGACGCCCTCTACCGGGAGGTGATCCTCGATCACCACCGCCGCCCCCACGCCGCCGAGCCCTTGCCCGACCCGGACACCGAGGCGGCCGGCAAGAACCCCTCCTGCGGCGACGAGGTGACCCTGCAGCTGAAGTGGGACGGGGACCGGATCGCCGACGTGGCCGTCGTGACCGACGGCTGCGCCATCTCCCGGGCCAGCGGTTCCATCCTGGCCGACCTGGTGCGCGGCCGCACGCGTGAGGAGGCCCGCCGCCTGGCCGAGGCCTTCCGCGCCGTCATGCACGACGACCGGGGCGAGCTGCCAGACGAACTGGATCCCGGCGACCTGGAGGTCCTGACCGGCGTCCGCAGGTTCCCGGTGCGGGTCAAGTGCGCCCTGCTGCCGTGGATCACCCTGCTGGAGGCGCTGCTCGCCGCCGAGCAGCGGCGCCCGGCGGGGGAGGTCTCCACCGAGGAGGAGAATCATGAGTGAGGTCCCCAGCCAGGCCGGGATCCTGGAGGCGTTGCGACCGGTGGTGGATCCCGACCTGCGCCTCTCCATCGTCGACATGGGCCTGGTCCGCGGCATCGAGATCGATCCCGACACCGGCGACGTCACCGTCGAGATGACCCTGACCAGTCCCATGTGCCCGCTGGCACCCCAGATCATGGAGGAGGCCCGCAACGCCGTCCTCGGCGTGCCCGGGGTCCACCACTGCGAGATCGATCTGGTCTGGGACCCGCCCTGGGACCCGCGCGTCGATGCCACCGACGAGGTGAAGGCAGAGCTGGGCATCTGGGAGTGAGCGTAGCGGGGGACGGGAAGGGGAGCGCCACGGCCGGGCAACGGACGCGCGCCTGCCGGCCCCGGCAGGAGGGTCCGGGACCGGACACGATTTTCCGTCCGGAAACATAGCATAGAATTAGGATGGGTATTATCTTTCAATCTCGCGTCACCGCTGCGTCGTCCCTTCCGCGGCCGGCGACAGACTCGACTGGATGTTTCCATTCGCGGTGAATGCTGTTATAGAGATGACAACCATCGTCGGATGGCGGCCACTCGGGCCGCGGACAGCAACAAGGAGTGGACGATGATCATTGGCGTGGTGCGGGAGACGGCCCCGGGGGAGCGGCGCGTGGCGCTGGTCCCCCCGTCGGTGCCGTCACTGGTCAAGCAGGGCGCGACCGTCGTCGTCGAGCAGGGGGCCGGCGTCGCCGCCGGCTATCCCGACGACGAGTACCGTGACAAGGGGGCGGAGATCGTCACCCGCGAAGACCTGTTCGGCCGGGCCGACCTGCTGCTGGCCGTCGGCGAGGCGGCGGGCGGCCCCGGCGCGGACCTGCGGGACCGGCTGCGCGAGGGACAGACCGTCATCGGGATGCTCGATCCCCTGGGCGATCCCGGCGGCGTGGCCCGGTTGGCCGACCGGCGGGTCCGGGCGTTCGCCCTGGAGCTGATGCCGCGGATCACGCGGGCCCAGAGCATGGACGTCCTCTCCTCCATGGCGACGGTGGCCGGGTTCCAGGCGGTCCTGGAGGCGGCCGGCCGCCTGCCGCGCCTGTTTCCCATGCTGATGACCGCGGCCGGGACCCTCGCGCCGGCGCGCGTCTTCGTCGTCGGGGTCGGGGTCGCCGGCCTGCAGGCCATCGCCACCGCCAAGCGGCTCGGTGCCGTCGTCGAGGCCTACGACGTGCGGCCCGCCGTCCGGGACCAGGTGATCTCCGTGGGCGCCAAGTTCGTCGAGTTCGACCTGGAGACCGCCGACGCGGAGGACGCCGGCGGCTACGCCAAGGAGCAGAGCGAGGAGTTCCTGCGCCGCCAGCAGGAGCAGATGCAGGAGGTCGTCGTCCGCAACGACGTCGTCGTCACGACGGCCGCCATCCCCGGCAAGCGGGCCCCGGTGCTGGTCACCGAGCCGATGGTCCGGGGAATGGCGCCCGGATCGGTCATCGTCGACCTGGCCGCCGAGCGCGGCGGCAACTGCGAGTTGACCGTCCCGGGCGAGGTCGTCGAGCGCCACGGCGTGACCATCGTCGGGTTGACCGACCTGGTCTCCCGCAAGGCCTATCACGCCAGCCAGATGTTCTCCCGCAACGTCGAGATCTTCCTGAAGGTCCTGCTGAAGGACGGGGAACTGGCCGTCGACACGTCCGACGAGATCGTCGCCGGCACCCTGGTCTGCGACGGCGGCGAGGTCGTCCACCCCAGGCTGCGCGAGTCCCTGGGCCTGCCGGCCGCCGGAACGGAAGGAGAGGAGTAGATGGAAGCACTCGTCGCCGCGATCACGGTCTTCGTCCTGGCGATGTACGTCGGGTTCGAGGTCATCACCAAGGTGCCGCCCACGCTGCACACCCCGCTGATGTCGGGCTCCAACGCCATCTCGGGGATCACGCTCATCGGCGCGGTCATCGCCACGCGGTCGGACAACACGACGCTGGGGACCGTCCTGGCCGTGACGGCCATCGCGTTCGCCACCATCAACGTCGTCGGCGGGTTCATGGTGACCCATCGCATGCTGGCGATGTTCAAGCGGAAGAGGTGAGACCTTGAACACATCCCTGATCGATACCGGCTGGGTCAACCTGGTCTACCTGCTCGCCGCGGCCCTGTTCATCCAGGGCATCAAGGGGCTGACCCACCCCCGCACCGCCGTCCGCGGCAACCTGACCGGCGCCGTCGGCATGCTGCTGGCCGTCGGGGTGACGCTGCTGGCCAACGGCCTCAGCTACCAGTACATCCTGCTGGGGGTGGCCATCGGGACGATCATCGGCGCGATCGCCGCCACGCGGGTGCAGATGACCCAGATGCCGGAGATGGTCGCCCTGTTCAACGGCTTCGGCGGCGGCGCCTCGGCGCTGGTGGCCGCCACGGCCATCCTGATCGCCGTCCACCACGGGCAGGTGCCCGGCCTGGCGATGGCCGTCTCCACCGGCCTGTCGGGCCTGATCGGCGCGGTGACGCTGACCGGCTCGCTGATCGCCTTCGGCAAGCTGTCGGGGCTGGTCAACGGCAACGCCATCCATTTCCCGGGGCAGAAGTTGCTGAACGGCCTGCTGGCGGCGGCGGCCGTCGGCGGGGTCGTCTGGCTGTCCGTCGATCCGTCGCACCTGCTGCCCTACTGGCTGATCGTGGCCGTGGCCGGGCTGCTGGGGATCGGCCTGACCATCCCCATCGGCGGCGCCGACATGCCGGTGGTCATCTCCCTGCTGAACTCCTACTCGGGCCTGGCGGCGGCCGCCACCGGGTTCGTCCTGATGAACAACGTGCTGATCATCGCCGGGTCGCTGGTGGGCGCCTCGGGGCTGATCCTCACGCGGATCATGTGCGTGGCCATGAACCGGTCGCTGGCCAACGTCCTGTTCGGCACCCTGGCCCCGTCCGCGGACGGTCCCAGCGCCGACGACGTCTACGCCGGCAAGGTCAAGTCGACGACGCCCGAGGAGGTGGCCATGCTGTTCGACGCCGCCCAGCGCGTGGTCATCGTCCCCGGGTACGGGATGGCCGTGGCCCAGGCGCAGCACGCGGTGCGCGACCTGGCCAACATCCTCGAGGCGCGCGGGGTCACCGTGGAGTACGGCATCCACCCCGTGGCCGGCCGCATGCCGGGACACATGAACGTCCTGCTGGCCGAGGCCGACGTCCCGTACGACAAGCTCAAGGAGATGGACAAGATCAACCCGGAGATGGAGCAGGTGGACGTCTGCCTGGTCATCGGCGCCAACGACGTGGTCAACCCGGTGGCCCGCACCGACCCGAGCAGCCCCATCGCCGGCATGCCCATCATCGACGCCGACAAGGCGCGCACCGTGGTGGTCGTCAAGCGGAGCCTCAGCCCCGGTTTCGCCGGCATCCCCAACCCGCTGTTCGCCGCCGACAACTGCCTGATGATGTTCGGCGACGGCAAGCAGGCCATCATGGAACTGAACGAGGCGCTGAAGGAGGGGTAGGGAGAGGGAGCGGCGTTCCGGCCCGCGACAGGCCCGACGGGGGCCGTCCCCAAGAGGGACAGCTCCCGTCTTTCTTCTTCCCCTCCCGCCCCCCGATCGCTCCTTGATCTCCCCCCGACCGGGTGCTATTCAAGAGAGGTTGTGATCACGCGGTGTTGTCCCCAACCCAGGGAGACGATTCCATGTCCACCTTTCGATCGGTCGTCTGGTCGTCCGTCGGCAAGAAGTTCCTGACGGGCATCACCGGGCTCATGCTGTTCGGCTTCATCTGCGTCCACCTGCTGGGCAACCTGATGCTGCTGAAGGGCCCCGAGGCGTTCAACGGCTACGCCCACTTCCTGGAGCACCTGCTGCACGGGCTGGTGGTCATCGTCTTCGAGGCCGGTCTGGTCGTCCTGTTCCTGGTCCACATGGTTGCGGCGGTCAGCGTCGCCCTGCTGGACAAGGAGCGGGCCCGTCCCGTGAAGTACAAGGTCCTGCGCAACGCCGGCGGCAAGAGCCGCAAGACCCTCTCGTCGCGCAGCATGATCGTCACCGGGATCCTGATCATCGTCTTCGTCATCGGGCACGTCCAGATGTTCAAGTTCACCCAGACCGGGACCTGGACCGCGCCCGACGGGACCGAGATGAAGGACCTCTACTCGGTGGTCGTGACCGCCTTCAAGAGCCCGGTCATCGCCTTCGGCTACGTGGCCGTCATGATCCTGCTGGGCCTGCACCTGCGGCACGGTTTCTGGAGCGCCTTCCAGTCCCTGGGCTGGAACAGCGACAAGTGGATGCCGCTGCTGGGCGGCGCGGCCCTGGTCTTCGCCGTCCTGCTGGCGGTGGGATTCCTGATCCTGCCGCTGATCATCCACTTCAACTCGGCGATCGTTCCGATCACGACGTAAGGGGGAGGCTGACATGGCAGACGCGAGCAGGATTCTCGACGCCAAGGTCCCCGGCGGTCCGATCGCGGAGAAGTGGGACCGGCACGAGCAGGAGAGCGGGCTCGTCTCTCCGGCGAACCGGCGCAAGTTCACCGTCATCGTCGTCGGGACCGGCCTGGCCGGCGGCGGCGCGGCGGCCACCCTGGGCGAGCTGGGCTACAACGTCCTGAACTTCTGCATCCAGGACACGCCGCGGCGGGCGCACAGCGTGGCGGCCCAGGGCGGGATCAACGCGGCCAAGAACTACCAGAACGACGGGGACAACGTCTACCGCCTGTTCTACGACACGATCAAGGGCGGCGACTACCGCTCCCGCGAGGCCAACGTGTACCGGCTGGCCCAGCTGTCGGTCAACATCATCGACCAGGCCGTGGCCATGGGGGTGCCGTTCGCCCGCGAGTACGGCGGCACGCTGGCCAACCGCTCGTTCGGCGGCGTGCTGGTGTCGCGGACCTTCTACGCCCGCGGACAGACGGGCCAGCAGCTGCTGCTGGGGGTCTACGCGGCCCTGAACCGGCAGATCAAGGCCGGCACGGTCCGGATGTTCCCGCGGCGGGAGATGCTGGACCTGGTCGTCGTCGACGGTCGGGCGCGCGGGATCATCGTCCGCAACCTGGTCACCGGGCAGCTCGAGCGTTACGTGGCCGACGCGGTGGTGCTGGCCACCGGCGGCTACTCCACCGTCTTCTACCTCTCGACCAACGCCTACAACAGCAACGCCACGGCCATCTGGCGGGCCTACAAGCGGGGTGCCTTCTTCGCCAACCCCTGCTTCACCCAGATCCACCCGACGGCCATCCCGCAGGCGGGGGACTACCAGTCCAAGCTGACGCTGATGAGCGAGAGCCTCCGCAACGACGGCCGGGTCTGGGTGCCCAAGCAGCCGGGCGACAAGCGGCCGCCCCACGAGATCCCCGAGGAGGAGAGGGACTACTACCTGGAGCGCCGCTACCCCGCCTTCGGCAACCTGGTGCCGCGCGACATCGCCGCCCGGGCGGCCAAGGTGGAGTGCGACGCCGGCAAGGGGGTGGGCGCCACCGGCTACGCCGTCTACCTGGACTTCGCCGACGCCATCGAGCGCCTGGGCGAGGACGTCGTCCGGGACCGCTACGGCAACCTCTTCGCCATGTACGAGGAGATCACCGGCGAGGATCCCTACAAGACCCCCATGCGGATCTACCCGGCGCCCCACTACACCATGGGCGGCCTGTGGGTCGACTACAACCTGATGAGCACCATCCCGGGCCTGTTCGTGGCCGGCGAGGCCAACTTCTCCGACCACGGCGCCAACCGCCTGGGGGCCAGCGCCCTGATGCAGGGCCTGGCCGACGGCTACTTCATCGTCCCGCGGGTGGTGGGCGACTACCTCAGCCACGGCGGCCTGGAGAAGGTCACCACCGACCACGACGCCTTCGCCGAGGCCGAGAGCAGCGTCAAGGCCCACTACGACCGCATCCTGGCCGTCAACGGCCACCGCACCGTGCGCGACATGCACTGGGAGCTGGGCCGGCTGATGTGGGACAACGTCGGCATGGCCCGCAACCGCGAGGGCCTGGAGAAGACGATCAAGCGCGTGCAGGAGCTGCGTGCCGAGTTCTGGGAGAACATCAAGGTCACCGGCACCGGCGACGACTTCAACAAGCAGCTCGAGCTGGCCGGCCGCCTGGCCGACTACCTGGAGTTGGGCGAGCTGATGGCCCGCGACGCCCTGACCCGCGAGGAGTCGTGCGGCGGCCACTTCCGCGAGGAGTACGTCACCGACGAAGGCGAGGCCCTGCGCCGGGACGACGAGTTCATGCACGTGGCCGCCTGGGAGTACACGGGCCCCGACCAGGAGCCGGTGCGCCACGTCGAGCCGTTGACCTACGAGAACATCGAGGTCAAGACCCGGAGCTACAAGTAGGGGAAGGGGCGAGCCATGAGCAAGAGCATGACGATTCATCTCAAGGTCTGGCGACAGGCCCGCGGCGAGAAGACGGGGCGCTTCGTCGACTACACGGTCCAGAACGTCCTGCCCGAGATGTCGTTCCTGGAGATGCTCGACATCCTCAACGAGGAACTCGTCAAGCGGGGCGAGCCGGTCATCGAGTTCGACAGCGACTGCCGGGAAGGGATCTGCGGCACCTGCGGCATGGTCATCCAGGGGATCGCCCACGGTCCCCGGGCCGGGACGACCACCTGCGAGCTGCGCATGCGGAACTTCCGCGACGGCGAGACGATCACCGTCGAGCCGTTCCGGGCCAGGGCCTTCCCGATCGTCAAGGACCTGGTCGTCGACCGCAGCGCCCTGGACCGGATCCAGCAGGCGGGCGGCTACGTCTCGATCAACGTCGGGTCGGCCGCGGACGGCAACGCCATCCCGGTGCCCAAGGAGGCCGCGGACAAGGCGATGGACGCGGCCACCTGCATCGGCTGCGGGGCCTGCGTCGCCGCCTGCCCCAACGCCTCGGCGTCGCTGTTCGTCAGCGCCAAGATCAGCCAGCTGGCCCTGCTGCCCCACGGCCAGGCCGAGCGGCACCGCCGGGCCCTGGACATGATCGCGCAGATGGACGCCGAGCAGTTCGGCGACTGCTCCAACCACGGCGAGTGCGAGGCGGTCTGCCCCAAGGAGATCTCCATCGAGAACATCGCCCGCATGCGCCGCGAGTACTTCAAGGCGGCCCTGAAGAAGTAGCGCCGCCGCGAACGGCTGCAGGGCGGTCGGGGTCAGCCCCCGGCCGCCCGTTCGTCATCCCGGGAGGGGACGATGGGACGCTACGCCGTCATCGACATCGGCAGCAACTCGGTCAAGTTCCACGCCGCCCGCGTCATCCACGGCCGGGTCACCCCGCTGGACGACCGGCTCCTGGTGACCCGCCTGGGCGAGGGACTGGCCGCCACGGGGGAGCTGGACGAGACGGCGATCGGGCGCACGGTGGCCGCGGTCGTCGAGTTCCGCCGCCGGGCCGAGGCGCTGGGAGTGGAGAAGGTCGTCGCCGTGGGGACCGAGGCGCTGCGCCGGGCGGAGAACGCCGACGAGCTGCTCGCCCTGGTCGAGCGGCGGGCCCGCCTGCGGGTCGAGATCCTCGACCCGGAGCGCGAGGCGACCTACGCCTACCGGGCCGCCCGGGCCGCGCTGGCGGACCTGCCCGACGCCGTCACCGTCTTCGACTGCGGCGGGGCGAGCACGGAGGTGATCGTCGGTCGCGGCGAGCGGATCGTCGCCTGGGGCAGCGTGCCGGTGGGGGTGCGGACCCTGACCGACGCCCACCGCCTGGAGGGCCGGGTCCCCGACCAGCGGCAGGCCGCCGCCGAGGCGGCCGTGCGGGAGGGACTGGCCGGGCTGCCGCGGCCGGCCGGCGAGGCGCTGGTCGGGATCGGCGGCGCTCCCCACACCCTGGTGACCGCCATCCGCGGCGAGCGGCCGGAAGACCCCGCGTCGCTGGACGGGACCGTCGTCACCCGCGACGAGATCGCGGCGCTGCGGGACCGGTTGCGGCAGACCTCCCTGACCGAGCGGCGCCGCTGGGCCGGCCTGATGCCCGAGCGGGCCGACGTGGCCCTGGCCGGCGCCCTGGTCGTCCTGCACCTGATGGAAACGGCGGAGCAGACGTCGTTCGTCGTCTGCTCCGCCGGGATCCGCCACGGGGTCTTCCGCGAACGCTTCGTCCGCTAGGGCCCCGCCGCCGTCAGGCCTTCACCTGCTCGGGCAGCTCGAAGCTCGCCAGGTGCTCGTAGACGGCCCACCTGCGCTCGATCTCCCGCTGCGTCTCCTCCAGCAGCAGCGCGGCGTGCTCCGGGTCCCGCTTCTGGAGCTGCCGGAACCGGTTCTCGATCTTGGCGAACTCGGTGAACGGGATCGACGGCGCCTTGCAGTCCAGCTTCAGCGGCGGCTCGCCGACGGCCAGCCGGCGCGGATCGAAGCGGTACAGGGGCCAGAAGCCGCACTTGACCGCCAGGTCCTGGTGGGCCAGCCCGTCGCCCATGTCGTAGCCGTGCTCGATGCAGTGGCTGTAGGCGATGATCAGCGACGGACCGGGGTAGGAGGCCGCCTCCAGGAAGGCGTTGACCGTCTGGCTGTCCTTGGCTCCGAAGGCCACCTGGGCCACGTAGACGTGGCCGTAGGTCATGGCCAGCATCCCCAGGTCCTTCTTGCCGCCGGGCTTGCCGGCCGAGGCGAACTTGGCCACCGCGCCCAGGGGCGTGGCCTTGGACGCCTGCCCGCCCGTGTTGGAGTAGACCTCCGTGTCCAGGACCAGCAGGTTGACGTCGCGGTGCTGGGCGATGACGTGGTCCAGGCCGCCGTAGCCGATGTCGTAGGCCCAGCCGTCCCCGCCGACGATCCAGACGCTGCGCTGGACGAGGTAGCCCGCCAGCTCGTCCAGGCGGCGCGCCTCCGGCCGGTCGATCCCCTGGAGCTTCCCGCGCAGCAGGGCGATCCGCTCGCGCTGGGCGGCGATGCCGGCCTCGTCGGACTGGTCGGCCTCGAGCAGGGCGCCGGCCAGCTCGTCGCCGATCTCCGCGGACAGCTCCCGGACCAGGCGCCGCGCCTGCTCGGTCGCCTTGTCGACGGCCAGCCGGAAGCCGAGGCCGAACTCGGCGTTGTCCTCGAACAGGGAGTTGGACCACGCCGGTCCGCGCCCCTCCGGGTTGGCCGTGTACGGGGTGGTCGGCAGGTTGCCGCCGTAGATGCTCGAGCAGCCGGTGGCGTTGGCGATCAGCGCCCGGTCGCCGAACAGCTGGGTCAGCAGCTTGACGTACGGGGTCTCGCCGCAGCCGGCACAGGCGCCGGAGAACTCGAACAGCGGCTCGAGGAACTGCGAACCCTTGACGTTGGCCTTGATCCGGGTCCGGTCGGGCAGCGGCAGCTTGTCGAAGAAGGCCCAGTTCTCCCGCTCGACCGCGACGTGCGCGTCGTGGGGCTCCATCCGCAGCGCCTTGCGCGTGGGGTCCTGGCGGTCCTTGCCGGGGCAGACCTCGACGCACAGGCGGCAGCCGGTGCAGTCCTCGGGCGCCACCTGGATCGTGTAGCGCGCCCCCTTGAAGTCCGGTCCCTTGTACTCCAGCGACTGGAAGCCCTCCGGCGCCCCGTCCAGGTGCGCGGGGTCGTAGGCCTTGGCGCGGATGGCCGCGTGGGGGCAGACGAAGGCGCACTTATTGCACTGGATGCAGAGGTCGGGCTCCCAGATGGGGATCTCCTGGGCGATGTTCCGCTTCTCCCAGGCGGTTGTCCCCACCGGCCAGGTGCCGTCGGGGGTGAACGCGCTGACCGGCAGCAGGTCGCCCTTGCCGGCCAGCATCATGGCCGTGACCTGCTTGACGAACTCGGGCGCCTCGTCCGGGACGACGGGCGGCCGGCCGCGGGTGGCGGTCACCGTGTCGGGCACGGGCACCTCGTGCAGGTGGGCCAGGGCGGCGTCGACCGCGGCGAAGTTCTGCTGGACGACGGCGTCGCCCTTGCTGCCGTAGGTCTTGCGGATGGCGTCCTTGATGCGGTCGATCGCCTCGTCGCGCGGCAGGATGCCGCTGATGGCGAAGAAGCAGGTCTGCATGACCGTGTTGATCCGGCCGCCCATGCCGGCCTCGCGGGCCACCCGGTAGGCGTCGATGACGTAGAACCGCGCCCGCTTCGCGATGAGCTGCTCCTGGACCTCGCGGGGCAGGTGGTCCCACGCCTCGTCCGGACCCCAGGGGCAGTTCAGCAGGAAGGTCCCGCCCGGGATGAGCTTGTCCACCATGTCGTACTTGTCCAGGAAGACCGTCTGGTGGCAGGCGACGAAGTTGGCCCGGCCCACCAGGTAGGGCGCCCGCAGCGGCTGGGGACCGAACCGCAGGTGCGAGATCGTCATCGCCCCGGCCTTCTTGGAGTCGTAGACGAAGTAGCCCTGGGCGTAGTTGTCCGTCTCGGTGCCGATGATCTTGATGGAGTTCTTGTTGGCGCCGACGGTCCCGTCGCTGCCCAGGCCGTAGAAGACGGCCCGGACGACGTCGTCGGGCTCGATGTCCCAGGACGGGTCGTAGTCCAGCGACAGGCCGCTGACGTCGTCGTTGATCCCCACGGTGAAGTGCCGCTTCGGCTGCTCCTTCTCCAGTTCCTGGAAGACGGCACGGACCATGGCCGGGCTGAACTCCTTGGAGGAGAGGCCGTAGCGGCCGCCGATGACCGTTGGGACCTGCGCCAGCGGCAGCGTCCCGGCCTGCTGCGCCTCGGCCACGGCCGTCACGACGTCCTGGTAGAGGGGCTCGCCCAGGCTGCCGGGCTCCTTGCTCCGGTCCAGGACGGCCAGGCCGCGGACGGTGGTCGGCAGGGCGGCCAGCAGGGCGGCGGCGTCCAGGGGGCGGAAGAGGCGGATCTTCAGCAGGCCGACCTTCTCGCCGTCGGCGGCCAGGCGCTCGACGGTGGCGTGGACCGTGTCGCAGCTGCTGCCCATCGTCACGACGACCCGCTCGGCGTCGGGGGCGCCCACGTACTCGTAGAGCCGGTAGCGCCGGCCGGTCAGCTCGGCGAAGCGGTCCATCTCCTGCTGGAAGATGGCCGGGCAGGCGGCGTAGAACGGGTTGACCGCCTCGCGGGCCTGGAAGAAGGCGTCCGGGTTCTGGGCGGTGCCGCGGACGACCGGATGGTCCGGGTTGAGGGCCCGCTCGCGGTGGGCGCTGATCAGCTCGTCGGGCAGCATGGCCCGGATGTCGTCGTCGGAGACCTCGACGATCTTGGCGATCTCGTGCGAGGTGCGGAAGCCGTCGAAGAAGTGCAGCACGGGGATCCGCGAGCGGAGCGATGCCGCCTGGGCGATCAGGGCGAAGTCGTGGACCTCCTGGACGTTGGCCGACGACAGCATGGCCCAGCCGGTCTGGCGGCAGGCGTAGACGTCGCTGTGGTCGCCGAAGATCGACAGCGCGTGGGTGGCGACGGTCCGGGCCGCGATGTGGAAGACGGCCGGGGTCAGCTCGCCGGCGATCTTGTAGAGGTTGGGGATCATCAGCAGCAGGCCCTGGCTCGCCGTGAAGGTGGTCGTCAGGGCGCCGGCCTGCAGGGAGCCGTGGACGGCGCCGGCGGCCCCGCCCTCGGACTGCATCTCGATGACCTCGGGGACCGTGCCCCAGACGTTCGTTCGCCCGGCCGCCGACCAGGCGTCGGCGTGCTCGCCCATGGGGGACGAGGGGGTGATCGGGTAGATGGCGATGACCTCGTTGGACCGGTGGGCGACCGAGGCGGCCGCCTCGTTGCCGTCGACCAGGATCGTTCTGCGTGTCATGGTCGTTCCTTCTTCGTGTTGATTCCAGGGGGACAAGGAAACGGGCCGTCGCCGACGGCCGCGCGCGCGTGCAAGATACTCGAATAATTCCCGATGACCAGTCCGGATTGCCGGCGCCGGGAGGGGCCCGGCGGCGCCGCCGGGCCCCCGGAGCTCAGCGGGACAGGACCGCCAGGAGTCGCCGGAGCATCCAGACGACGACCGCGAGGCAGCCCACCAGCAGGACGGCGAACAGGACCAGGTTCAACCCCTGGGTCCTGACGACCATCTCCTGCGGCCGGTACAGGCCCGCCAGGTAGCTGTCGCGCACGGCCTGCCGCAGCAGGATCATCACCAGCATCGTCACGACCGTCAGTGCCGACAGCGGTGCCAGCGAGCTGTCGCCCTCCTGGCGTCCCCGCCAGGAGAGCCACAGCAGCGGTGCCGCCAGGACCAGGCCGGCGACCAGCAGGCCGGTCCCGTGGGGCGAGCCTCCCATCAGCGACAGGCGGATTCCCCGCGGCAGTGTCGTCAGCAGCCACAGTCCGACCGGGACGTTAAGGGCCGTGCCCCAGAGGAAGGCCGTCATCCCGCGCCGGTGCAGGAAGGCGCGCAGCTCGGGGGAATGTCCCCGCCAGCGGGCCAGCAGGGCCAGCCAGAGACCTCCCACGGCCACCGTGCCCAGGGCCATGTGCAGCCAGCGCGGCCAGAGGGTCGGCTCGCCTAGGTTCCAGCTCGTCCCGCCCGGGGCGTGGAAGTAGAGACCGGGCCAGCGGTCCGGTGTCAGCGCCAGGGTGCTGACGTTGCTGAAGACGAAGCCGATCAGCAGCAGCAGCAGGACCGACGCCGCGAACACCGGTCCGCGCCAGTCGCCCAGCCGCTCGCCGCGGAAGGAGTTCAGGTAGAGGCCGTAGTAGGCCAGGATGAGGAAGACCGTCACCAGGAACCACGGCCATCCCATGATGATCGTCGCGGTGTAGAAGAACTGCCCGTACAGGACCTGCAGGAACAGCAGCGGGGCGACACCGAAGGTGACCGTCCCGGCGACGAGGGTCGGCAGCAGCTTGGAGACGCGCCGGAACAGCTGGTCGTGGAGGTCGCCTGGCCGCTCCCGGGAGAAGCGGCTCAGCAGCGCCAGCAGCCCGCCGCCCAGCAGGGCGTTCATCAGCAGCAGGTGGACCAGCAGGGTCAGGTGCAACAGCGCCGTGAACAGCCAGACCGGAGCCGGCAACGGCAGGGCGTCGGGGCCGGGGACGAACCCGTTCATCGTGTCCCTCCTTCCTCGTCGGCAGCAGTGGCGGCGAGCGTCTCCAGGTAGTCCAGCAGGTGCTTGCGTTGCAGTCGACTACCCAGGAAGGGCGCCATCTCCTCGGCCAGGTCGGTCAGCTCGTCGATGGTGTCCTCCAGGTCCTCGCGGCTGCTGCCCGCCAGGGCGTCGCGCAGGGAGCGGTAGCCGTCGGTGGTGTGGCAGAGACCGCAGTGGAGCCGGAAGGCCAGCGCACCGGCCTCCTCCGGGTCGAGTGGATAGGAGGCCCTCCCTGTGCTCCCCTCGGCGGCGAGGTAGGCCGTCAGGTCGGCGATGTCCTCGTCGCTGCCGTACCAGGGAGGCATCTGGGCCCGCATGTACTGCAGCTTGGGCAGGAAGGCGGCGATCTGTTCCGGGCTCCAGTGGGCCAGGTAGGGGCGCAGCCCGTTGTAGCCGTCCATGGTGTGGCACGGCTGGCACCAGGCGCGGTAGAGATCGCGGCCACGCTCCCGCGGCGTCGCCGCGGCAGGATCGCGCCAGCGCGTCAGCGCCCCGGCACCGACCTGTTCCAGCTCGTCCGTCTGCGAGACGAGCAGCCCCGTGCTGTACATGTAGCCGTGGATGACGTACGGCTTGCGGGCCGCCTCGCGGGTCCACTCGCCGCCGTAGAAGACGGCCAGGCCACCGGCGAACAGCAGGACGGCGCCGAGCGGGTTCCAGGAGCGGGGCGCCAGCAGGGGCCAGAGCGAGAGGACGAAGGTGCCGACCAGGCCCCAGCGCAGCAGGGAGATGACCCGCGGCAGGACGGGGATGGCGCCGGTCGTCAGGTCGTGCCAGTCCGGCAGGGCGGAGGCGAGGGCGTGGTCGTACCAGAAGGTGGACAGCGCCGTCAGCAGCATGCCCGCGGCCACCCAGCCGCCGCACCAGCGGATGGCCCGGCGACGGGCCGGGTGGCGGGGCAGGAAGGCGGCCACCAGCAGGGTGAACAGGCCGGCCTGGGCCATCGAGACGAAGGTCCGCGTCGCCAGCGACGGCCAGTAGGTGGGATTGAAGAATCCGGTCCAGAAGGCGTGATCCTGCAGCCACCCGCCGGGCGTCAGCATGAAGGTGACGATCCCGTTGATGATCACCAGGCTCATGAACGCGCCCACGAAGTAGATCCAGCCCACGATCTCGTGCGTGCGATCGTCCAGCCGGTCCCAGCCGTACCAGTAGACCAGGGCCGCGGCGATCTCCAGGACGAAGAAGGTCCACTCCATGGCCCAGCCCCAGACGTAGCCGTGGATCAGGGCCAGGATCCCGTGGGGGGAGATCAGGGCCGCCGTGGACCAGATCCCCACGCCGGTGATGGCGCCGAAGACGAGCGTCAGCAGCAGGAAGAACCGGCTGTTCGACTTGACGAAGTCCCGCAGCTGGCGGTCGCCGCGACGGTTGGCCCGCCGCTCGGTCACCACCAGCCACAGGCCACCGCCGACGGCGAAATGGGCGACGAAGACGTGCAGCACGGCGACGATCGCCATCAGGACGCCGCCACCCATGTCCAGGGACCAGACCGGATAGTTCATCGCTCCCTCCAGGGCGAACGGGACATGGCCAGGGAAGGCGGAAACCACCCTGCTCGTCAGCGGGAATCGGTCGGAGGGACGTCCGGGGGGTCGGCCAGGGGACGTACCAGGCCCCCCCAGCGCCTATCGACACGGAACCCCATCTTCTCGAAGAAGGGGCGCATGACGAACAGGGTCTTGACCGCATTATACCCGAGGTTGGCCAACCGCCCACAGAAATCTTCGATCATGGCGCTGCTCAGGCCGTGTCCCAGCAGCGGTGTCGCCACGACGATCCCGTTGAGGTGGACGATCTCCCGGTCGACGGGACGCCAGCTGATCCCGCCGACGACCTGGTCCTGCTCGTCCAGGACGACCAGGACCCGGTCCGCCGGCGAGATCGTCCGGTAGTAGCCGGACTGGAAGAAGAGGCGGTAGAGGACGCCCACCTCGGCCGGGGAGACCGGCTCGCGGACGGTGAAGGCGGCGCCGTCCCGGTCGCGGATCCGGGTGCTGACGGCGACCTGGCGGCGGTCCTGCTCGCCGACGGTCAGCAGCTCCGGCGGCTCGTCGCTGCGGGAGTGGGGGAAGACCATCCGCTGGAAGACCCGCCGCTCGTCGGGGCCGGTCAGCAGGGACTGCAGGTCCGACAGCTCGGGCAGGTTCGTCACCGGCCGCTCGGGATGCCGGTGCATCGTGGCCAGGAGACGGTCCAGTGCCTCCTGGACGGCCGGCGGGGCGTCCCGGAACCAGGTCGTCCGGTACAGCAGGTAGCGCTGCAGGGGAGGCTGTCGCTGCAGGCCGTAGAGCTGGAGCATCTCCTCGATGAGCTGCTCGCGGGCCCGGGGGGAGGCCTCGGGGTTGGCCGCCAGCCAGCGGCGGTAGCGGGCCGAGGCGCCGAGCAGGGCACAGCTCAGGTAGGGCTCCTCCCGGCAGCGTCGGCGGTATTGGGGCAACAGGGCCGCCAGGCGGGCGGCCAGCGGGTCGGCCGACATCCCCTCCAGGTCCCGCTGCAGCTCCACCAGGAAGGCATCGGCGCGCTCCGGACCGAGGGCCTCGACGCAGGCGTCGGCGATCCAGGAGAGTTCCAGGGTCCGCCTGGTGCGGGGGAAGGTGACGAACGTCTGCTTGTAGAAGTTGCGCAGCATGGGACGGACGAGGTCCAGCGGGCCGCCGTACACGTGCCAGCCGCTCAGCGACAGGATGCGGGACGATTCCCGGAAGTCGGACGGGTCGACGGCGACGTTGGCCGGGTCGACCAGCCCGGGGACGATGCGGCCGCCGCTGATGGCCCAGGCGCGGAAGAAGGTGGCCAGGGACTGGATGAACAGGCGCTGCCAGCGCAGCCGCTCGTCGGCCGGGTCGGAGGGATCGAACTCGCGGGCGTACTCCTCGATGCGTTCCCAGACCGGGAGCGTCTCGACGTAGGCCAGCGACAGGGCGCCGCTCTCCTGCCGGAAACAGCCGAAACGGGGCAGGACGGGCGAGCCGTGGGGATGGCCGGACAGGGAGATGAGCCAGTAGATGGAACGGATGATCCGCCGGTGGCTGCGCGCCAGCTCCTCCCGGTTCCAGACGATGAGCTGCAGGTCGAAGTGCCGGCCGTCGCGGGTGTTGAGGCTGAGGCGGTAGATCGTCTGCACGGGCCGGACGGCCAGGCGACCGACCCAGACCCCGTCGGGAAGCAGGTCCTCGGCGCGGATCCGTTGCCCGTCGAAGGCCAGCTGGATCGAGCGTTCCAGGAAGTGGCGGTCGGAGACGATGTCGAGGATGCGCTCGATCTCCTGCTCGCCGAGCCCCTCCTGGAAGAGCAGGACCTCCCGCCAGCGCTCCCTGTCCAGGGGAGGGGCGAGGTGCGAGAGCTGTCCCTCGTACCACTCGGCCAGGGCCAGGACCTCCTGCTCCGCGGCCGCGGCGACGCGCTCGTCCCCGCAGAGCGTGATCCAGCTGACCAGCTCGTCCCGCACCGCCCCGTAGTAGGTGGGGTCGCGCCGGGCGAACTCGGCCAGCAGGGAGAAGATGCCCTCCAGCTGCGAGCGCATCACGTCGTCGGCGGGCCAGCGGATGTGCCTGCGGTAGGCGTGCAGCCGGCGCCGGAAGGCCTCCAGGCGCCGCTGCTCCAGGCCGTCGCCGGTCACCGCGGCGATCGTCTCCTCGTCCAGGAACGGCAGGCCCGACTCCAGGAACTTGGGTCGGATCTGTTCCGGGTCGAGGCTGGTCTCGTCCAGCAGCAGGGCCCGGTAGGCGCGGCTGCGGACTGCCATCTCCGGATGCCGGGCCAGCGCCTCCAGGCGCAGCCGGATCAGCTCGGCCACCCGGCGCTCGGCCAGTTCCAGGGACCGGGCCAGCCCCTCGACGGCCGCCAGGGCCGTCTCCCGGTCCCCGAACAGGGCGTTGACCGACAGCTCGTGGAGGCGGGGCAGCCGCCGGTCCCGCAGGGACCTGAGGTCGGCGGCGCGCTCCTGCCGCTGCTGGCCCGCCAGGGACCGGGGCAGCTCGACGTGCCGGCTGAACGGGGCGAGGGGAGCGTCCCAGCCGTCGCGCACGGGGAAGAAGCGGACCAGCGCGTCGTTGCCGACCCAGAGCAGGGGATGGCGGACCAGCCGGCCAAGATGGATCCGGTCCCCGTCCAGCTCGTACTGCAGGTCGCCGACCCGGACGTGGCGCTCGTCGATCCGGGCGACGACCAGGTGCAGGCCCCGGGAGGTGTCGCGGATCCCCTCGCCGTCGGCCACCAGCTCGGTCTCCAGGACGCCCAGCTCGCGGACGAGCCAGCGGGGGACGCGGACGGTCACGTCGCCGCAGCGGAGCAGGACCGCCTCGCGCCGGTAGAGCTCGTCGATGACGGCGGCGAAGTTCGCCTCGATGACCTTGCGCCGGTAGGATCCCTTGGGCGTCAGCTCGCCCTGTTCGGCGGAGAAGTCCCGGTCCAGGATCGCGAAGTTGACGACCCGCTCGTGGGGCAGCAGCTCGGCGTTGGCGCTGGTGATGATCCGGTTGAAGTAGCTGCGGGCGGTCGGGGAGTGGGGATCCCCCTCCAGGACCGGGTCGTCGGGGTCGGGGACGATCAGCAGGACGTTGTCGTTGCGGTGGTCCCCCACCAGGAAGACCCGCCGGATGCCGGGCACGCCGGCGAACCGCTGCTCCACGCGCCGGGGGGCGATGGTCTGGCCGCGGCTGTTCTTGTAGATGTCCTTCAGCCGGTCGACGATCTCCAGGTGCCCGTCCTCGTGGCGCCGGAAGATGTCGCCGGTCCGCAGCCAGTCCCCGTCGTACGCCGCCGGCTCCGGATCCAGGTAGGCGGCGACGTAGGGGCCGCGGATCTGCAGCTCGTCGTGCTCCCCCAGGCGGACCTCGATTCCCGGCAGCGGGATCCCCACGGATCGGTCCCGGTACCGGCCCGGCGGCGTCATCGTGATGCCGCCTGTCGCCTCGGTCATCCCGAACCCGCTGCACAGCTCGATCCCGTGCCGGTGGAAGAAGCGGAAGACTCCCGGATCCAGGTATCCGGCCGCAGACAGGCCCCAGCGCAGGCGGTCGCCGACCACGGACCGCACGTGGAACTCCTCGGGGCGGTTGCCGGGACCGGCCAGCTCGTCGCAGCGCTCGCGCAGCTGCTGCCAGCGGATGGGAACGCCGATCAGCCCGGTGGGGCAAACCCGCGGCAGCTCGCGCAGCAGTGTCTCGCGGGACGGGTTCGGGGCGAAGACGTAGGTCCCGCCCCAGAAGAGGGTGCCCTGGAGCTCCAGGAAGCGACCGAAGGTGTGGAACAGCGGCAGGTAGCAGTACAGCACCTCGTCGTCGCCCACCGCCGGCAGGGCGGCCGCCCGCGCGAACCGCTTGCTGACCATGTTGGCCAGGGTGAAGACGACGCCCTTGGGGCGACCCGTGCTGCCGGAAGTGAACATGGCCGTCGCCGGGTCGTCCATGCCGAAGCGGGGATGCCGCTCCAGCAGCGTGTCGACCTGCTCGGGGGAGAGCGCACCGGTCAGCTCCGCCAGGTCAGCGGCGTCGGGCGGCGCCTCCTCGGAGGCATCGAGCACGACGTGGTGGCGGGGACCGTCGCCGCCCTCCCGCAGGCGTGCGGCCAGGTGGTGCTGCTCGGCGCCCCCGGTGACCAGGATGTCGATCTCGAGCCGTCGGCAGATCCAGGCTACCGTCTCGAGGTCCAGACCCGGCGAGAGAGGGGTGATGAACAGGCCGTGGCAGAGGCAGGCCAGGTCGCAGACGGCGCCGGGCAGGGAGTTCGGCGTCCAGAGCGCCACCCGCGGGCGGGACGAGAGGGTCAGCAGCGCGGCGGCCACGGCTCGCGCCCGGCGGCGGACGGCCCGGTAGGTCCAGGCGCCGGCCAGGGCGTCGTCCCGCAGGTAGATCCGCTCGGGGTGCTCCGCCGTGCGGGCGGCGAGGAGTGTCTCCAGGGTGTAGCCGCTTTGGCGGATCCCCCGGACGGCGAGGTCGGCCCAGTGGCGCCGGGCGTCGTCGTCCGGCAGCGAGAGCAGGAAGTCGCTGCGGCGGGTCCGCTCCAGGAAGCGGTGCCAGTCCGTCGCGGTGCCGTCGACAGGCGCGGCCTCCAGGACCCCGGCGGCGCGCCGGGGCGTCGGCTCCCGCTGCCACGCCGCCAGGGCGGCGTCGAGATCGTTGCTTGCGGACATGGTCACGCTCCCCTGGGTGGTCGGCCTCCGCGACGAATGTACCGCCGTGGCGGCGGTATGCAAGACCGGTGATCGGGCCGGGGCTGTCGCGGGGAGGGGGGCAGGGGCTCGCACCGGGCCCCGGTCAGCGGCCGGACCGGTTACGGATCAAACAAGTATTTATCTGTATAAATACTGTGATATACGGATTTTTTGTATTGCAGGACTCTTGTGGTCCTATTAGTCTCGGCCGCGAGGATCGCACCGAATCGTCCCTACCTACCCTGCCACATGGAGGTCGTTCATGCTGGATCCCGTCCTCCTGGCGCGATTGCAGTTCGCGCTGACCATCTGTTTCCACTTCCTGTTCCCGCCCATCTCCATCGGCCTGGCGTGGATGCTGGTCGTGCTGGAGTACCGCGGCTGGCGTGGCGGCGACAGGGACATCGACCACGTCGCCCGGGTCCTCTCGAGGATCCTGGCCCTGAACTTCGCCTTGGGCGTGGCCACCGGCATCGTCATGGAGTTCCAGTTCGGGACCAACTGGGCCACCTACTCCCGGTTCGTGGGCGACATCTTCGGCGCCCCCCTGGCCGCCGAGGGCGTCTTCGCCTTCTTCCTGGAGTCCACCTTCCTGGGGCTCTACCTCTTCGGGCGCGACCGGATCTCCCGTGGCGTGAAGTGCTTCTCCATCCTGATGGTGGCCGTGGGCGCGACCCTGTCGGCCTTCTGGATCCTGGTGGCCAACTCCTGGCAGCAGACGCCCACCGGCTACAAGCTGGTGACCCTGGAGAACGGGATGCGGCGGGCCGAGCTGACCAGCTTCGGCGAGGCCGTCTTCAACCCGTCCATGTGGCCGCGCTTCTTCCACACCGTGGACGCGGCGCTGATCACCGGGGCCTTCTTCGTGGCCGGCATCCTGGCCTGGCGGCTGCGCAACGGCCTGGGCGGCGCCCCGTCGCGCAAGGGCCTGAAGGTGGCCGTGACGATGGGGCTGGTCTTCTCCCTGCTGGAGCTGTTCCCCTTCGGGCACATCCACGCCGTCCAGGTGGCCGAGACCCAGCCGACGAAGTTCGCCACCATGGAGGGGATCCTGCAGACCACGTCGTCCCCCAAGCTGACCGTCTTCGGCATTCCCAAGGGCGGACCGGAGCCGTCGCTGGCGGCGCGCATCGAGGTCCCGGGCATGGGCCTCCTGCTGGGGCGCGACCTCGAGAAGGAACCCGTGCCGGGGCTGGACCGGGTTCCGGTCGACGAGCGGCCGCCCTTCTTCCTGACCTTCGTCTCGTTCCACAACATGGTGGTCCTGGGCGGACTGTTCATCCTGGTCAGCCTGGTCGGGACCTGGCTCGCCTGGCGCGACCGGCTGGCCGGCAACCGCGGCTTCCTGAAGGTCCTGGTCTGGTTCATGCCGCTGCCGGTCCTGGCCTGCCAGTTCGGCTGGATCGCCGCCGAGGTGGGGCGGCAGCCGTGGATCGTCTACGGGCTGCTGAAGACGAAGGACGCCGTCTCGATCACCGTGCCGTCCGGCAACATCGTCTTCTCCCTGCTGATGTTCCTGGTCATCTACGCCCTGCTGGGCGGGTTGTACCTGTTCCTGCTGCGCCGCGAGATGGCGCACGACCCTGAGGTTGTCGAGGAGGTGAGCGCGTGATGTCTCTCAACACGATCTGGTTCGCGCTGTTCGGCGTGCTGATCGCCGGCTACGCCCTGCTCGACGGGTTCGACCTGGGGGTCGGCATCCTGCACCTGTTCGCCCGCGACGACCACGAGAAGCGGATCCATCTCAACGCCATCGGCCCGGTCTGGGACGGCAACGAGGTGTGGCTGCTGACAGGCGGCGGCGCCCTGTTCGCCGCCTTCCCCATGGTCTATGCCACCGTCTTCAGCGGCTTCTACCTGGCCCTGATGCTGATCCTGCTGGCCCTGATCGGTCGCGCCGTGGCCATGGAGTTCCGCGGCAAGCTGGAGTCGCCCCGCTGGCGGGCGACCTGGGACCTGGTCTTCGGGCTGGGGAGCCTGCTGCCGGCGCTGCTGTTCGGCGTGGCGGTGGGCAACCTCCTGCAGGGCGTGCCGGTCGACGCCCAGGGCAACTACACCGGCACCTTCTTCACCCTGCTGCGCCCGTACCCCCTGGTGGTGGGACTGCTGGGACTGGTCATGTTCATCCAGCACGGGGCCCTCTACCTGCGCCTGAAGTCCGACGGCGACCTGGCCGCCCGCATGGAGGCGCTGGCGCCGCGGCTCTGGATGGTCTACGTGGTCCTGCTGGTGCTGGCCACCCTGCTGACCTTCTTCTTTGCGCCGCACCTGATGGACGGGGTCTTCGGCCGGCCGCTGTTCTGGCTCTTCTTCCTGGTCATGCTGGCCGGGGTGGGGCTGATCCCGGCCTCGCTGCAGGCGGGCCGGCCAGGGCGGGCGTTCCTCGCCTCCTGCCTGGCGATCCTGGGCAAGATCGGCGTGGCGGCGGTGGGGATGTTCCCGGTGCTCGTCCCCTCCACCCTCGACAAGGCCTGGAGCCTGACGGCCTTCAACGCCAGCTCCAGCCAGGGGACGCTGAAGGTCATGCTGGTGATCGCCCTGATCGGCATGCCCATCGTCATCGCCTACACCATCTGGGTCTACCGGACTTTCGCCGGCAAGACCGAGATCGGCGAGGGGAGCTACTAGGGACGGCGCGCGGCGCCTGGTCCGGACACGAGGGAGGGACCGCCGCGGCGGTCCCTCCCGTCGTCCCCGCTCCGATCGGGGCTACTGGTACTCCATGCCCAGGAAGACGATGCTGGCGATGATCGCGCCCACCGCCAGCGGCGCCACGAACCGGATCAGGATCCGCCATCCCGTGTAGAGGGCGCCGAGGTGGCCGTGCCCCGTCTCCAGCTCCTCCCTCGTCTCGCCCAGCGGCAGGATCCAGCCCGTGAAGACGGCGATCAGCAACCCGCCCACGGGCAGCAGCCAGTTGGCCGACAGGAAGTCGAGGGTGCTGAACAGGCCGACGGTCGATCCCTTGCCCAGGATGTTGATGCCGGAGAGGGCCTTGTTGGCGCCCAGGCTGACGGCGTTCAGGCAGCCGAAGGCGAAGATGGCCAGGCCCATGGTCACCGTGGCCCGGCGGCGGCCCCAGCCCAGCTCGTCGATGGCGTAGCTGGAGACGACCTCCATGAGGCTGATCGTGCTGGTCAGCGCCGCGAAGGCGACCAGGACGTAGAAGAACGTCGTGATCAACGCGCCGCCGGGCAGCTGGTAGAAGACCGTCGGCAGGGTCGTGAACAGGATCCCGGCGCTGGCGGAGACCGGCATGTCGAAGGTGAAGATGATCGAGAACATGATGACGGCCGCCAGCACACCCACCAGGGTGTCCATGATGCTGACCTCGAGGGCCGAGGCGAGGATGGAGCTGCGGCGGCTCATGTAGCTGCCGTAGGTGAGCATGGCGCCCATGCCGAGGCTCAGGGAGAAGAAGGCCTGGCCCAGCGCCTCCAGGACGGCCCGGCCGGTCAGGGATCCGAAATCGGGCCGGAACAGGAACGACAGGGTCCTGCCGAAGCCGCTGGTCGTGGCGGCGTAGACCGCCATGGCGAGCAGGATCAGGAACAGCAGCGGCATCAGGACGCGCGCCACCCGCTCGATCCCCTCCTTCACACCGAAGAAGACCGCGCCGACGGTCAGCGCCATGAACACGGCGTGGCCGGCGATCTGCTGGGCGCCGTCGGCCAGGTAGACGCTGCCGAAGAAGTGCTGCATCGCCGCGGGGTCGGCGGCCATCGTCCCGAGCTTGCCGCTGATGGCGAGCTGGATGTACCGGAGCGTCCAGCCGGCGACGACACTGTAGTAGGAGAGGATGATGAACCCGGCGCTGACCCCCAGGAAACCCACGGCGGGCCACCAGCGGCTGCCGGCGCGGCCGGCGGCCAGCTTGCGGAAGGCGCCCACGGGACTGAGCTGGCTGCGTCGGCCCAGGACGATCTCGGCGATCATGATCGGCAGCCCCACCAGCAGGACGGCCATCAGGTAGACCAGGACGAACGCACCCCCGTGGTTCTCATAGGTGATGTAGGGAAACTTCCAGAGGTTCCCCAGGCCGACGGCACTGCCGGCCGCCGCCAGGATGAAGCCGATCTGACCGCTCCATTGTCCGCGGGGTTGCGCCATGGGAGGACTCCTTCTCGCTGCTGTCGTCGTGGGTTCCGGTGGCGGGAGCCTAGGCACCGGGCGGCTCCCTGTCAAGGTGTCGGCGGTGAAGGCTGGGGCGGGGAGCGAAGGCGGATATCATTGTCAACCTTCGCTGCGACAATAATATAGAGCGTTACTGGGCGTTCAGATTTTTTTTGGATCCTGGAAACATCATATTATCATGATGCCGTGATGAAACGATGGTCCTCCACATCAGAGCTGGCCCGGCACTTCCGGGACGATCCCAAGACCTGCACCGACATGCGGGAATACCTGGCCGTGCTGGCCAATCCCGTGCGGCTGAAGCTCCTGTGCGCCCTGGTCGACGGGCCCCACTGCGTCAGCGAGCTGATGGAACGGGTGGGAGAGCAGCAATCGACGGTCTCGCAGCAGCTCAAGCACCTCTACCTGGCCGGGCTGGTAGAGCGGGAGAAGCAGGGAGTGCGGGTCTACTACCGGGTGACCTCGCAGGCGGTGACCGAGACGATGGCCTTCCTGGCCTCCATCGTCGATCGCGTCCCGCACGGCCGCGAAAGCGGCGAGGAAGGGTGAGAGATGGGGCGTTTCCTGACATTCGTCATGCTGGCGGGGGCGCTGTGGCTGACCTGGCTGGTCCTGGTCGGTTCGACCGATCCCCAGGAACTGGTCGCGGGCGCCGGCGCGGCGCTGCTGGTGGCGGCCCTGCGGGGAGTCGAGCCGTGCCACGTGGGGGGAGTGCGGCTCCTGCAGCCGAAGCGGCTGCTGTATGCCGTCGCCTACATCCCCTACATGATCGTCGCCATCGTCAAGGCGAACCTCGACGTCGCGCGGCGGGTCGTCGATCCGCGGCTGCCGATCCGGCCCGGCATCGTCAAGATCCGCACCAGGTTGCGCAACCCCATGGCACGGATGGTCCTGGCCAACTCCATCACCCTGACGCCGGGGACGCTGACCGTCGACATCCGCGACGACGAGCTGTTCATCCACTGGGTGGACGTGGAGACCGGCGACGTGGAGCAGGCGACCCGCGACATCGCCGCCGGCTTCGAGCGCTTCCTGGAGGTGATCTTTGAGTGACCTGCTGCTGAAGGTGGCGATGGGGTTCGGTATCGCCGGGGTCCTGCTGGCGGTCTGGCGGCTGCTGCGCGGCCCCGACGCCCCCAACCGGGCCGTGGCCCTGGACGTGCTGACCCTGATCACCATGCCGCTGCTGGTGGCGCTGGCCCTGCTGGCCCACCGCGTCATCTACCTGGACGTGGCCCTCGTCTACGCCGTGCTCGGCTTCCTGGGGGTCGTCTCCCTGGCGCGCTACTTCGAACGGGGGATCTGACCATGGCCTGGCTGCACGACCTCGGCGCCGCGCTGACCCTGCTGGGGACCCTGTTCCTCTTCCTGGGAGCGCTGGGCATCGTCCGGATGCCCGACCTCTACAACCGGATGCAGGCCGGGACGAAGGCGACCACTCTCGGCAACATCCTGACCTTGACCGGGCTGGGTCTGCTGGAACCGGCCTGGCTGCCCAAGATCCTGCTGATCGTCCTGTTCGTGCTGGTCACCAACCCGGTGTCGTCCCACGCCCTGGCCCGGGCCGCCTACAAGCAGGGCGAGCCGCTGACGCCCGGGACGGTCATGGACGCCCTGGCGGAGGCGAGCGGCGAGGAGGAGCGGACATGATCATCGTCGACTGGCTGATCTGCGTGGCGATGGTGGCGACGGCGATCGCGGCCATGTGGACCCGGAACCTGCTGTCGTCGGCCGTGCTGGTGGGCGTCGTCAGCCTCTTCGTCTCCTACCTCTTCCTGCGCATGGCCGCGCCCGACGTGGCCATGACCGAGGCGGCCATCGGGGCCGGCCTGGGGACGGTCATCGTCCTGATCGCCATCCGCCGCACGCGGGAGGTGGAGGAGTGAAGCAGCTGCTCGGCATCGTCATCCTGCTGGCCCTGGGCGCGCTGATGCTGAGGCTCGTCCCCGCGGGTCAGCCCGGAGAGCTGGGGGACGTGGCCCGCCACTACGCCGAGCGGGGCGTCCTGGAGGACGGCGGGTCCAACCTGGTCACCTCCATCGTCGTCAACTACCGGGGGTTCGACACCCTGGGCGAGGTGACCGTCCTGTTCCTGTCGGTCGCCGGGGCCGGCTTCGTCCTGCGCCGGCGCGCCGGGCAGCGGCCCCAGGAGCCCGAGCCGGCCAGCGAGATCCTGGTCACGGCCGCCCGGATGCTGTTCGCGCCGGTCGTCCTGCTGGGGGTCTACATCTTCGTCCACGGCCACCTGACCCCGGGCGGCGGCTTCCAGGGCGGGGCGGTCGTCGCCTCGGCCGTCCTGCTGCTGCTGCTGACCGACCGCTCGCGGCACCTGCCCCACGGCCTGCTGGGCTGGCTGGAGTCCCTGTCCGGCTTCGGCTTCGTCCTGGTGGGGCTGCTGGGGCTGGCGGCGGCCGGTTCGTTCCTGGCCAACCGGAACGTCCTGCCCCTGGGCCAGTGGAACCGCCTGCTGTCGGCCGGCGTCATCCCGGTCATCTACGTGCTGATCGGCCTGAAGGTCGGCTCGGAGCTGAGCGTCCTGCTGGAGAACCTCATGCACTCCGACGGCGTCGGGGAGGAGGTGGGCTCATGAGCCTGACGACCCTCTACCTGGTCTCCGCCATGGCCCTGATCCTGATCGGTCTGGCCGGCGTCCTGCTGCGGCGCAACCTCCTGAAGATGGTGCTCGGCCTGACGCTGGTCGACGCCGGGGTCAACCTGCTGATCGCGGTCATGGGCGCCCGTCCCGGCGCCACCGCGCCGATCATCGACGACCCGGCCCTGTTCCAGGACCGTGTCGGCGGGCTGGTCAAGGCCGACCTGGTCGTCGATCCCGTGCCGCAGGCCCTGGTGCTGACGGCCATCGTCATCGGCGTCGGCGTGACGGCCCTGATGCTCTCCTACGTCATCCGTCTCTACGCCCGGCAGGGCTCGCTCGACATCCGCGACTTCGGGAGGCTGAAGTGGTGAAACCGCTCGATCCGATCCTGCTGATCGCCGTCCCGCTCGGCGTCGCCTTCCTGCTGCCGCTGCTGGCCCGCGTCGGCCGCGGCGCGGCCCGCTGGGGACACGCCCTGACGGTCCTGTTCACGGTGCTGGTGGCCGGGCAGTGGCTGCTGCACCTGTGGCACGGCGGCGAGCCGGCCATGGTGATCACCGGCGGCTGGGAGCCTCCCCTGGGGATCAACCTGCGTCTGGGACTGCCCGAGGCGGTCATCTGCCTGCTGGCGGGGCTGACCGCCCTGGCGACGCTGCCGCACCTGGCGGCGCGCGAGGACGAGGCGTCGGCAGGCCGGGCCAGCCTGCTGCAGCTGCTGCTGCTGACGGCGGCCTTCGGGCTGACGATGACCCGCGACCTGTTCAACCTGTTCGTCTTCACGGAGATCGCCTCGATCGGCACCTACGCCCTGGTGGCCTTCGGGCGCGAGCGCTCGGGCCTGGAGGCCGGGTTCAAGTACATGCTGATCGGCTCGGTGGCCTCGGCCTTCCTGCTGATCGGGATCGCGTTCCTGTACAAGTCGACCGGGACGCTGAACCTGGACGACATGGCGGGCAAGCTGGCCGCCGGCGCTCCGGCCCTGCTGGGAACGATGCTCCTGTTCCTGCTCGGCGCGTTCGTCATCGAGCTGAAGCAGGTGCCGGTCAACGGCCCGGCCGTCGACCTCTACGAGGGGGTCGAGCCGGGTGTCATGGCCCTGCTGGTCGGCACCACCGTCAACGCCGTCCTCTACGCCTTCTGGAAGGTGTCGGCGCTGTTCCCGGCCGACGGCTGGACGCTGCCGCTGATGACCATCGGCATGGCCACGTTCGTCGTGGCCAACCTGCTGGCCATCGGGCAGCAGCGGCCGCGGCGGATGCTCGGCTACTCCTCGTCGGCCCAGCTCGGCCTGCTGCTGTTCCTGGTCCCGCTGCTGCGCGACGGCACCGTGGCGATGGCCGCGGCCGGCCTGCTGCTGGTCAATCACGGCCTGGCCAAGGCCGGCCTGCTGTGGCTGGTCGGTGGCCACGGCGGCGAGACGCTCGAGGACTGGCGGGGCGCCTTCGCCGACGCGCCATGGCGGCGGACAGTCCTGGTCCTGAGCGTCCTGGCCATGGTCGGGATGCCGCCGCTGCCCGGCTTCTGGGGCAAGTGGGACGCCCTGGTCGGGATCGTCCGCGACGGCCGGTACGCCTGGTGGATCGCACCGCTGCTGGTCGGTTCGCTGCTGGAGTTCGTCTACTACTTCCGGTGGCTGCGCCACGTCCAGGAGCCGTCCGCGGAGCAGGGTGACGAGGCCGCGGGCGTCCTGTCCGATCTGGGGACCATCGTCCTGCCCCTGGCCGGTCTGGTGGGCCTGGGCGCGTGGCGCCTGGTGGCCGTCGTCCCGCCGGCGGAGGCGCCGCTGCTGTGGCTGCTGGCCGGCGGAGCCGCCCTGGTGCTGCTGGGCCGGTTGCCGCGACCGCTGCCGGCGGTCCTGGGCCTGGTCTCGACCGTGGCCGTCGCCGTCGCCCTGGCCGGTGCGGGCGGCCTGGCGCCGACGACGCTGCCGGGCCTGTTCGGCCTGATGATCCTGCTGGGGGCGCTGGTCGTCCAGCTCTCGACCCTCGGCCTGCCGGTGCCGCGGCCCGCCTATCACGGGTTGCTGGTCCTGCTGGTCGGCTCGGTCCTGCTGCTGGTCCGGGCCCAGGGGCTGCTCGTCCTGTTCGTCGCCTGGGAGATGATGACCTGGACCAGCTACCTGCTGGTGGCCCAAGGCCGCGAGGGGGCCGCTCCCGGTTACCGCTACATCCTGTTCGCCGGTGCGTCGGGGCTGCTGACCCTGGCCGGCCTGCTGCTGGCGATCGGAGGCGGAGCCGAGACGGTGGGCGGCCTGGCGACCCTGGCCGGGACGCGCGCCGCGGCCGCCTGGTCGCTGCTGGCACTCGGGTTCGCCGTGAAGGCCGCCGCCTGGGGCGCCCATATCTGGGCTCCCGACGCCTACGCCGAGTCGCCCGACGTCTTCACACCCTTCCTCTCCGGCGTCGTCTCCAAGATGCCCATGTTCGCCCTGGCGGCCGTCGCCTTCCGGGTGGGCCACGACCTGTTCGGCCCGGGCGGCGGGCAGGCGGGCTGGAGCTACGCCCTGGCTTGGTTGGGCGGGCTGACCGCCTTCGGGATGACCCTGCTGGCCGTCTTCCAGGAGGACGCCAAGCGGCTGCTGGCCTACTCCTCGGTGGGGCAGGTGGGGTACATCGTCGTCGGCCTGGCCGTCATGACGCCGCTGGGCTGGTCGGCGGCCTTCTACCACGCCGTCAACCACCTGCTGTTCAAGGGGCTGCTCTTCCTGGCGGTGGCCGGCGTCGTCGCCCGCACCGGGACGCGCCGCATGTCCGAGATGGGCGGGCTGATCAAGAAGATGCCGGTCTCGTTCGTCTCGGTCCTAATCGGGATCATCGCCCTGAGCGGCGTGCCGCCCCTGAGCGGCTTCGGCGGCAAGTGGCTGCTCTACCAGGCGCTGCTGGCCCGCGGCTGGTTCCTGCTGCTGGCGGGGATGATGTTCGCCTCGGCCGTGGCCTTCCTCTACTGCTTCCGGCTGATCCACACCATCTTCCTGGGCCAGCTCAAGGAGCGGCACCGGGAGGTGCGCGAGGCGCCGTGGCCCCAGCTGCTGGCGGAGATCGTCCTGATGGTCGGGATCATGGTCCTGTCGGTCCAGCCCCAGCTGCTGCTGCGGCCGCTGCAGGCGGCGCTCGCCCCCTGGTTCGCCGCGCCCGGGGTGACCTTCAGCGACGGGGCGCTGGTCGTGCCGGGCGGCTACTTCCACCCCTGGCATGTCATGCTGCTGGTGATGGCCCTGTTCGTCGTCGTCCTGCTGCTGCTGGTCGTGCTGGGCCCGCGGCCGCGCAAGGTGGGACAGCTCGACATCGTCTACTCGGGCGAGCTGCCGCCGCCGCCCGAGGAGATCCACTACGCCCACGACTTCTACCGTCCCTACGCGCGCGCCTTCGGGCCGGTCCTGGGGACGGCGTTCATGCGCTTCTGGGAGGGGCTGGCCGGGACGGTGACCGCCGTCGTCGGCGTCGCCCGCCGATTCTACTCGGGCAACGGCCAGACCTACGTCCTGTACTCGCTGGCCGTCGTCGTCGTCTGCGCCCTGCTGGGCGTGGGACGCTAGGAGGAGAGCGATGGCATTCTTGCCGAAGCTCGGCTGGACCCTGCTGAGCCTCTTTTTCGCCGTCAACTACGGGCTGCTGACCGGCGGGATCATCCGCAAGGTCATGGCCCGCATCCAGGGACGGGTCGGGCCGCCGGTCTGGCAGCCGTACCTGGACCTGGGGAAGAACCTCTTTCTCCGCTCGGCCGTCAGCCACGGCGTCATGTTCTACCTGGGGCCGGTCTTCCGGGCCGTGGGCGGAGTGGGCCTCTACCTCCTGCTGCCGGTGGTGGTCGGCGTGCCGGCCCTGGAGGGGTTCTCCTTCGCGGGGGACCTGCTGCTGGTGATGTACTTCATCTTCTTCGGCTC
The DNA here is from genome assembly GCA_964436825.1 of uncultured Fibrobacteraceae bacterium. Lineage (GTDB taxonomy): Bacteria > Krumholzibacteriota > Krumholzibacteriia > LZORAL124-64-63 > LZORAL124-64-63 > CAYTEO01. The sequence continues at coordinate 12,451 of CAYTEO010000009.1, read as the reverse complement.
GCTGGGGATGGCCCTGGGAGCAGGGGAGGGTGGCCACCCGCACTCGCCCATCGGCATCTCCCGCGGCCTGTCCCAGATGTCGGCCTACGAGCTGCCGTTCGCCCTGTCGGTCATCGCCCTGGCGGCCCAGGCGGGCAGCTTCTCGGTGGCCGACCTGGTGGCGGCGCAGCAGGGCGGCTGGCTGCACTGGAACCTGGTGGCCAACCCCCTGGCGACCGTGGCCGGCATGCTGGCCCTGCTGGGGATGAACATGTACGCCCCGTTCAACATCGTCGGGGCGCCCCAGGAGATCCCCGTCGGTCCGCCCACCGAGTACCACTCCACGTACCTGTCGCTGATGATGCTCGGGCGGGCCTCGTTCGCCATCGCCAAGATGGTCCTCTACATGGACCTGTTCCTGGGCGGGGCGCGTACGGTGCCGGAGGCCGTGGTCAAGATCTTCGTCATCTACTTCTGGACCGTCTTCGTGGGGGCCGTCTTCCCGCGGTTCCGCACCGAGCAGGCGATCCGGTTCTTCCTGGGCTGGCCCACGGCGGCCGGCGTGCTGGCGGTCGTCCTGGCCGCCGTGACCCGCTAGGGAGGCGACATGGCCGACAACGTGAGCAACGACCGTGAGCTGCCGCTGGTCCCGTCGCGGGGCCACGCCCCGGTGGACGACGCCTGCTTCCGCGGCGGTCGGCCCGAGGTGCCCGGCCTGCCCGAGGCGGTGGCCACCATCAAGAACTGGTTCCGGGCCCGCTCCCTCTGGGTGCTGGCGTTCGGCACCGGCTGCGGCTCCATCGAGCTGCGGCCGCTGATGACCAGCCGCTTCGACATGTCGCGTTTCGGGATCGAGATGCGTCCCACGCCTCGCCAGTCGAACGTCTTCATCATCTCGGGCTACCTGGCCACCAAGACCCTCAAGCGGGTCATCCGCAGCTACGAGCAGATGCCCGATCCCAAGTGGGTCGTCGCCCTGGGCAGCTGCACGATCAACGGCGGCATGTACTGGGACAGCTACAACACCATCAAGATGCTGGACCTCTACCTGCCGGTCGACGTCTACATCAACGGCTGCATGCCGCGGCCGGAGGCGCTGCTGGCCGGCTTCGGCTACCTGATGCGGCGGATCGAGAAGGGCGAGGCCAACGGGTGGCACCACTACCTGGAGAACCTCGACTGGTACCGGCAGAACCAGAAGCAGGTCATCGGCGACTGGGACCTGCCCGACTACAGCTGGTAGGAGCGACCATGGAGACGATCCTCACGGAACTGCAGCAGCGCTTCGGCTGCACCCGCGGCTGGCGGCAGCGCGACGACCTGTTCGGCGCCGACCTGCCCGCCGCGCAGGTGCTGCCCGCCCTCTGCTGGCTGAAGACCAACACGCCGCTGGTCCAGCTGACCCACCTGACGGCGGTCGACTGGATCGAGGACGGCGAGTTCCAGCTGGTCTACCTGCTGACCGATCCGGTCGGGCGACGCGCGCTGATGGTCAACACCCGCATCGACCGCGAGTGCCCGACGGCCGAGTCGGTCCACCACCTCTGGCCCCAGGCCGTCACCTACGAGCAGGAGATCAACGAGATGTTCGGGATCGAGTTCCCCGGCTCGCCCCGCCAGGGTGTCCCGTTCATCCTCGAGGGCTGGCAGGAGATCCCGCCCATGCGCCGCGACTTCGACACCCTGGCCTACGTGGAGCGGCACCACCCCATGCGGCCGGGACGCGAGCACACCGACCCGCGCACGTACGTGGGCAAGGTGTTCGGCGAGAGGGGGTACCTCGGTGAGAAGTGACCTGTCCGCCTACGAGCCCCGCATCCGGCAGGACCGGGAGGTCCAGCTCTGGTTCGGTCCCCAGCATCCGGGGATCACCGGCAACATGTCCATGCAGGTCTGGCTGGAGGGCGACACCATCACCCGCGGCATCACCCACGTGGGCTACCTGCATCGCGGCTTCGAGAAGCTGATGGAGCGGCGCAAGTACATCCAGGCGTTCCCCATCGTCTGCCGGATCTGCGTCCCGGAGCCCGACACGAACGAGTACCTGCTGGCCGCCGGCCTGGAGGAGCTCTCCGGCCTGGCGGACCAGGTGCCCGAGAAGGCCCTCTGGATCCGCACGCTGGTACTGGAGATGTCGCGCCTGGCGTCGCTGATGATGGCCCTGGGCGGGCAGGTCGGCAGCATGGGACTGGGCACGGCCCCCAACTGGCTGCTGACGCTGCGCGACTACGTCCTGGACAGCTTCGAGGAGCTGACCGGCGGCCGCATCTACCACATGTACATCGTCTACGGCGGCGTGCGGCGCGACCTGCCCGCCGGTTTCGCCGACAGGCTGCGGGCCACCCTGGACCAGATCGAGGAGAAGCTCCCGCTGGTAGACTCGCAGATCCTCGACTCCGCCGTCTTCCGCAAGCGCGCCGTCGGCGTCGGCGTCGTCCCGCCCGAGTGGGCCGACGAGATGGGGATCACCGGTCCCGTGCTGCGGGCCATGGGGATCGCCCGCGACACCCGCCGCGACTACCCGTACCTCAAGTACCCCGAGCTCGAGTTCGAGGTCTGCACCGCCGAGGGCTCGGACATCTACGCCCGGACCCTGGTGCGACGCCTGGAGATCGCCGAGTCGGTCCGGATCATCCGGCAGATCCTGGACCGGATGCCGACCGAGGGGCCCTACTGCGCCAAGCTGCCCAACATGCTGACCTGGACGATCCCGCCGGGACAGACCTACGTGCGGGCCGAATCCAGCCGCGGCGAGATGGGGTACCTCACCGTGACCGACGGCAGCGACAAGGTCCGCCGCGTGCACGTGCGTGGCACCAGCTACGTCCACGGCGTCAGCATGCTGGAGAGGATGCTGCCGGGCACGAACATCGCCGACCTGGCACCGCTGATGGTCTCGCTGACGGTCTGTCCCCCGGAGATCGAGAGGTAGCCGACGATGAGTCTCAAGCACGTCTTCGCGCCGTTCAACGCCTGGGTCCAGGCCTTCAGCAAGCCGTACACGGTCCCCAGGGACGAGTCGCACCGTTCCGGGGCGCCGCGCTACCGCGGCTGGCACATCAACGACGTCGAGGCCTGCGTCGGCTGCGGCACCTGCGCCGACATCTGCCAGAACGCGGCCATCGACATGGTCCCCGTCGACGCGCCGACCAAGGGTGACAGCGGCCTGCGCCCCAAGATCGACTACGGGCGATGCTGCTGGTGCGCCCTCTGCGTCGACGTCTGCCCCTCCGGGTCGCTGGGCATGTCCAACGAGTACGTCTGGGTCGACCACGATCCCGACGTCTTCCGCTACATCCCGGGCGTGGACGCCAAGCCCTGGGACGGCAGCGAGCACGGCTGGCGGCAGGACGACGGTTTCGACCTCGTCGACCACCAGCGGGTGGCGATGCCGATGCTCCCGGCCGAGGAGCGGATCCACACCTGGGCCGAGGTCGTCCTGGGCTATACCACCGAACAGGCGCGCCAGGAGGCGTCCCGCTGCGTCGAATGCGGCCTCTGCGTCGCCGCCTGCCCGGCCCACATGCACATCCCCGACTACATCGCCGCCATCCGCGACGGCCGCGACGCCGACGCCGTGCGGCTGATCTACGACAACAACCCGCTGCCGGAGATGTGCGGCAAGGTCTGCACGCGCCGCTGCGAGTCGGTCTGCTCGGTCGGCCTGCAGGGCGAGCCGCTGGCCATCCGCTGGCTGAAGCGCTACGCCACCGAGCGGTTCGACGACTACGCGGAGATCCTCCGCCCGGACGTGCCGCAGGTGGGGCAGGGGCGGAGGATCGCCATCGTCGGCGGCGGCCCGTCCGGCCTGACGGTGGCCTACTACCTGGCGCTGCGCGGGTTCAAGCCGACTGTCTTCGAGGCGCTGCCCCAGGTGGGTGGGGCCACCTTCTTCGGGATTCCCAAGTACCGCTTCCCCATGCCGTCGCTGGAGAAGCAGATCAAGCTGATGACCGATGCCGGGGTGGAGATCGTCACCAACCATCCCGTCGACCGCGAGGAGTTCGCTCGGCTGCGGCGGGAGTACGACGCCGTCTTCATCGGCACCGGCCTGCCGCGTCCCTCCAGCCTGCGCGCGCCGGGGGAGGACCTGCCGGGCGTCATGTACGCCATCGACCTGCTGCGTGACCACCACGTCGGCAAGACCGTCGACGTGGGCGGCAAGGTGGTCGTGGTCGGCGGCGGCAACGTGGCCATCGATGCCGCCCGCATCTCGCGCCGCCTCGGGGCCGAGGTGACCATCGCCTACCGCCGGCGCCAGATCGACATGCCGGCCGACGACGAGGAGATCGAGGACGCGGAGGCCGAGGGCGTCGCCCTGGTCACCCAGTGCATCCCGCTGCGGGTGGAGCGCACCGACGACGGCAGGCTGGACTTCGTCTGGGGGCCGGCCGAGATGGTGGCCGAGGCACCGGGACGGCGCCCGCGGCCCCAGCTGGTCGAGGGGGTCGAGAACCACCTGGTCGTCGACCGGGTCATCGTCGCCATCGGCCAGAAGCCTGACCTGACCTGGCTGCCCGAGGACGTCGCCGAGGCCATCACCAACAAGTGGGGCGGCATCGACGTGGACGAGACGGGCATGACCCGGGTGCCGGGCATCTTCGCCGGCGGCGACCTGGTCAACGACGTCGCCGACGCCATCAGCGCCATCGCCGACGGTCTGCGCGCCGTCGACGGGATCCAGCGACACCTGGTCGGGCAGCCGGCCGGCCGGAAGGAGTGACGATGGTACGCGAGGGAGAGAGCGTCGAGCGGACCTTCGGTTCCGTCGAGGAGGTCATCGAGTTCGCCATCGGCCAGGAGCAGAAGGCCGAGCGTTTCTACCGCGACTTCGCGGAGCAGGCCACCCACCCCGGCCTGAGGAAGATGTGCCTGGAGATGGCCGACGAGGAGCGACGCCACCAGGAGAACCTGCGGCAGCTGCGCGACGGCCGCCCCACCGGCATCGCCACCGAGCGCGTCCGGGACCTGAAGATCTCCGACTACCTGCGGGAGTTCACCATCCGCAGCGACATGGACCAGCAGGACCTGCTGATCGCCGCCATGCAGTCGGAGAAGAAGGCCGAGCAGCTCTACCGTGCCCTGGCCGCGGCCAGCGACGACCCCGGGATCCGGGCTCTGTTCACGCGACTGGCCGACGAGGAGGGGGCCCACAAGGACGGCTTCGAGAAGCAGTACGACGACGAGGTCCTGGACCAGAACTGACCGCGTCGCCTACGGCTCCGGCCCACGGCAAAGCGCCCGCCGTCTCGGTGACGGCGGGCGCTGCTCTTGTCGGCCGGAACCGGCCCCGTCGGCTCACTCGACGGTCCAGACGTCCTTCGTGTAGATCAGGTCCTTCAGGGTCCCCTTGCCCTTCTCCTCGGTGACCCGCCGTACCTGGTCGTGCAGCTCGGCCTCGTAGGTGGGCTGGGGGGCGTCCCGGAAGATGCCGATGGCGTGGGGCATGTCGTCGCGGTCGTCCAGGTGTGCCAGCATGAAGGCCGGCAGGGGCGACTCGCCCGACGGGTCCCAGACGTCGGCCTCCTCGGCGGAGACGACCTCGGGGCCCTCGCAACCCAGCTTCAGCCCCTTGTCCCGCTCCTTGCCGAAGACCATCGGCTCGCCCGGCACCAGGTCGATCAGGCGCTCGTCGCGGGTGTCCTTGGTCGTGTAGTCCCGCCAGGCGCCGTCGTTGAAGATGACGCAGTTCTGCCAGATCTCCACGAAGGCCACGCCCTTGTGCTCGTGGGCCGCCTTGAGGACCTTCTTGATGTGCTTCGGGCTGGCGTCGATGGTGCGGGCGACGAACGTCGCTCCCGTCCCGATGGCCATGTACAGCGGATGGAACGGGTGGTCGACGACCCCGAACGGCGAGGTCTTCGTCTTCTGCCCCTGGGGCGTGGTCGGCGAGTACTGCCCCTTGGTCAGCGCGTAGATGCGGTTGTTGAACATGATGATCTTCAGGTCGATGTTCCGCCGCATCGCGTGGATCAGGTGGTTGCCGCCGATCGACATGGCGTCGCCGTCGCCGGTCATCACCCAGACCGACAGGTCGGGGTTGGCGATCTTGATGCCCATGGCGATGGCCGGCGCCCGCCCGTGGATGGTGTGCATCCCGTAGGTGTCCATGTAGTACGGGAAGCGGCTGGAGCAGCCGATCCCCGAGACGATGACGAAGTTCTCCTTCGGCACGCCCATCTCGGCCATGGCCTGCTGGGTGGCGTTGAGGATGGCGTAGTCGCCGCAGCCCGGGCACCAGCGCACTTCCTGGTCCGACTTCAGATCCCGGGGCTTGAGTTCGATGGCGCTCATGACTGCTCCTCCAGGACGGCGTTGAACTTGTCCTGCAGCTCGGTGGCGGTGAACGGCTTGCCCTTGACCTTGTTGTACTTCAGGAAGGTGGTCTGCGGGTACTCGCTCTGGAGCAGGCGGGCGAACTGGCCCATGTTCAGCTCAGGCACGATGACCTTCCGGTAGCGGGCGAAGATCTCGGGCAGCCCGTGGGGCAGCGGCCAGATGTGGCGGATGTGCAGGTGGGCGATCGAGGCACCGGCCCGGTGCATCTTCTCCACGGCGCTGCGGATGGCCCCGTAGGTCGAGCCCCAGCCGACGACCAGCAGCTCGCCCTCCTGGACGCCGTAGATCTCGGGCGCCGGGTACTCGCGGCGGATCCCCATGACCTTGTCCTGGCGGTACTGGACCATCTTCTGGTGGTTGTCCGGGTCGTAGCTGACGTTCCCGGTGATGTCTTCCTTCTCCAGGCCGCCGACGCGGTGCTCCAGGCCCGGCGTGCCGGGGATGGCCCACGGCCGGACCAGCCGCTCGTCACGCTGGTACGGCTTGAAGGTGGCCGGGTCGGTGGCGAACTCGACGGGGAACGGCTCCAGGGAGTCCAGGTCGGGCAGCTTCCACGGCTCGGCCCCGTTGGCGATGTAGTTGTCGCTCAGCACGATCACCGGCGTCATGTACTTGACGGCGATGCGGCAGGCCTCGACAGCCGTGTCGAAGGCGTCGGAGACGCTGGCGCAGGCCAGCACGGGCATCGGCGCCTCGCTGGGCCGGCCGAAGACGACCTGCAGCAGGTCGGCCTGCTCGACCTTGGTCGGCATGCCGGTGGAGGGGCCGGCCCGCTGGACGTCGACGATGACCAGGGGCAGCTCCAGCATGATGGCCAGACCCACCGCCTCGGTCTTCAGCGCCAGGCCGGGTCCGGAGGTCGTCGTCACGCCGAGCATCCCGGCGTAGGAGGCCCCGATGGCCGAGCAGATCCCCGCGATCTCGTCCTCGGCCTGGACGGTGATCACCCCGAAGTTCCGCAGCTCGGAGAGGTGCTGCAGGATGTCCGTGGCCGGGGTGATGGGGTAGGAGCCCAGGTAGAGCTTCAGCCCCGCCAGGTGGGCGCCGGTGGTCAGGCCCAGGGCCAGGGCCTTGTTGCCCATGATGTTCCGGTAGGTGCCTGGCTCGGCGTCGTGGCGGGCGGGCACCTCGTAGCGGCCCTGGAATATCTCGTGGATGTCACCGGCGTTGTAGCCGGCCTTCAGCGCCTTCTGGTTGGCCTCGATCAGCTCCGGCTTGCCGGCGAACTTCTTCTCGATCCATTCCACGGTCGGCTCGATGGGCCTGCTGAACAGCCAGTACATCAGCCCCAGGGTGTAGAAGTTCTTGCAGCGGAGCTTGTCCTTCTTGGAGAGGGGGGAGTCCTCCAGTGCCTGCAGGACCCGCTTGTTGATGTTGATCTTGATGACCCGGAACCCGTCGAGGGTGCCGTCCTCCAGGGGGTTGCTGTCCAGCTTCGCCTTCTGCAGATCGCTGTCGGTGAAGCTCCCCGTGTTGACGATGATGATCCCGCCCGGCTTGATGTCCTTGTAGTTGACGATCAGCGCGGCCGGGTTCATGGCCACCAGCACGTCGGGGGCGTCGCCCGGTGTGTAGATGTCCGACGAGCTGAAGTGGATCTGGAAACCGGAGACGCCCGGCCGCGTGCCGGCCGGCGCCCGGATCTCCGACGGGTAGTCGGGGAACGTGGCCAAGTCGTTGCCGACCTTCGCCGTCGTGTCGGTGAACTGGCTGCCCGTGAGCTGCATGCCGTCACCGGAATCACCGGCGAAGCGGATGACGACATCGTCCTGCTTCTTGACTGCGATCGACATGGCGCTTGGGTCGCCTCCTCGCCCTGCGCGATCCGTCCTGTCCGGATGTGAGGGAGATGGGGGTGTGTCGTTGAAACGGCGGTCCGGTTCGATTCGCTCTGCTTCCTCCGGCCGCCTCTGTGTCGCCGGAAAGGTAACCGCGCCAACGCCCGGATGCCAGCCGGATCTTCCTGTTATTTCAGTATCGACCGAGGTGGGAGGGGCTTTAGCCGCGGGGGCGGTCCGGGCCGGGCCGGTCGATCCGGCGGCGACCCCAGCCGCGCAGGGTCGTCACCGGGACGCCGCGCCGGCGAATCACCAGCCGGCGGCGCAGCTCCTCGGTCACCCACAGGTGCCAGCCGGACGGCGCGTCGGTCTCGGGCAGCACCAGCAGGACGCCCGCTCCCAGGTGGGTTTCACCCAGGTAGTCGCGCGCCCCGTCGCCGCCCAGTCGTGCCAGGGCCACCGCCGCCAGGGCCGTCCGGGCGGCGCGGCGGCCGACGACGAGGATCCGTCCGCCGGGACGTCCGTCCCCGCCCGGCAGCGTCCGCCGCGAGACGGCCCGGTTGACCAGCGACAGGAAGCCCAGGGTGTCGCCCGTCGCCGGTTCCGTCACCGCCGCGCGCCACGGCAGCCCGCCCGGCGCGGTGCCGAGCAGGAACGTCTCCCCGCCGATCGCCACCACGGCCCGGCTGACCCCCAGGGTGTCGATCAGCCCGCGGACGGCCAGGTCGACGGCCAGGCCGCCGGCCAGCGGCAGCGGATCGGGCGGCCGGGCGCCGGGGCGGGTCACGACGGTGCGGCGGAAGGGATTGTGCCGCCAGCCGGGGGCCCCGGCCAACGGCGGCAGGCCCGGCGCGGCCGGCTGTAGCAGCAGGCGCAGGGTCTCGCTCAGCAGCAGCGAGACGGCGGTCGTTCCCGGCGGCGCGGCCGCCAGCCGGACGATCTCGCTGCCGGGGGCGGTCGGGTCGAGGACGGACGCCACGCTGTCGCAGGCGTTCGCTACCAGGCGCCGCGGGGTCGGCGTGCGGGTCCGGTCCCAGAGGTAGACCTCCGCGGCCACGTCACGCCCCAGCCACCGGAAGCCGAAGCGGTGGCGGTCCTCGCTCTTCTCGCAACCGCCGGCCAGCAGGCAGGCCGCCAGGATGCCGAGCAGGACCGTCGCCGGCAGGGGCGTCCCGGACAGGCGGCGGCAACGGTCGGCGCGACGGAAGAGAGGTCCCACGGACAGCCTCCGCGGCGGGGGGATCGGTCTCAGGCCCGGACCACCGGCAGCTCCCCCCAGCGGGTCGTGTAGGCGGGGGAGCGGTGCTGCTGCTTCATCCGCCAGGCCCGGCGGGTGCCCTCGGCGGCGTAGCGGACGGTACCGCTTCCGGCGCGCCGGTTCAAGGCGTCGACCGTCTCCAGCAGCCTCCGGCGCCGGGGCGTGTCGGTCGCCTCGTCGCGGAACAGGGAGGGCTGGACCCTGTCCGCCGGCGCCAGGTCCAGGAGCATGACTCCCGCCTTCCGGTAGTGCAGGCCCGGCCGGAAGAGGGCGCGCAGGGCGGTCGTCGCCGCCGGCAGCAGTCGCCCCGTGTCCGCGGTGGCCACGGGCAGGGCGACGGTGGCGCTGTCGTGGCGAGTCCGTTCGCGGCGTCCGCCGGGGCCGGTCTCCACGAAGACCAGCACCGCCCCGGCGGCCAGTCCGTCCCGGCGCAGCTTCTCCGCCGCCCGGGCCGTGAAGGTGCCGACCGCCTCGCGCAGGTCGGCCAGCCGCTCGACGCGATGGCCGAAGGAGCGGCTGGTCAGGACCTGCCGCCGCGGCGGCGGCATCTCCGCCAGGTCCAGACAGGAGTGCCCGCGCAGCTCGTGGACGATCCGCTCGGCCACCACGTTCAGCCGGCGACGGACCAGCGCCGGGTCGGCGTCGCGCAGGTCGGCGGCGGTGCGGATCCCCATCTCCGCCAGCCGGCCGGCCCAGCGCCGCCCGATCCCCCAGACGTCGCCGACCTCGATCCGTCGCAGGTGGGTCTCCAGGTGCCCGCCCAGGGACCAGGTGTCGAGCACGCCGCCGGTCTCGGGATGCCGCTTGGCCAGCCGGTTGGCGATCTTGGCCAGCACCTTGGTGGGGCCGATGCCCACCGACACGGGGATGCCGGTGTGCCGCCGCACCGTGTCGGCCAGCCGCCGGCCCAGCCTCTTCAGCCCCCGGTCCTCCAGACCGCGCAGATCCAGGAACGCCTCGTCGATGGAGTAGATCTCCACCGCCGGGCTGAACAGCGAGAGGGTGCGCATCACCCGCGCCGACATGTCGCCGTAGAGGGCGTAGTTGGAGGAGAAGACGGCCACCCCGCCGCGCTCGGCCAGCCGCCGGAAGCGGAAGAACGGCGCCCCCATGGGGATGCCCAGGGCCTTGGCCTCCTCGCTGCGGGCGATGACGCAGCCGTCGTTGTTGGACAGCACGACCACCGGCCGGTCGCGCAGCGCCGGCGCGAAGACCCGCTCGCACGAGGCGTAGAAATTGTTGCAGTCCACCAGGGCGAAGACGCGGGACACGGAACACCTCCGGGTCGGCCGGGCGCCGGCGACGAGCCGCCGGCGCGGCGGCGGTCAGAGTCGATGGATCACCGAGGTGACCACGCCCCAGATCACCAGGTCGGTGTCGCCGGTGATCTCGATGGGGCGGTAGTCCGGGTTCTCGGGCTGCAGGTAGACCCGCGCCCGCTCCCGCCGCAGCCTCTTGACGGTCAGCTCCCCGTCAACGGCCGCCACCACGATCTGCCCGTCCTGCGCCTCCTCGGCCCGGTCCACCACCAGGATGTCCCCGGGGTGGATCCCCGCGCCGATCATGGACGTGCCCTCCACGCGGACGAAGAAGGTGGCGGCGGGGCGGCGCACCAGCAGCTCGTTCAGGTCCAGGGTCCGCTCGAGGTGGTCGTCGGCGGGGGAGGGAAACCCGGCCGCCACCCGGCTCTCGAACAGCGGCAGGGGCAGCGGCTCCCAGTCCGCCGCCGGCCGCAGCAGCGTCCAGCCGTCGGGCACGGCGGCGGGACGTGTCCGCCCGGCCGCCTGCCGGCGCGCCAGGCGCCGGTCCAGCAGCTCGCGGATGGACACCACCAGGCTCTCCGGCACGCGCAGCGGCACGGTGGGCTCGCCGTAGCGGCCGCTGCCGCGGGGCCGGCCGGCGCCGGGCCGGCGGCCGCCGTGGCGGCGGGACTTCTTTCTGGAACCGGTGTCGTGGGTGGACATGGTCGGCCTCCTTGTTTTGATTCCTGTACGATATTCAAGTGGGGCGGGGGTGTCAAGGGGAATGCGGGGGGCGTGGAAGATGCAGGGAGCGGCCCCGGACATTCCTCCCGGAACGGAGCCGAAGGCGATGACAGACCGCCCCGGGAACCGCCCCCGCTTGCTGGACCGCGTGCGTGCGGCCATCCGCGTCAAGCACTACAGCCGGCGCACCGAGAAGGCGTACGTGGGCTGGATCCGGCGCTTCGTCCTGTTCCACGGCAAGCGCCACCCGGCGACGCTGGGCGCCGCGGAGGTGACGGCCTTTCTCTCCCACCTGGCCGTCCGGCGACGGGTGAGCGCTTCCACCCAGAACCAGGCCCTGTGCGCCCTGCTGTTCCTCTACCGCGAGGTGCTGGAGATGGACCTGCCCTGGCTCGACGAGCTGGTGCGGGCCAAGCGCCCGCAGCGGGTGCCGGTGGTGCTGGACCGCGCGGAGGTCCGGGCGCTGCTGGCCCACCTGCACGGCACGCCCTGGCTGGTGGCCTCGCTGCTCTACGGCGCCGGCCTGCGGCTGCTGGAGGCTATGAGGTTGCGGGTCAAGGACGTGGATTTCCAGCGACGGGAGATCGTGGTGCGCGACGGCAAGGGAGCGAAGGACCGCCGGACGCTCCTGCCCGGCAGCGTCCGCAGGCCGCTGGCCGAGCACCTGAGGCGGGTGCGCCGGCAGCACGTGGCCGACCTGGCAACAGGGCGGGGAGAGGCGCCCCTGCCGGTCAGCCTGGCGCGCAAGTATCCCGCCGCCGGCCGGGAGTGGGGCTGGCAGTGGGTGTTCCCGGCCACGCGACACTACCGCGATCCCGCCACCGGCCGGCGCCGACGCCACCACCTGCACGAGTCCGTGGTGCAGCGGGCCGTCAAGCGGGCCGCCCGGGAGGCCGGCCTGGTCAAGCCCGCCACCTGCCATACGCTGCGGCACTCCTTCGCCACCCACCTCCTGGAGGCCGGGTACGACATCCGGACCATCCAGGAGCTGCTGGGTCACCGGGACGTCTCCACGACGATGATCTACACCCACGTGCTGAACCGGGGCGGCCGGGGTGTCCGGAGCCCCCTGGACGAGGAGGGCTAAGGAGCATGTCGTATCGGGTTATCCT
>CAYTEO010000008.1:0-75973 GCA_964436825.1 uncultured Fibrobacteraceae bacterium | reverse complement strand
GCGGGCCAGCTCCTCGGCCTCGTCGACGAACTCGCAGCCGCCGTAGTAGCGCTTGCCGGGGTAGCCCTCGGCGTACTTGTTCGTCAGGGCGGAGCCCATGGCCGCCATGACGGCGGGGCTGGTGAAGTTCTCGCTGGCGATCATCTCCAGCTGGTCCCGCTGGCGGGCCAGCTCGCGCTCGACGACGTCGGCGATGGCGGGATCGGTCTGGCGCAGGGCGTCGGACATGGTCTCACTCCCCGTTGGCGGCGGCCTCGCCGCCGCGGTGACTGCTCTCGTAGGCCTTGATCTTCTCGACCCGGCGGGCGTGGCGCCCCCCCTCGAACGAGGCCGCCAGCCAGCGGTCCAGCATCCGCAGGGCGTCCTCGACAGCGGTCTGGTCGCCGCTGAAGCAGAGGACGTTGGAATCGTTGTGGCGGCGGGTCGTCGCGGCCATCGACTCGTTCCAGCAGAGGGCCGCCCGCACCCCGGGCACCTTGTTGGCGGCGATGCTGACCCCGATCCCGGAACCGCAGATCAGCACCCCGAGGTCGGCGCGGCCATCGGCGACACGCTCCCCCACGGCGAAGGCGTGATCGGGATAGTCGGCGGGGCCGGTCCCGTCGCAACCGCAGTCGACGACGGTGTGGCCGGCGGCGGCCAGGTGGGCGGCGACCGCCTGCTTGATGGCGAAACCACGGTGATCGGATCCGACCGCGACGATCATCATTCCCTCCCGCTCAATGCACCTCTATCATGCCCCACGCCAACGAGTTGCTCATCAGAATTCAGGCAACTCCTCAATGCCGGGACGCAGCTCCCGAGGCGGCCAGGCCGTCAGGTCGACGACGGAGGACGGTCCCCCCGCCCCCTGCCAGGGCAGGGAGGCGACGAGATCCACCTCCTGCCTCAGGCGCGCGGCGGCCTCGGCCAGTGTCGTCGCCGGCGGCTCGCCGGAGCGGTTGGCGCTGGTGGAGACCAGGGGCGATCCGACCCGCTCCAGGAGCGTCCGCAGCTCGCGGGGACGCGGGACGCGCAGACCGGCCGTCGTGCCGCCGGGATGGACGACGGCGCTGACGGCGTCGTCCACCGGCACGACGAGGGTGAACGGTCCCGGCCAACAGCGCCTGGCGAAGGCCACCGCCCGCGGCTCCAGCCCGCGCGCCAGGGAGAGTGCCGACTCGATCCCGGCGCAGAGCAGCAGCAGGGGCCTGGCCGCGTCGCGCCGCTTCAGCCGCCGCAGGCGCGCCACGGCGTCGGGACGGTCCAGCCGGGCATGCAGCCCCGGCAGGGTGTCGGTCGGCAGCAGGACGACACCGCCCGCCGCCAGGGCGGCGACGACCTCGTCCATTCCCCGTGCCGCGCCGCTCATCCCCTGGCCAGACGCCGGCGATAGCGCTCCAGGGCGGTCGCGACCGCCTCGTCCCCGGCCGCCAGCAACCGCGCCGCCAGGACGGCGGCGTTGGCGGCGCCGGCCGGACCGATCCCCACCGTCGCCACCGGCACCCCGGGCGGCATCTGGGTCATCGACAGCAGGGCGTCGATCCCGCCCAGGGCCCCCGCCGCCACCGGCACGCCCACGACAGGGCGATCGGTCAGCGAGGCCAGGACCCCCGGCAGATGGGCCGCCATGCCGGCCACGGCGATGTAGAGCCGCACTCCCGCCGCGTCGGCGGCCCGCACCAGCCGGCGCAACCGGTCCGGCTGGCGGTGGGCCGACGCGATCTCGACGGCGTATCCGATACCGAACTCGTCCAGCAGCCCGGTCATTCGCTCGATGACCGGCAGGTCGCTGCGGCTGCCCAGGACGACCAGGACCCGGGGTGGTACCTCTGCTTCCAGGAACGTGAACCTGGCGCCCATCCTAGCTCTCCTTCCGCCCCGTCAGGCTGTGGCCGATGTCCCGCCTGTACGTCATGCCGGGGAACGTCGTCCGCTCCAGCAGGGCATAGGCCCGCTCCAGTGCGTCCGCTGCCGTCGGCCCCGTCCCGACAGCCCCCAGGACGCGGCCGCCGCCGGTCACCAGCGTGTCGTCCCGCAGGGCGGTGCCGGCGTGGACGATCCAGGCCTCCGGGGTGTCCTCGGGCAGGGTGACGGGATCCCCCCGGCGATAGCTTCCCGGGTAGCCCGCTGCCGCCGCCACGACGACGGCCGCGCTGCGCGTCCAGTCGGTCAGCGCCGCGCCGGGCCAGTCCCGCGGCGCCCGCGGTCCCGGCTCCGGCAGGCCCTCCAGCAGCGCCGCCAGCTCCCCCCTCGCCGTCGCCGCCAGCAGCGACACGGGATCGACCCGCAGCAGCGGCAGGACGGCCTGCGTCTCCGGGTCGCCGAAGCGGCAGTTGAATTCCAGGACCCGTGGACCGTCGGCGGTCAGCATCAGGCCGGCGTACAGGACTCCCCGGTAGTCGATCCCCCGGCGGCGCAGTTCCGCCAGGACCGGCACGAGGATCCGCCCGGCCACCGCCGCCCCCAGGCCGGGCGACAGCAGCTCGCCGCCGGCCACCGCCCCCATGCCGCCGGTGTTGGGACCGGTGTCACCCTCACCGATCCGCTTGTGGTCGCGCGACGGCGCCAGTAGGGCGATCGCCTCGCCGTCGGTGACGGCCAGGACGGACAGCTCCTCCCCCTCCAGGTACTCCTCGACCAGCACCTCCCGGCCGGCGTCGCCGAAGCGTCTCTCCACGAGGCAGGCGCGCAGGTGGGCGACGGCCTGGTCGCGGTCGGCGCAGACGGCCACCCCCTTGCCGGCGGCGGCGCCGGTCGCCTTGACGACCACCGGCAGGGGTCCCGCCTCGACGGCCGCCACGGCCGCCTCGAAGTCGCGGAAACGGCGGGCCGCCGCCGTCGGGACGCCTGCCGCGGCCATCACCTCCTTGGCGAAGGCCTTGTCGCCCTCCAGCCGGGCGCCGTCGCGCCCCGGGCCGAAGACGTCGACGCCGGCGGCACGCAGCTCGTCCGCGATCCCGGCGATGAGAGGATCCTCGGGCCCGACGACGACCAGGTCGACACCCTCGTGGCGGCAGGCATCGACGACCCGGTCGGTGGCGGTCGGTGCCAGGGGCAGGTTCCCGGCGCCGGTGACCGCCGTGCCGGGGTTGCCCGGCGCGGCCAGGACCCGGGGACGGGACGGAGAGGAGGCCAGGGCGCGCACGAGCGCGTGCTCGCGACCGCCGCCGCCCAGCACCAGGATCGTCGACGTCATGCGGACCTCCTCGCCTGGAGCATACCGACAGGGCCGCGATCGGGCAAGGCCACTCGGGTTCAGGGGACGATGCGGGTCCCGGCCTCGCCGCGGCAGGCCGCGGCCAGGTGCTCCGGATCGGTGATCAGCACCTCGCTGCCCCCGCCGCGCAGGAACTCCACGGCGGACTCGATCTTGGGCCCCATGCTCCCCGGGGGGAACTCGCCGGCGGCCAGCAGCTCGGCGGCCTCGCTGGCGGTCAGCTCCGGCAGCGCCTCCTGCTCCGGCCGTCCGAACGCGCGGTAGACCCTGTCGACCTGGGTGATGATCATCAGGACGTCGGCACCGATCATCCCGGCCAGCAGCGCCGAGGCGCGATCCTTGTCGATGACCGCGTCGATCCCCTCCAGGCGATCCTCCTCGCAGGTCACCACCGGGACACCGCCGCCGCCGCAGGCGATGACGACGACCCCCGCCTCGATCATCCGGCGGATGACCTCCAGCTCGACGACCCGCCGCGGCCGCGGGCTGGGCACGACGCGGCGCCATCCCCGGTTGGCGTCCTCGACGACGGTCCAGCCGAACCGCTCGGCCAGTTCCAGGGCCTGCTCACGCGTGTAGAAGGGACCGATCGGCTTGGTGGGGTTGGCGAAGGCCGGGTCGTCGCGATCGACCAGGACCTGCGTGACGACCGTCGCCACCGGCGTGTCCAGCCCCTGCAGGAGCATGGCGTTCTGGAGGTTCTGCTGGATCATGTAGCCCAGACCGCCCTGGGAGTCGGCACCGCAGACGAACAGCGGCATCGGCGCGATCCCGTACTTCTCGTACCCGGCGTCGTTGCGCAGGACGATGTTGCCGACGACGGGACCGTTGCCGTGGGTGACGACGATCTGCCAGCCCTCCTCGGCCAGTCCCGCCACCTGGCGCATCGTCCCCTTGGTCACCTGGTACTGGTCGTAGTAGGTCCCGCTGGCTCCCACCGGGATGATGGCGTTGCCCCCCAGGGCGATGATGATGCGACGTCCGGACATGCTGCCTCCTGGGAACCGCGGGAGCGACGGCAGGCCGCGTGCAGGCGTCACCGTCGCTCCCCGTCTCGGGCCCTCAGCCCAGCAGATCCCGCGCCATCCGCTCGATCCTCTCGAGCGCCTTGCGGATGGCCTCCTGGCTGTTGGCGTAGCTGAAGCGCAGGTAGCCCTCGCCGTGAGCCCCGAAGGCCGTCCCGCTCAGGGCCGCCACGCCGTACTCCTCCAGCAGCAGCTTCTCGATCTCGCTGCTGCTGCGTCCCAGGCCGGTGATGTTGGGGAAGACGTAGAACGCGCCCCGCGGCCGCCGACAGGTGATCCCGTCGATGGCGTTCAGTCCGTCGACCAGCAGATCGCGTCGGCGCTGGAACTCCTCCACCATCGCCTGGACGGCGCCCTGCGGCCCGGTCAGCGCCTCGGCCCCGGCCACCTGGATGAACGACGCCGTGCAACTGGTGACGTTGGTCTGCAGCTGGGCGACGGCCTGGGCCAGCGGCTCCGGCATGACGCCGTAGCCCAGCCGCCAGCCGGTCATGGCGTAGGTCTTGGAGTGGCCGTCCAGGATGATCGTCCGCTCCAGCATGCCCGGACGGGTGGCGATGGACTCGTGCCGGCCGTCGTAGAGGATCTTGCTGTAGATCTCGTCGCTCAGGACCCACAGGTCGTGCTCGACGGCCATCTCGGCGATGGCGTCCAGGTCCGCGCCCGAGAGGACGCCGCCCGTGGGGTTCTGGGGCGAGTTGATGATCAGCAGCTTCGTCCGCTCGGTGATCAGCGAGCGCAGCTCCTCGACATCGAAGCTGAAATCCCGCTCCTCGCGCAGCGGCAGCGGAACGGCCTTGGCCCCCAGGAAGTTGATGACCGACTCGTAGATGGGGAAACCGGGGTTGGGATAGATGACCTCGTCTCCGGGATCGACCAGGGCGGTCATGACGAAGGTCATGATCGGCTTGCCGCCGGGGGTGATCACGATGTTCTGGGGTCCGACGTCGATCCCCCGGTCGCGCGCGATGTGCTCGGCGAAGACGCGACGCACCTCCGGCTTGCCGGCGGCCGGGCCGTAGTGCGTCTCGCCGCCGTTGAGGGCCTCGACGGCCTTGTCGATGATGTTGCGCGGCGTATCGAAATCCGGCTCGCCGATCTCCAGGTGGACGATGTCCCGCCCCTCCGCTTCCAGCTCCGTGGCACGCGCCAGGATGACAAACGCCGTCTCGGTTCCCAGCCGCTCCATCCTCTTGGCCAACATCTGCGATCCCCCTTGGCGTGGGTCGAATTCACGGATCTGTCCAGCAGGTCAATGGTATTCGGCGGTCCGGGGGAAGTCAAAGACAGCGGCGTCCCCTGGCCAGCGAGACGACCAGCTCCCACCGGGTGGCATCGGCGGCAGCCTCCGGGACGGACCGGGAGAGGGAGACACCCCACCGCCAGGTGCCGAAGGGATGGAAGAGACTGACGGTCCACCGCTCGCGCCACAGGCCCCAGTGACGCGGGCGGAGGGCGCCGGGCCATGGCGTCTCCACCGTGAACAGGTCGAGGCGATCGCCCCAGGACGTCCCCCACTGGCAGCGCAACGTGACGCGCGTGCCGACGCTCCGGTCGTGCCGGCCCCACAGGAGCCAGCGGGTCGCCGGAACGTCGCCGTCGACCCGGCGCCGCGCCCGTACCAGCATGACGGACGTCTCTCGCGTCCCGGCGGCGATCCTGCTCCACAGGGCCAGCCGCGAGGAGATCTCCCGGCCCAGTTCACCCGGCGTCCCCCAGCCGGTGCCGTCGGGCCAGCCCGTCCGCTCCGCGACGTCGGACCGCCAGCGCAAGCCGATCCGTGCCCTCAGCCAGCGTCCGGCGAGATCCAGTTCCCGGCGACTGCCGCTCTCCCGGATCGACACCGCCGGCGGCGCGGGTTCCCGCACGGAGCCGGAGAGCAGCACCTTGCCCGTCAGCCCGCCGGACCGTCCCGTGCCGCG
Organism: uncultured Fibrobacteraceae bacterium; assembly: GCA_964436825.1. Lineage (GTDB taxonomy): Bacteria > Krumholzibacteriota > Krumholzibacteriia > LZORAL124-64-63 > LZORAL124-64-63 > CAYTEO01. Next base: position 69,827 of record CAYTEO010000008.1, on the reverse strand, counting down.
GAGGGCCCAGCCGGTGCCGGCATCCGTTCCCAGCAGGCCCGACTGGCCGGTCAGGGGGGACCGGAACCCCGCCGCCCGGCGCACGATCCTGCCCTCCAGCCGCCACCGCGGGGCGTGGCGGACCAGGCAGGCCGACAGCGCACCGGTCCGTCCACCGCCGTACGGTCGCCAGGAGGCCCACTCCCCCTCCAGCAGCCAGGGGCCGCGGCGTCGGGAGACGGAGACGCTGCCCCCCCGCCCCCGACCCGCACCGCAGGCCGCCATCCCGAGCTCTCCGGCGCGGGAGCGGTACCGGACGGCCGCGCTCCAGGCGTCGTCATGGCCCTGCCGCGACGCCGCCCCCCCGACGATGTCCACCCGCCACCGCGGGCCACGCCTGGCGACGGCGATCCCGGTCCGTCGCCGCGGTCGCCACAGGGGCGACAGCAGCACGAGTCCCGCGGGAGGATCGACGAGGCCGGTGGCCGCGCCTACCCGCCTCCCCCGGTCGGGTCGTCCCAGCAGCAGACCGTCGCCGAACCTCAACGCCACCGCACCGGCCAGCACGGTCCAGCCCCGCCCGGTCCAGCGCAGGTCGCCGCCGCCGTCCCGCCGTCCGTCCCGCCACGAGCGCATCCGCCAGCGTCCGCGCCATCCGTCGCGACCGGTCTCCAGGGCGAAGGCACGGCCCTTCTCCTCCAGCCTCCAGGCGATCCCGGCGACCGCCTCCCCGCCGCCGGCACCGGCGAGATCGTCCGGGTCGGCAGCGGTCTCCTCGATCTCCGACGCCAGGTCGAGGAGGGAATCCGGGGACGCCGGCACCCCGGGGCCGGCTGCCGCGACCATCGCGGCGCCTCCCGGCCACCAGCAGAGGAGCCAGAGACACCACAGCACCGCCCCCCGGCGGGGCCGGGTCGGCCCGGGACGCCGGCTCACCCCCGCTCTCCCCAGTGCCATTGCAGGTCCCAGAGGGTCGTCGTGCCGAGGACGGGATGGGTGAGAGCCGCCAGCCTGACGACGGGGCGTCCGCCTCCCAGCACCAGCAGCAGGCCGAGCTGTCCCGTCGCCGTCTCGCAGCGCAGGCCCCAGCCGACGCCGTCGCGCACGAGGGGCCACCAGGCGATCGCGGGCAGGAGTGTCCCGTCGTCGCCGCGGTCCAGCTGGAGAGCCAGCGTCGCCGCTCCGCCGCGATGGCGCAGGCGCAGCAGGGTCGTCGCCCGCGGCGGCCCCTCGCTCAGCAGCGGCAGGGTCAGTTCCCACGACCACCGTTCCCGTTCCCTGATCGCCAGCAAACGGAGCAGGCGACCCGTGCCGACGGCGGAATCGTGCACCACGCCTGCACGCAGGCCCCAGCGGACGGTACCGCCACGGGCTGCACACAGGTCGAGGGCGTCCTCGTGCCAGGTATCGCCCGGCCCGCACCGCTGCCACCCGGCGGCGAACGACGTGCTGCCGGTCCGCCGGGCCACCCCCAGGCGCTGGAGCGGGAGTTCCGCCAGGCCGTGGAGGCGCCCCTGTCCCAGGGCCAGCGTCCAGCCGCCGGCCCACCGCCCCGGCCCGGCACCGCCGGGATCGCCCATCCCCAGCCAGGCGGCGTCGAAGGGCGGCGCGGCCGTCTGGCAACGGCCGGCCGCGGGCAGCGTGAACGCCAGCGGCAGCACCGACAGCAGGACCGCCAGCCGGCGGCAGCGCGCCCTCATGGGGCCACCACCACCAGGAGGCGCTCCCGCCGCACGGCGGCATCACCGCGGTAGCAACGCAGGACGACCAGGTAGGGACCGGCGGGCAGGGGCTCCCCGGCGTCGTCCCGTCCGTCCCAGTGGCGACGGCGGGGGCCGGGGCCGAGGGCGTCGCCACCCAGACGGCGGCGGCACCTTCCCCGCAGGTCGTAGACGGCGAGCCGCCAGGCCTGTTCCCCGTCCCCCAGGTCGAACTGCAGCGACGTCCCTCCCGATCCGCAGCGGGGGGGGACGGCCCTCAGGGCACCCCCGGCACCGCCGCCGTCGACGCTGTTGCCGCAGGCGGGGGTCGCCCCGGCCCCGTCCGTGCAGGGGGACCACAGGTCCCTGCCCGCCGCCAGGGCGGTCAGCGATCGCTCCAGGGAACGTCCCGCGGACCAGCTCTCCCCGGCACGCCCATAGGTGACGTGATCCAGCACCAGCCCGTCCGCGCCCAGCAGCTCGATCCTGTCGGCGTAGGCACGGCCGGCCGGCGGGGAGTTGTTGAGAGACGGCCAGCCCGCCGGCGCCACGGCGACCGCGTCCGGGACGATGTTCCCGCAGGGGCGGTCCCGCGGCAGGGACCACCACCAGCCGGCCAGGGCCTCCAGGTCGGCGACCAGCAGGACACGTTCCCCCGCCAGGAGGGTCCGCGACGGCAGCCGTCCGCCGCCGCCGTCCGCGTCCCGCAGGCGGTAGTCGGACAGCTCGACGACACCGTCGGCGGCGACCAGCTCGATCCACTCGCTCCCGCCGGGCGACGGGGCAGGCATGATCTCGCTCAGCCACAGGGGGCTGGCGCCGCAGTGGAAACCGCCCAGCGCCACCTCGACGCCGCCGTCGTCCGGCACGGGCCAGCGGCACGACAGTGACCGCCTCCCCTCGCGGAGACAGGACCACGACCAGGACAGGGTGTCGGTCGCCCCGGGCGCCAGGAGGGGTCGGTGGCGGGCCGCGACCCTCCGACCGTCGACCAGGAGCTCGACGACGGCCTCCGGCATGGCCGCTATCCCCCGGTCGAGGACGACGGCCACGACGGCGACCTCGCCGCCGGGCGCGACCAGGGACGGCGGGTCGCAGGCGAAGGAGAGGACCCGCAGTCCGTGGCGCGGCCAGTTCGCAGCGCCGGGGGTCGGCGGGTCGGCCGGCCGCCAGTCCAGGTCGTTGTGGTCGGTGTCACGACCGTCGGGATACCGGGCCAGGCTCCCGCCGTGGACACCCGGATGGGGAGCCCCCTCGCTGAGCGAGGCCTGCTCCAGCTCGCCGTAGCCGAGCAGGTCGACCGCTCCGTCGGGGGCGACGAGCCGCACGGCGTCGGGTCCGTTCTGCAAGTCGAGGTCGACGACCGCCTGCGGGACCGCCTCGCCGCTCCAGCCGCGATCGGCGATCAGGTACAGCCCGCCGGCCGCGACGCTGTCGCCGGCTCCCCCCGTCCAGCGCGTCGACCACCGCTCCCCCTCCGCGCCGTTGGCGAACTGGAGCCGCCAGCCGCGCAATGCGACCGCGGTGTCGCCTGGCGCGTACAGCTCGACGAACTCCCGTCCCCCGTCGGCGCCGGGAGGGTCGTAGCAGACCTCGTTCAGCAGGCAGGGGAGCGGCGTGGCGGTGGCGCGTGCCGCCAGCAGCAGGGCGGCCCACACCGTCCCGCGCAGGGATCCGGACATGATTCACCCACGAAGGCGGGAGGCGGACCGGGGAGGATCAGAGCATGCCGGCGCGGCGGCGCAACCACCACTCGAGGGCGAGCAGGCCGACGACGGCCAGCAGGAACCAGCCGTTGGACCACAGGGGGCGGACCGTCGTGCGGCGGATCTTCGCGCCGCGGCGTGCGTGCTCCTGCAACAGGGGTGCCAGTCGCGTCGCCAGGGAAGCGCTGCCGGCGTCCAGGTAGATCCCGTGCCACGCCGCGGCCAGGGAGCGCAGGGACGTCGCCTCCTGCCGGACGGCGCCCTCTTCCAGCGTGCGGGAGGTGACGACGATCTCCCGGCCGGCCCCGTCAAGGGTGTCCCGTCCCGCCAGGCGCGGCACCAGGCGGTAACGGCCGGGCGGGAGGGCAGGCAGGGAACCGCGGTAGCCGCCCCGCCGGCCGGCGACGGGCGCCAGCCGCAGGATGGTGGTCGCTTCCCCGGGGCCACCGGACCCGTCCACGGGTCTGACCGCCACCAGGACCTCGGGGACTTCGCCGCCGGGCAGGGTATCGATCCGGGATGTCGCCACCAGGACGGGGCGCTCCCCGGCCCGGTAGATCCGTCGCATCCCGGCCAGGGCGACCGGAGCCGTCCCCTTCCCTCCCGCGGTCACGTAGGAGAGCAGCGCCCCGACGAACCGCAGCCACGGCTGCTGGCGCCGTCGCGAGACCTCCCCCCGCCACAGGGGGGGACGCCAGAACATGTCGCGCCAGATCTCACCGCTGCCGATCCAGACGACAGGCGCCCCGGCGACCTCCGCGGCCACGATCACGGGGAGAGTCCGCTCGCGCCGACCGTCCCGCCCCGTGGCAGCCATCAGGACGGATCCCTCCGGCCGGGGAACGGCCGGTCGCAGCCACGACAGGGGAGGCAGCCAGGCGGGGAGCGCCTCCAGGGAGGCCCCGGCCAGGGCCAGGGCGGCCTGGAGCCCAGGCGGGGGCAGACTGCCTTCCTCCGGGACGGGAAGCCAGTCGCCCCTGCGTGGCTCCGCGATCCCCGTGACCGGCAGCAGGTCCGCGACGGCCGCGGCCCAGGAGGGCGTCCGGGATCCCCGGTCGGCCACGACGATCAGTCCCAGGCCGCGCGCGACGGCCTCCCGCAGGGCGCTCCCGAAGGCCTCCGGAACCTGTCGCGGCCAGCCCAGCAGGACGACGCCGTCCCACTCCTGCCAGCCGTCGGCGGTGACCGGGGGCGACCAGGCCCGCAGGGAGTCCCCCCGCAGCCATCCACGCGGTGAGGGCCACGCCGCCTCTGCCGCCAGGACCGGTTCCTGCCGCGCTGCCTGCAGGAGGAAGCGGGAGGTCCAGTCGGGCCGCTCGGCCACGACCAGCAGCCGCTGCCTCCGGGCGCGGACGGTGACCGCGATCTCCGCGGAATCGGCCTGCGCCCGGCCGGCAGCGGCGACCCGCAGGCGATAGACGTGGAGGCCCTCCACGGCGGGACGGACGACGAGCTCGTCGCGCACGATCCGCTGCCCGGATCCGGGCGAGATGCTGTGGCGGGCCAGGACGCTGTCTCCCTCGGCGAGGGTCACCGTCAGGGAAGGCGGCACGGCGACGTTCCTCAGGGCGATGGTCGCCTGGACGACGAGACGGTCCCCCAGGCGGGCCTCGGCGGGATAGTGGAGGTCGGTGATGGCCGCTGCGGGTCCACCGACCGGGTCGCCGACCCCGACCACCACCGGCAACGACCGTCCGGGCCAGGGGGGCGGCGCGAGACGCTCGACCGTGCTGTTGCCATCGCTGACCAGCAGGACCAGTCCCGGCGCCTGGCGGGCCGCCTGGAGGGCCGCCTGGCACCCCAGGGCCGCCGGATCGCTGCCCTGGGCCGCCGGTGGCACCTCCGGGCGCAGGCCGGCGAGCCCCTCGATCCCGTTGCCGCGCCAGGTGAGCAGGCGCGCGTCCGGCACGAGACGCGAGCGCAGGGAGTCGACCAGGGCCACGACGGCCTGGGCCTGCCGCCAGCGGGTGCCGCCTCCGGGCGCGTCGGTGCGGGCCATGCTGGCGGAGTCGTCCACGACGACGGCTACGACCGGCGCCTCGTCGCGGGCGCTGTGGCGCACCAGGCGCGGCGCCGCCGCGGCCGCCAGCAGCAACAGGACGACGGCCAGCCGGATGCCTGCCAGCAGTCGCCGGCGGGACGGCGGGACGGCCGGCGTCGTCGCAAGATAGAGGCGGCGGATCAGCAGACCCGCCGCCAGGGCGATCACCACGAGCAACCAGCGCAGGACGGCGGAAGTCCCCCAGTCCAGCTGCACGATCTACCCGTTTCTGATGGCCGCATGGGCCGCCGCCAGCCGGGCGATGGGCACCCGGAACGGCGAGCAGCTCACGTAGTCCAGGCCCGTCCGGTGGCAGAAGTCGATGCTCGACGGATCCCCGCCGTGCTCGCCACAGATCCCCAGATGGATCGCGGGATTGGCCTCGCGTCCCTTGCGGACAGCCATGGCCACGAGCTGGCCGACCCCCTCCTGGTCCAGCTGCTGGAACGGGTCCGACGGCAGGATGCCCATCTTGACGTAGTCCGGCAGGAAGACGCCGGCGTCGTCCCGGCTGTAGCCGAAGGTCATCTGGGTCAGATCGTTGGTGCCGAAGCTGAAGAAGTCGGCCACACCGGCGATCTTGTCGGCCAGCAGGGCGGCGCGCGGGATCTCGATCATCGTCCCGACCTTGTAGTCGACGGTGGCGCCGGTCTCCTCCATCACCCGGGCCGCGGTCCGCTCGGTCAGCTCGCGCAGGTCGGCCAGCTCCCTGACGGTCCCCACCAGCGGGATCATGATCTCCGGGTGGACGTCGACGCCGCGCGCCTTGACGGCCAGGGCGGCCCGGATGATCGCCTCGACCTGCGTCTCGTAGATCTCCGGGTAGGTCAGCCCCAGGCGGCAGCCGCGATGCCCCAGCATGGGGTTCATCTCGTGGAGGCTCTCGATGCGCTGGAGCAGGTGCTCGCGCGAGACGCCGAGCTCGGCGGCCAGGGCGTCGATCTCCTCGATCATCTCGCGGGCGGGCAGGAACTCGTGCAGCGGCGGGTCGAGCAGTCGCACGGTGACGGGGTAGCCGTCCATGGCCGTGAAGATCCCCTCGAAGTCGGCCTGCTGCAGGGGCAGGATCTTGGCCAGGGCCTTGCGCCGCCCCTGTTCGCTGTCGGCCAGGATCATCTCGCGCATCTTGCTGATCCGCTCGTCGCCGAAGAACATGTGCTCGGTCCGGCACAGGCCGATGCCGGCGGCCCCGAATTCGCGCGCCTGCGCGGCGTCGTGGGGCGTGTCGGCGTTGGTGCGCACGCCGAGGGTCCGCACCTCGTCGGCCCAGGTCATGACCTTCAGGAGGTTGGGGTCGTCGAACTGCGGCGAGACCAGCGGCACCAGCCCCGCGATGACCAGCCCCTGGGTCCCGTCGATCGTCAGCGGATCGCCCGCCCGGAAGACCTTCTCCCCGATCGTGACCGTCCCCGCGTCGTAGTCGATGACCAGCGCCCCGCAGCCGGCCACGCACGGCTTGCCCATGCCGCGGGCGACGACGGCGGCGTGGCTGGTCATGCCGCCGCGGGCGGTCAGGATCCCCTCCGCATGGTGCATGCCGTCGATGTCCTCGGGGCTCGTCTCCCGGCGCACCAGCAGGACCTTCCGTCCCGCCTTGGCGGCCTCCACGGCAGCCTCGGCCGACAGGGCGATCTCGCCCTGGGCGGCACCCGGGGAGGCCGGCAGACCCTTGGCCAGGACCTCGACGCTGGCCGCGGGGTCGATCTGGTCGTGCAGGAGCTGGTCCAGGTGCTCGGGCTCGACGGCCAGCAGCGCCTGCTCGCGGGTCATCAGCCCCTCGGCCTCCATCTCGGCGGCGATCCGCACGGCGGCGCGGCCGGTCCGCTTGCCGCTGCGGGTCTGGAGCATCCAGAGCTTGCCGTCCTGGATGGTGAACTCGATGTCCTGCATGTTGTGGTAGTGCTCCTCCAGGGCGTGCCGGATCTTCTCCAGCTCGGCATAGGCGGTGGGCATGACCTCCTCGAGGGTCGGCAGGCCCTTGCTGGGATTGCCCTCCGGCAGCCGCTCGCGGCCCTCACGGTTGAGCGCCTGGGGCGTGCGGATCCCGGCGACGACGTCCTCGCCCTGGGCGTTCACCAGGAACTCGCCGTAGAAGACCTTCTCGCCGGTCGACGGGTCGCGGGTGAAGGCCACCCCGGTCGCCGAGTTCTCCCCCATGTTCCCGAAGACCATCGTCTGGACGTTGACGGCCGTCCCCATGTCGTCGGGCAGGCGATTGATCCGCCGGTAGGTGACCGCCCGCGGCGTGTTCCAGCTCTTGAAAACGGCCTCGATCCCGCCCCAGAGCTGCGCGTGCGGATCGGTCGGGAAGGACCGGCCGGCGTGCTCCTGGACGATCCCCTTGAAGATCTCCACCAGCTCCTTCAGGTCGTCGCTGGTCAGCTCGGAGTCGTTGCGCACCCCGCGCTCGTCCTTCATCCGGTCGATGGCGTGCTCGAAATGCTCGCCGGGCACGCCCATGACGACATCGCCGTACATCTGCACGAGGCGGCGGTAGCAGTCGTAGCCGAACCGCTCGTTCCCGCTGCGGGCGATCAATCCCTGGACGGTCTCGTCGTTCAGGCCGATGTTCAGGACGGTGTCCATCATTCCCGGCATGGAGATGCGGGCGCCGCTGCGGCAGGAGAAGAGCAGCGGATCGTCGGGATCGGCGAAGCGTTTCCCCATGACCTCCTCGACCCTGGAGAGGGCCGCCGACACCTGGGAACGCAGCTCGTCGGTGATGACCGGGTTCTCCAGGTAGGCGATGCAGGTGCGGGTCGTGATGGTGAAACCGGGCGGGACGGGGATACCCAACCGGGCCATCTCGGCCAGGTTCGCCCCCTTGCCGCCCAGCAGGTCGCGCATCTCCCCGCTGCCTTCCGCCTCGCCGCCGCCGAAGTAGTAGACCAGCTTCTCGCTCATCCCGACTCCTTTCGCACCTCGTCTGCCGGACAGCCGCGACCGCCCGGCGGGGGAATCGAATCGTCCGGACCCGCAGTCGAGCCGGGGTCCGGACGTCGTGACATTGTCGACTGAAGGCGGCCAGCGGTCAACGGATGATGACCAGCTTGCCGTAGTAATCGTCCCGTCCCGACACCTCCACCCTGTAGATGTAGACACCCGAGGCCAGCAGCTGGCCGTCCTCGTTGCGGGTGATCCACGACATGTTCCGGCCCTCCTGCCGCTCCGGCCCCAGGTCGGCGATCAGGTCGCCATCGACGGTGAACACCTGGACATGGGACTGGGGAGGCAGGTTCTTGAACATGACCTCCTCGCCACGGATCGCCGTCGCCAGGCCGGAACTGGTCAGCCGCAGCGGGTTGGGGACGACGTAGACCTCTTCGGCCGGCGCCTCGTCGTCGGCGGGCAGGTTGACGCGGAACTGGACGATGTTCCCCTCCCCCGGGAACGGTGACAGGTCATCGCCGAGGAAACGCGGCGAGAAGAGCATGTCCGCCGTCAGGGACTGGGGATTGGCCAGGGCGGTGTTGCCGTAGTCGAAGGTCGTCACCGCGTAGTAGTAGACGAACCCGTCGAAGATGTCGCCGTCGAAGAAGCGGGCCGTGTCCGGATCGCTGAAATCGAAGCAGGCGGCACGCTTCTCGTGGAAGCAGCCGGGGACGATGTGGACGCTCTCGTCCCCGCAATAGCCCTCGATGCAGGTCTCGGGATTGTTCTTGTCGTAGAGGCCGATCAGCTCCATCTGGTGTGGATCCGCCACCGAGGCGCGCCAGACGGCGTAGCCCTGGAAGTCCTGCATGACCAGCGAGAAGCTGCGGTCCTGTGTAGCGGGATCGAGGGCGATCTCGCCGGGACCGAAGACGAGCTCCAGGCCGAAATCGAAGTCCTGGTACTCGGGATCGGTCTGCGCGTCGATGATCGTGTCACTCAGCCGGATGGGCGTGCCCGGTTCGTAGATCCCGCCTCCCCGTGTGGCCAGCCAGAGATGGAACCCGTCGACGCTGCCGGCGGCGGCCGTCACCAGGGTCTGGATGCCGGGGCCGGACAGGTCGGCGCTCCAGGCGGTGCCGCCGAGGGGCCGGCTCAACAGTGTCCCGCCGGTGACGACGGCGACGTAGCGATCCTGGCCGGGATCTCTCAGCAGTGCCAGGATCTGGAGCGAGGCATCTGTGTCGATACCGTCGACATCCTCCAGGTTCCAGCTCGTCCCTCCGTCGCTCGAGCGCCAGAGCCCCTGGGACGCCGTCCCCATCCAGATCACCTGGGGATCGGTCTCGTCGACGAGAATGGCGGATACATCGACGGGAACGGGGTTCTCGGGGTCCTGGTCGCGCCAGATCCGGGTCCAGTTGATCCCGCCGTCCGTCGTCTGATAGAGGCCGAAGCGGGCAACACCTGCCAGGACCCTCCCCCCTCCCAGGTCGAGCAGGGAGAGCACCTCGGGAGCCACGAGGTCGCCCCCGATCGGGAAGAACTGGGGCACCCGCAGGCCCGTCAGCGGCTGATAGCTGTCGCCGCCGTCGGTCGAGACGTAGAGTCCCAGGTCGTTGATCCCCACCAGCAGCTGATCGCCTTGCCGCCAGTGGAGAACCGTGACCCGGCGGCGGTCCCACAGGCCGGTGGCCTCGATGTCGTCTCGGTGCTGGGTGAAGGTCTCCCCACCGTCGTGGCTGACGAACAGGCCGCGGTCGATCGTGCCGACGACCAGGGTCTGGGGATCCTCGGGCGAGAAGGCCAGCGCGGTGATGGCCTCGGTGACGGGCTGCCCGTCACGGAACAGGTCGGGGGCGATCCGTCGCCACGGCTCGTCGGCGGAGGGACGCAGCCAGACACCCCGGGACTGGTGGTCCTCGATGTAGACGGCAAGACGGCCCGGGACTCCGGGCGCCGCGGCCATCACCAGGACATCGACACGCGAAAGATAGGCGGGCAGGCCGTCGTTGTAGTGCTGCCACTGTCCGGCAGCGTCGAGGCCGAAGACACCGCCGTCGTTCCCCAGGTTGATGGCGCCGATGACACGGCCTGTCTGCTCCTGGTTCTGGTTTGCCCAGTCGAAGCGGGGCCCGTGCTCCACAGTACTCCCGACGACGCCCCCGTTGGTGGTCGTGAACTTGAAGATCCGGTCGAAGTCGTCGCGGTAGTCGCCCTCGACGGACATCGCGATTCCCAGCCCGGCCGTGTCGATCAGGGCGGCACAGGTGGAGATGTCATCGGCGGGAGGCACCCACTGGACGACGGCGCCGAAACGCCCCGTCCGCGAGAGCGTGACACGCATGCCATCCGCGGCGGGTGACAGCAGGTAGAGGGAATCGAGGGCGCAGACCTCGGGCGGGGTCTGTGCCGAGACGGGGGTACCCGCGGCGACCAGGCCGAGCAGGACCACGGCGAACGTTACCGGGGAGACTCGTCGCTGTCTGATCACAACCATCATCCTTCCCAGGCAGTGTCTGTCGTTGCTGCGACCGCCCTGTCCCTCACGGCGCCATGGGCAGGCCGAAGTGCTCACCCAGGACCCACTGGATGGCCTGGATCATCTTCTCGCGGTCGAACAGGACCGGCTCGAATCCCCACACGACATCGGCCTTGCCGCCGGGCTTGGTCGCCACGGCCTTGTAGGTGAAGAAACCGACGGGAGCGCCGTCGAGCCGCGTCCGTCCCGTCATGGCGTCGATGGCCTTGGTGCCGCACACGCTTTCGACGTCGAAATCGGGATAGTCGGTGTCACCGTCGCGCAGGTGCTCGTCGAGGATCCAGTCGTAGCGGGAATAGAGCCGCCACATGGGCTCGATGGCCGGCGATCCGTCGGGCAGCGTCTGGGGGATCCACGGATCGGAACGCTCGGAAGCGTTGAAATCGTACATCTCCTCACGACCGCCGAAGCCCCAGTTGTCGTGGACGTCGCCCGTCTCGGCCCAGTCCACCTCGCTCCAGGTGAAGATCGTGTCGGCCATGGCGCCCAGGCTGACGTGCCGGGCCTTGAAATCCTGGTCCAGGACGACGGCCTTCAGGCCGACGCAGCGCGGCGCCCTCAACGTGGAGACGTTGAAGCAGTTGCTGCCGGCCGTGTAGATATACGGCGGCGTCACCTGGGACAGCATCGCCAGCCCGAGGGAGGCGTAGGGATAGCTCAACCGGCCCAGCACGATCATGCTGCCGTCGGTATCCCGGTCGATGCCGTAGCCGATCGCCCGCTGCTGGCCCAGGTTGTCGCAGTTCTTGAAATCGTCCGTGCTGTCAAAGATGATCGGGAACATCCAGCTGACGGCCAGGTCCTGGGGGGAATTGCGCTGGAAGGAGGCGACAGCCCCCTGCCCCACCAGGAAGAGGTTCCCCACGTCCGTCTGGTAGGTGGCGAGCCAGTTGAACGGCAGGCTGATGAGGGACCGGCCGCCGATGCTGGTCTTGAACATCTGGAACTTGGTGTCCACGATGGGCGATTCGCCGGCGTCGAGGGTCCAGATCAGCGATCGGTAGTTGACGGCGCGCCGGTAGGTCAGTTCCGTCTCGTTCGATTCGAGATCGACGACGTCGAGGTCCTCGCTGAAACCTGCCACGCCGCCGGAGCGCGCCAGCGCCGCCATCCAGAAGGCGTCCCGCTCCACGTCGTTCCCGTAGGCGGTCGTCCCCGACTCGTTGGGCCACGCCTGGCTGTGCTGGTCCTTGATCCCGTCGACGAGCAGCAACGGGCGCTGGTCTTCCACGTTCGGCACCGGCACGACACTCAGGATGATCCTGGCCTCGGTCATCAGGCCCGAGTTGTCGATGCACTGGATCAGCAGGGTGTGCTGCCCGGAGCCGAAGGTCCTGACGGGCGCCTCCATGTGGGCGTCCGAGAGTCCGAACTGGACCTGCCAGCCGGGATCGTTGGGATCGTCGGGTTCGGTGACGTCCCAGCCGTACCGGTACCCGGCGATGGTACCGCCGTAGCTCGAGGCGTCTCCCGACCACTGGAACCGCAGAGGCTGGTTCTTGGCGATGTCGATCGTCGAGGGGGCGATGACGCTGACCCCCGAGAAGGTCCCCAGGAAGCGTTCACGGACGACGAGCAGGGGCCGCTTCGAGCTGTCGATCACGAAGTTGTGCACGGTCCGGGCGTATCCCCGGTCGAGGCTGACCGCGCCGGCGGTATCCTGGGCCTGGATGGCGAACAGGTAGGCGATCCGCTCCCCCTGGGCATCCCGCTCGGGGCGGGTGAAGGTGACGGACCGGTCCTCGTCGTCCTGACCGTAGGGGATCCAGTCGCTCCAGCCCGGGTCGGAGAAGGTGATCAGCTGGTCGACGGCCCGGTCGTACTGGTACTTGCTGGTGATGTACCCGGTCTGGTCGGGGAGCTGGGCCGTCTTGAGCAGGTAGCGGACCCGCGTGGGGGCACCCAGCTCGAAGTCGGGATCGGTCCCGCTCCAGCGCAGGGTGAAGACCGGCGGGACCCGCTGGGCCTCGCGGTAGTTCGTGGCCAGGGACGGCGGCGAGGAGAGGCGGATCGTCGGTGCCAGCGTCGTGGCCGTGAAGGTCAGCATCGCCGGCGTGGGATCGACGGCCCCCCGGTCGTCGACGGCACGGACGAACAGGGTATGGGGCTGGTAGAACCGCTGGTCCTGCTCCGGCACGTCCTCGTCCGGGGCGAACCCGGAGCTGTCGGCGGTGACGATGAAGGTCGTGTCCGTCGTCGTGGTGAAGAACCAGGGATGGAGGGTGTCCCCGGTGGCGGGATCGACCGTCAGGGTGTCGTAGACGCTGATCCCGTCCGGACCGTTGGAGGAGATCTTCCACTGGAACCCCTTGACCTCGCCGTCGGGGTCCACGCCCGTCCAGAAGAACCTGACGGTGAAGTCCGTCTGTCGCAGCACGGGCGGCGAGCCGGTGATGCGCGTATCGGGCAGGGCATTCTGGACCGGGGCTCCCCCGATGTCCGTCGAGGGGGTACAGCCCGGGAAGATCGCCGCGGCCGCCAGGGCGGTCAAACCGAGCGCCACGGTGGCCATGATCGTCTTGCGCCGCAAGAGCACTCTCCTTCTCTCAGTGTCCAGCGACCTGCCGGCCTCAGCGAGACGGCAGGGGCGGGAAGATCTGGGTCTGGCCGTCGGCCGTGTAGACCATCCGGATGTCGAAGTATTTCCGATAGGGTTCCCCTTCGGCGTAGAAGAACCGGTACTTCAGACGATCGGTCACGTCGGGCAACTGGTCGCTGCACGATTCGCTGTGCTCGGCAGGCGCCCGCGTCCCGTCGTAGTAGACGTAGGCGCAGTGGTCCGGGTTGATGTCCTCGATGGAGGCGTCCCGCGGGATGACCGTGACCGTGCACGCCCCCAGCTGGCCGGTCAACAGCGAGAAGGCCCTCTGGACCTTGTTCTCGCTCCAGTCCGGGTGGCTGCTGCGCAGGGTGGCCAGGTAGGAATCCGGACCGCCGCTGAGCAGGGCGATGGGGACGAAGACCCGCACGCGCAGGTGCCAGACGCCGTTGTCGTCGTAGGTCGAGTCCATCAGCGCGGGAGCGGCATGGAGCCGGTAGGTGACCTGGGCCAGGTCGTCGGCGCCGTTGCCATCCTTGATGGCGTTGAGCGGGTCCCGCTCGGAGACGATCTCGTAGCGACAGGACATGAGCCGGTCCCGCGGGTTGCCGTAGGTGGGCTGACCGGCGGCCGTGCGCGGGATGAAGAGCTGTTCCTGCTCGTCGTCGTCGGCGTGGATCCGCACCTCGTACAGGTACATCCGACCGAATTCCTGTTCCAGGCCCACGGTCGACGCGGGCTCGTCGAAGAAGACGGCGCTGGCCACGGGGTCGTACCAGATCGTCGTGAAGTTGCTGTAGACGGGCAACTCCACCCAGTCGGGATGTCCGGCAGGCGGTGTCCCGATCGTGCAGTAGAGCGTATCGATCCCGGTGTCGGTGGGCTGGGCGATGTACTCGACCTCCAGCGTGTCCGTGCTGACGACGACGCCGTTCACGTGCGGCGGCCGGTTCCCGTAGAAGTGGAACATGTCGGGAGTGCCGTCACGCCGCCCCAGCTCGTCCTCGCTCCGCATGATGTAGGTGTAGTCGAAGGGGCCGACGATGAAGCTCAGCGTGTCCGAGCTGCCGACGAAGTGGTCGGGTGAGTAGTCGTAGTCGTCCCAGACGCTGCGGCTGAGCGAGCTGAAGGTGCTGCTGAACCGGAACAGGGAGTTGGCGCCGCCCAGGTAACGACCCACGGCGTCGAAGCGCCCCTGGAACCGGACACCGTAGCCGGGAGGCTCCTCGCCGGGGATGTCCGACAGGCGGATGTCCCTGGGATCGTCCCAGCCGATGGCCTTGAAGACGGCGACGGCCCGGTGGGGAACAGTGTCCTCCTCGGCGAAGGTGTGGGTTTCCACCGTCCCGTCGGGCCTGTAGACCTTGTAGTAGGGGTAGACGTTCGGGTCGTCGGGGTAGAACGGATCGGTCTCCCCCCGCAGCAACCTGGTGTCGGGGTCGTAGTTGACGACGAAGTTGAGGGCCTGGTCCTTCCGCTGCAGCTCCACGCCCGCCACGTCGATCGTGTTGACCAGCAGGGTATGGACGCCGCTGACCAGTCGCCGGTGGAAGACGTCCAGGCCGCTCTCGTCGTTGTGGAACTCCAGCCAGTTGCCATCCCCGAAGAAGGAGATCTCCCGGTTCTGCTCCGGGTCGAACCGGCGCGGCGACCAGCAGTCCTCGGCGGCCTCGTTGCAGGAGACGTCGGTGGGCAGGCGGTACTTGAACCCGAACAGACCGTCGTCGTAGGGCGGGACGGTGTCACGCTGCGCCAGCAGTTCCGGCGCGTAGTTGGTGATGTTGGGCGTCGACCCCCGCCAGGAGAGGACGAAGGGACGACCGTAGCCGATCGTGTCGTAGTCGGCGAACGCGGTCTCGGGGGTCTGCAGGGTATCGCTGAAGAACTCCAGGAAAGGCCGACCGATGGCGTTGCTCAGGAAGTAGAGACGGGCGGGGGTCTTGTCGAAATCGCCCCGGTCGTCGACGGCGACGATGTGGAACGTCTTGTCGATGCTCGTGATGGAGCCCTGGTCGATCTCGAAGTCGAAGACCGAGTCGGTCCGGGTCGTCCAGTGCCCGATCTGGAGGGTCAGGATGTTCTCGGCCGGATTGAACCGCGCGTCCTCCTCGTCCTCGTCCGTCTCGGGATCCTGGATCGAGCTGTCGGTCAGGGCCCAGACGAAACGGGTGACCTCTCCGTCCACATCGGTCCCGTACCAGAACAGGTGGTAGTGGTAGATGCCACCTCCCCCCTCGATGGGGGCGCCGGTCAGGTAGGTCTCGGGCGGATGATTGACGATGACCACCTCGGGCTCGAAGGCGCGACAGCCGTGCAGGGCCATCAGGGCCAGCAACGACAGGAGCGCGAGAGCGAGCGACGATCTTGTTCGCATCAGCATCGTGGGATACGCCTTTCCTGCAACTCGTCCCGGGTGGGAGGTGACACCCGCGCCCGCCCGCGACGTGGGCACGGCAGCCCTGTCGACCAGGTCCGTCCTGCGTGTGGGGTCTCCGCTGGATCGCCTGTCAAATATAGGGATCGCCTTGCAAGGGTGTCAACTTGGTTGTGTCGGGCGGAACGCGATCTGCAAAGAAAAAGAGGGACGGCCCCGGAGGACCGCCCCTCCCCATCGGAGGACCCGGTGAACTACTTCACCAGAGCCATCTTCTGGATGGCGACCTTGTCGGCCGTCCGGGTCTCGTAGAAGTAGACACCGGAAGCCACCGAGGCGCCGTGATCGTTCGTGCCGTCCCAGACGACGACGTGCGCGCCAGCATCCTGGTTCGCATCGACGAGGGTCCGGACCAGCTCACCCTTCACGTTGTAGATCTTGATCGAGACGTGGCCGGCGCGAGGCAGGCTGTACTCGATCTTGGTCTGCGGGTTGAAGGGGTTGGGGTAGTTGCGGGCGTAGAACGGCTGCGACGGCGTGTCGCCGGCACCGGTACCGCTGCCAGAGGGGAGCTCCTGGAAGTAGATCAGGACCTCGGACAGGGCCTGGGTACGGGCGGAGTTGGCCGCATCGGTCTTGCCCGGCGTGTACCAGTAGGTGAAGCCCACGGGGAAGTAGACGACCTTCGAGCCCATGCTCTCCACGTTCAGACCGGCCGCGTAGCTGTAGGCACCGCCAGCACCGGTCGGATCGGCCCACTCGGCGATCTTGACGGCGTTGGGGTTACCCGCAGAGACCTCGACCGCGTCGAACTGGTGGAAGTTCGGGCAGGACCCGTAGGCGATGAACGACTGCGTGAAGCCGACCCGGTTGCCGGAGATCGGCAGGACCATCGGAGCCTGCTGACCACCGATCAGGGGCGCCACATCCTCGGAGATGAACTGCGCACCCAGCCAGTTGGTCAGGAAGTTGGCACCGTCGGCACCCTTCTGGGTCATGTCGTAGGCCAGCCCGTCGCCGGTGGCGAACAGGTTGTGGCCATCCTGCAGCCACGCATCGACCAGGGCGATGTCGTTCGACTTGTCGCTGAACGTGTCGGCAATGGCCAGGGTCATGGCCGACAGGTCGCCCACCGAGTACAGCATGGAGCTGTAGCCGCTGATCTGCGCCAGGGTAGCCCGGCTGCCGAGACCGTTGCTCACGCCCGAGGACGGAGCATTGGTGTAGTAGATGTCGTAGTCGACACCCTCGACGTAACCCAGGGCGTTCAGGGCGCCCAGCCACTCGTTCTCGCCGCCACGGTTGGCGAAGTCGTTCCAGAACAGGATGCTCGGCTGGGTGCCGGCAGCATCGATGATCGTCGGCAGACCGTGGACGGTGTACGCGCTGCTCCACTGCAGCGGGATGTAACCGGGATCACCCGGGAACACGCCGAAGCCGGACAGGTCGGACGGCAGGGTGCTAGCCTGGATATCGCCGGCCACGTTGTCCTCGGCGTAGATGTAGTAGTGGATGATGTCACCCGGGAAGAAGAACCCGGTGTCCGGCAGGTCGAACGAGAAACGATCGGGCACGACGGCGCCGGCGCTGGTGCGCACGGTGTCACCGAGCACGTCGCCCTCGAACGGCAGACCGGCGGTCCGGTACGGATCGAACAGCGGGTTGTTCTTCATCCTGTAGTGCAGGACCGGACGGCCGTTGAGGACCGAACCCGGACGCACCGGAGTGACGAAGAAGGTGATCGAGTCGCCCGGATCGATGATCAGGTCGTCACCCGTGTGGATGTCGTTGGCCATGTCGAACCGGATCGAGTTGGCGCCCAGGTTGGTCATGTCGATGACGCCGATCTCGGGGAAGTTGTCCTGCGCCAGCTCCAGCTCACGGGTCGAGATGCCGGGGCCGGTGTAGGCGTAAACGGCGAAGGCGACGTTGTCGAAGTAGGGCGCGGGGGTACCGTCATCACCGTCGAAGCCCCAGACCCAACCCAGCTCGTAGACACCGAGGGCCAGCTGGACGTGGGTGGCTCCCGGGGTGATGAGGTCGGTGACGTCCTGGACGACGCGGATGTAGTCCGGACCACCGTAGTAGACGTAGTTCCGGTCAGCCCAACCGGTCCAGGTGTTGCCGCCGTCCGTGCTCGAGTTGACGTGCCAGACGTAGAACGTACCCGGATCGTTGGCGCTGGTCAGCGGGAAGTGACGGTACACATCGAACGAGTAGAGGGCACCGACGTACGGGCCGTTGGCGCCGGGCGCCGGCCACTCGAGAGCCGGGGACCAGATCTCGTTGTTGATGTGCATGCCGGTACCACCGCAACCACCGGTGGTGTTGACGATGTAGGCGTTGGGACCGTAGGTCCAGGTCGTGCCGTAGGACGGGCCGGTGCAGGGCACGACGACGCCGTCGTCGATGAAGGCGAACTGCGGCGAGCGGTTCTCGGCACACGGATCCAGGTCGCCGAGACCGGACCAGACCTGGGCAAAGTCGCCGACGAAGGGCGGGAAGGCGATGAACCAGTTGGAGTTCACCATTCCGCTCTCGAAGTCGTCGAACGTCCCGACCAGGCCGTTGTCACCGCTGACCTGGATGTTGTCGATCTGCGCCAGACCCATCGTGGGCCAGTAGCAGTCGTCATCCGACCAGCCGCTATCGGACTGACCGATGAAGCGCAGGTGGACTTCGTTCCCGTTGGCGTACTCGCCAGCGGCGTAGCTGATGTTCTCGGTGACGTTGACCGGCACGAAGTTACCGAACTCGTCGATGTTGCTGCCGTTCCAGTAGTCGACCAGCGACATGACGCCGGCGATCTCGGCACGCAGCACCAGGTAGTCGTAACCCGGCTCGTTGTCGTAGTTCAGGACGCAGGTCAGGGTCACGTTGGTCGGCAGACCGGGATCCGCCACCGTGCCGACCCAGTCCAGGTACTCCTCGTACCCGTTGGCGTAGCCACCGAAGTCACCGGTGCCACAGTCCTGGGCCATGTACTCGCCGCACCACATGGCATGGTTGGGCGTGAAGTTGGGATCCAGGAGAGCGGCATTGTAGGTGTCGATGTGCCACTTGGACTCGGTGTGGGCGGTCAGGTCGTGACCGGTCCACCCCTCGGGATCGGGCAGGGTCGGGTTCAGGTCATTCTGGAACTTACCGTCCTGGCGATCGGGACCACCGATCAGGTAGATCGTATCGCCGACGGCCTTGGTCATGGCACCGCTGCTGGTCAGCACGCCGTCGTACCGGCCATCAACGATGTTGTAGCCCTGGATCTGGTTACCGCTCGTGGCGAAGGCCGCCCCGGCGATCAGAAGCAGAGCCATCCAGACGAGAGTGAGTTTCCTCATACTTTCCCCCCATCGCTGAGCAAGTCAACCAATGGTGCAGGTGAAAGGTATGCCTCCCCGTCCCGCCAGGCGGGACCCGAAGACACGAACAATTCCGGCTCCGGTTTTTCCTGTCACGACCGGCCCGGGGGTCGACCGCGGTGTCGGTGTGACGTTGTGACTCGCGTGCAAGTGTCAAGTTATGCATCGGGCTTACGTGCGAGTGGAAACCAGGGCGCAACGTCACGTTGGAAAAACCTTTGCCTTTGAGTCGCACGCGTGAGCATACCGAACCCCACAGGGGAAGTCAATAGGATATGTGAAAAAAAGGCGGCCCCTCCCGGGGCCGCCCGGATGGGCGATATCGAGCCAACTTTGTCAAGTTCCAGGGGGTTGTTCCAGGGGGGCTACAGCGGCCAGATCCGCGAACCGAGCGAACAATCCGTGGATTTCCCGTAGCAGACCGTGCCTTCGCTCCCGCAGCCCCTCGTCCGGCACGTTGACCCTCACCTCTGTGAAGAAACGATCGATCGCCGGCCCGAGGTCGGCCAGGGAGCGGAAAATGGCTTGATAGTCGCCGCTGCGCTCGCCCTCGGCCAGCCGGGGAGCCATGGCGGCCACGGCGGTGACCAGCTCCCGTTCGGCCTCCTCGGGCAACCCGTCCAGGGACTGTCCGTCCGGTGTCCGTCCGCCGTCCAGCCACCGCCGGAGACAATCCCGGGCCGCCTCGCCGGAAAGGACCGCCCCCTCCAGGATGTTGCGGCACCGCTTGAAGCCGGTGGCCAGGAGCTGGAACCCGGGATCCTCCCGGTAGGCGGCCAGGGCCTCCGCCCAGCGCCGCGCATCGAAGGGATCGGCTCCGTGCGCCGGCAGGACGGCCCGGACGACCTCCAGGGCCAGTCCCTCCTGCTGGAGCAGCCCCTCCAGTCTTCCCAGGGAGAACTCGTGCAGCTCCGAGGCGGCCCGCGCCAGGGCGGCCGGTTCGTCGACCAGGCCGCCGAACGACTCGACGGCCCGCGCCAGGGCGGCGGCGAGGTCGAGCCGGATTCCCCCGCCCAGCAGGATCCGCTGGACGGCCAGCATGTGCCGGCGCAGGGCATAGGGATCCTTGGCGCCGGTGGGGCCGAACCCTGCCAGCCAGCAGCCGGCCAGGGTGTCGAGGCGGTCGGCGACCGACAGGACCTGCGCTTCCCGGGTGGCGGGCAGATCGTCGCCCGCCTGGCGGGGGCGGTGGTACTCGCCCAGCAGGGAGCAGACGGCGGGAGACTCCCCCGCCCGCTCGGCGTAGCGGGCGGCGATGACCCCCTCCAGCTTGGTGAACTCCTTGCCGTCGCGGATCATCTCGGTGACGAGGTCGAACTTGCAGATGGCGGCCGCCCGCGCCAGATCGCCCGGCACCTCTGGCCGGTCCCCCATCCCGTGCTCCCACAGCCAGCGGACCAGCTCCTCGACGCGCCGCACCTTCTCCAGGACCGACCCGAAGCCCTCCAGCCAGGTCACCGTCGCCAGGCGTTCGGTGTGCTCGTCGGGGGACCGCTGCTGGTCGACCTCCCAGTAGAAGAGGGCGTCGCTCAGCCGCGCCCGCAGGACCCGCTCGTTGCCGTGGACGACGTTCGCCAGGGCCGTGTCGTCCCCGTCGCGGACCGCCAGGAACCGCGGCAGCAGCTTCCCCGTCGCGTCGACGACGGCGAAATAGCGCTGGTGGGACTTCATGGCCGTGACGATGACCTCGGGCGGCAGGGAGAAGAAGGAGGCGTCGATGGTGCCCGCGAAGACGGTCGGATGCTCGCAGAGGTCGACGACCTCGTCCAGCAGCTCGGGGTCCTCGTGCCACACCCCGCCCGCGTCCCGCGCCTCGCGCTCGATCCCGGCCAGGATGAGGCGGCGGCGCTCCCGCTGGTCGACGACGACGTGCCCGCGCTCCATGGCGGCCGGATAGTCGTCCGCGGTGGCGATCTCCAGGGGCCGGTCGTCGGCCAGGGTCCGGTGCCCGCGGCTCACGCGGCCGGCGACGATGTCGCCGATCCGGACCGGGACGACCTCCTCCCCGTGCAGGACGACGAGCCACTGCAGGGGCCGGGCGTAGAGCACGTCGCCGTCGCCCCAGCGCATCGTCTTGGGGAAGGGGATCGCCAGCAGCAGCTCCGGCAGCCGCTCGCCGAGCAGCTCGGCGGCGGTGCGGCCGGGGACGTGCTTGCTGACGGCCAGGTACTCCTCGCCCCCCTCCTGCAGTCGCCAGCACTCTTCGAGGGAGACTCCGTTCTTGCGGGCGAACCCCTCGGCGGCCTTGGTCGGCTGTCCCTGCGCGTCGAAGGCGATCCGCACGGGCGGTCCCTTGACGGTCAGGTCGCGGTCCGGCTGCCGGTCCGCCAGCGCCTCCACCCGGACGGCCAGCCGGCGGGGGGTGGCCAGGACGATCACTTCGCCGTGGTCCAGGGCCAGCTCGTCCAGCAGCCGGGGCAGCCGCTCCGCCACGAAGCGGCGCTCGACGGGGAGGAAGCGGGCGGGGAGGTCGTCGCTGCCGACCTCCACCAGCAGGGGCCGGGAGACGGTCTCACTCATGGTCGGCCTCCTTGGCGGCCAGCAGGGGGAAGCCCATCTGCTCGCGGGTCTCCAGGTAGGCGGAGGCGGCCAGGCGGGCCAGGTCCCGGACCCGCTTGATGTAGCCGGTCCGCTCGGTGACGGAGATGGCGCCCCGGGCCTCCAGGAGATTGAACAGGTGGCTGCACTTGATGACGGCGTCGTAACCGGGGTAGACGAGTTTCTCCTTCAGCAGGGCCCGTGCTTCGGCCTCCTTCTCGTCGAAGTGGCGCCGGTACATGGCCACGTCGGCCCTCTCGAAGTTGAAGACCGAGAACTCCCGCTCGAACTGCCCCTGGACGTCGCCCCAGGTCAGACCGCCGCCCCAGGCCAGGTCCCGGACGTGCTCGACGCCCTGGATGTACATGGCCAGGCGCAGCAGCCCGTAGGTCAGTTCCACCGAGACCGGCTTGAGCCGCAGCCCGCCCACCTGCTGGAAATAGGTGAACTGGGAGATCTCCATCCCGTCGATCCAGACCTCCCAGCCCAGTCCGGCGGCGCCGAGGGTCGGCGACTCCCAGTCGTCCTCGACGAAGCGGATGTCGTGCTCCCGCGGCTCGATGCCGATGGCCCGCAGCGACTCCAGGTAGAGGGCCTGGGAATCGGGCGGGTTGGGCTTGAGCAGGACCTGGTACTGGAGGAACTGCTGGACACGATTGGGATTCTCGCCGTAGCGCCCGTCCTTGGGCCGGCGGCTCGGCTCGACGTAGGCCACCCGCCACGGCTCCGGCCCCAGGCAGCGCAGGAAGGTGGCCGGGTTGAAGGTCCCGGCCCCCACCTCCGAGTTGTAGGGCTGGACGACGACGCAGCCCCGGTCGCTCCAGAACGCCTGCAGGCGGGCGATCATGTCCTGGTAGTCCATCATGCCGTCGATCCTTCCTCTGTCGACCTCCGCCGCGACACGGGACCGGGACGATACCGCGGCCGGAGCAGTTCCAGGGCGGCCGGCAGCCGGTATCCCGGCAGGTGGCGGCCGAGCAGGTGGTGCAGCAGGACGCCGATCTCCCGGCGGAGTCGTCGCTCCAGGATCGGCAGTTCCCCTTCCCGGGCGGCCAGCTCCCGCAGGCGCCGCCAGGCCTCCCCGTCCAGGCTCCGCTCCGCGGCATCGGTCCGGCGGCGGCAGGCGGGACAGACGATCCCGCCCTGGGCCGGCAGGAAACCGACCGTGTCCGCCTCCTGCGGGACCTCGCCGCCGCAGACGATGCACCGCGCCAGGCTGGGCGCCACCCCCTGGACGGCGAGCAGCGAGAGTTCGAAGCGGTAGAAGGCGGCGGCGGCCCGCTCGCGGGCGGTGGATGATAATACCGGCAGCTGGCGGCGGCAAAGACGGAACAGCTCCTGGCGCTGCTCGCCGCCCTCGTGGCAGCGGTCCACCAGCTCCAGGGCCGCCTGCAGATAGGCTGCCTGCTCCAGGCCGGTCCCGGCCAGCAGGTCCGCGACCACCTCCCCGCCCCGCAGGAACTGCAGCTCCCGTCCCGGGTGCCAGGTGTGTTCCACGGCGACGACGCGTCCCGGCTGCACCAGCGGCCCGAGCGTCGTCCGCCGCCGGCGCGCTCCCCGGGCCAGGACACGGACGAACCCGTGGCGGTCGGTCAGCAGGGAGGCGACGACGCCGCTCTCCCCGGTGGGCCAGGCCCGCAGGACGATCGCCTCGGCGGCGACGACGGGGACCGGAAGCACGCCGTCCATCAGCGACCCAGCATCACCGAGGCGATGCTGAGGTAGATGACGACCCCGAAGAAGTCGTTCGAGGTCGAGATGAACGGACCGGTGGCGATGGCCGGGTCGACCCCCACGCGGTGGAGCAGCAGCGGCACCGACGAGCCGACCAGCGTGGCGAACAGGACGACCGCGACCAGCGAGACCCCCAGCACCCCCGCCAGATAGAGGTCGCCCACGATGAGCATGGCGATGACGAACAGGTAGACGGCGATGGCGCTGCCGGTCAGCATGGTCGTCGTCAGCTCGCGCAGGACATGGCGGCCGAGGTGGCGGAGGTTGACCTCTCCGGTCGCCAGGCCGCGCACGACGGCATAGGCCGTCTGGTTCCCGGTGTTGCCGCCCATGGCCATCATCGAGGGGATGAAGAAGGTCAGCGCGACGGTCTGCTCCAGCGACGCCTGGAAGTGCTGCATCATGAAGATGCAGGCGATCTCCCCGGTCAGCGCCCCCAGCAGCCAGGGCAGGCGCGCCCGCGCCACGCGTACCGGCGAGGTCTCGCCCAGCTCCTCGCTCGTACCGGCCAGGCGGGAGATGTCCTCGGTCGCCTCGTCCTCCATGACGTCCAGGACGTCGTCGCCGGCGATGACGCCGACCAGACGGTCCTGCTCGTCGACGACCGGCAGGATCACCAGGTCGTGGGTGCGGACGAACTGGACGACCTGTTCCTGGTCCAGGTCGACCCTGACCCGCAGGGGATCGGGTTCCATGACCTCGCGCACGGGTGTCGACCACGGCTGCAGCAGCATCTCCACCAGGGGGATCCTGCCCACCAGCCGTCCCTGCTCGTCGACGACGTAGATGAAGTGCAGCTGCTCGCGGTCGTCGGGATCGAGGGTGCGGACCGCCTCGACCGCTTCCCGGCAGGTGGCCGTCACCGGCACCGCGATGAACTCCTTGGCCATCAGGCCGCCGGCCGTCTCGGGACCGTACTGGAGCAGCTCGCGGACCTCGGCCCGCTCCGTCGCCTCCATGGCGGCCAGGATCTCGCGGGCCCGGGCGTCCTCCAGTCCGCCGATCAGGTCGGTCGCCTCGTCCGAGGGCATGTCCTCGACCATGTCGGCGATGGCCTCGATGTCGAGCAGCTCCAGCAGGCCGGGCAGGTTCCGCTCGTCGATCTCGGCCAGGACGTCGGCGGCCACGTCGGTCGGCAGCAGCTGGATGATACGCGCCGTGTCCTCGACGCTCAGGGGGCGGATGATCTCCGACAGGTCGCCGGGAGTCAGCTCCTCCGCGATGCGGGCCACCTCGGCGTCCTTGCCCTGGCGCAGCAGCTGGTAGAAGTGCTCGGTATAGGCCTCCCACTCCTCCTCGAGGTGCGAGGGATCGAAGTAGTGCTCCTGCTCCGCCGCCGCAGCGGCCTGCTCAGTCTCGGTCCGCGGCTCGGTCATCTCCCGCACCTCCTTCTTCCCTGCCACCGGCCGGCAGGAACCGGTCCAGCATCGCTCCCTCTCCCTCCCCCACGACGACGCCTCCGGAGACGACCAGGCGCACCCCGTCCTCGATGCTCAGGGGCAGGACCTGCGCATCCCGGCGCGGGACCAGCAGCAGGTACCCGGACGTCGGGTTGGGCGTCGTGGGCAGGAAGACGTGGAGGTATTCCCGCCCCGGCTCGTCGTGGGTCACGAAGCCGATGGACCACAGCCCCCGGCGCGGATACTCGAACAGGACGACCTGCTTGAAGGCCGACCGGTGATCCGACAGCAGGGTGTGGGCGATCTGCTTGCTGACCGTGAAGATACCCTTGATGACGGGAATCCGCTGCAGCAACCGCTCCAGCTGCCCGAAGACGGCCCGGCCGATCAGGTTGCGCGCCAGCACTCCCACCAGGGCCAGCACCAGCACCAGCAGGACGACCCCCGCCACGGTCACCAGCACGGGCGGCAGGTGGAGCCGGACCCAGGTGATCCGCTCCAGGGAAGGCCTCAGGGTGTGGTCGATCAGGCCGTAGAGCCGCCAGAGGATCCAGAGGGTCACCGCCAGGGGGGTGATCGTCAGCACCCCCGCCAGCACCCACTGTCGCAGTCTCGCCGTCACGTCAGTTCGTCCCCCGTGACGCGGTAGCCCGGCAGCGGCTCGGGCGCCCGCAGGGTCACCTGGAGGATCCGCTGGTCCTCCACCGCCTCGACCTCGACCTCCAGCCCCGCGATCGTCACCCGGTCCCCGGCCACCGGCACCTTGCCGGCGGCCTCGTAGACCAGGCCGCCCAGGGTCTCGTTGCCGTCTCGGGGCAACTCCAGGCCGATGACCTCCTCCAGGTCGTCGAGGGCGATCTTGGGGTCGACCTTCAGGGTCCGCTCGTCGAGCCACTCCCAGAGGGACTCGCGGGTGTCGAACTCGTCCTCGATCTCGCCGACGATCTCCTCGATGACGTCCTCCAGGGTGACGATCCCCGCCGTCCCGCCGTACTCGTCGATGACCACGGCCATGTGGATCCGCTTGGCCCGCAGCTCGGCCAGGACCTCGTCCAGGCGCTTGCTCTCGGGAATGAAGTACGCCTCGCGGGCCAGCTCGCCCACCTGCCGGTCCGGAGCCACGATGCAGTCGCCCTCGACCAGGGCCAGCAGGTCCTTGGAGTAGAGCAGCCCGGTGACCCGGTCGACGTTCCCCTCGTACAGGGGGATGCGGGAGTGGCGGCACTCGACGACGGTCCGGATGGCGTCGCGGACCGGCGTGTCGACGGCCAGGGCCACCATGTCGATCCGCGGGACCATGATCTCCCGCACGGCCGTCTCGTGGAAGCCGAAGATGCTGTGGATCATCTCCCGCTCCTCCTCCTCGAGGGTCACCTGCTGCGAGTCCTCGCTCAGGAGGCTGCGGATCTCGCCGGCCGTCAGGTGCTGCAGGGCGTCCACCCCCCACAGGGAGTCGTCCAGGCGGCGGAACAGGAATCCCAGCAGGGAGGTCCAGGGACCGAGGAGCCAGACGAGCGGCCACATGGCGCCGCCGACGATGCGGACGAAGGACAGGGCGGCATCGGCGGCCAGGAGCTTGACCAGGGCGCCACCCAGCGACCACAGGACACCGACGACCACCCCGACCGTCGCCAACAGGCGCAACATGCTCCAGTCCGGACGCAGTGCCAGGGCGAAGGCGAACAGGGCCGCCGCCCCGACGGCGGTCACCAGGACCTGGACGGTCCCGATGGCCAGCAGGAAACGTCGCGGTTGCGCCAGGACGCGCCTCGGCACGCCGGCCAGCGTCTGTTCGTCCACCAGCCCGTTGCGGTGCAGGGCGCTGAGCCGGTAGTAGGCGGCCAGCAGACCCACGGCCAGCAGCGAGACGACATACATCGCGACGGCCAGTCCCAGCGGTTGCCAGCCGTTCATCGCTGCGTCCCCTTCATCGTCATCCCTCCGTCGACAGGGGGTGGCGGCAACCGATCACCGCCAGCAGTTCCCGTTCCCGCGTCCGCATGAGCCGCCGCTGCGCGGGTGTGTCGTGCACCCAGCCCAGGAGATGCAGCAGCCCGTGGGCCACCAGCAGGCGCCACTCCGCCGCTGTGTCCCAGCCGTTCTCGCGGCAGCGCCGGACGATGAACAGCGGCGCCAGGACCAGCGTCCCCACCTGGGGATCGTCGACCGGTCCCTCGCGCCACAGGTCCACGGCGGCGCCGGCGGTGCCGGCCGCCAGGTCCGGTTCCCCTTCCCCGTCGGTCGCCAGCTCCGAGAAGGAGAGGACGTCCGTCACCTCGGGCCGCCCCCGGTACCGGCCGTTCAGCTCGGCCATCCGGGCGTCGGCCACCCAGACCACCTCGCAGAGCCAGTCCGGCCGTCCGACGGCCGCGGCCAACCGGCGCCAGTCCTCCCGCAACGCCGCGTCCGGCGCCCAGGCCGCGTCCGGCAGACGGGACACCAGGCAGAGTTCCATCACCGCCCCCCTTCCCGCGACTCGGCCTGGGTCCGCTGCCCGGGATAGGCGATCCGGGCGTGGTGGATCCCCGACAGCAGGGAGATGAACGACTCCCTGACCATCGCCAGGTCCCGCAGGGTCAGACCGCAGTCGTCCAGCTCGCCGCTGAGGAGCCGGTCCTCGATGATCTGCTTGGTGATCTCGCGCAGCCGGCTGGGGGTCGGCTTGGTCAGCGAGCGGGCAGCGGCCTCGACGGCATCGGCCAGCATCAGGATGGCCGTCTCCCGGCTCTGGGGCCTGGGTCCCGGATAGCGGAAGTCCTCCACCTTGACCGGCTCGCCGTGGCTGTTCTCCAGCGCCTTGTGGTAGAAGAACTTCATGACCTGGGTCCCGTGATGTTCAGGAATGAAGGCCACGACCTGCTCCGGCAGCCGCCAGCGCCGGGCCAGTTCGATCCCCTCCTTGACGTGGGAAGCGACGACCAGGGCGCTCATCCGCGGACTGAGATCGTCGTGCTTGTTGGGCCCGCCCCGCTGGTTCTCCACATAGTACTCCGGCTTGTTCATCTTGCCGATGTCGTGGAACAGGGCCCCGACGCGGGTCAACAGCGCGTTGGCCCCGATGGCCCGGGCCGCCTGCTCGGCCAGCTGGGCCACGACCTGGCTGTGGTGGAACGTCCCCTGCGCCACCAGGGCCATCTCCTTCAGCAGGGGATGGTTCAGGTCCGACAGCTCCAGCAGGGTCAGGTCGCTGCAGGCCCCCACCAGCGGCTCGACGACCGGCAGCAGGAAAAGGGCCAGGGCCATGGAGACGACAGGCGAGAGGGTCCCCGCCAGCAGGGACTGGCCGATTCCCGTCCACTCCTCCCCCCACAGGACCCGCAGCAGGACGACCAGGACGACCTCCGCCCCCACCAGCACCGCGATCGCCTGGTAGAACTGGTCCCGCTGGCTGATCCGGCGCAGCAGCGAGACGCACAGCAGTCCCAGCAGCAGCCAGTGGAGCACCCACGGGACGGTCGTCCCGGGCACGGCCGCCAGCAGCAGGACGGCCAGCGTCGTCAGGGGATAGCCGGCGCGGTCCCGGAACAGGATCGTCACCAGGACGGCCAGCAGGGTCAGCGGGACAGCCCAGGGCCCCAGGGCCGGGCGTCGCAAGCAGAAGGCGGCCAGCAGCAGGAAGACGGCCAGCAGCAGGCCCGAGGCGACGACGGCGCGGGGATCGCTCAGCAGATGACGCCGGGGATCGTTGATCCTCACCAGCCAGGCGCAGAGGACGATCATCAGGGCCAGCAGGACTGCCCGGGCCGAGATCCGCAGCCAGACCTCGCTGCGCCGCACGCCCCCGCTGCGCCCCACCGCCTCGGCCATCGCTTCCAGGAAGAGGGCATCCTGGGCGGTGACGCGCTCTCCCTTGGCGATGATCCGCTCCCCCGGCAGGAACTCGCGCACCGACGGGACCTCGCGCCCCGCCTCGGTGCGGCGCCGCTGGTGTTCCGCCGCCTCGTAGACCAGCACCGGCGTGACGAAGGGACGGGCCAGGCGGGCGCCGAGCGCCGCCTCCTCCGGCGCGAGGCCGGCCCCGAGCAGGCGATCCCGCAACCCGCGCTCCACCTCCGACTGCAGCGTCAGGTCGTCCACCAGGACGAGTCGCTCCTGGCCGGCGGCGATGATCCGCACCTGGCGGTAGTTGCCGGGCGGCAGCTCGTCGACGACGCCGTCGGCGAGCAGGCGGGCCAGCTCCTGGCCGGTCCGCTGCAGCAGGCCGGCGGGGTCGGCCAGCGCGAGCAGGGCCTGGAGGTCCTCGCGCCGCAGATCGGGATAGCGCACCGTCAGCAGGCCGACCCGGTCGTCGCCCCCCAGCTCCCCCACCCCGGCGTAGCGCTCCACCAGGGTGCGGAAGGACGCGAACCGCGCCAGGATCTGCTGTCGCCTGGCGGGCAGCTCCCGCACCACCGGCGGCTCCACCAGCATCCGCTGCATCTGCCGCATGGCCACGTCCTGGTCCAGCAGCGGCGCCTGGAACTTGACCGGGGCCGTGATGTCCCTGTCGGCGATCCCGCCCTCGGGAGGCAGGTCCAGATCGTGCCTGGGGGCCACGGGAAACAGGACCAGGTGCAGGGCGACGAGCGACGCCACGACCGGCCACCAGAACCACCGCGGGTCGGGCCCCTCCGATCCCTCCCTTTCCCGCCGTCTTCCGGGGGCGGGGTTCCCCCCGCGAGGGTGCCGGCGCCAGCCGAACCGCCAGCCGCGTCCTGGCCAGCCGGGGATCCTCATGACGACTCCTGTTCGCGGCGCCGCTGCTCGGCGTCGTGGAAGGCCTGGACGATCCTCTGGACCAGGGGATGCCGCACGACGTCCCGCCGGCCGAGGTTGACGAAGGCGACACCGGAGGTGCCGGCCAGGATCTCCTGGACCAGGATCAGGCCCGATTGCTGCCCGACGGCCAGGTCGATCTGGGTCACGTCTCCCGTGATGACCGCCTTGGACTGCCGGCCCAGACGGGTCAGGAACATCTTCATCTGCCCGAGGGTCGTGTTCTGGGCCTCGTCCAGGATGACGAAGGCCTGGCTCAGCGTCCGTCCGCGCATGTAGGCCAGCGGGGCCGCCTCGATGACGCCGTTCTGCATGTAGCGCTGGATCCGGGTGGGACCGATCGTCTCGGCCAGGGCGTCGTAGAGGGGCCGCAGGTAGGGGTCGATCTTCTCCTGGAGGTCGCCCGGCAGGAAGCCCAGCTGCTCGCCCGCCTCGACGGCCGGCCGGACCAGGACGATCCGCTCCACTAGGCCGCGCCTCAGGGCGGCGACGGCCATGGCGACGGCCAGGTAGGTCTTGCCCGTCCCCGCCGGCCCGATCGCGAACACGACGTCGTGGTCGCGAACGGCCTCCACGTAGGCCTGCTGGCCGGCGGTCTGGGCCTGGATGGGACGGTGATCGCTGGGCGAGTGGAGGATCGGCTCCGTCTCCGGCAGCGGGGACGGCTGCTCGGCGAAACAGTCGTCGAGGACGTAGTTGACCGTGACCGTATCGAGTGCCCTGCCCCGCCGCAGCAGCTCCAGCAGGCGTCGGACGGTCTCGGACACCCTGGCCAGCTCGTCGGCCGGCCCGCGGACCAGCATCCGCTCCCCGCGCACCGTCACGGTCCCCCGGCACCGCTGCTGCAGCAGGTGCAGCCAGCTGTCGTGCGGCCCCAGCAGCGCCACGAGGTCGGCACCCGCCAGGGAGATCTCCTTCTCCTGCATCACGTCCGCATCCTCGACCGGATCGGTCACGGTGCATCCTCCGTCTCGGGCACGATCCGCAGGCCCAGTTCCGCCAGCTGCTGCTCGCTGATGGGGCCGGGCGCCTGGTCCAGGGGCGAGATGGCCAGGTGGGTCTTCGGGAAGGCGATGACGTCGCGCAGGGACGAGCTACCGGTCAGCAGCATGACGATCCGGTCCAGTCCCAGGGCGATCCCCCCGTGGGGCGGCGCGCCCAGCTCGAGGGCCTGGAGGAAGAAGCCGAACTTGGCCTCGTACTCCTCGGGGGACATGCCGACGATCCGGAAGATCCTTTCCTGGATGTCACGCCGGTGGACCCGGATGCTGCCCGATCCCAGCTCGACGCCGTTGCAGACCAGGTCGTAGAGCTGGGCGTGGACGGCGCCGGGATCCTCCTCCAGCACCGGGAGCGCCTCCGGTTCCGGCATGGTGAACATGTGGTGGCAGGCCGCCCAGCCGCCCGTCTCCTCGTCCCGCTCGAACAGGGGGAAGCGCCGCACCCAGGCGAAGGCCCAGGCCCCCTCCGGGATCCAGCCGGCCCGCGCCGCCAGCTCGCTGCGCAGGGCGCCCAGCTGGGCCAGGACGTCCGCCCGCGGCCCGGCGCCGAACAGCAGCAGGTCCCCGTCGCGGGCGCCGGTCCTCTCCAGGAGATGGGCGACGAAATCCGGGGAGAAGAACTTGCCCACGCCGCCGGCGACTCCGTCCGCCGTCACCTTGGTCCAGGCCAGCCCCTTGGCGCCGCGGGCCTTGACGAACTCCTCCAGCTCGCCGATCTGCTTGCGGCTCCAGCCGGCCAGGCCGGTCCCGCGTAGGCAACGCACGGTCCCGCCCCCGGCGACGGCCGAGGCGAAGACGCCGAAGCCGCTGTCGGCCGCCGCGGCGGTGACGTCGTGGATGGGACAGTCGAAGCGGAGGTCCGGCTTGTCGCTCCCGTAGAGCTCCATCGCCTCGGCGTAGTCCAGGCGCGGGAACGGCGTCTCCAGGACGATCCCGGCCGCCTCGGCGAACAGGACGGCCATCATCCCCTCCACCAGGGCGTAGACGTCCTCCTCGCCCACATAGCTCATCTCCAGGTCGATCTGGGTGTGCTCCGGCTGGCGGTCCTTGCGCAGGTCCTCGTCGCGCAGACAGCGGGCCAGCTGGAAGTACCGGTCGACACCGGCCACCATCAGGATCTGCTTGTAGAGCTGGGGCGACTGGGGCAGGGCATAGAAACGGCCCCTGTGGATCCGGCTCGGGACGACGTAGTCGCGGGCCCCCTCGGGCGTCGTCTTGATCAGCAGGGGGGTCTCCACCTCCAGGAAGTCCCGGTCGGCCAGGTAGCGCCGGACCGCCTGGGCCGCCCGGTGCCTGACGACGAGGTTGCGCAGCATCTCGGGCCGGCGCAGGTCGACGTACCGGTACTGCAGGCGCAGCTCGTCGGTGGCCTGGGCCGCCTGGTCGAGGGTGAACGGCAGCGGCCGGCAGGGGTTGAGGATCTCCAGCTCCTCCGCGACGACCTCCACCTCGCCGGTCGGGAGGTTGGGGTTGACCATCCCGTCGGGCCGCCGGCGGACGGTCCCGGCGACGGCCAGGACCGACTCCAGCTTCACCTGCCCGGAACGGGCGGCCAGGTCGCCGCTCTCGAAGACGAGCTGGACCAGGCCGTAGCGGTCGCGCAGGTCGATGAAGGTGATCCCGCCCATGTCCCGGATCTTGGCCGCCCAACCGGTCAGCTTGACCCGCTGCCCGACCAGACCGGCGTGGATGTCGCCGCAACGATGAGTCCGCAGTGCCGTGGTGCCGTTCACGCTTCGATGACCTCCCGCAACCGGCCCAGCAGTTCGCGGCCGGCGATGGTGACCTGTTCACCGCTGGCGAGGTCCTTCAGCTGGAAGGTCCCCGCCGCGATCTCCTCCTCGCCCGCGATCAGTGCGAAGCGGGCGCGGCGACTGTTGGCCGATTTCATCTGCGCCTTGACGCCGCGCCCCGAGAAGTCGATCTCGACCCGGCAGAGACCGCGCAGCAGGGGTGCATGGGCCAGGGCATACCGTTCGGCCTCGCGTCCCAGGCAGACCATGTAGACGTCGACCGGCGACTGGCGGCTGGTCTGGGCCGGGACCGGCTCGGGAAACAGCAGGCGGATGGCCCGCTCCACGCCGGCAGAGAAGCCGACCGCCGGGGTGGGCGGCCCGCCGCACTGCTCGACCAGGCCGTCGTAGCGACCACCGCCGCAGAGGGCGCTCTGGCGCTTGTCCCGGCGCGCCGCGATCTCGAAGGTCGTCCGGGTGTAGTAGTCCAGCCCCCTGACCAGGAAGGGATCGTCCCGGTAGTCGACCTCCAGGTCCGCCAGGGCTTCGCGCACCTGTTCGTGGTGCTGGCGGCAGGCGTCGCAGACCTCCTCGCTGATGGGCGGGAAGCCGGCCAGCACGGCGTGGCACGACTCCTCCTTGCAGTCGAACAGGCGCAGGGGGTTGGTCTCCAGCCGCCGCTGGCAGGTGGGGCAGAACTCCCCGCGGTGCTCGCGCGCCCAGGTCCGCAGCCGCTCGACGTAGGGGGGACGACAGTCCGGGCAACCGATCGTGTTGATCTGCACGGAGACCCCCTCCGCGTCGACCGCCTCGAACAGGGCGACGGCCGTGGCGATGATCTCCGCGTCCAGGACCGGGCTGTCCGAGCCGATGGCCTCGACCCCCACCTGGTGGAACTGGCGGTAGCGACCGGCCTGGGGACGATCATAGCGGAACATGGGACCCAGGTAGTAGAACTTCAGCACGCCGGGCTGGCGCGTCAGGCCGTTCTCCAGGTAGGCCCGCACCACCGAGGCCGTCGCCTCCGGCCGCAGCGACAGACGCTCGCCGCCGCGGGTCTCGAAGGAGTACATCTCCTTCTCGACGATGTCGGTCGCCTCCCCCACCGACCGGGTGAACAGTTCCGTCGACTCGATCAGGGGGGTCCGGATCTCGCCGTAACCGGCCCTCTCGAGGACGTCGCGCCAGCGCTGTTCGCACCAGTGCCAGCGCTCCATCTCCTCCAGGAGGATGTCGTGGGTCCCGCGTGGACGGTGGTAACGGATCGCCATGGCTTCCTTTCTCGCGTCCGCGGCGCGTCGTCAGTCGCGCCGCTCCCGGTCGCGGCCGACGACGACGGTCACGGCCGCAGGGGTGATTTCCTCGAGGCGACACGATGGCGGCAACAGGACATCGGGGCGGAGCGTGTGTTCTCCCGGGCCGAGACCGCTGGTCGGCACCGTCACGGCGACGGCGGCAGGGGTCAGGATCGCCAGCGTGTCGGCGGGGCCACTGATCCGGACCGTCACCACCGGCGGGAAGACGTCCACCCCGGACAGGCCGGCGTCGACGAGGGCCACCACCGGCAGGTGTTCGAACAGGCGCTCCTCGCGCACCGCGACGGGGACCCTGACAGTCACCTCGGCAGGGACGACCTCGAGATGGTCCGCCGGCGGGACCACCTCCCTGACCAGTTCCGCCGGGCGGCGGATCCGGCCCAGGTCCACGGGCGCCGTCGTCAGTTCCGTCACGTCGGCCAGCTGCCGGGAGGGACCCTGCACCGTGACGCTCCCCGGAACCGCCGTCACGCTTCCGACCAGCAACCGGTCCCGGGGCAGCTCACCCTTGAAGACGACGCGCACGGGCAGCCGCCTGACCGCCAGGCTGTCCACGAACAGGGACAGGGTCACCGGCGGGACGACCTCGACGTCCTCCATCCCCGAGACGACATCGGCCGGGGAGATGGCGCGTTCGAACTGGACGCCGGGACGCAGTTCCCCCAGGTCGACCACCACCTCGCCCAGGGACCGGCGCAGCAGGCTGTGCAGCAGGAAGTTCAGCTTGCTGCTGCGACCGCGAATGGTGACGTGGGCGGGGATGTCGTTGCCGGCCATGGTCAGCTGCTCCGGCAGGTTCCTCAGCCGCAGCGGCAACTGGACGACCCTGGTCTCCATGTGGCTCGACGCCACCTGGATCCACAGGATGATCGCGATGACCAGCGAGACGATCTTCAGGCCGAGACGATTCACGACATCTCCCGTCACCGGCGTCGCCGTCCGGTGGTATCGGTTCAGGGCAGGTACAGCACCTGTCCCCTGCGGATCCGGTCACTGTGCAGCCGGTTCCGCTCCTTGATGGCCTTGACCGTTGTCCCGTGGGTGCGTGCCAGATCCCAGAGGGTGTCCCCCGGCCGGACGCGGTAGCGGGTCGTCCATTCGCCGCCCGCGGCCAGTTCCGGCCGCTGCCGTCCAAGATAGGAGATGATCCCTTCGGCCAAAACCCGGGCGATGCGGCGCTGTCCGGTCCGGCCGGCCAGCAGCCGACGGTCGCTGCTGTTCGTCAGGTACGCCGTCTCCACCAGCACCGACGGCATGGCCAGGGAACGCAGCACCTGGAAACCCGCCTGCTTCACCCGGCGAGCCTCCAGTTCCGGGGACCGGCGGGCCGCGCCGAGGATCGCGTCGGCCAGGTGTTGCGACTGTTCCAGGATCCGGCTCATGCGCAGATCCATCAGGATCTCCAGGACATCGTCGGTCACCCGCTCGGCCGCGGGCACGCCCACCAGGTCGGCCGCGTTCTCGGCGTCGGCCAGCGCCTGCGCCTCCTGATCGGTGGCGCGCTTGAGGGAGAGGAAGTAGACCTCCATGCCATCCACCGCCGAGCGCCGGTGGGTGTTGGCGTGGATGGAGACGAACAGGTCCCCTGCCGCGCGCTTGGCGATCCGCACCCGCTCGGCCAGGCTGACGAAGTAGTCCCCCTTGCGTGTCAGGACCGTCCGCACGCCCGGATACGCGGACAGTACCCGTGCCAGCTCCCGCGCGATGGCGAGGGTGACGTCCTTCTCCCGGACGCCGTGGCGGATGGCACCGGGATCGAGTCCACCGTGCCCGGGGTCGATGACCACCGTCACCGTCTTCTCCTCCTGCCTCCGCAGGCTCTCCGCCCCGGCGGCACCGGCCGTGTCGGCCGGGGCGCCGGGCCTGAAGACATCGATGACGATGCGCTCCGGCCGTCCCTCCGCCGCCGCCAGCCGGAAGTGGCGGTAGCGATACCGGCCCGTCAGGTCGAGCACCACCTGGGCTCTTCCCCGCAGGGCGTTGCGACGGATCCTCAGGACGACGCCGTCGTCGACCGGGACCGTGGCGGTCTCCCTGAAGGTGGCGCCCCGTACGTTGATGGCCAGGCGCTCGGGGGCACCCACCTGGCGCACCTCGTAGTCTGCCGGTCCGTCCAGGTCCAGGACGACGCGCGTGTGATCGGGCGCGGTCCAGTGGCGAACACGCTCCACGACGGCCGCGCGGGTCGTCGCCCCGCACGTCGCCAGCAGCAGACACAACCAGAGTGCCCACCGCCGCCCGATCGGTGACGGGGAGATTGATCTCGGGGGCCTCATGCCGTTGCAACGCTCCTTCTTCCCGGCCGCTTCCGGGCAGGGAGGAACATATCACAACCGCAACGGAGTGCAAACAGGGGAAGCAGGAGTCAGCGACCGGCGTAGCGATCGAGGATGTAGGGACTGGGGTCGACGCTGCGCCCCTGGCGCCGCACCTCGTAGTGGAGATGCGGTGCGGTGGAACGACCGCTGTTGCCCGACTCGGCGATGACCTGCCCCCGCCTGACGTGCTCCCCCTTGCGGACCAGCCAGCGCGAGAGGTGGGCATAGGTGGTCGTCAGGCCGTTCCCGTGGTCGATGCGGACCATCTTGCCCAGGCCCCGTTCCCGGCGCAGGGCCGTCACGACGCCATCGGCCGTCGCCCTGACCGGAGTGCCGACCGGAACGGAAAAGTCCAGACCGTGATGGAAGCGGGCCCGGCCCGTGAAGGGATCGTGGCGCAGGCCGTAGCCCGAGCTGCGCCAGCCGATGTCCACGGGACGGATCGACGGGAGGTGACCCCGGATCTCCTCCCGCCGGGACAGGGTGTCCAGCAGGGCGCGGTATCCCTGTTGCTGGAGGCGGGCCTGCCGCAGGAGCGTGTCCAGGTCCCGGTCCAGCGCCCCCGTGGCCAGCGATCCCGGCGTCCAGGAGGAGCCGTTCACGGCCTGCGGCGGCAGGGGGTGACGGCCGCCCACGCCCGCGGCCTGTTCCGCCTCGCTCAGGGGGGTCAGGCCGAGGGCCAGGGCCATGCGCTGCTGGTAGCGGTAGGCGTCCCGCAGGTCCTCGCGCAACAGGGCGACCCGGTCACCCAGTCGGCGCAGTTCGGAGGCGAGCCGCCGGTTCTCCCGCTGCAGGCGGGAACCGCCCGGCACCCAGCTCGTCCCCTGGAAGAGGCCGAAGACGTAGAGGACGGCCAGCAGGACGACGGCAACGAGTCCGACGGCGCCGGACCAGGCCATCAGCCGGGGGACGACGAACCGCCGCGACGGCGAGCTGCCATCGGGGATGTAGAGGAAGGTGTAGCGCTTGTTGCTCATCGGTCCGCTCGTCCAGGGATCACCGCGGATGGCGTTTGCGGTCTGGTGCAGGCGCGCGGCAACGATAGCCGCTGCCGCGCCCGTGTCAACTGCTTCCTGCCGGTGATCGACCCTTCAGGAGTAGTCCTTGAGGATCTCCTGGCCTGCCGTGCGGCGCATCTTCTCCAGCGCCTTCTCCTTGATCTGGCGGATCCGCTCCCGCGTCAAACCCAGCCGGCGGCCGATGGCCTCCAGCGTCAGGGCATCCTCCCCGTCCAGTCCGTAGTAGAGGACGATGATCTGCGCCTCCCGCGGGGAGAGGACCTCGAGGCTCCGCCGGACGTCCTCCTCCAGGACACGCCGGTAGAGCCGTTCGTCGCTGGCGGTCGCGTCCTCCGCGACGAGGGTCTCGTGGAACGGCCGGTCATCCTCCCCGGTGTCGTCGAGGGTGACCTCCCCCCCGCTGAGGGCCAGGATGCGGCGGACCTCCTGCTCCGGGAAACCCATCCGCTCGGCGATCTGCCCGCTGGTAGGGTGTTCGAGCCCTTCCCCGGCCAGCTCCTGCCGGACCCGGTTGACCTTGATGAGCAGGGCGGTCTGGTTCTGGGGCAGCCGGACCAGGCGGGCATGGTCCAGCAGCGCCTGGAGAATCGACTGGCGGATCCACCAGACGGCGTAGGAGATGAACTTGAACCCGCGCCGCTCGTCGAAACGGCGAGCGGCCTTCAGCAGGCCGAGGTTCCCTTCGTTGATCAGGTCGGCCAGGCCCAGCCCCTGGCGCTGGTAGCGCTTGGCCACGGTCACGACGAACCGCAGATTGGCGTTGACCAGATCCTGCAGCGCCTCCGGATCCCCGGCGCGGATCCGTCGCGCCAGCTCCGCCTCCTCGGCACGCGTGAGCAACCGGTACCGGTTGATCTCCCGGAAGTAGATCTCCAGGCACTTCTCGTGCGTCGGGGGCAGGAAGGTGGAGTGGGAAGACATGCCTCCCTCCTTCCGCCGTGTGGGGCGCTCTCCGGCTGTGGAGACCCGCGTGACCGGGGATCACGGTCAGGGCCGCGTGGCCTCCGGATCGAGCTGGCGGTAGCTCTCGCTGCCGCCGCTGCGGACCAGGACGATGACGGGATCGCTGCTCCCGCCCAGGTCCGCGGTCACCTGCTGCCAGGCGGCCTCGTCGGGCACCGGCTGCCCGGCTACCTCCAGCAGGACGTCCCCTTCCCGCAGCCCGGCGGCGTCGGCGGGGCTGCCGGGCAGGACGGAGACGATCAGCATTCCCGGCCCCGGCTCCAGGGCCAGGGCCTCGCGCAACCGCTGGACCACGGGCTGCCGACCGTCCAGGGGAGCCACGGCCAGTCCCAGCCACCCGGCGCCGGCCGGCGCCTTGCCCGTCTCCGCGGGCTCCTCGACCAGGACCACCGTCACCTCCAGCCGCCGCTCCCCGCGCCCGATCGTGAGGGTCACCGGGTCACCGACGGGGGCCGCACCGACAAGAAAGGCCAGATCGTGCTCGTCGGCCACCTCCCGGTCGCCGACGGACAGGATCAGGTCACCGACCCGCAGGCCGGCCTCGGCGGCCGGCGAGCCGGCCGTCACCGACAGCACGACGGCGCCTCCGGTCCCGCCCGGGGCCGGGCCGGCGTCGACACCCAGGTATCCCCGGACGACCCGCCCGTGGCGGACGATCTGCTCCAGGACACGGCGGGCGAAGTTGGCAGGGATGGCGAACCCGATCCCCTGCCCCGCCTTGTTGACCGCCGTGTTGACGCCGATGACCCGGCCCGCGATGTCCAGCAGGGGACCGCCGCTGTTGCCGAAGTTGATGGGGGCGTCGGTCTGGATGAAATCCTGGTAGCGGGGACCGCCACCGTGGATCTGCAGGTCGCGGCGTCCCTTGGCGCTGACGACGCCCACCGTGACGCTGCCCGCCAGGTTCCCGAAGGGATTGCCGACGGCGATGGCCCAGGCCCCCACGCGCACCGCGTCGGAATCCGCGAAGACGAGCGGCGGGGGCAGATCGTCGGCCTCGACCTTCAGGACGGCCAGGTCGCTGGCGGGGTCGGCCCCGACGACCGTCGCCGGCAGGACCTCGGCGCGACCGGGAAAGCGGACGGTGATCTCGTCGGCCCGGTCGATGACGTGGTTGTTCGTCAGGATGTACCCCTGGGCCCCGACGAGGAACCCGCTGCCGCTGCCGCGGGCGGCAGGGCCGCGGCGCTCGTCGTCGGGGAAGAAACGACGGTACAGCTCCTCCATGGGATCCAGGTCCAGCCCTCCCCCGGTGACCGACCGCACGACCCGGATGCTGACGACGGCCGGCGCGACGCGCGCGGCGACCTGCTCGAAGGGAGAGGCGGGAGCAGGGGACGGATCGAGCCGCGAGACGGGAGGGGGTTCCCCGCCGACTGCCGTACCGGCCAGCAGCAGCACCAGGAAGACCGCACCGGCCACCTGGCATCGACTCTGTCCCCATCGTCCGGACATGGAATCTCCCCGCGCTGGAGCTTCACCGCACCAAGGCGGATGTCACCTGGAATCGGGAACGACGGCACGGGCGGCCGGTGGGGTATGGCCGCGTCTGCAGGGTCAATCGGATGCTAACACCGCTCCCTGCGAGGTGTCAACCCCTGTCGGGCTCCTCGGGATCCTTGGGAGTGGAAGGATCCTCGGTCTCCGACCGTTCCTGCGACTCGGCGCTTCCGGCCTCGGCGTCCCCAGCGGTCTCGGGGGTCGTGCCGGGAGTCGCATCCGTCGCCGCTGCCTGCTCCGCGCTCCCGTCCGTGGCTCCGGCAGCGGCGGCCGCGGCGGCTTCGGCCTGGCGCGCCCGGGCGGCATGCTCGGCCTTGATCCTCTCGATCTCCTCCTGCTTGCGCTGGAGTTCCTGTTCGAGGGCGTCGACCTTGGCCACCAGCGACGCCAGGACGGGATCGTCGGCAAAATCCGTCCGCCCCTCCTTGAGGGCGTTGTAGACGTGGCTGCCGATCTCGCTGAACTGGCGCTCGATGTCGCGGCTGATCCCGAAGATGTCGTAGCGGCGCAGGCCGACCTTGGCCAGCTCGCCGGTCTTGTCCGCGGCCGTCTCGTACCAGTTGACGATGTTCCGCTTGACCTCATCCCAGAGCGTCATGACGCTATCCCCCCGTGAAAGAGCTTGTGCCTTCGGGGCCATTGATATACTAACTAGGCCCCATGAGCAAGCCTGCACCCGAGACGATCATCCTGGTCTCCGACACCCATTTCCGGTGCGAGGAGACCGCGGCCGGATCGCCGCGGCTGGCCCGTTTCCTGGAGTTCCTGGAGGCCTGCCGCGGTGCCGGGATGCTCGTCCTGCTGGGCGACATCTTCGACTTCTGGTTCGACTATCCCCACTTCCGCCTGCGCTGCTACGACGAGCTGCTGGCGGGCCTGGACACCCTCCGCGCCTCCGGCACGCGGATCGAGTTCGTCGGCGGCAACCACGACATCTGGGCCGCCGGCTTCCTCCACGAGCGCTACGGCTGCCGTCCCGATGGAGGACCGCTGTACCTGGAACAGGCCGGGCGACGGATCCTGCTGGAGCACGGCGACGGCCTGCTGGCCCGGGACTACCTCTACAAGACGTTCCGCTGGATCGTCCGGCGACGGACGGGGATCCTGCTGGCCAAGTCGCTCCACCCGGAGCTCCTGTTCGCCTTCTCGCGCTGGCTGAGCGGGACGAGCCGCCGGGCCACGCGGGACGAGGCCGGGCAGATCGCCCGCCTGGCCCGCCTCTACCTGGCGCGCTGCCGTGAGCCGTGGGACCTGAAGATCATCGGTCACCTCCACCTGCCGATGCAGGCGACGGTGGGCGACCACTCCCTGGCGGTCCTGGGCTGCTGGCTGGGGGAAGAGGCCTACGCCGTCCTGCGCGGGGGCGATGTGTCGCTGCGGGACTTCCGCGACGGCGCATCGCCCCTGGACTGATCCCGCCCCGGTCAGGGCCGCCTGTCACCCAGGGCGATCTGCAGATCGATCCGGTGGGAGGGATCCAGGTCGTTCTTGGCGTCCTCGTAGGCGTACCCCACCGTCAGCCTGCCGCGATGGAAGCCGCAGCCGGCAGTCATCCCCAGCGACTCGTAGTTGATCCGCGTCCCGAGCCGCAGGGCCAGATCGGGAGTGAGGCGGTACTCCAGGCCGGCGTGGGCCTTCTCGTTGCCGTCGTTGGGAAAGATGATGTCCCCTGCCAGGGTCACCTTGCCGGCGAAGAGGGGATCGGCAGGGTCGTAGCCGAACCCGACCCGGACGGCCGTCGGCAGCTGGTACGGCACGGCGTCGAGGGTCATGTCGGGGCCGAAGTTCGTCACCGAGGCGCCGAAGTAGAGCCCCTCGATGACGGCCCGGTGGATGACCGCCAGGTCGTAGGCCACGCCGGTGTCGCCGTAGGCGTCGATCTCCTCGTGAAGGATCTTGACCGTCGCCCCGACGGCGAAGTCGTCGCCGATCCGGTGGGCGAACGCCGCCCCGAAGGCCACCTGGTAGGGCTGGAAGGTCCCCAGGGGGATCCCGACACCCTCCTCGTCGTAGCGGTTCATCTCGTCGGCGTAGAGACCGGAGAAGAGGAATCCGATCGCCCCCTTGCGCGTGCGATGGGCCAGCAGGGCGGTCTCCTTGTCGAAGAAGCCCCACAACCGCTGGTGCTGCAGCAGCAGGTCCGTTCCCTCCTCCTCCAGGGCCATGCGGGCCGGGTTCCAGTAGACGGCGGCCGCCCCCGTGGAGGCGCCGACTCCGGCCCCGCCCATGGCGGTCTCCCGCGTCCCGACCGGAAGGCGGAGGGAAAGGAAGCCGGAATCGCCGGGCGAGCCCGCCCAGGCCACACCGGCGATCCAGACGAGCAGCAGGCCGGCCGTGACCGAGCCCCGAGACAGCAACCGCTTCATGCTCTCCGTCCTTTCGCCGCCGCGCCGAACGGCGCGAGCGTCAGCGTACAATGGCCACCGGCGCGACGTCGATCTCCCGACGCTGGTCCGCGGTGGCTGTCAGACGACAAAGATACGGCCCCGGAGCGATATCGCCCACCGGCAGGACGATCTCGGCGGGACCGGCGCCGGGGATCTCGAGGACGGGGGAGCGGCGCACCTCCTCCCCCTCCAGGTCGTAGAGGACGGCCTGCAACCGGCAGGCCCGCCCCACCTCGACACGGACATGGAGTCTCTCGCCCGCCAGCGGCGCGGGGTAGCAGACGACACCGCCGACAAGCAACCCGTCGCCGGGCACCGACGGCCCGGGCGCCGGTCCCAGGACGGCGTGTCGCGGGTCGCCGCCCCACATGGGCCACACGGGCGTTCCCCCGGTGCCCAGATCCCAGACCCGGACCTCGGAGACGGGCACGCCCGGCAGGGAGTCGGCAGCGGCCCCGGCGGCACGCCACAGGGCCCCCGCGGCCGCCAGTTCGAGGGAGCCGTCCCCGTCCAGGTCGAGCAGCAGAGCGGTCCCGGCCGTCTCTCCCGGGCCGGCCAGCGGGCTGCCGGGCAAGGCTCGTCCCCTCCCGTCCAGGAGATACAACCGACCGTCCCGGCAGGGGAAGACCAGGATCCGCTCGCCGGCAGCGGTGACGGCGGAGACGACGTCCGGGGCCGCCGCTCCCCAGCCGGTGCGCAGGGATGTCCGCGGCCGGTAGGGCCAGCCCGTGGCGGGGGCACCGGACAGGCCGGCGAGAACGAACACGTCGTCCCCCCGGTAGGCGAAGCCCGGCGCGACGGGACCGGCCGGCGGTACGGCCTGCGGCCAGCCTGCCGTCGTGACCTCGCCGTCCGGCGCGACCAGGGCGGCACCGGCGGTCAGCTGGACCAGCAGTCGTTCCCCCGCGCCGACGGGTCGCCAGCCGGCGAGCCGGCCCGGGAGGGGGAGCCAGCGGGGGGCACCGTCGCCCACCAAGGCCAGGCCGTCCTCCGCGCCGCCGCGTGCGGGAACGACGAGCGCCCCCTGCCATACCACCGCCGGCGCCGCGGCCGAATCGGCCTCCGCCGGCAGGTCGAGCGGCAGGCCACCCTCGTCCCACCGGTAGACGACCAGGCGCGAGGCCCCGACCACGTCCTCGACGGCGACGACCCCGTCGTCGGCGACCAGCGCCGGCCAACGGCAGCCAGCCAGGGGCCACAGCAGCCCGGCACTGACCGGGTCGAGGTCTCCGTCGGCCAGCTCGTCGCCGCTGTCGACGCGGAAGGCGTAGAGACCGTCGGCGGCGGTGACGACGATCTCGGGCATCCCGTCTCCGTCCACGTCCGTCACGGCCGCCGGTGGGTTCCAGCGGGGCGCTGCACCGGTCGCGGTCCGGGCGATGGCCAAGAGGCCGTCGGGGGCGGCAGCCGGCCAGGGCGAGAGGTCGGCCCGCCAGACGTAGATCCGCCCGCCGTCGCCGCAGGCGACGATCTCCAGGGAGCCGTCAGGCGGTACATCGAGGTCCGCGGCCACCAGGTGGGACCCACCCAGGTCGACGCCGTCCAGGACCACCCTCCCGGCCGGGGCGGGGGCCGTCCCGTCCGGGGCCGCCGTCCCGCAGTGGAAGGTCATCCGGTCGGCGTAGCGGATGACCGTCCCCTCGCCGTCGGGCGCGGCGGCGGCCGAGTCGACGACGACCGGCGAGATCCTGTCGACGACGATTCCCGTCCAGGCGCCGCCGGCGGACTCGGTCCCCGGATCGCTCCAGGGGGCGAAGGTGTCGTTCCCCTCGCCGCGGAACGCGTCGTCGTCACCTCCCAGCAGGTAGGGCGTCGGGATCCGGCGGTCCAGGTCCGCGATCCCGTCGGCCTCCTCCAGGTCGACGGCCTTGCGGCGGGGATCGGCGTTGAAGAGGTTCTCGGCCGCCGCGAAGGCCTCACGGACGACCCCCTCGTCGACGTGCCAGATGTAGATCCCGCTGCCGGCCCCCTTGACCCCCGGCGCGCGGGCGCTGTTCTCGCTCATGAAGAAGTCGAACTCCCCGCCGGCCAGGCGTTCCCGCGTGTCGGTCGCCGGATCGAAGAAACCGGTCGGCGTGCCGTCCCCCAGGGCGGAGTCGGCGTCATAGAAGTCGGGGATGTTGTTCCCGTTCAGATCGCCGGGGAAGGAGAAGATCCGGTTCCCGTCGGGGTCCTGGAGCCGGTACTCCAGCAGCCAGTACTCGCTGGGTCCCAGGGAGATCCGCGCCAGCGTCGAGTCGCCAGGGCTCTCCGCGGGGTGGAGGGTCCAGACGGCGTCGGCGGCGGGATCGACCTCGTAGGGCGCCAGCCAGCCCATCAGCATCTTGTTGAAGGCACACGGGTGGTCGGGGACATACCCGGCGCCGACGAACAGGCCGTAGCCCATCAGCCCGAACTCGCCGATCCCCTGGCTGTCGGGGCGGCCGGGCGGCGTGAAGTCGCTCAGCGAGAGCATCCCCAGCCGCAGGCCGATCTCGAAGCAGTAGACTCCGAGGGACCCGAAGTAGCCGCCGTAGCCGGCGACCGGGTCCTGGAACTCGTTCTCCGGCAGGATCAGCACGTGCCGCAGCCGCACCGGCTCTCCGGTCGCGGTCGTGTCGTCGGTGGCCAGGTACGGCTCGGGCAGGATCGTGTCGCTGGCGGCCTGGGCGAAGTCGGAGGGGCTGAGGTAGCTGCTGTAGATCTGCTCCGGCGAATCGCCCAGGATATCGGTCTCCTCGCCCGCTCCCGCGTGGACCAGGACGACGGTGTCGTAGCGGGAGAAGTCGATCGCCGGATCGGCCAGGGCGACGGCGTCCCGGGCGAGCAAGAAGGACTGTTCCCCGCGCTCGGGATCGTTCCCGTACCAGGCCATCGGCTGCGGCAGGCGGAGGAAACCGCCGGCCACGGTGGCCTCCAGCCGGAAGGCACCACCGCTGACGGCGTCGTAGTAGTCG
Source organism: uncultured Fibrobacteraceae bacterium (assembly GCA_964436825.1). Taxonomy (GTDB): domain Bacteria; phylum Krumholzibacteriota; class Krumholzibacteriia; order LZORAL124-64-63; family LZORAL124-64-63; genus CAYTEO01. The sequence goes on along the minus strand of CAYTEO010000008.1, from coordinate 25,116 downwards.
GCCACGTCCTGGAACTGGTGGACGTAGTAGAGGGAGTCGTGGGCCGCGTAGTAGAAGTCGGACTGGGTGGAGGCCGGCGCGTCGGGAAGGGAGTGCCCGTAGAAGAGACTGTCGGCGAACTCGCAGAGCAGGACGACGACCTGGAGCGTGGCGGGAGCCTTCTCTCCCGCCAGCCGCCTCTGCTGCTGGAGCGGTTCCCCGTCGGCCAGCAGTCGCTGCGCCCGCTGCAGCAGGAGTTCACGGACCGGTGCGGGGAGCCGACGGGCAGCCTCCGGCGGTGTGGCGCCATGGCCGGCGGCGACCGCGACCAGCAGGATCAGCAGCGCCGTCGCCAGGCTGGAGCGGGCGCTGCCGGGGCGGCGACGGTGCGACGGCTCGAGTCGGTGCAAGGGACATCCTTTCCACTGGTGGCGATTCGATCGGGGGCGGATTATAGGAGCGCCTCCCTGGACCGTCAACGCTCCCCCGCAACGCAGCAGAGGGCGGAAGTGCCTCGTCGTCGCCCCTGATTGACGACTCGGCTCTCCCACCCCGCTGCCGCGTTCGTGACCGGCGCAGGCCCGCTGCAACCTGTTTCCCCGCGGGTGCCAACCTCTTCCGGAGACATGGGCCCCGGACCTGCGCAGCGATGGGGGGATGGTCACGACTCCCTCGTATCCTCCTGCGCGGCTCGTCCGCTCACTCGCGGCGGCCGTCGTCGTCCCGGCGCACGGGTGGCTTGCGCTGGGGTGTCTGCTGGCGGGACCTGGTCGGCGGCGGCGTGGGTCGTGCCGCCGGCCGGCCGATTCCCGAGCCGTGTCCCTTGACGGGTTCCCGTTTCGGCTTCACGACGGGTCGTTTCGCCGGACTCGTCGCCGGCCGTTGCCGCGTCCCGTCGTCGCGACGATCCCGGACCCGGCTCCGGCCTACACCAGACCTGTTGCTGCCCTCGCTCCCGGAGCGCGGTTTCACCGGACGCGGCTTGAGGGTGCGGGACCTGTCCCGCACGGGAGGCCTCTCCCCCTCGCGGCCGCCGCGAGGCGTGACGGGCTTGAGGCTCCTGCGGTGTGACTCCGTCCCGGCCGGCTTCTCGGCGCGAGGCCTGTCCGCGGGCCGCAGGCGTCTCTGTTCGTTGCCGCGCAGCCGGGGCTGCTGCCGCTCGCCCTGCGGGGCCGCCCGGCCGCGGACGGCACCACTGCCCACGCTGGGCGGATACTCGCCCCCGCGCCCCGGGACCCGGAGCCCCGGCTGGCGGGTCGGCCGCCGACGCTCGCCGAGATCGACGGGACGGCGGCGGGTGGGCGGGACGTTGCGATAGGCAGCCTTGCGCGTTCCCTTCGTGCGGACGCTGCCCTCCCGGTCGACGACCGGTCGTTTCAGGCGCATCGCCTCGATCAGGCGGCTCTCCGGCTGCTTGGTCACCACCAGGCTCCGCGGGACGCTCAGCCGATCGACCCGCCGCGGCTCCCGGTAGGCCCGGACCTTCGCCAGCGGACGGTAGCGGCGGTCCCCGTGCTTGTAACGCACCCAGACGTCACCCCGGTAGTAGGGCGAGGTGTCCCAGAGGTAGAAACTGAACCCCCAGCTGTAGAAGCCGAAATCGGGCCAGGCGTACCAGGGCCGGTACCAGAAGTTGATCCAGGGCGTCCAGGTCCAGGGATCGACGTAGTAGTAGGTCGGGTAGTAGTAGACGGGGTAGTAGCCGAAGCGCACGTACCAGTCGTTGGCCCAGCCGTAGTCGTAGTGGATCTCCACGGTACAGTGATCGCGGTAGGGATCGTGGACGGTGTCCGGATCGTGGCACTGGGTGCAGAGGTAGCGGGGATGGTCGACCTGACGGCCGACGCTGTAGCTGACGTAGTTCGTCACCACGTAGTCCTGGGCATCGTCCAGACCGGTGACGGCGTAGTTGACCTCGTTCATCGCCAGGAACGGATCCCCGGCCACGTAGTAGTCGTGCCGCTTGGCCTCCCGCTCCTCGTGGAAGTCGATGTCCAGTTCCCGCAGGTCGAACGGGTACTCGGAGAAGATCGCCTCCACGTACTCCACCCCCACCTCGTCCCCGGCCCGGATCCGGCGGGCACCGGCCGTGGGCAGATGATAGGTGTGGTGGCCGAAGACGAAACCGTCGTCGAGATGGCTGCGCGGCCACAGGATGGTCACCCGTCCCGCGGTGTCGATGCGGTAGACGACGACATAGCCGTCGCGGTTCGTCTCGAAATGGATGCGAACCGCCTCCCCGGGGCGATAGGGCTCGTCGTCGGCATGGTCGTGCCAGATGTTGACGCGCAGGGGGACCTGGTCGTAGCCCTGCCACTGGGCGCCGGCGGCGACGTCGACCGCCTGCTGGGCCCGTGCCGTCGCCAGCGACAGCAGCAGGATGAGTGTCAGCAGCCCCCAGCCGGCCAGCCGGCGCCAGTCCGGTGCGAGGCGGTTCACACGCGTAGCGGTTGCTGTCGCGCGATCTGTCCTGTTCATCGGAGACCTCCTCGGACTGCCGTCACGGCTCAGTAGCGCAGGACCACGGGTTGCCGGCTTCCTGAGCGGCGACGGTCATCGGGGACCGACAGCTCCGGGTTGCGGTTGTCGATCTGGTAGGCCCAGTCGAGCACGACGCTTCCCTGCCCGATGCTGACGACCTGGAACTTGGCGTAGTGGAGATCGGTGACCGGGTCCTCGGCGATCCGCACGATGTACGAGTGGCCGGGAATCAGCTCTGCCCGCCCGCTGCGGGAATACCCGTCGGCCGGCGCGAAGTCGACCCAGACCAGGGCGATCGTCCCGTAGTCCTGCAGGGCGACGATCGACGGCCGCGCGGCCACGACCCAGGGAACGCCATCTTCTTCGAACTCGACGAAGATGTCGGCCAGGGGATCGTCCCACGCCACGCGACCGTTCTCCAGACGGCTGAAATCGAAGCCGCTCAGGTCTGGGCGGGTGCCGTGGCGGTCGTAGAGGACCAGATCGATCCCCTCGGGCCGGGGCGTGTCGGAGACCGTCTCGAAGCTCAGCTCGCTCTCGTTCCCGTGGGTGTCGAAGGAGAGCACGGCGTAGTAGTAGGTCTGACCGTTGACCACGTCGGTGTCGTCGAACCAGTGCTGATAGGTGACGGGATCGTAGTTCTCGTCCGGGCCGACGTCGCCCAGCCAGTAGTAGGGGCCCGTCTCCGGCGTGTTCCCGTCGTGCCGGTAGACGGCGTAACCGGCCAGATCGGCCTCGTACAGATCGTACCAGTAGACCGAGACCACGCCGTCGCCCGTGACGGTGTAGACCCCGGTGGGAACGGCGGGCGGAGTCGTGTCCGGCGCGACGACCGTCTCGTCGTCGCAGCCTGCCATCAGCACCGCAACCAGCGGCAGGATCAGCCAGAGGGTACCGCGCAGCGCCATCCCGATGCGTCCGGTCTGTCTCTGTCCCATGTCGTCACCTCCTGCCGGGAACGACCCCGGCCTGTGTCCCTGTACACCGCACGATCCGTGCCAGCCGGCGGCGTCCGCAGGGGGCAGGCACCATCCCGGCGGCCGGACAGTCCATTCAAGAACAACGCATTGAAAGACAAGCAAGTAGAGAACAGCCGGAAAGGGCGACCCCGGATCCCGGGCAGCCGGAAGGCGTCGCCGGTCGCGGAGGACGACTGTCTGGAAAAGGGGACCCGGTCTCCGAAACTGGACAGACCCGGGCACGCCGGGACCAATGGGAAAGGTCGCCGGGCTCGTGGCCCACCCCCGTCTCGCCCCGGGGGATCGGCGACCTTCCGCGTGTCGGTTCTTGTCGACTCGGTTCGAGGACCGTCAGGAGCAAGACGCGCCGTGCCCGCCTCCGTCGCTCTCGTGCCGGGACCCCACCTCCCGTCACGATCGATCGACGGAACAACCTGTCGTGACACACCCTCGTCCAGCCGGTTGAAGACGAGGTGCGCGTCCTGCTCCTTTCAGTCGGTGTCCCTGTCCGAGCGGAACTGGCGATCCCTGCAGACAGCTCCGCCGGTCACCCAGGCCCTGCAGGGGTCATGCCACTGCGACCGGGGGAGCACCAGGAACCGCAACTGATTGCAGGACAGTACAGTAGACGGATCGTCGCCGGCTCCGTCCGTGACGGATTCGTGACAAGAAACGAAACTAAGTTAATACCCTCGCACTGACCGCGTAACAGATTGATTTCATGTGAGTTGGCATATAAATACAATTAATACTGCCACCGATCGATCACATCACGTCACGACACGGTCGGCAGCGGTGGCACCGACTCCGGCGCATGCCTGCAGGGGATATCGTCTGGAGACGGTGATCAGGCGCTGGCTGCCAGACCGTACTGGCGCACCTTCTTCAGCAGGCTGGGATAGCTGATCCCCAGCAGACGGGCGGCCGCCGCCTTGTTGCCCCCGGTCATCTCGAGGGCACGGGCGATCTCGCGCCGCTCCACCTGGTAGAGACTCTCGCGCAGGGGAAGGATCCGGTCGTCGCCCCCGTCCGACGGTGCCTCGGGAACGACGAAGGGGAGCAGGTCCGGCGTCAACATGGCCGCCCCCTGGGACAGGACGATGGCCCGCGCCAGGACCTTCTCCAGCTCGCGGACGTTGCCGGGCCAGTCGTAGCTCTCCAGGGCGGCCAGGAAGGAACGGGACACGCCGGGCGGTCGAGTCCCGGTCCGCAGACCGTGGCGAGCCAGGAAATGGCGGACCAGCAGGGGCAGGTCGTCGCGTCGCCGGCGCAGGGGCGGGATGACCAGGGGAAAATCGGTGAGCCGGTAATAGAGGTCCTCCAGGAAGACACCCTGTTCGACCTTCTCCCGCAACAGGCTCTTGGTGGCGCAGATGATCCGGACGTCCACCCGCTGGGAACGGTTGGAACCGACGGGACGGACGATCTTGGTGTCCAGGAACTGCAGCAGCTTGCCCTGCATGGAGAGGGGCAGCTTGCCGATCTCGTCCAGGAACACGGTCCCGCCTTCCGCCTCGACGATGAGGCCCTTCTTGTCGGTCAGGGCACCGGTGAAGCTGCCCCGGACATGGCCGAACAGCTCGCTCTCGAGGAGCGTCTCGGGGATGGCGGCACAGTTGATGGCCAGGAAGCGGGCCTCCCGCCGGGGGCTGTTGAGATGGATGGCACGGGCCAGCAGACCCTTGCCTGTCCCCGTCTCCCCCTGCAGCAGGACGGTCAGCTCGCTGGGCGCCACCTTCCTGGTCAGGTCCAGCAGCTCCAGCATGCGCCGGTTGCGGGTGATGAACCCCACCTGGGCGCCGAAGGCGCCGCCGTCATCGGTCCTGATCGGCGGGATCGCGCTGCCCGACGCGCGCTCTGCGAGGTGCCTCGACAGCATGGCGGCGACGGATCCCAGATGCTCCAGGGCCGGGGCGAGGCTGGCTCCCATTTCCCGCTCCGGCAACAGCAGAAGCAGGCCGTGGTTGCTCCCGTCGTTGTTGAGGGGGATGCTGACGACCAGGCCCTTGCGGTTGCCTGCGGCCTCGGGGTGGCAGCTCAGCAGGTTCTCCCTCTGGACGAGCAGCGGTGTCTGCAGCAGGCCAGGATGGGCAGTCTCCAGGCACTCCCGCAACGCGAGAGCCTCCTCCCGCTCCAGCCCGCTGCTGGCGGCGACGACCCACTCCCCCCCGGGGAGGGGCCGCAGCAGGCACCCCTTCCCCCCGCCCAGCCGTTCCAGGGCCATCGTCAGGGGGATGGAGAGGTTCTCCAGCTCGCCTTCCCCACCGAGGAGGTGGGCCAGATCGATCAAGGAGTGCTGCCCGCGTCCGCTGGCCAGGACCAGCGGTTCGGTGAGCCGTTCCTCCAGCTGCCGGCGCAGTCGGGCACAGGCGGCGGCCAGGTTCTCGTCGGGAGCCGACTCGAGACACCGCTGCAGCTCGTCGCACGCCAGCAGCGCCTCTTCCCACTCCTGCAGCTCCAGCAGGACGAGGGCCCTGGCATGCAGCAGGTCCAGGCGCAGGCGGTCCTGGCGGAGCGTGTCACCGGCATCCAGGAGGTGCTCCAGGCGGCGGCGCAGGAAGCGGAGCTCCTGCTGGCGGGAGCGTCCCACCAGCAGGGGAACGAAGTGGACGAGACACTCGGCCTGGCACTGCCACAGCTGCTGGTCCGCGAAGTGGGACAACGCCTTGTGGAAGGCCGCGACGCCGTCCTCGATCCTCCCCTGCCGGATCAGGGCGCGGCCCAGCAGATCGTGGGCGAATCCCAGCTCGTACCGTTCACCGCAGGCCGTGCAGGCGGCGATCGCCGCCTCGGCGGCCGCCACGGCGCGGGCGGGCGCATCCAGCGCCAGGTGCGCCGCCGCGACGCGGCGCAGCAGCTCGCCCTCCAGGTCACTGACCCGTCGCTGGCCGTGGATCTTCTCGAGGCCCAGCTCGTAGTTGACCAGGGCCGCGGCTCCCTCTCCCCGTGCCAGCAGCAGGTCGCCCAGATACTCGTCGGCGATGACCGACTCGCGCCAGAAACCGTGGTGATCGGCCAGGTTCTTCCCCGCCAGGATCAACTCCTCGGCCCGCAGCAGGTTGCCCTCGTGCAGCTCCAGGTATCCCAGGGCCAGGTCGATCTTGGTCTCGCGATCCCGGTCCCCCAAACCGCGTGCCAGGGAGAGGGAGCGCTCCAGGGCGATCCGCCCTTCGTCCGCGGCGCCTCGCTTCAGGTGAACGATCCCGATGTTCAGCAGCAGCCGCGACAGCAGGTGGGAGGCACCGTGCCGGTCCGCGATGGCGATGGCCCGCTGCAGGGCGACGATCGCCTCGTCCCAGCGACAGGCGTTCTTCTTCAGCAGGGCCAGGTTGCTGTACTGGGAAGCGACGCCGAGCTCGTCGCCGATACGCCGGTAGGTGGCCAGGGCGTCGGCGTAGAATTCCTCGGCCTTGTCGAGACGGCCCAGGCGATGATGGCATACGCCCATCGTCGCCTGGAGGTTGGCGACGTCGAGATGGTTGTCGGTGACGGCCAGGACGGCGAAGGCCGACTTGCAGAGATGGAGGGCGTCGACGTAGGCGCCCCGCTGGGTCAACAAGACGGCCTCCCGCCCCTGGAGGGTGGCCCTCAGGGGCAGCAGGTCGTCGGTGACGTCGGTGTCGCCGGCGAGCAGATCGTGCGCCCGCTGCAGGTAGCGCTCCGCCGCCGACAGGTCACCGATGTTGAGGGCGGCGTCGATGCATTTGCGGTGGAGACGAAGGCGGTGTTCCAGATCCAGCTCGACGGCGCCGGGAGTGGTCAGGATCCGGCGCAGGTAGTCCAGGGCGGTGGCATGGGCCGAGGCCGCGAAGTGGAGATCGGCGATCTCTTCCAGCCGCAGCAGATCCTCGCGCAGATCCCCGTGACCGGAACCTGTCGCTCCTCGCTCGAACGGCTCGTCTTTTCTGCGGCCCAGGCTCATCGTCCCCCCGGCGAGAAGGTGGGAGCGTTGTTCATCGTGTCGGCGAAGGCTGTGTCGTGAGCCTCCGGTTCGTCATCTGGCCGGCACCACGGGCACCAGGCCCAGCGTCACCTGCTGGACGATCTCCAGCACCCTCCAGCGCAGCGGCAGGGAATCGCTCTCCCCCGCCCCGGTCAGCCCACCCAGCATGGATGGCCCCCGGTTCCCCGTGATGGCATCGTCGGGATCCCCGTACTGGATGACGGTCTGTGAGTCGTCGCCAGGTGATGCCGGCATGTGCAGGGAAGGGAGCCCGGTACCGTCGCTCGGTTGCGGCAGGAAGGTGGGATCGGCAGCGTGGACCATGCCCGCGGCGCCGAGCATCAAGCCGAGCGCCAGCAGGACGACTGCCGCCTTGAAACGTCTCATCATCCACCTCCGAATGGTCGGAAGAGACCCCGCGCCATGCCGCTAGGCCGGCGCTGGATCCGACTTCTGTGCATCAGTGTACGGAAAGACAAGGGAGGTGTCAATCTGGCTCACTCCTTCCCGCGGAGGTCCGCAGGTCGTACTTGGCGATCTTCTTGTAGAGATTGCTCCGTTGCATCCCCAGCGCCTCGGCCGTCCGGCTGACGTTGTAGCCGTGTTCCGCCAGCTTGGCCTGCAGGTAGGCTCTCTCCGACCGCTCCTTGAATTCCTGGTAGGTCCGGCAGCGCAGCCACTCGACCGCCTGTTCATCGCTCTCCGCCACCGGCGGCATGGGAAGATGAGTGACGTCCACCTCCTGCCCCGGCACCAGGATGAGCACCCGTTCCACCAGGTTGCGCAGTTCCCGCACGTTGCCGGGCCAGTCGTGGGCGCGCAGGCGGTCCAGCGCTGCCGGCGTGAACACCTTGGGCTGGCGGTTCAGGCGGCGGGCGAGTGTGTGGTTGAAATGCTCCAGCAGCAACTCGATGTCGTCCCCCCGCTCCCGCAACGGGGGCAGCTGGACGGACAGGACGTTGAGCCGGTAGAACAGGTCCTGCCGGAATCCCAGCGCGGGATCGGTGAGATCCCGGTTCGTGGCCGCGATGATCCTCACGTCGACCGTCCGCTCGCGCGTCCCTCCCACCCGCTGGAATCGGCCCTGCTCGATGGCGCGCAGTACCTTGGCCTGGGCCCGGGCGTCCATGTCGCCGATCTCGTCCAGGAAGAGGGTGCCGCCGTCGGCCAGCTCGAACTTGCCGATCCGGGTCTTGTCGGCGCCGGTGAAGCTCCCCTTCTCGTGGCCGAACAGCTCGCTCTCGACCAGGTCGCGGGGGATGGCGGCGCAGTTGACCTCGACCAGGGGCCGGTCCCGGCGGGGACTGCCGGCGTGGAGGGCGCGGACGACGAGCTCCTTGCCGGTACCGTTCTCGCCCGTGATCAGGACGGTTGCGTCGGTCGGGGCGACCCTCCGGATGAACTCCTTGACCTCCCGCATGGCCGGGCACTCGCCGACGAGGGCCTCGTCCCAGCCGGCGGCGTCGCGCAGCTGGGCCGTCTCGCGGGCAAGTCCGAAGTGGTCCAGGCAGTTGCGGATCGTCACCAGGAGGCGATCCCGCTCCAGCGGTTTCTCCAGGAAGTCGTAGGCCCCCTGGCGGACCGCCTCGACGGCCGTCTCCACCGTCCCGTGACCGGAGATGATGATGACCGGCACCCGCTGCTGGCCGGAAGCCAGGCGGGAGAGGACCTCCAGGCCGTCCATCGCCGGCATCTTGACGTCGAGCAGGATGACGTCGACCTTCTCCTGCTGGACCGTCTCCAGGGCCGCGGGACCGTCCGCCGCGGTCAGGACGGTGTAGCCCTCGTAGCCCAGCAGCTGCGAAAGCGTCGTGCGGATCGCGGCCTCGTCGTCGACGACCAGGATCGTCGGCATGGCATCCTCCTCGCGGTGACGGGTGGGGCACTTGCCGCCCACCTCGTCAAGATGTTACCAAGTGGGGGCCCTGTCCACCCACCTTCTCTCGATCGGAAGTCGGCGCCATGTCCACCAGACCCCTGCTGCGCGACGTCCCCGTCGACCGGCTCCCGCGGCTGATGACCCGCCTGGAGCAGCCTGCGTTCCGGGCACGCCAGCTGGCGGGATGGCTCTACCGCCGGGGCGCCCTGTCGTGGGAACGGATGCACAACCTGCCGGCGGCGCTCCGCCGGGAACTGGCGGACCGGTTCGACCTGGCCGGTCTGACACCGGTGGCCGAGGAACGCTCGCGGGACGGAACGCGCAAGCTCCTGCTGCGCCTGCGCGACGGGGAGACGATCGAGAGCGTCGAGATCCCCATGGCGCAGCACCGCACCTTCTGCATCTCCTCCCAGGTCGGCTGCGCCATGGCCTGCCGCTTCTGCGCCACCGCCCGCGGCGGGCTGGTCCGGCAGTTGACCTGCGGCGAGATCGTCGAGCAGGTCCTGCGCCTCGCGGGAGACGCGCCGGGCGCGGAGAAGGGGCCGCGGCCCCGGGGCTTCAACATCGTCTTCATGGGCATGGGCGAGCCGCTGGACAACCTGCCCCGCGTCCTGGCCGCCGTCGGACAGATGGTCTCTCCCGGGGGGATGGGCATCTCGCCCCGACGGATCACCATCTCGACGTCGGGTCATCGGGAAGGCCTGTTGCGACTCATCGCGCAACCGGTACCGGTCGGTCTGACGATCTCGGTCAACAGCACCGATCCGGACCTGCGCCGTCGCCTGATGCCGGTCCCGGGGCGAATCCCCCTGGCAGAGATCCTCGACCTGGGGCGCCGCTATGCCAGGACCCACCGACGGCGCGTGACGATCGCCTATGTCCTGATCGGGGGCGTCAACGATACGCCCCCGGAGGCGAGGCGCCTGGCGGATCTCGTCCGGCGGGGTCCCTTCAAGGTCAACCTCATCCCGCTGAACAGGATCGACGACCGCTGGGGTCCGCCCGAGCAGGCGACGACCCTGCGCTTCCAGGAGGTCCTGCGGGAGCACGGCGTCGACGCCTTCATCCGCGCCAGCGGCGGCGACGACATCGCCGCCGCCTGCGGTCAATTGCGGCGGCGTCGGCGGGACCGGGGCGTGTCGGAGGAACCGGGTGGCTGATCGACCGGACGTCGACGAGGGCACCGGACACGCCGGTGCCCGGGCGATCAGATGATATCGGCGAGGGTCGTCTGCTCCAGGGCCGTTGTCATCGCCGCCTGGGCCCGACGCCAGACCTCCGCCATCTTGCAGTCGTCGGCCCGCTCGCAGGGATCGACCTTGCGCAGACAATGGTTCAGGGCGATCCCCCCCTCGCTGATCTCGACGACCTCGCGCAAATTGATCTCCGATGGGGAACGTCCCAGGGAGAAGCCGCCCTTGACGCCGCGATGGGACCGGACGACACCGTGCTGGGCGAGCAGCTGGAAGATCTTGGCCAGGAAGGCCTCGGAGACTCCACAGGCCTCGGCGATGGACTTCAGTCGGACGGGGCGATCCTGTTCGCGGCCGGCCAGTTCCATCAGGCCACGGATGGCGTACTCGGTCTGACGTGTGATCTGCAGCATGGAACCACCCTTCCTGTCGGCCCTGCGGGCGGGAACGGTCCTCCCCTCCGTGAAAAAACATCATTGGACCGGGTCGGATTGTCAAACCGTAACGATCCTGTACCGGGGATGCCGTTCCGGCCCCCGCCCGCGCGCTCAGAAGCCGGCCATCGCGACGGCCTTGACGGACAGCGAGGCGACCGGGGCCGTCCCGTCCAGGGGAAGCGGGAACCATCTCCCCTCCCTCCCTGGCAGGTCGTCGGTCTCGACGGCGTAGACGTGGACATGGAGCCGGTGACGGGTGACGTTGTGCCGGAACCGGCCGATCCGCCGCGGCACGGTGCGCCCGTCACCACCTAGCCAGGCGCGCCAGGCCCGCCCTGCCGCCGCTGCCAGCGAGGCGGGAGTCGTGGCGCCGGGCAGGGGATGCCAGCCGGTGCCCGGCAGCTGCCAGAGCCCGGCGAAGAGGTTGCCGCCGCCGGCCCGGACGGCAGGCGGCCAGCCCGCCGGTACCACCACCGGCGAGGTGCCGGGCGGCAGCAGCAGGACCCGCCCGCCCCGGGTGACGACCAGCAGCGACAGCACGATCTCCCGCATCTCCCGCCGGCGTGCCTGCGGCGGTATCTCCTCCGCCCGTCCCGCCGCCGCGGCCCGGCACCAGCGCCGCCAGGGACAGTCTCCGCAGAGGGGCTCGCCGGCCCGGCAGACCATGGCTCCCAGGTCCATGACCGCCTGGTTCCACTCGCCCGGCCGGCGACGGGCCAGCAGGTCGGCGGCGAGGTCAGGGACGGCGCGGCGCGCCGCGGCGGCCTGCCGTGGCGAGGCGCACGTCAGGCGCAGCAGGACCCGCACCACGTTGGTGTCCACGGCCGGGATCGGCTCGCCCAGCCCGATGCTCGCCACCGCGGCAGCGGTGTAGGCCCCGACACCCGGCAGCCGCAGCCACTCCCGGCGGGAGCGCGGCAGCCCCCCGCCGGCGGCGACGATCGCGCGGGCGGCGGCGTGGAGCCGCCGCGCCCGGCCGTAGTAGCCCAGGCCGCTCCAGGCGGCCAGGACCTCCTGCTCGGTGGCGGCGGCCAGTGTCGCCACGTCCGGGAAGCGGGACAGGAAGGCTGGCCAGCGGGCGGAGACCGTGGCGACGGTCGTCTGCTGGAGCATCACCTCGGCGATCCAGGTGCCGTACACCGAGACGGAACGTCGCCAGGGCAGGTCGCGTGCCGCGTGGTCGTACCAGGAGAGCAGGGCCTCCCGCAGCCGCCGCGGCGCTGCCGGGAGGCCCACGGGGTCAGTGCTGCCGCTTGCGGGCACGCCGTTCGATCTTCTTGCGGCAATGGGTGATCAGCTCCTCCGCCTGCTGCTTGTAGAGGGGATCGCTGGGGTCCTTGTCCGGCAACTGCAGGCAGGTCTCGAACTCGCCGATCGCTTCCTCGTACCTGTGCATCTTCATCCAGGTGATCCCGAGTTCGAGGTGATGGTTGATGTGCTCGGGGTTGATGCGGATCGCCTCCTGGAAGTGTCGGACGGCCTTCTCGTCGCTGGCCCCCTTGGGCACTCCCCCGTAGACGATCTTGGCCGCCACCTTCAGCAGGGGGCTCAGGTGGGACACCTCGCGGTTCCAGCGCCCCAGGATGTGGTGGGACTTGTCGTTGTCCGGGTCGAGACGCAGCGCCTCCTGGGCCTCCTCGCGCACCTCCTTGGAGAGCTCGATCTTCCGCTTGCCGCCCACGGCCAGGGCCAGCTTGCCCACCGCAGCCGCCAGGTAGTGATGACTCCAGGTGTCGTCCGGCCCGTGGCGGACGGCCTGGCGCGCGAAACCGACGGCCTGCTCGTAGGTCGCCTTGCGCTGCTTCTTGTCCTGCTCCCGGTTGCCGATATCGATCAGGACGCGGGCCAGGTTCCAGGCCGCCACGTGGTCGGTGGAGTCGGCCTGGAGACGGGCCAGGTAGTCCTGTCGCTGCTGTTGCAGTTGCTGGTCGGTGACCGGTTCGGCGACGACCACCGCCAGGACCAGGGAGAGCAGGGCCGCCGTCATCAGGATCGTCTTGCGCATCTTCTCAGCTCCTTGCCCGGGGACTCGATTCGTGTTGTCCATTGACACAGCCTCACCTCCCCCTGTTCAATTGTCAACCGTGCAGAGACGACCGATCGCACCCGCGAATGGCCCTCACCCGGGAGACGACATGAACAGGACGATTCCCGACGTCACGACCATCCCCGAGCTGTTCTACCACGCCGTCCAGGAGACCCCACGCCCCGACATGTTCTCCTACAAGGGACCCGACGGGGCGTACGTCGACGTCTCCAGCGGCGAGATGCAGCGAAGGGTCCGGCACCTGAGACTGGCGCTCGAATCCCTGGGTGTCGGCAAGGGCGACCGCGTGGCCCTGCTCTCGGAGAATCGACTCGAGTGGGCCCTCGTGGACCTGGCCTCCCTGGCCCTCGGCGCCGCCGACGTCCCCATCTACCCGACCCTGCTGCCCGAGACGATCGCCTACATCCTGGAGGACAGCCGGCCCAAGGTCGTCTTCGTCTCGACCGACGAACAGGCGCGGAAGATCGCCGCCGTCAGGGATCGGCTGCCCTTCGTCCAGGACGTCGTCGCCTTCGACGCGGTCTCGGTGCCCGACGTCATGTCGCTGGGCAAGCTGCTCCAGATCGGCGAGCACATGGCAGCCAAGTCCCCGCAGGAGCCGGCCACGGAGATCGGACCGGCCCGCAAGGACGATCTCTGCAGCATCATCTACACCAGCGGGACGACCGGCCGGCCCAAGGGCGTCATGCTCTCCCACTGGAACTTCGTCTCCAACGTCCTGGCCATCCTCCAGCTCATCGATGTCGGCACGGAGGACCGGGCCCTCTCCTTCCTGCCGCTGTCCCACGTCCTGGAGCGGATGGCCGGCTTCTACACCATGGTGGCCGGGGGCGTCGGCATCGCCTACGCGGAGAGCGTCGAGACCGTGGCCCAGGACATGGCCGTCGTGCAGCCCACGATCATGATCAGCGTGCCGCGTCTCTACGAGAAGATCTTCGCCCGGGTCGACGCCGCCGCGGCGGAGGGCGGCCCGGTCAAGAAGATGATCTTCGACTGGGCCCGCGGGGTCGGGCAGCGCTGGACCCGCAAGCGCCTGGCGGGCGAGCCGCTCCCCGCGTGGCTGCGGTGGCAGTACGCCCTGGCCGACAAGCTCGTCTTCGCCAAGCTGCGCGCCCGCACCGGCGGCCGCGTCCGGTTCTTCGTCTCCGGCGGCGCTCCCCTGGCGCCGCACATCAACGAGTTCTTCTATTCCGCGGGACTGATGATCCTGGAGGGGTACGGGCTGACGGAGACCTCGCCGGTCATCGCCGTCAACACTCCCGAGCACTTCCGCATCGGCAGCGTCGGCCGGCCGGTGCCGGACACCGAGGTCCGCATCGCCGAGGACGGCGAGATCGTCGTGCGCGGCCCCCAGGTCATGCTCGGCTACTACAACAACGAGGAGGCGACGGCGGAGGTCCTGACCGGGGACGGCTGGTTCCACACCGGCGACATCGGTCACCTCGACGATGACGGCTACCTCTACATCACCGACCGCAAGAAGGACCTGATCGTCACCGCCGGCGGCAAGAACATCGCGCCCCAGCCCATCGAGAACTCCCTGAAGAAGAACAAGTTCATCGGCCAGGTCGTCGTCATCGGGGACAAGCGCCCGTACCTCGTCTGCCTGATCGTCCCCAACTTCGAGGAACTGGAAGTGTGGGCGCGCGAGCATCACCTCCACTGGACCGATCACGCCGAGCTGATCGCCCTGCCCGAGGTCCGCGACAAGTACCAGCGGGGGATCGACCGGACCAACGCGAAGCTGCCCAGTTTCAGCACGATCAAGCGCTTCGCCCTGCTGGAGAACGAGTTCACCCTGGAGAGCGACGAGCTGACGCCGACGCTCAAGGTCAAACGCAGGGTCATCCAGCAGCGGTACGGAGATCTCATCGACGACCTCTACACGACGGGACAGTGAGGAGCGGACCGATGGACCGGACGCCGCCACGAGGGGTGCGGCACCCGATCGTCTGCACGGCCATCGGCATGGTCGGCAACGTCGTGCTGACGGTCGGGAAGCTCGTCATCGGCGTGGCCGCGGGATCGGCCGCCCTGGTGGCCGACGGGCTCCACTCCTTCTCCGACCTGGCCGGGGACGTGGGCGTGCTGATCGCCCTGCGCGCCAGCGCGGCGCCGCCCGACGAGCACCACCCCTACGGTCACCACAACTTCGAGACGCTGGGGGCGATGGCCGCCTCGCTGGTCCTGCTGGGCACGGGGGTGTTGATGGGACGCGAGGCCGTCCTGCGCCTCTTCCACGGCGCGACCACGGAGCCATCGCTGACGGCCCTGTCCGCCGCCGTCGTCTCGATCCTCGCCAAGGAGGCGATGGCGCGCTACACCGCCTGGGTCGGCCTCCTGAACAACTCGCCCGCCCTGCGCACCAACGCCGCCCACCACCGCAGCGACGCCCTCTCCTCCCTGGCGGCGACCGCCGGCATCCTGGGAACCGTCGCCGGGTACCCGGCCGCCGACAGCGCGGCGGCCCTGCTGATCAGCTTCTGGATCGTCAGGATGGGCTGGCTGCTCCTGCGGGAGAACACGGACATCCTGATGGAGGCCAGGCCGGACGCGAAGCTGCACGACGCCGTCAGCAGGAGCGCGCTGTCCGTCCCCGGCGTCGACGCCGTCAGGCGGGTGCGGATCCGGCCCCGCGGCTCCATCTACATCGTCGATATCGACGTCGCCGTCCCCGACACGCTGACCGTCGGCCAGGGCCACAGCCTCGCCCACGACGTGGAGGAGCGCATCCGCCGCGACGTGCCGGGCGTCATCGGCGCCAGCGTCCACGTCGAGCCCCTGGGGTCCGACCTCAACGACGCTTCCGCGGACGCTCCCGGAGAGTGATCCGGAACGTGCGGGTCCGCCCCTCGCGCCGCACGGTGACGCTGATCGTCTCCCCGGCCCGGTGCTCCTGGAGGATGCGCGTCAGTCCCTGCAGGTCGTGGAGCGGCCGGCCCTCGATCGCCGTGATGACGTCCCCCTTGCGCAGACCCGCCTCCGCGGCCGGGCCGTCCGGCATGACCCCCGCGAGCGCGACCCCGTCCACCTCCCCGGCGAAGTCGGGGATCGTCCCCAGCCACGCCCGCCGTTTCCCGCGCCCGGCCGGCTCCTCCCGGGCCAGGGGGGCGGCCCGGTACGGGAAGTCCCCGGGATCGGTGACGACGCTGCGGGCGACCTGCGCGACCAGCGCGGCGATCCGGGCCATCCCGGCGGCGTTGATCAGCTCCGGCCGGTCCTCCGGCGAGTGGTACTGGGGATGGGGCCCGGTGAAGAAGAACAGGACCGGCACCCCGGCCACGTTGAACGAGACGTGGTCGCTGGCATCCCATCCCGCGTCGCTGAGCTCCAGGTGGAGCCGCGGATGGGCCGGCGCGAGGGTCGCCAGCAACGGCCGCCAGCGGGGTGACGACCCGAGCCCTCCCACGTAGAGCCTGCCGTCGCGCAGCCGTCCGACGGTGTCGAGGTTGAGCATGGCGTCGGGCCGACCCGGGCCGTCCGGGAGATGCTCGCTCAACCAGCGGGATCCCTGCAGCCCGATCTCCTCGCCGGCGAAGGCAGCGAAGAGGACGCCGCGCGCGTCCGGCCCCGGCGGTGTCGCCGCCAGCAGGCGGGCCACCTCCACCAGCATGGCGACACCCGAGGCGTTGTCGTCGGCGCCGTGGTAGACGGCCGTCACCCGCCCCAGGCTGTCTCGCTCGACACCCAGATGGTCGTAATGGGCGCCGATGACGATGCAGCGGTCGGCCAGGGCGCCGCGGCCGGGCAGCCAGCCCAGGACGTTGCGTCCGGTCCGCCCCTGCCACCTGTCGCCGGTCAGGGGGAAGTCCTGGAACCAGCCGTCGCTCCCCTGCAGGGGCCGCAGGCCGGCGGCGGCGAACCAGCCGGCGATCGTCTCGGCCGCGGCCGAGGCCGCCGGCGAACCGTTCTCCCGGCCCAGGAGCGAGTCCGCGGCCAGGACCTCGATCATGTGCCGCATCCGCAGCGAGTCCGGCGCCACGACCGCCGCCCGGGCGGGCGGCAGGCCGGCACCGAGGATCCCGAGCACCAGGGCGGCGGCCGTCAGGCGGCTCGTCCCCCGTCCCCGCAGCAGAGGCATCTCATCCCTCCCCGTCCGCCGCCGGTGCGGTATCGTCCAGGACGGCGACCAGGACGACCTTCCCGCCGGCATGGATCGTCAGCAGCTCGCCCAGGCGGGCGGCGTGGCTCCGCAGCCGATCCGCCGGGTAGTCCGCCGTCGCCATGACGACCCCCAGCAGGTCTCTTGTCCCGGGACCGACGGCAGTGCGGGCCGAATCGCTGGTCGGCGAACCGAACGGTCCCTCCCGGTCGAACAGGCCCAGCCGTCCCACCAGGTGGACCGGCCCCTTCCGGATGCCGGGATACTCCTCCCCCTCCCGGCCGATCCGCAGCTCGATGTCGCCCGCGACGCGGGCCAGGTCGTACAGCCCGATCGGCAGCAGGAACTCGAGGCTGGCCAGGTTGCAGGCATCGACGACGTTGCTGATGGTGTAGAGGCCCTGTCCCTTGAGGATCCTCCGCAGCAGGGCCTCGCTGGAGGGACGGATCCGTGTCGGCTGGATGCCGACCGCGTGGTAGAGGCGTCGCGCCTCCTGCAGCGGGGGGATCCGCGACGGGGGCAGCCCCGCCCACTGTTCCCGCAGCCGCGAGGCGAGCGCTTCGAGTGCCGGGCGGACCGGCTCGCCGGGCCCCACCGCCACGCCGGTCACCACGCAGAGTGCGGCGCGCAGGACACCGTCCAGCTCGTCGGCGCAGGTCAGGCGTCGTCCGTCGGGCAGCGTCACCGCGGCGCTCATGTCGCCGTGTACCTCCCACCCTCGCCGTACATCCGCTCGTAGTACTGCTGGTAGGCCCCGCTGCGGACCCGCTCCCACCAGTCGCGGTGGGCCAGGTACCAGTCGACGGTGGCCCGGATCCCGCTCGCGAAATCGTGGACCGGCCGCCAGCCCAGTTCCTCGCGGAGCTTCGTCGCGTCGATGGCATAGCGGCGATCGTGGCCCGGCCGGTCAGCGACGAAGGTGATCAGGGACTCGTCGCGGTCCAGCAGTTCCAGCAGCAACCGGACGATGGCGATGTTCTCCATCTCGTTCCCGCCGCCGATGTTGTAGACCTCCCCCGGCCGCCCCCGGCGCAGGACGAGGTCGACCGCCCGGCAGTGGTCCTCCACGTGGAGCCAGTCCCGGACGTTGCGACCGTCGCCGTAGACCGGCAGCGGCTTGCCCTCCAGGGCGTTGGCGATCATCAGGGGGATCAGCTTCTCGGGAAACTGATAGGGGCCGTAGTTGTTGCTGCAGCGGGTGACGATGACGGGGAAGCCGTAGGTCCGGTGATAAGCCCGGCAGAGCAGGTCGGCCGCGGCCTTCGAGGCCGAGTAGGGCGAGTTGGGCTGCAGGGGATGCTGCTCGGTGAAGGGCGGGTCGTCCGGCCCCAGCGTTCCGTAGACCTCGTCGGTGCCGACCTGGACGAAGCGCTCCACACCGGCCTCCCGCGCCGCGTCCAGGAGGGTCTGCGTCCCCAGGACGTTCGTCTCCAGGAAGACCCGCGGTCCCTCGATGGACCGGTCGACGTGGCTCTCGGCCGCGAAGTGGACGACGGCCTCGATCCGCTCCTCCGCCAGGAGGCGTCGCACGAGCGACTCGTCGCGGATGTCACCGCGGACGAACCGGTAGCGGGGATCGTCCTCCAGCCCGGCCAGGTTCTCCAGGTTCCCGGCGTAGGTCAGGGCGTCCAGGTTGACGACCCTGTCCTCGCCTCGCCCCACGACGTATCGCACGTAGTTGGCGCCGATGAAGCCGGCACCCCCGGTGACCAGGATGTTCATCCCCCGTTTCCTTTCTCCGACCCGCCCCGGGTGGCGATGGCCTCGACACAGCGGGCCACCAGGGAGGCGTCCACGCTGCGGAAACCGTCCGGGTCCGGGCGCTGCAGGGCCGTCCCGACGATGAAGGCGTCGGCATCCGGATAGTCCCCGATGTTCTCCGGCGTCGCGCCGCTGCCGATCAGCAGGGGGCAGTCGGGGACGGCGCCGCGGACCGCGGCCACCGTCGCCGGGGGCGTCGGCGCGCCGGTGGCGACCCCGCTGAGGATCAGGCCGTCCGCCAGGGAGCGGCGGCGCAGGTCCTCGGCCTCCTCCGCGGGCGGCCGGGGCGCCAGGGGACGGGCGTGCTTGACGTCCAGGTCGGCCAGGACGGCCACCTCCGGACAGAGCGCCTCCCGTTCCCGCAGGAGCGTCGCGGCGTCGCCCTGGATCAGCCCCTGGTCCGTGACCGCCGCCCCGCTCAGGACGTTGACGCGCACGAAGGAGGCCCCCACGGCGGCGGCGATCCCCAGCGCCGAGAGGCCGTCGTTGCGCAGGACGTTGATCCCCAGGGGCAGGTCAGGCACGGCGTCGCGGACGGCCGTCGCCACGACGGTCAGGGCAGCCACCGTCGCCGCCGGTACCCGGCCGCGGTGGAACGGCACGTCGTGAAAGTTCTCCAGCATGATCGCGCCGGCCCCGCCGGTGGCCAGCGCCTCGGCGTCGGCCACGGCGGCGCGGCGCACCGCCTCGAGATCGCCACCCCACAGGGGAGATCCCGGCAGGGGACGGCAGTGGATCATCCCGATCAGGGGGACCCGCAGCAGCTCGGTGATCGTCGTCCGTGTCCACATGCGGGCAACGATACACCGGCCGGGGAGCGGACGCCAGACCCGGAGTGGAGGCGGTTGGGACTGGTCAAGCCCGCGCCGGTCGCCTACATTCCCCAACGGCATCGCGCGGAAGCACGGTCGGACGGCAAGCGTACGGAGAGGACGATGCAGATCTACCACGGCAAGACGGGCTGGATCGAGGTCATCTGCGGCCCCATGTTCAGCGGCAAGAGCGAGGAGCTGATCAGGCGCATCCGCCGCGCCGAGATCGCCCGGCTCCGCGTCCAGCTCTTCAAGCC
This sequence comes from uncultured Fibrobacteraceae bacterium, assembly GCA_964436825.1. GTDB lineage: Bacteria > Krumholzibacteriota > Krumholzibacteriia > LZORAL124-64-63 > LZORAL124-64-63 > CAYTEO01. The sequence continues at coordinate 5,266 of CAYTEO010000008.1, read as the reverse complement.
GGAGCTCGACTCGCGCTACAGCCGCGACGAGATCGTCTCCCACAGCATGCAGCGCCTGCCCAGCGAGCCGGTCAAGGACAGCCAGGAGATCCTCGCCCGCGTCCACGACAAGACGGAGGTCGTCGGGATCGACGAGGCACAGTTCCTCGACGAGGGCCTGCCCGAGGTCTGCAACCGCCTGGCGAACCGAGGCAAGCGGATCATCGTCGCCGGCCTGGACATGGATTTCCGCGGCGAGCCGTTCGGCCCCATGCCGACCCTGATGGCCATCGCCGAGTACGTCACCAAACAGCTGGCCATCTGCGTGCGCTGCGGCAATCCCGCCAACCACACCCAGCGGCTGACGTCCGACACGGGGACGGTCGTCGTCGGTGCCGCGGAGACCTACGAGGCCCGCTGCCGGCGCTGCTTCGAGCCCCCGGCGGCCACCGAGCAGGAGTGAGGGACATGCCCCACCGCATCACCAAGACCTTCACGTTCGACGCCGCGCACTGGCTCCCCAACGTCCCCGAGGGGCACAAGTGCGGCCGCCTCCACGGACACACCTACTGCGTCACCCTCGGCCTGGAGGGCGAGGTCAGCGAGCCCGAGGGCTGGATCGTCGATTTCGGGGAGATCAAGCGGGCGTTCAAGCCGCTGCTGGAGCAGATGGACCATCACTGCCTGAACGACCTGGAGGGTCTGGAGAACCCCACGGCCGAGAACATGGCCCGCTGGATCTACGAGCGGCTCCGGCCCCAGCTCCCCCATCTGGTCGATGTCACCGTCCGCGAGACGCCGACCACCGAGGCTGTCTACCGCGGCGACGACTGAGACTTTTCCGGCGGCGGCAGCTGTTCCAGGACCTTGTGGCCACCCGCTTCACCCGCCAGCGCGTCCTCCAGGCGGTCCCGTACCGCCGACGCCTCCCCGCTCCGTCCCAACGCCCGCAGCGCGCAGAACTCTCCCGCCAGGGCCGGGACGACCGCCTCCTGCGCCAAGGCGCGAAAGCGCCTCAAGGCACTGCCCGCCTGGCCGGTCAGCAGGAGGGACCAGGCCTCGGCCAGGCGCACGGACGGGTCGTCCGGCCGGCTCCGGCGCAGGATGTCCAGGTGGACGGCGGCGGCATCGTCGTTGCCGGCGGCGAGGGACGCCTCGGCGCAGGCCAGCCGCAGGTCGTCAGCGCGGGGCCGCCGCCCGGTCAGCTCGCCGAGGACCGCTGCCGCGCGCGGCGCCCCGCCCAGCCGGACCAGGCCTCCCCACGGTTCCGTCTCGACCCACCAAGCGGCGACGACCCGCCGGCAGGCAGGCCCCGGGACGGCACCGCTCCCGGGGTCGCCGGCCACGGTCCGCCCACCCGCCACGGCCAGGGCGGCGGCCAGGAGCGTGCCGGCGACGGCAGCGGCGGTAAGCCGGCGCCTCGCGCCCCGAGGCGCCGCGGCCGCCAGGGCCACGACCAGCGGCAGGACGATCGGTTGCAGGACCAGCGCCGCGGCCCAGGCCACGACGGCCGCCAGCACCGGCAACATGCCGTTCCTCCCCTCCGGCCGACGGACCAGCAGCGACGGCAGCAGGCAGAGGACGAGCAGCAGCCCCCCCACGAGCAGCACCGACCGCCCCGCCAGCAGCGGCCAGACCGGCTCCAGCATCCGGAGGCGCACGGCCGCCAGCGAGAGGGCCCAGTGACTGGGCATGGCGCCCGGAAATGCCGGTGCCCGGACCGGACAGGTTCCGTCGCTCACCAGCAGACCGAGGGGATCGCCGGGAAGCGTCTGCGCCGGGGGATAGCGCAGGACGGCCACGACCACCAGGAACGAGACGATCAGCAACGTGGGCAACAGGTCACGCCGTCGGTCCATACCGCCTCCAGGAACAGTGACATGCAGCAATTTCTTGCCAAGAATGGGGAAAGCTAGTTGAATGGTCCAGCGATTGATGATGTCCCGCCCCCTCACCGGGTCGGGGGGCGTCGTACCCGCCGTGCGGCCACCGGCGCGCGCGAGGAGGTGGAACGCTTGAGACTGTCGCCCAACAAGATCGAGTTCCTGGCCGAGGAGATGCTCCTGATGATCGAGCGTCATCCCCGCATCCACATCCAGACCAATCCCGACCTCGTGTTCCGGGCCATCGCCGACGTCATCTTCGACGACATGAAGCAGGAGGAGGCCCTGGACGCCGAGGTGGACGAGCTGCTGGAGCAGTACGAGCACCAGATCAGGGGCCAGGAGATGGACTACGGCGCCCTGCGCGCCAAAATGAAGAGGGAACTGGCCAAGCAGAAGGGTTTCATCCTCTGACACGGGAAGGGTCGCGGCCATGCGCCTGTCCGAAGAACGGATCCATCACCTCGCCGGCGCCATCCTGGATGCGTTGCTCGACGAGGAGCACGTCGACCTGGAGATCAGCGAGGAGCAGTTCGCCGCCCTGCTCGAGAAGACCCTCACCGACCTGCTGCGCATGGAGGATCAGATCGACGAGGAGGCCGTGGCCTGGATCCACCGCCACAAATCGCACCTGATCGACGGGACCGAGGAATTCGAGATCGAACTGGAGAAGGTCAAGCGCACGATCGCCGCCGAGAAGGGCTACGTCCTGTACTAGGCTCCTCTCCCCCGCCCGGTCGTCGACGAGGGACGCCGACGGGGGCGCACATCGGTCGCCACCGCGAACGGACGCCGACGATGACCCGCCTGCTGCTGATCACCCCCTATCTGCCCCATCGGCGCGTCGGCCACGGCGGCGGTACCGCCATCCGTTCTCAGCTCCGCCATCTGGCCCGGCGCCACGAGGTCCGCGTCGTCTCCCTCGTCCGCGCGGGTGAGGAGGAGCTCGTCGATCAGACGGCCCGGGAGCTGCAGGTGGAGATCGTTCCGGTCCCGTTCCTCGACCGTCGTGTCACCGGGACCAGGAGGCTGGCATTGTGGGCCGGTCGTGCAGGGGCCCTGGCCAGCTCCCTCGCCGGGGGAACGCCCTACTACCTGCGCAAGTACGAGCTGGACCGCTGGTGGCGCACCGTCCAGCGGGAGCTGGAGAGTTGGGACCCCGACGTCCTGCAGTGTGAGTACTTCCAGACCGCCTTCCTGTTGCGCGAGGCCGCCGCCTGGCGCACTCGACACGGTCGGCAACGACCACGCCTGGTCCTGAGCAGCCACGAGCTGGGCTCCCTGCCCCGGGAACGCCGGGCGAACCTGGCCGCCGACCCCCTCACCGCCGCGCTCCGGCGCTGGGAGGCGCGGCGGTGGCGCCGCTACCAGGTCCTGGCGACGCGGTGGGCCGATGTGACCCTCTGCGTCACCGACCAGGATCGCCGGTTGCTGGAGGCCGACGGCGGCGCGCGTTGCGTCACCGTCCCCCTCGGGGTGGACTGCGAGCAGCACCGTCCCGTCTGGCGGCCGGGCAACCCGCCCCGGCTGCTTTTCGTCGGCAGCTTCGAACACCGGCCCAATCGTTCCGCCGCTCTCTTTTTGATTGACAAGGTCTGGCCCACCATTGCCAATTATGGGGAATCCATGTCGCTGCTTCTGGTCGGGAGAGGCTCCCGCGAGCTGTTGGCGACCAGAGGAGACACCGTCCCCGGCGTGGAGGCCCTGGGCTTCGTCGACGACCTGGAGGAGCTGTACCGCAGCAGCAGGCTGTTCGTCGCCCCCTTGCTGGAAGGCGGCGGCATCAAGATCAAGATCCTCGAGGCGATGGCGCGGGGGATCCCGATCGTCACGACGCCCATCGGCGTCGAGGGGATCAGTGAACCTGGAGCACCGACCCACTGGTCGGCCGCTCACGACGAGAGTTTCGCGCGGGCCATCCTAGCGGCCCTGGCCGACGAGACGGAAGCGGCAAGACGCGCCGCCCTGGCCCGCGGGCTCGTGGAGGAGAGGTTCTGCTGGTCAGTCATCATGGAGCGGCTGGCCACAATCTACGAGGGGAGGTGATATCGATCTCGGACCCCTGACGGGCGCCCCGCGGCCGGTGCGCCTGCATGAAGATCGATGCAACCGAACTAGACTTGTCTTTCACGGAGGAGACCAAGATGTTCAAACGATTGATGATGCTGGTGCTCGCCCTCGCGCTGCTCGTCGGCATGGGGGTGGCGTCCACGGCCAAGGCCGGCGACATCACCGGCAACATGGTGTACCGCTGGATGGGGTACAACAACTACGACCAGAACAGCGATATCGACGATGGCTGGGCCAATGCCATGCTGCGGACCCGTGTCATCTTCAGCGGCCAGGTCAACGACGACATCGACTACAACGTCACCGTCCAGAACTACCGCGTCCTGGGCGATCCCTCCGACATCAACGACATCTACCAGGCCACCTTCACGGCCCACGACTTCCTGTTCGACAACTTCGACGTCACTTTTGGACGCATGCCCGTGGCCTACGGCCGCGAGCGCGTGATCGGCGTGGAGGACTGGGACCTGGCCACCGACATCCTGTTCGAGGGCGTCAGCAGCCGCTACGGGTTCGACCAGGGCTGGCTCGATTTCTTCTGCTTCAAGCTGAACGAGAGCTACCAGGGCAAGTACAGCGACGGCCTCGGTGACGAGAACCTGCTCGGCCTGTACAGCCACTACGACGCCAGCGAGGACTTCTGGTTCGAGCCCTACGCGCTGGCCGTCGTCACCGAGAACTGGGCCGATCCCGACATCGACAACGACCGGGTCTTCATCTTCGGTAGCCTGTTCGACTACCACCGGTCCGGCTTCCACTTCTACGGCGAGGGCATCTTCCAGACCGGCACGACCTACGTCCCCGCCGAGCAGGACATCTCGACCTTCGGCGGCTACGCCGGCCTGTTCTACGACTTCGAGGCCCAGACCGAGCCTTTCATCGGGTTCGAGTTCAACTACGCCAGCGGGACCGCCGCCGACGAGGTCGACTACAAGACCTTCGAGTCGCCGTACGGCTCCGCGAGCGACTACCTGGGCCGGATGAACATCGTCGGCTGGTCCAATGTCATCGCCTACCGCTTCGCGGGCGGCTTCACCCCGACCGAGGACCTGGACGTCACCGCCGACTTCTTCCTCTTCCAGCTGGCCGAGGACAACGGCGGCGAGTCCAACATCGGGACCGAGCTGGACTTCCAGGCCGCCTACATGCTGAACGACAGCGTCGACCTGGAGGGCGGGGTGGCCCTGTTCACCTACGACGACCAGGCGCAGTTCGGGTATGCCGATCCTGGCGACAGCATGCTGATGGGCTGGTTCGGCGCCCGGGCGCATTTCTGAGCTTGTGCCCCTGAGATTGTGTTTCCCCGGGCCGCGGTCACCTGACCGCGGCCTTTC
>CAYTEO010000007.1:14147-76042 GCA_964436825.1 uncultured Fibrobacteraceae bacterium | reverse complement strand
GTGACAAGGGAGGTCCGGAAAGGGTAGCTGTCAGATCAAGTCGTAGTCACTACAACTACCAGTAGCAGGAGCCCCGGCACCATGCCCTTCTGTCCTCCCCCTCCACCTCCCCCGCCGTCTGCGGTCCACGCCGAGCCCTTCGTGCAGCAGCAGCCGAATGGACCGCTGCTGGTGATCAGGGAACCACCCGACGTCATCCCGGCCGGCAAGTCGGAGCGTCCCGACTCGACCGTCTGCGATGCCTTCCTCGACACCGAGCACTTCCGCGTCCACTACGCCACCAGCGGCCCGCATATGGCACCGGGCTACCCGGACCTCTCGGTGGTGCGGAAGCTGGGCGCCTACCTGGAGCGCGCCTACAGGGTGGAGGTGGACAGCCTGGGCCTGGACCCGCCCCTGCCCGACGGCACCAGGGGCGGCGGGCTGGACCTGATCGACTGCTACTTCGTGAACCTCTCGGCCGCGGATCACACAGGATACGCTTCCTGGGAGGTCGCCGACCCCGTTCGTTGCCCCAACGGTCACCAGGGGTTCATGGAGATCTCCACCGTCACCGAGAGCACGGACTTCGACCGCTTCCTGCGCCTCGTCTCGGCCCACGAACTCTTCCACCTCTTGCAATATGCCATCGATGCCGAGGAATCATCCTGGCTCAAGGAGTCCACCGCCGAGCGCGCGGAGACCATCGTCTGGCCGGACGAGCTAGCGTTGCACGGCATGGTCCGATGGTTCAACACACCCCACTGGCCGCTCTGGAGCACCGATCCGGTCCGGAGATACGACTACCACTTCTGGCGTTTCCTGGAGACCGTCCTGGCACCGGACATCGTGCCGGACGTCTGGCGGCGCTGTTGCCAGAGCGACTGGCGCGACGCCCTGTTTGACGCCATCGCCGCACACGGCGCCGACTTCGACAGCCTGCTGGCCGAGTTCGCCGTCTGGAACGTGCTGACCTGGTGCCGCGACGACGGCCGCCACTTCCCCGAGGGGAGCCATTACCTGCCCATCCGCCTCCACGCCCAGCACTGGCACTACCCCGTGCTCCAGGCCCAGCTGCCGGATTCACTGCTGCCCCTGCCCACCGGCAGCGACTACATCCGCTTCTACGGCCCCGCCTCGGACAACACCCTGCGGGTTACCCTGCACGGTGACCCGGCCGTGAGCCCTTACCGGCGGGTGGCCTGCGTGGCCACGCACGGCAGCCTCAACGTCGTCTGGACCGCCGCACCCGACAGCGCGGGCAACGTCACCCTGGACGTCCCCGACTGGGGGCTCTACGACGAGGTGACCCTGGTGGTCACCTCCCTGACCGACTCCCCCACCGCCAACGACGTCCTGCGCTACACCTACAGCGCCGAGGAGATCGGCGCCGCCGCCCCGGACGCCTACCGTGGCCGCATCGTCCTCTGCTTCCCCAATCCCATGCGCCAGGCCGCCGCCATCCGCTACGCCGTGCCGGAAAACGCCGGCCGGGTGGACCTGGACATCTACGACCTGGCAGGCCGCCTGGTGCGGCACCTGGTGACCGACCACCCCTACGCTGGGCAGCACTGGCAACCGTGGGACGGCAGGAACAGAGAGGGACGACCGGTGGGCCAGGGCACCTACCTGGTGGTCCTGCGCTGGCGGGGTGGCCGGGGCACCGCCCGGCTGACGGTGAGGCGGTGAGACGTCCCCCACTACCCGATCCGACAAGGGGGATACCGCTTGGCCGTCAGGCGACGTACGGCGCGAGTATCCCCGGCGGGCACCTCCGGGCAATGTTTATTCACTACGGACCATCTCACACCGGTCTCCCGTTGACCTCCTTCCCTGCACCGGGCCGCGAGCGGTAGCCCGGCAGGTACTCCACGCCCCCGGCCTGGCGGACCGGCTGCGGGTAGAGGCTCATCAGCTGCATGATCTTCTCCGGGATCCCGGTGTCGACCGGCAGCCCCAGCCGCTGCGCCTCGTCGGCGGTGATGGGGAAGTCGTGGGTCCAGCGCCCCTCCGACAGCAGCGTCGCCAGCTCCTCCACCTTTTCGTCGGGATAGCGTCCCTGCAGCAGCTCGGCCACGGCGTCGTGGAGCTGGGTGACGGCCTTGCGGGCCTGGTCGGCCAGGATCAGGGTCTGGTCGTCCACGTGCTCGACGGGCTTCTGCTCCACGGCCCGCAGGATGGAGGCGGCCGGCTGCTGGCCGAGCTGTGGATCCACGGGGCCGAGGACCGCATGGGGGCTCATGACGATCCGGTCGGCGGCCAGGGCGATCAGCGTCCCGCCGCTCATGGCGTAGTGGGGAACGAAGGCCGTCACCTTGCCGGGATGCTGGCGGATGGCCCGGGCGATCTGCAGCGAGGCGAGGACCAGCCCGCCGGGTGTGTGCAGGACCAGGTCGATGGGCACCTCGGGATCGGTCATGTGGATGGCCCGCATGACCTCCTCGCTGTCGTGGATGTCGATGAAGCGCATCAGCGGGAAGCCGAGCAGGCTCATCGTCTCCTGGCGGTGGACCATCAGGATGACGCGCGACTTGCGCTCCTTCTCGATCTTCTCGATCAGCCGCGCGCGGGCCGACTCGATCATCCGCCGCCGCAGCACCGGCTGCAGGGCACTGAGCATGAAGAAGAGCCAGAACAGGTTCATCAGACCCATGGATCCCTCCCGGGTGAGCCGGCGAACCAGCCGGCCTCCAGACCGAACTCGTCGGGGAACAGGCGCCGCCGCCGGCCGCGGCGTGCGAACAGGCGATACGATACCACCCCGCAGACGAAACCGCCCACGTGGGCCCACCAGGCCACCCCGCCCAGCTGCGACGGCCCCAGCAGCGAGGCTGTCCCGGAGATCAGCTGCAGGCCGAACCAGTAGAACAGGAACACGACGGCGGGCAGCTCGAAGATCAGCGGCCAGAACAGCAGCGGCACCAGGACGATGACCCGCGCGCGCGGGAACATGACCAGGTAGGCCCCCATGACCCCCGCGATGGCGCCCGACGCACCCACCGTCGGCAGTGTCGACGCCGGCAGGGTCAGCATGTGGACGACCCCGGCGACGACGCCGCACAGCAGGTAGAACAGCAGGAATCGCCACGGCCCCATGCGGTCCTCCACGTTGTCGCCGAAGATCCACAGGAACCACATGTTGCCGATCAGGTGGAACCAGCTCCCGTGCAGGAACATGCTGGTCAGCAGCGGCCACCACTGGTCGACCGGGAAGCCCACCTCGGCCGCCCAGGCCGGATGGGTGAAGCGGGCCGGGACGATCCCCAGCAGCAGGATGACACGCCGCAGGAGGTCGGGCGGCAGCGCGGTCTCCAGCAGGAAGACCATGGTGCAGGCCGCCATGAGCGCCCAGTTCATCCAGGGGACGTGGCGGCTGGGGATGGAGTCGCGCAGCGGGATCACGGCGACCGGGCCTCTCTGTGGGTGGTGTGCTGGACTGGATAGCGGGGATCAGCGTAAGCGGCCGGAGAGAACCGGTCAAGCAACGGCACCGCCGGCGAAGGGGCGGCAGAGCGTCTGCGTGTCGATGACCGGCACCGTCGTCTCGCCCGAACGGCACAGGCCCAGCAGGCTGATCCGGGCGGTCCTCGCCTCCCCCGGGAATTCGGGCGGCTGTTCCAGGTCGCCATCCAGGATCTCGGCAGTGCCGTCGAACAGCAGTCCCACGGGATGGAGGGCCTCCCGGTGCATCAACTGGTAGTAGCTGCAGGCCCGGCAGGCCTCGATCTTGTCGTAGTGGCTTCCCTGGACCGAGTTGCGACAGAACGTGCCGCTGAACAGCCAGCAGCGCCGGTCGCTGCTGCCGTAGGCGGGACACTTGGTGACGGAGCAGTCCAGGTGGCCGTAACAGGTGGTCTCCTTGCCCGCGAAGACCTCCACGATGACGGCACACAGGCGATCCCCGTACTCGTGGACCTCCTGCCACAGGTAGTGCGTCGTGTCGATGACCGGCACGACACGATCGCGGAACAGCGTGACCCCGCGCACGCCGTCCGGGAGCCCGGGCACGGATTCGAGCCGCGGGCGAGCCACGATGCCCATGACCTCCAGGACGGGCAGGGCCAGCTCGTGGCCGGCTACCATGATGTTCAGGTACCTCATGACGGGACTTGGTGTACGGCCAGCGAATATGCCTTGTCAAGAACCAAATCGTCCCCAGAACCACTGCCACAGGAGTGCCCCCACCGCCGCCAGGGAGACCGTGTCGAGGACCAGCGCGGCGATCCTCCCCGGCCGCGAACCGTCCGGCCAGAGGTCGCGGATCGCCCAGGCACCGTCGCTGCGGGCCAGCGGCAGCAGGCTCCAGGCGACGCAGGCCCAGGCGCCGCCGCCCGCCAGGGCGAGGAACGGCGCCTCCAGCACTCCCCCCGCCAGCGAGAGCAACCCGGCCGCCAGGGCCTGCCAGGCGACGCCGGCCAGGTCGACCCGCAGCCGGTCGCGGCGCGGCAGGAGGGTCACCGCGGAGACGTCGCAGGTCAGTACAGGCAGCAGGACCAGCATCCCCGCCCCGATGCGACCCGGGTGGTAGCCGGCCCGGCGCAGGGCCGCCGCGTGGCCCAGCTCGTGCCACAGGGCGGCGGCCAGGACTCCGGGCAGCGCCGCCAGGGGGCTGGACGATCCGGTCACGGGCCACCATCGCTGCTGGACGGCCGAGAGAAGCAGCCCCGCCAGGGCGGCCCCGGCCAGGAACCACCCTCCCGTCAGGGCGGCCAGGCGGGCGGCCAGGCGGCGCACGACGCCGGCCGGCAGCAGCGGGATCCGCAACCAGATCCAGGTGCGGGGCAGGACGGTGCGGCCGTGCCCCGCGGCATCCGCCAGCGCCGCCGACAGTCCGGCCGGGGAGTCGCCCGCGGCGATCCGGCGGGCCGTCGCCGGGCTCACCCTGTAGATCCTGCCTCCGGCACGGAGCAGCCACGCCCCTCCCGGCTGCAACTCGAGGCGGAGCCCCTTCACGACACCGGACGCAGATCCACCAGGCCCAGCTGGTAGAGCCGCAGGACATGGCGCAGGACCCAGCGCTCGCCACAGGCCTCGACCAAGCCGGACAGGGTGGCTGGCCGCTCTCCGCGCAGCAGGTCCAGGTGCTCTTCCCGCAGGCCGTCGGCGTCGTAGAAGGCCTCACCGGTCCGGTCGACCAGGATGCCCGGCTCCCAGACGGCCAGCTCCGCCCGCGGCGCCACCTGCCAGAGGTGGGGGACGTGGCGCAGGACCATCGCGAACCACCGGCGCCGGGAACGGACGGTCAGGGGGTCGGGCGGCGCCAGGCGTTCGTCGCGGAAGCACTCGGCCGCCTCGGCCAGCGACGGCAGCAGCGACCACTGGGCCGGTTCCCGGCGGATCTCGGCGAACATCCAGTCGTAGAGGCGGCGTGTCACCGCGGCCGGCGATTCGCCCTGCCCCGCCCGCAACCGCTCGCTGCGCCAGCGGAGGGTCCCGTCCCGCCGCCAGGTGACGCACGCTCCCCGCACCGGGCAGCCCAGGCGCGAGACCAGCCGCCCCACCCCCGTCCGCACGCGGATCGTCCGGCCGGGCAGGTGGTACGGCAGCCCGTCCTGGCGGGTGCGGGCCATGCCGCCAGCGCCCCGGTTCCCGTCCAGGAAGACGACCAGGGGACGTCCGTCGCGCAGGACGCGCACCATCCGGGCGGCGAAGGCCCGTCCCCCCACGACGATCCACTCGACACAGGGAGACAGCCCCAGCGCCCGACAGACCTCCTCGGCCTGGGGCCGGACGTCGCCCAGGGCATCGGGATCGATCAGCACGCCGGGCACCACACCCGACCAGCGCAGCAGGGCCGGCAGCAGGGAATAGGGCCCCAGGTGGAGAGTCGCGACCACGCCGCCCTGCAGCAGTCCCGGCCGCTCGGCCAGGAAGGCGCGGGCATCCTCCAGCAGGCGCGGCAGGTCGGCCCGGCCGTCCACCAGCACCGCCCGCTCCAGCTCCTCCCACCGCCGTCGGCGCCGGCGCAGGGCGGCCAGGCGTGCCGGTGTCGCGTCGGGGAACAGCGCCTGGAGCGCCCACAGCTCCCACTGGTCCCGACCGGTCAGCGTCACGGTCATCGATCACCTCCCTCGTGGGGGGCGGCCCGTCCGGGCCGCCCCCGTCGTGTCCAGCTACCGCGGATGCGGCGCCGGCGGGTTGTCGGGCCGCGGACAGTCCGGCCAGATCTTGCAGTGGTACCTGGTGCAGCAGCCCTTGGTGGCCGTCGCCCCGCCCTCGGCCCCGGTCGCCAGCAGCAGCGGACTGACCTCCAGCCGCTGCGTCACCTCCTCGACGCCCAGGCGGCGCAGGACCGCCGCGGGATCGCGGCGGCGTCTGTTCCCGTTCATCGTCACCTCCTGTCTCCCGAACTCCGATTGACCTCGCGGCGCGATCGCGCAGCCGGGCCGGGGCAAGGAGCGCGCCGCGCGGGACCCGCCCGCGCCGACGCCACAACGCACGGCCGCCCAGGGAGATGGCCGATTCGCCCCGCCGGCGGGATCGTCCCCGCGCAGCCCCCTCCGATGACGGTCCACGGCGCGGTCGTCAACTCGCGCCGACAGGTGACGCCGCCGCGCGGCCCTGCTATCCTGCACCCTGCCCGTCCCGGCCGGGACCTGCCGGGCCACCTGGGTGCGCGTTCGTGAAGGTCCGTCGCGAGCAGGACCGCCACGAATCGCATGGACCAGCACCGGGAGCGTCGCGATGCGCCTGCGCCAGAACCTGGGACTGCTGTACGGGATCCTCGTCTTCCTGATCCTCGCCATCGGGGCGTGGTGGGCCTTCTACATGGTCCAGGAGGGCCGCCACTACGAGCAGTACCGCCTGCAGCTGTTCGCCACCGAGAGGCTCCACGCCGCCTTCCTGATCAACTCCGTCCCGGAGATCGCCGCCGATCCGGAGGGACAGCTGGGCGAGGACTTCCCCGAGCTGGAGTTCGTCCGCGAGGGGGAGCGGATCACCGTCCGGACCCGGCCAGAGGCCATCGCGGCGGTCCACCGCGAGGCGGCCCGGCGCCGGCGGATGTTCCTGTCGGAGGGAGCGTTCTTCCTGGTCCTGCTGATGGCCGGAACGACGATCCTGACCGTGGCGGCCCGCCGCGAGCAGGAGTTCAAGCGGGCCCGCGAGCTGTTCCTGGCCGGCGCCACCCACGAGTTCAAGACGCCGCTGGCCAGCCTGCGCCTCTATACCGAGACCCTGTCGCGGCCGGACCTGGAGACCGCCCAGCGGCAGCGGATCCTCGACGCCATGATCCAGGACATCGAGCGCCTGGAAGGGATGGTGGAGCAGGTCCTGGCCGTCAGCCGGGATGCCGACGGGACCGGCCCGCTGCGCCCCGAACCGCTGGACGTGGCCGAGGAGGTCCGGGCCGTCCTGGACCAGCTGGCTCCCCTGTTCCAGTCCCACGGCGCCAGGATCGAGACGACGCTGCCGCCGGGATGCCGGGTGCTGGGCGACCGGCAGCTCCTGCGCACGGCCGTGCGCAACCTCGTCCACAACGCCGTCATGTACAGCCCCGCCCCGGCGACGGTCCGGGTCGTCCTGCAGCGACGCGACGGTCGCTGTCGCCTGACCGTCAGCGACGACGGCCCCGGCATCCCGCGCCGGGAACAGCGGCGGATCTTCGACAGCTTCACGCGCGGCAGCAGCGGGGTGTCCCGCTCCGGCGGCTCCGGGCTGGGGCTGTATCTTGTCAAGCGGAACACCGAGCGCCTGGGCGGGCGGATCGAACTGGCCTCGTCCCCCGGCCACGGCGCCGCCTTCACCCTGGATCTGCCCGCGACGACCGACCGGCCGGCCGGTGCGACCGCGGGAGAGGGAGCGAGCTGAGATGAGCAAGCGAATCCTCGTCGTGGAGGACGACCAGCACCTGGCCGACGGCCTGCGCATCAACCTGGAGCTGGAGGGCTACGAGCCGATCCTGGCCGAGAGCGCCGAGGTCGGCTGGCAGTTCTGGAAACGCGGCGGAATCGACCTGATCCTGCTGGACGTCATGCTGCCGGGCATGGACGGCTTCGAGTTCTGCCGCCGCATCCGCCGCGAGGGGGACCGGGTGCCGGTCCTGTTCCTGACGGCCCGCGACCAGACCGACGACCGGATCAAGGGACTGGAGACCGGCGGCGACGACTACATCACCAAGCCGTTCCACCTGCGGGAGCTGCTGGCCCGGATCAAGGGGATCTTCCGCCGGCAGGAGTGGCTCCACGAGTCGACCGTCCCGCGCGAGCTGGCCGTCGGGGAGAGCGTCGTCGACCTGGAGGCCCACGAGGCGCGCACCCCCCGCGGCACCTTCCCCCTGAAGGAGAAGGAGGCCCAGATCCTGCGGCTGCTGGCCGAGAAACAGGGAGAGGCGGTGGACCGCCGGACGATCCTGGACCGGGTCTGGGGTTTCGACGCCTATCCCACGACGCGGACCGTCGACAACTTCATCCTGAACCTGCGGAAGATCCTGGAGCCCGATCCCTCCAACCCGCGCCACATCCTGACGGTCCACGGTGTCGGTTACCGCCTGGTGCCCTGACGGAGGCGGGGAAGGGACAGCGTCCCTAGCGTGCCAGGGAGACCGCCCGGCGACGGACCCCGTCGGGCGCGCGCAGCAGGAGGTGGTAGACCCCCGACGCCGCCGGACGTCCGGCCGCGTCGGTCCCGTCCCAGACGACCTGGTGCTCGCCGGCGGTACGCGGACCGTCCACCAGCGTCCGCACCTCCCTGCCGGCCAGGTCGTAGACCGTCAGCCGGACGTTCCCGTCGCGCGCCAGCCGGTAGCGGAGGGAAACGAGGGGATTGCCGGGATTCGGATACGGGAGCAGCAGGTCCGAGGTCGCCCCGGCCTCCCCCGCTGCCCGTTCGACCAGCTTTCCTTCGGCGCCGAAGGCCTCCTCGTCCGGCACGATCCCGACGATCATCTGTTCCGCCAGGGGATTGACGCTCGTGTAGACGGCGTCGAGGTTGAGCCAGGTGTCGTGGTCGCCCCCCCAGCCGAAATTGGTGTGGACCAGGTAGAGCCCGGACAGTCGCTGGCAACCGTCGATGATGAAGATGTGGATGACCGTGCTGTAGAGGATCGGCCGGCCCTGCTCGATCTCCTCCTCGATCAGATCGAACCAGTCATCCGTCTGGTAGCGGAAACGCCAGACGAGCTGGGCCGAGGACGCGAAGTAGAAGCGGTCGACCAGTGCCTGCTGGAGGCGACTGAACTGGGCCGCCGAGCCGCAGGCGCCGAAGTCGGTGTTGATGGCAGCGGCCGCGTCGAAGCAGAGCCGGGCCACCGCCTGGATCTGCTCCGGGGGCGACTGCCAGGTCACCTCGTCGGGCATCAGGTCCCACTGGTACTCCGTCTGCAGATCCGTGGAGATGGTCGTTCCCGGGGTCGTGCCGTCGCAGGACTGGTCCCCGTCCCACCAGTAGGAGTAGGGCCCGTTGCCGTGGGGAGGCCACTGCCAGTAGCGCAGCAGCTGGGCCAGGGCCAGGCCGCCGCAGCCCACGAAGCAGCGTCCGCCGTCGCCCCAGGGACAGAGGGCCAGGAAGGGGTAACCCTGGGTCCAGCGGGTCGTCGTCAGCGGGTCGCGGACGATCAGGGGGGAACCACCGCCGCCGGGCGGCATGTCCGGGACGACGGCGTTCTGCAGGCTGAACCATTCCGCCCAGGTATCGCTGGCCGCCCTCCGCTCGTGGCGGGAGGAGGACCATAGCAGGTGGACCCGCCTGGCGAGCAGGTCTACGATCGGCTGGATCGCCTTCGGATCGGCGTCGAGGGAACTGGTGTCGAAGGCGACGATGGGAGGCAGCTCGCGTTGCCCGGTGACGACCACGTATCCCGACGGGTCGACGGGGAAGATGTAACCGAGCAGGGTGTCGCCCCGGACGATGGACATCCCGTTCTTGACCACGGGAGAAGAGGCGCCGTTCCAGTCGCCCTGGGTCCTGACGACGGCCCACAGCAGAGTCTCACAAGCACGCCTTGCTGTCTCGGTGGAGACGGGAGCAGCAGGCGAGGAGGAGGTGACCGAGATGCACATCGCCACCAGGGCGAGCACGACGTGCCGCAGTCTTGTCACAGGTGAGCTCCTGTTGTGCCGGGTTGTCCTCTCGCACCGAGTCTAGCAGATCCCCTGCCGCCTTGCAAGAGTCGAGCCACCTGTGACGCCGCGGTGACACATCGGTAGCGGCGATCTTATACCTTTCGTCCGGTTCCCGTGATCCCGGAGGAGAGCACATGGATTCAGCGGACCGCGACAGCAAGACCACCCTGCGCATCGGGACGCGCGGCAGTGACCTGGCGCTCTGGCAGGCGCGACACGTGGCCGCCCTGCTGGCGGCGCGGGGCATCGACACCGAGATCGTCGTCATCAAGACCCGCGGCGACAGGATCACGGACGTCCCCCTGGCCGGTCTGGAGGGCAAGGGCTTCTTCACCAAGGAACTGGAGGATGCCCAGCTGGCCGGCGAGGTCGACCTGGCCGTCCACTCCCTGAAGGACATGGCCGCCGAACAACCACCCGGCCTGGTCCTGGCCGCCCTGATCGGGAGGGCCGATCCCCGGGACGTCCTGTTGATCAGGCCCGGAGCCGTCGACGACGCACGCCGCGACCGCAGGGACCCCCTCCCGCTGCGCGCCGGCGCCCGCGTCGGCACCAGCGCCGTGCGCCGCCAGGCCCAGCTGCGGGACCTGCGGCCCGACCTGGAGGTGGCCGAGCTGCGCGGAAACGTGCCGACACGGGTGCGCAAACTGCGCGAAGGGCAGTACGACGCCGTGCTGATCGCCATGGCGGGAATCCAGCGCCTGCAACTCCCCCTGGACGACCTGACCGTCGTGCCGGTCCCCGTCGACGTCCTCGTGCCCGCGCCGGGCCAGGGGATGCTCGCCGTCCAGTGCCCGGACCGGGACCCCGTGCGGTCGCTGCTGTCTCCCCTGCACGACGCGGAGGCGGGACAGGCGGTGGAGGCGGAGCGCTGGCTGCTGGACCGGCTCGACGCCGGCTGCCAGATCCCCCTCGGCGTCCACATCGGCCCGCACGACCGGACGTACAGGCTGGACCTGTTCTGGGGGGAGCCGGACGGGGGACGGCCGGCACTGCGCTTCCAGGTCAGCGGCGACGATCCGCGGCGGCTGGCGGCGCAGGCGCTGGAGACGGTCCTGGCGCACAGGGAGCGGGCATCGTGAACGCGGCGGCCCGCCGTCTCGTCCTGACCCGCGGCGCCGAGGCCTCCCGACCCTGGCAGCGGCGCCTGGAAAGCGCCGGGATCCCCTGCCTGGTGGTGCCCCTGCTGCGCTTCACCCCCCTGCCGGTCCCGGACCATGTCCGCCATCGCCGCTTCGACTGGATCATGTTCACCTCTCCCCAGGCCGTGCGGGCCTTCGCGGCGGCCGAGCTGTCGGCCGGCGACGCCCGGATCGCCTCGCTGGGAAAAGGGACGACAGGGGCCTTGCATCAAATCGGCCTGTCTGCTAGCCTGGAGAGCTGGGAACAGGACGGCGCCGGACTCGCCCGTGTCTTCTGCACCCAGCTGGAGGCATCGGTGTCCGTCCTGCTTCCCGGCCCCCTCCGCCGCCTGGCCGAGCCCCGCGCCACCCTCGAGCGTGCCGGACACCGCGTCACCGAGCTTCCCCTCTACCGCACCGATCCCGTTCCGCCCGAGGAGCTCCCGGCCGACCCCTGGCGCGAGGGCGACGTCGTCCTGTTCGCCAGCCCGTCGGCCGTCCGCGCTTTCGTCGCGGCGTGGCGACAGCGGCCGCCGTGCGTCGCCATCGGCGCAACGACCGCCGCCGCCTGCCGCGAGCACGGTTTCCCGACCCGCGTCGCCGCGCGGCCCGACCTGGAGCACCTGGTCCAGGCGGCCGGCCTCGACGCCTCGACCCTCACACCAACCCCGGAGAGCTGACGCATGGAACTGCTGCATCGTCCCCGTCGCCTGCGCCGCACACCGCTGCTGCGCGAGATGGTCGCCGAGACCGAGCTGTCGGCCCGCCAGCTCGTCACCCCCCACTTCGTCGTCGAGGGCAGCGGCGTTCGCGAGCCGATCGGCAGCATGCCCGGCATCGACCACGTCTCGGTGGACCGCCTGGTCGAGGAAGTGGCCGCCGACGTCGAGCTGGGACTGCGCTCCCACCTGCTGTTCGGCATCCCGGCGCCGGAGAGGAAGGACCACGCCGGCAGCGCCGCGGTCGCGCCGGACGGCCTGATCCCGACCGCCCTGCGCGCCCTGCGGGAACGGTTCGGCAGCGACATCGTCCTGATCACCGACGTCTGCCTCTGCGCCTACACCGACCACGGCCACTGCGGCCTGCTGGAAGGGGACGAGGTCGTCAACGACCCCAGCGTGGAACAGCTGGCGCGGATGGCCGTCGCCCACGCCGCCGCCGGCGCCGACATCGTCAGCCCCAGCGACATGATGGACGGTCGCGTCGGCGCCCTGCGCGTGGCCCTGGACGAGGCGGGATACGAGACGTGCTCCATCCTGGCCTACTCGGCCAAGTTCGCCAGCGCCTACTACGGCCCCTTCCGCGATGCCTGCGACAGCGCCCCCAGGGGTGACCGCAAGAGCTACCAGATGGACCCGCGCAACGGACGGGAGGCCGTCCTGGAGACCCTGCTCGACATCGAGGAGGGGGCGGACATGGTCATGGTCAAGCCGGCCCTGGCCTACCTGGACGTCGTCGCCCGCGTGCGCGAGCAGGTCCTCCAGCCGCTGGTGGTCTACAACGTCAGCGGCGAGTACAGCATGGTGAAGCAGGCGGCCGCCGCCGGCCTGGTGGACGAGCGCTCCCTGGTCCTGGAGAACCTGCTGGCCATGCGGCGGGCGGGTGCGGACCTGATCATCACCTACCACGGGCGCGACATCCTGCGCGGGGGGTGGCTGGCATGAGCAACGCGAGCTGGTGGGAGCGGGCGCAGCGCGTCCTGCCCGGCGGCGTCGACAGCCCCGTCCGCGCGTTCCGGGCGGTGCCCGGCGACCCGGTCTTCTTCCGCCGCGCCCGCGGGGGCCGGTTCACCGACGAGGACGGCCGCGAGTACGTGGACTGGTGCATGAGCTGGGGACCGCTGATCCTGGGCCACGCCGACCCCGACGTCGAGGCGGCCGTCCGCGAGGCCGCGGCCGAGGGGATGAGCTTCGGGGCGCCGTCGCGGCGCGAGGTCCTGCTGGCCGAGGCGTTCCTGGATCGCGTCCCGTTCTGCGACCAGGTCCGCTTCGTCAGCTCCGGCACCGAGGCGGTCATGAGCGCCATCCGCCTGGCCCGCGGCTACACGGGCCGGGACCTGATCGTCAAGTTCGCCGGCTGCTACCACGGCCACGCCGACAGCCTGCTGGTGGACGCCGGCAGCGGCCTGGCCACCTTCGGCACCCCCAGCAGCGCCGGCGTGCCGGCCGACTTCACCCGCCACACCGCCGTCCTGCCCCTGGACGACGAGCAGCGCCTGGCCGACTTCTTCGCCGCCCACGGCGACGCGGTCGCGGCGCTGATCATCGAGCCGATCCCGGCCAACGCCGGGCTGCTGGTCCAGCGGCCGGAGTTCCTGCGCCTCTGCCGCGAGCTGACGGCCCGCCACGGCGCCCTGCTGATCCTCGACGAGGTCATCACCGGCTTCCGGGTCGGCCCCGGCGGCGCCGCTCCCCTGCTGGGCATCGAGCCCGACCTGGCCACCTACGGCAAGATCCTCGGCGGCGGCATGCCGGTGGGCGCCTATGCCGGCCGCCGCGAGATCATGGCCCGCGTCTCGCCGGAGGGACCGGTCTACCAGGCCGGGACCCTGAGCGGCAATCCCGTGGCCATGGCCGCCGGCCTGGCCACCCTGGAGAAGACCGGCCGCCCCGGCTTCTACGAGGAACTGGAGCGCAAGGCCGCCGCCCTGGAGGCCGGCCTCGCACGGGCCGCCGACGACGCGGGCGTCACCGCGACGGTCGTCCGCTACGGGTCGCTGTTCTGGACGGCCTTCCAGCCGGAGGCGCCGCGCCGCTTCGACGCCGTCGACGCCTCCCGGATGGAGACCTACGGGCGGTTCCACCGCGCCCTGCTGGAGCGCGGCGTCTACCTGGCCCCGTCGGGCTGGGAGGTCGGCTTCGTCAGCGCCGCCCACACGGACGAGGACATCGACCGGACGGTGGCGGCCGCCCGCGAGGCGCTGGCCGCATTGTCCTGAAGCGGCCGGCGACGGGCCGCCGGCCTCGTCGGTGGTCCACCGTCGGGTGCACTGTCGGGTACGGGCAGGACCGCTGGGTCCATCCCCAATTCCGGGTTGCATCCGCCGTCGCCATGATCGATCATCCTGGGCGGGTGCAGGGGATACGGTAGTTGGAGCTGTCATGTCGTCGCATCAGCGGCGTTCGCCGCGCAAGGGACTGGTCTATTACCTCGAGGTCCGTGACGACCGGACCGGGATGCTGCTCGGTCACCTCGCCGACCTCTCGCCCGAGGGGCTGCGGCTGGTCTCCGTCTGCCCGACGGTAGTCGGGCGGCTGGTCCAGCTGCGGATCGTCTGTCCCGAGGATCTGCACGTGGGCGGCGACATCTTCCTGCCCGCCATCTGCCGCTGGTGCGCGCGGGACATCAATCCCGACCTGTACGCCGCCGGCTTCCAGTTCCTGGAACCGTCGCCCGCGGAGCTGGACCGCCTCACCATGCTGATGGAACGCCTCGGACTGTCCGTCTGACGCGGCAGCCAGGGACGATCGGCCTCTCCATTTCTCCTCCCCCGATGACGCCGCCGTGACACACGGCGCGGGCGACTTCCCTATCCTTGTCGCGACACCGATCGCCACCAACCCGGACCAGGCCAGGGAAGGGAGCACCCGTGACGACGACGACCGGTTCCGCCTACCTCGCCGCCCTGCGCGGCCAACCCACGGGACATCGTCCCATCTGGATCATGCGCCAGGCCGGGCGCTACCTGCCCGAGTACAGGCGCGTGCGCGAGACGACGAGCTTCCGCGACCTCTACCGCACTCCGGAGCTGGCCTGCGAGGTGACGCTGCAGCCGATCCGCCGCTTCGGCTTCGACGCGGCCATCCTGTTCAGCGACATCCTGACGCCGCTGGAGCCGATGGGCGCGCCGTTCGTCTTCACCGACGGCGGGCCGCGGCTGGAGCGGCCCGTCCGCGACGAGGCCGACATCGCCGCCCTGCGCGTCGTCGACCCCCGCGACGAGCTGGCCTTCGTGGCCGAGTCGATCCGGCTGGTCAAGGCCGAGCTGGGCGACGCCACCCCGCTGATCGGCTTCGCCGGCGCGCCGCTGACCCTGGCCTCCTACCTGGTCGAGGGAGGCGGCAGCAAGGACTTCAAGCAGCTCAAGGCGCTGCTCTACAGCCGCCCCGAGCTGCTGGACGCGCTGCTGGCGAAGCTGGCCGACCAGATCGCCCTGCACCTGCGCCTGCAGGTGGAGGCCGGCGCCGACGCCGTCCAGCTGTTCGACACCTGGGGCGGGATCCTCCACCCCGGCGACTACCGCCGGTTCGTGCTGCCGCACCTGCAGCGGATCTTCCGGTCCCTGGCCGACCTGGGCGTCCCGCGCGTCCTGTTCCTCAAGGGGGCCGCGCCCTACCTGGAACTCTGCACCGAGAGCGGCGCCGACGCCGTCGGGGTCGACTGGACCGTCGACCTGGCCGACGCCGCCGCCCGCCTGGGCGACCTGCCGCTGCAGGGCAACCTGGATCCGCTCTGCCTGTTCGGCAGCCCCGAGGAGATCCGCCGCCGCGCCCTGGCCGTGTGCCGGGCCGGCGACGCGGCGCCCGGCCACGTCTTCAACCTGGGACACGGGATCCTGCCCGACACGCCGTTGGCCGCCGTGGAGACCCTGGTCGAGACAGTCCACGCCTACCGGCCGGAGGTGCGTCCATGATCGTCGACGTCCCGCGCGAGCTGGTCGAGCGGTACGACCGGCCCGGCCCCCGCTACACCAGCTACCCGACCGTACCGGTGTGGCGGCAGGAGTTCGGCGAGCAGGACTACAGGGCCGCCCTGGCCGACCTGGCCGACCGGCCCGACGAGGATCTCTCCCTCTACCTCCACCTGCCGTTCTGCGCCAAGCACTGCCACTACTGCGGCTGCAACGCCATCGTCTCCCGCGAGCGCGACGCCGTGGACCGCTACCTGGACAGGATCGAGCGGGAGCTGGCGCTGGTGACGGCCGTGATCGGCACCGGCAGGCGCGTCGTCCAGCTCCACTGGGGGGGCGGGACCCCCAACTACCTCAAGGACCACCAGGTCGAGCGGGCCCTGGGACTGCTGCGCGACGCCTTCGTCCTCGATCCCGAGGCCGAGATCTCCC
The DNA here is from genome assembly GCA_964436825.1 of uncultured Fibrobacteraceae bacterium. Lineage (GTDB taxonomy): Bacteria > Krumholzibacteriota > Krumholzibacteriia > LZORAL124-64-63 > LZORAL124-64-63 > CAYTEO01. The sequence goes on along the minus strand of CAYTEO010000007.1, from coordinate 59,819 downwards.
TGGAGATCGATCCGCGTATCGGCACCCCAGAGCAGGTCCGCTTCCTGCGCGAGGTCGGCTTCAACCGGATCAGCCTCGGCGTGCAGGACTTCGATCCACGCGTCCAGAAGGCCATCGGCCGCCGCCAGGGACGCGACCGGACGGTCGGCCTCTACCAGGCCTGCCGCGAGGCCGGCTTCGCGGGCGTCAACCTCGACCTGGTCTACGGCCTGCCCTACCAGACGGAGGAGTCGTTCGCCGCCACGCTGCGCGAGATCGTCGACCTGGAACCCGACCGCGTCGCCTGCTTCAGCTACGCCCACGTCCCCTGGGTCCGCCCCCACCAGCAGAAGGTCGACACGACGGACCTGCCGACCGGCTACCGCAAGTTCCGGCTCTTCCTGCAGGCCATCGCCACCTTCGCCGAGGCGGGCTACGACTGGATCGGCATCGACCACTTCGCGCGACACGACGACGAGCTGTCGATCGCCCTGCGCGAGCGGCGCCTCCACCGCAACTTCATGGGCTACACCACCCGCCCCGCCGGGCACATGCTGGCCTTCGGCATGAGCGGCATCGGCGAGGTGGCCGACCGCTTCGTCCAGAACGACGCCACCCTGGACGGCTACCAGCAGGCCCTGGACGCCGGTCGGCTGCCGGTGGTGCGCGGCCTGGCCCTCAGCGACGACGACCGCCTGCGGCGGCTGGTCATCCTGAACCTGATGTGCAACCTGGAGCTGCCGTACGGGCTGACGACGGACGGGTTCGGCGCGCCGGCCGACGAGCTGCTGGCCGACGAGCTGGCCCGGCTGCGTCCCTACGCCGACGAGGGGCTGGTGACGTTCCTGCCCGACCGGCTGCAGGTGACCGACCTGGGCCGGTTCTTCGTGCGGAACGTCTGCATGGAACTGGATCCCTACCTGGAGCGGACCGCGGATCGACCGCTCTTCTCGCGGACGGTCTAGCGCCGCGCCGCCGGACCGGAGGAGACGATGCGCTACCCCCGGACACCCCTGTCGCCCGACCTGCCCACCGGGCTGCTGCTGTGCGGGATGGGTGGTCCCGACGGACCGGCCGACGTCGAGCCGTACCTGCGTCTCCTGTTCTCCGATCCCCGGATCCTGCCGGTCCCGCGCCTGCTCTCGCCGCTGCTGGGCCGGATCGTCGCCCGCCGGCGGGCGCCGGCCGTGCGGGCCCGCTATGCCGCCATCGATCCCGGCGGCGGCTCTCCCCAGCTCGCCTGGACGCGCCGGCAGGGGGAGCGGCTGGCGGAGCTGCTGGCGCGGCGCGGCGTGACGACCGTCCTGCCGTCGCCCGCCATGCGCTACTGGCACCCCTTCCCCCAGGAGGCCGTCGCCGACGCCGTCGGCCGCGGCGCCGAGCAGTTCCTCCTGGTCCCCCTCTACCCCCAGTACGCCGACGCCGTCAGCGGCGCGGTCCTGGACGCCTCACGGGCCGCGGCCAGGGACGTCTGCCCCTCCCTGCCGGTGCACGTCGTCACCTCGTGGCACCTGCTGCCCGGCTACCTGCAGTCCCTGGCCGACTCCGCGGCCGGCCTGCTGCGCCCCTGGGCGACGGCCGGAGAGGAGCCGGCCACCTGCGCGCTGCTGCTGGCGGCCCACTCCCTGCCGGAACGGTTCATCGCCCGGGGCGACCCCTACCTGGGACTGGTCCGCGCCACCGTCGCCGCGGTCCGCGAGCGACTGGACGCGATCGCCGCCGCCGAGGGCTGGGCGGAGTGGCTCGCGGCCGTGCCCGGCGGCCGGCAGCCGCTGCTGGCCTTCCAGGGCCGGGTCGGCCCCATCCGCTGGATCGGCCCCGACATCCGGGACGAGGTCGAACGGCTGGCCGCGTCCGGCTGCCGCCGGCTGGCCGTCCAGCCGGTCAGCTTCACCTGCGAGCACATAGAGACGCTCCACGAGCTGGACATCGAGCTGAAGGCCGCGGCGGAGGCCGCCGGTGTCGTCGCCTTCGCCCGGGGACCCGCCCTCGGGCTGGACGAGACATGGCTCGCGTCGCTGGCCGATCACCTGTACGAGACGGCCTTCACCCAGGAGGAGACGGCCCGTGTCTGAGACGCTGCACGTCGGGATCGTCGGGGGAGGGATCGCCGGCCTGGCCACGGCCCTGCAGCTGGTCGACCGCGCCGCCGCGGCACGACTCGACCTGCAGGTGACCGTGTGCGAGGCCTCGTCCGAGGTCGGCGGCCACCTGCAGACCCTGCGCGAGGACGGGTTCACCATCGAGGCGGGCCCCAACGGCTTCCTGGACAACGAGCCGGCGACGCTGCGGCTGGTGGAGCGGCTGGGGCTGACCGGCGAGCTGCAGCGCAGCAGCGACGCGGCCCGCCGGCGCTTCATCCTGCTGGGCGGACGGCTGCGGGAGATCCCCGTCTCCCCGGGCTCCTTCCTGCGCTCGGACCTGCTGAGCTGGCGCGGCAAGCTGCGCGTGGCGGGCGAGCCGTTCGTCCCGCGCCGCGCCGGCCTGGGACGGGAGGCGGACGACCCGACCGTTGACGAGACCGTCGACGCCTTCGGGCGCCGCCGCCTGGGCAACGAGTTCGCCGAGCGGCTGCTCGACCCCATGGTCAAGGGGATCTTCGGCGGCGATTCCCGGCAGCTCAGCCTGGCCGCCGCCTTCCCCCGCATGATCGAGCTGGAGCGGGAGCACGGCAGCCTGGTGCGGGCGCTGATCGCCCTCTCGCGGCAGCGGCGCCGGATGGCCCAGGCCGGACCGAGCGGCGCGCTCCACTCCTTCCGCGACGGCATGGCCCGCCTCCCCCGGCGGCTGGCCGAGGTCCTGGCCGCCACCGGCCGGGTCCGGCTGTTGACCGGGACCCCCGTGACCGCCGTCGTCCCGGACGGCGACCGGTGGCGCCTGGAGACGGCGGGGGAGACGGTCGCGCCCTGCGACCACGTCGTCGTGACCGCGCCGGCCCACGTCGCCGCCCGCCTGCTCCCCGGCGAGAGGCTGCAGGCGCTGCTGGACGGGATCCCCTTCTCGTCCCTGGCCGTCGTCTCGCTGGCCTTCCGGCGCGAGGACGTCCACCACCCGCTCGACGGTTTCGGCCTGCTGGTCCCGGGCGGCGAGCGACGCCAGCTGCTGGGGGTCCTCTGGACCAGCAGCATCTTCCCCGGCCGCGCCCCCGACGGCACGGTCCTGCTGCGCTGCATGGCCGGGGGACCCGACGCCGCCGTGCTGGACCGTTCCGCCGCCGAGCTCGTCGACCTGGCCCTGGCCGAGTGCAGGCAGCTGCTGGGCCTGCGCGGCGCGCCTCTGCGCAGCCGCGTCTTCCGCCACCGGCGGGGCATCGCCCAGTACGTCCGCGGCCACCCGGCCCGCCTGCGGGCCATCGCGGCGGAGCTCGCCCTCCGCCCCGGCCTCTCCCTGGCGGGCAGCTCCTACCGGGGTATCGCCGTCAACCACTGCGTCGCCGAGGCGGAGCGGACCGCGGAGCGACTGATCGAGGAGCTGGCGGAGCGGACCGCCCGGAGCCGCGCCGCCGTGCGAGGGGAGGAACTAGCGTGATCTCGCCGTGGGTCAACGCCGGCACGGTCCTGCTGCCGTTGCTCTACCTGCTGCTGCTGGGGGCCTACCTCTGGATCCTGATGACCGACCGCCCGGGTGCCCGGCGCGCCGCCCACGTCCTGCTGCCGCTGACGGCGGCCGTCCACGTGGGCCTGGTCCTGCTCGAGGCCGCCGAGGGATGGCGGTTGCCGCTGGGCTCGCCGCTGGAATTCGCCTCCCTGCTGGCCGCCTCGCTGATCGTCGTCCAGGGCATCCTGGAGTTGCGGCTGCCCGAGGCCGCCCACACGGGCTTCCTGGTCGCCGGCCTGGCCTTCGTTCTCCAGCTGCTGGCCAGCCTGTTCGGGACGCTGCGCCCGCGCGACCACGTCCTGCTCCACGATCCCGGCTTCGCCGGCCACGTCGTGCTGATCCTGCTGGCCTACACGGCCCTGAGCATCGGGTTCCTCCACGCCATCCTCTACCTGGTCCAGTCGCGCCAGCTGCACCGGCGGACCTTCGGGCTGCTCTTCCAGCGCCTGCCGTCGCTCGAGACCCTGGAGCGGACGAGCGTGGGCACGGTCCAGATCGGCCTGCCGCTGCTGATCGGCGCCCTGGTGTGGGGCCAGCTGTGGCTGTACGACCTGGCCGACCGGTTGCCGGACGACGTCGCCAGTCACCTGACGCCCTACGACCCCAAGATCATCGCCTCCTGGATCATCGTCGTCGTCTACGGCGTGGGGCTGCTGGGACATCACCGCTGGGGGTGGCGGGGCCGACGGATGAACCGGTTGGCCATCGCCTTCTACCTGCTGATCGTCGCCACCATGGGGGCGATCCATCACTTCTTCCCCAGCTTCCACCACTTCGGCCAGCGGGGAGGGTTCTGATGGACGGCACGACACTCCACTGCTGGGGACTGGACCACCACGTCGCCGACACGGCGCTGCGGGAGAGGGCCCACCTGGACCGCGAGCGGATCAACCTGCTGCTCGGCCACCTGCGGGGCGAGGAGGGGTTCATCGGCGCCGTCCCCGTCGGCACCTGCAACCGCACCGAGCTGTACGTGGAGGCGCGCAGCGGCTCGCCGATCACCGGGAGCGTGGAGCGGGCCCTCGCCGCGGCCGGCATCGAGCCCTCCCTGCTGCTGGAACCGCCGGCCGTCCATCGCGAGGATCTGGAGGCGGTGCGGCACCTCTACCGCGTGACCGCGGGACTGGAGAGCCAGCTCGTCGGCGAGCCCCAGATCGTCGGCCAGCTCAAGGACGCCTACCGGCTGGCCAAGGAACACCACAGCCTGGGCCCGGTGCTGATGCGCGCCTTCCAGGGGGCTTTCCGGACCGGCAAGCGCGTCCGCAGCGAGACCCGGATCGGCAACGGGGCGGTCAGCGTGGCCTTCGCCGCCGTCGAGCTGTCGCGCAAGATCTACAGCGACCTCTCGCAGCGGACGGTCCTGCTGGTCGGCACGGGCGAGACGGGCGCCCTGGCGGCCCGGCACTTCCTCCAGCAGGGAGCGCGGCGCCTGGTGCTGGTCAACCGGACCCGGGAGCGGGCCGAGGCCCTGGCCGCCGGGCTGGCCGACGAGAGCGCGGCCTCCCTCGCGGTCCGGGGCTGGGAGGAGCTGGAGGCGGCCCTGGGCGACGTCGACCTGGTCCTCAGCTCGACGGGCAGTCCCGTGCCGGTGCTGACCGAGCAGATGGTCGCCGCGGCCGTGGCCCGGCGGCACGGTCGTCCCCTGCTGCTGCTGGACATCGCCGTCCCCCGGGACATCGCCCCAGGGGTGGCCGACCTGGACTGCACCTACCTGTTCGGCCTGGACGACCTGGACGAGATCGTCCGCCGCAACCTGGCGGCGCGGCGGCAGGAGATCCCCCGCGCCGAGAAGATCATCGCGCGGGAGCTGGAGGAGTTCTCCGGCTGGCTGCGCGACATGGACCTGCGGCCCACCGTCTCGGAGTTCCGCGCCTACCTGGAGGGCCTGAAGGAGCAGCAGGTGGGTTACGTGCGCCGGACCGCCGACCCGCGGACGGCCGCCGCCGTCGAGGAGAGCCTGCAGCACTTCATCAAGAAGGTCCTGGGGCGCTCCATGGCGGCCCTCAAGGAGACCAGCAGTCCCGAGGAACGGCGCCAGCACCTGGACGTCCTGCGCCGCCTGTTCGGCCAGGGTGACGGCTGAGCCGGCGACCGTCTACCCGTCCGCCAGCTCGACGATCAGCCGCTCGAACCGGTCCATCATCTCCCGCTCCGAGAAGTGGTCGCGCACGCGGCGGAGGCCCGCCTCCCCCAGCCGCCGACGCAGGTCGTCGTCCCCCAGCAGGCGGGCCAGGCCGTCGGCCAGGGCCGCCGGATCCCGCGGCGGGACCAGCAGGCCGGTCTCGCCGTCGCGGACCAGCTCGGGGATGCCGTCCACGGGCGTCGTCAGGACCGGCCGGCCCAGGGCCATCGCCTCCAGCAGGGTGTTGGGGAACCCCTCCTCGCGGGTGGGCAGGACGACCAGGTCGCTGTCGGCCATCAGGTCGACGGCATCGCGCCGGAAGCCGAGCCAGCGGACCATGTCGTCCAGGCCCAGCTCCCGGGTCTCGCGCCGCAGCGCCGGCAGCGCCTCCCCCTCGCCGGCCAGCAGGACGACGACCTGCCTGCCGCGCGCGCCGGGCCGCCCCCGCCGCCGCCACAGCGCCAGGGCGTGCAGCAGGGTCCGCTGGTCCTTGCGCTCGCCCACCTCGCCGACCATGGCGACGACGAGATCCGCGGAGGGGATCCCCAGCTCGGCGCGGATCCGGCCGGGCCTGGCGGTGGCGGCAAGGGCTTCCGCGTCGATACCGTTGGGCAGCACGACCAGCCGCCCGCGGTCGAACCACGGCGCGTCGCCGCAGACGCGCGGCACCAGGGCCTCGCAGTTGACGATCAGCCGGTCGACCAGGTGACGGTAGACCAGCCGGAAGTGCCAGTTGTCCTTGATGGGATCGGGGCTGCCGCGACGCGCCACCAGGCGGAAACCGCGCCGGCCCAGCTGGGAGAGTCCCACCAGCCGGATCTCCCGCGCCTGGTTGACGACGGCCACCTGGATCCCCTCGCGACGCAGGAGCCGTCCCAGGGCCCAGAGGGTCCGCGGATCGAGGATCCCGCGCATGCGCACCCCGTAGGCCCGCAGGCCGGCGTCGCGGGCGCGGCGGACGATCTCCCCGTCGGGCTGCCCGACGACGCAGACGCGGTGCCCCCGGTCGGCCATGGCCCGGGCCGCGGCGAGGAACCACTTCTCGCCGCCGCCCCAACCGGGCAGCGAGGTGACCAGCGCGAGCGAGACGGCGGCCTGTTCCGGTTGGCGGTGACCTTCCATGACGGACCGATCAAGCGACACGCCGCGCCCCGAGTCAAGCAAACGGCGGCGGTGTCCCCGGGGACACCGCCGCCCTGCCCTCCCTGGCGCCGCGCGGACGCGGCTTCCGTGCCGGACGCTAGCGGGGGATCGCCATCAGGAGCGCCCGGTCCTGGCGCCGGATCTTCAGCAGCACGGGCCGGTCCGGGTTCTTCTTCAGCAGCCGCTTGTAGTCCTTCACGCTGCGGACCGGCTCGCGGGCCACCTCGACGATGACGTCGCCGTCGCGCAGGCCGCGGTTGTAGGCGTTGCTCGTCCGGTCGACGTCCACCACGACGACACCGTCGACGTCCTCGGGCAGGTCCAGCCGCTCGCGCAGGGCGTCGGTCAGGTCGCGGACCTTGACCCCCTCGAGGTTCTCGCTGCTCTTGCCCTCGCCGTTCTCCTCCTTGTCCCCGGAGGTGTCCTCGGGCAGCTCGCCCAGTTCCACCTTCTTGGTCAGCTTCTTGCCGTCACGCAGGATCGTCAGCTCGACCTTCGTCCCCACGCCGGCCAGGCTGATGACGTTGCGCAGGCGGCTGACGCTGTTGACCGGCTTGCCGTCCACGGCCAGGATGATGTCTCCCTCCTCGATGCCGGCCTTCTCGGCCGGCTCGCCCTCCTCCACGGAGGAGACGAGCACTCCCTGGGCCGTGTCCATGCCCAGCGCCTCGGCCATGGCCTTGTCGACCTTCTGGACCATGATGCCCAGCCAGGCCCGCCGGACCTTCCCGTCCTCGATGAGCATCTCCATGATCTTGCGGGCCATGTTGCTGGGGATGGCGAAACCGACCCCCTGCGAGCCGCCGCTGCGGCTGAGGATGGCCGTGTTGATGCCCACCAGCTCGCCATGCAAGTTGACCAGGGCGCCGCCCGAGTTACCGGGATTGATGGCGGCGTCGGTCTGGATGAAGTCCTCGTAGTCGATCAGGCCGATCGACCGCCCCAGGGCGCTGACGATCCCGTGGGTGACCGTCTGGCCGACGCCGAAGGGATTGCCGACCGCCAGGACCTCGTCACCGATCCGCAGCTCGCTGGAATCCCCCAGCTTCAGGTAGGGCAGGTCCTTGGCGTCGATCTTGATCAGGGCCACGTCCGACCGGGGGTCCTGGCCGATGATCTCGGCCTCGTATTCGCTGTTCTCGCCCAGCAGGACGCGCACCTTGCTGGCCTGGGCCACCACGTGATTGCTGGTCAGGATGTAGCCGTCCGCCGAGACGATGACCCCCGAGCCGAGGGCCCGCTCGATCCGCTCCCGCTCCTGGCCCCTCGGCTCGCCGAAGAAGCGCCGGAACATGGGATCGTCGAAGAAGGGGTGGAAGTCCGGCATCTTGACGACCTTGTCGGTGGAGATGTTGACCACCGCCGGCATGACCATCTCCGCCACGTCCGCATAGCCGCCGTGGCCTCCGCCCGCCAGCAACGGCGCGGCGACGGCGTCGCCCATGCCCAGGGCCGCGGGGGAACGGGAACCGCCGCCGACGACCAGGGCCAGCAGGAAGCCGCCCAGCACCAGTAGTCCACCGACCAGCCACCGGGCCGATCGCCGCCGCATCATCTTTTCCATGGCTGTCACCTCGCTGTTCGTTGCCCACTGTCGATCGTGGAATGACCCGGCCCCTTCTACCCTGGAGGCAGCGCCGGGTTCCTGTCGATCGGCCGCCCGCCGGCACCGGGACACGACGAGGCCCTCCGGTCACCCGGAGGGCCCTTGTCCAAACCGGTCCCTGCTGTCCGGACTAACCGTCGTCACCGATGGCCTCGACGGGGCACTCCTCCATCGCCTCGCGACAGAGCTCCTCCTCATCGGGCGACTCCGGCTGCTTGCAGACGTAGCTGTAACCCTCGTCCTCGTTGCGGGCGAAGTTGTCCGGGGCGGTCTGCCGGCACAGATCGCAGTCGATACAGTTGCTGTCGACGTAGAACGGACCGTCGACGTTGTCGGGAACCTTGTCCGTGGGATCCGCCATGATCCTTACCTCCAACGGTTGCTCACATCCGCGCGTCGGGACCGGAAAACGATCCATGGTCTGCAACGACCCGTCGTCCAGTCTAGATAGACCAGTTCACTTCCTTGTCAACGACAAAATGCGTCCCCTTCACCCCTCGAAGGGATGCCGGAACGGCAGGAAGGTCATGAAGTCGGCATGGTGGACGACGTACGCCTCGGGCGTCCGGCGCACCATGTCTCCCTCCCCGGCGTGGGCGGCGATGACGTGGCACACCCGATCCGGGACACCGCAGCGCCGGGCCAGGCTGACGCCGGTGAAGGGGTGGCGCAGGTACTTGCCGGTCTCGCTCTTGACGGCATTGCCCTGGTCGTCCTTGTCGTACTCCAGCAGCTTGCCGACGTCGGCCAGGATGGCCCCGGCGACGACCGTGTCCATGTCGCACCGCAGGTCGTCCCCGAAGAACTCGTTCATCTTCTCCGCGGCCGCCCGCGCCACGTGGACGACGCACCGCTTGTGGGCCATGAAGCTGACCTTCAGCCCCGGGACCAGGAGGGTGAAGGGGATCTTCTCCAGGTCCTCGGGATCCAGGGGACTCTCCTGCAGGGCCAGTTCCCACGTGGCAGCCGTCGCCTCGCGCAGCTCGGGATCGGCGATCCACTCCAGCTCCGGCCACAGCTCCCGTACCCTCTGGTCCATCTCTCCTCCTTCTTCGCTGCCGTCCAGGCCCCCTCCCGCCGGGCCGGGCGGGAGCCGTCACCAGATCGTGGGGCGGTCATTAATACCTCTCCGTGTCGACGTCTCGCAATCTGAAACATCCGGTCGTGACTGCATTTCCCTTCGCAAGCCCTCCGCCCCGGCCGCGGCACCACGGCATACCGGATGGACAGTTGTTGCCAGATCACGTTTCATGCCCCATCATGAGCTCATCGCCCCTCAACAGGATTCCGCCTCCCCACACCAACGACGACGCACCATGGACAGGAGACTGGCATCCTCCTTGCACAACGGAGGAAGGACCGAATCAGTCCAGTGTTCTCTGCTGCCGGGAACGACCACCGTCCCGGCCGCACGGTCATCGCCGGGAAGAACGAGACAAAGGCGGTACGGATGATGAACCTAGGACATCGCGTCGCATTCCTCGCACTGGCCACGGCCGCCCTCGTCCTGCTGACAGGAACCGTGGCCATGTCCCAGGAACAGGTCACCTACACCTGGACGGCGCCGACCACCGGCTCGCCGGTGGATCACTACATCGTCCAGCACTCGGTGGACGGCGGAGACTGGGTCACGGTCGCCACCGACGTCACCGAGACGACCTACGTCCTGAGCGCCGAATACGATCGCCAGCACCAGATCCGCGTCGCCGGCGTCGACGCCCTGGGACGACAGGGGCCCTTCTCCGAGCCGTCGGACCCCTACACGCCCACCCTCGGCGCGCCGGGGCAGCCGGGCAAGCCCATCGCGGTCTTCTAGAACGCCGGATCAGGGGAACAGACGAGGCGCCGACGGGATCCCGCACGGGATCGAGTCGGCGCCTTGCTGTCTTCCGGTCCGCGCAAGGGACCGGGGAAACACAATCTCAGGGGCACGACCTAATAGTAGCGCGGCAGGGCGAAACCGACGGTGATGCTCACGTGATCCCAGTCGTAACTGTCGACCCCCGGCCAGAACCGCACCGTCTCGAAGCGATCCAGCGTGTAGCGGGCGCAGATCTCCAGGTCGCCGGTCCGCACGCCGATCCCCGCAGAGACCGCCAGGGAATTGACCCCGTCCGCGAAGTAGGAGGCGTCCTGGATGTACTCCTCCCGCAGCCTGTTGCGGATCAATGCCCCGCCCCAGGTGAGGAACCACTGCGGCCGGTCGCGGCGGGTCGGGAAGTGGTACTCCACGTCGAACCCGTAGCGGTACATGGAGGTCTTGGACTCGAAGTCGGTATCCGGGTCGGTGCGATGCCCCACGTACTTGTCCAGGTGGACGTAGTGGAACGAGGGAGAGACCGCCCAGCCCGAGATCCACTGCTGCCGGTAGCGGAAACCGACCGTGTAGCCGGTTCCCGCGCCGAACCCCTTGGTCGTCCAGTAGTCGTCGCCCAGGTCACCCAGAGGAGCGACGGCTCCGCCCTCCAGGACGATCTCCGAGAAGGCGGCGCCTGCCCGGGCCGGGACGGCGGACACCAGCCCGGCGACGACGAGCAACATCCCCACCAGACACGTCCTCGCGTTCATCCTCTTCTCCCGCGTTGCACCGGTCAGCGCCGGTAGGTTCCCATCAGGCGTCCCTCGGCCAGGACCCGCCCCGCCAGGGCGGCGTCGAGCGCCGCGCGGTCCAGCCCGGCCTCCGCCCCCGGCACCGGTTCCGACAGGGCGAAGAGCCGGAAGTAGTAGCGATGCGGTTTGCCCGGCGGCGGGCACGGGCCCCCGTAGCGACGCTTGCCCCAGCTGTTGACGCCCAGGACGGCGCCGGCGGGCAGGGTCTCGCCCGTGGACCCCTCCCCTTCGGCCAGGCCACCCAGGTCCGGGGACAGGTTGACCAGCAGCCAGTGCTGCCAGGTTCCCCCGGGCGCATCGGGATCGTCGCAGATCAGCGCCAGCGCCTTCGTCCCCGGAGGCAGGTGACTCCACCGCAGCGGCGGGGAGAGGTCCGCGCCGTCGCAGGTGTACCTCGCGGGGATCGTGTCGCCGTCGGCGAACGCCGGGCTGGTCAGCCTGATCAGGGCGCGGACGGGCATGACCTCGCCCGCGACAGGGGGACGGGAGGCGACAACCGCCCTCTGCTCTCCGGTGGCGGGGGGCTCCGCACCTTGCTCGTCCCGTCCCTGGCGGCAACCGCCCGCCAGGCCGGCGGCGATCACCAGGATGGCCGGCAACATCCACGCTACGTTCCGCCTCGACACGACAGGCACCTCCTCGCCGGTCATGATACACACCCGGCCGCACGTGGTCCCCGCTTTTCTCGTCCCAGCGGCACTGGTCCGATCGTGACCACCGGCGGCCGATACCCCGGTGTCGACGACGACGACCCGCGGGCCGGACATCCCCATGAATCAAACAAGAGCCCCTGAAGACAACAAGGGGAGGACCCGGGGACAGGCGTATTCCTTGCAGGGGATGCGCCGGGAATGCACACGATCCCGCCCACACGCGCAGCGGAGAAGGAAGTCATGACACGGCAGAGAACCGCCCCCGCCAGGCGACGCGCCACCTCCTCCGGCCGCCGGCAGTCCGCCCGGGCATCCGGGGCCCGTTCCCTGGAACGGGCGAAACGCCTCTACGAGGCCCAGCGGCTGGGCGCCGCCGCACGGGCGCTGGCCCCGCTGCTGCAGCAGCCCTCCCCGCCGGTCGCCGCCCTGTTGCTGGCGGGTGCGATCCACCTGCGCCAGGGGGATCCCGAGCAGGCCCACCGCTGGGTGGAGCGCGCCGTCGCGCTCCAGCCCGAGGACCCCGGGACCCGGCTGGTGCAGGCGGAGATCCTCGTCGCCCTGGAGCGCCACCAGGAAGCCCTGGACCTGCTGCTGGCCGTTCGCGAACGCAGCGGTGACGACCCGCAGCTGCTGTCGACCATCGGGAAGATCTGCCGGCTGGGAGGACGCCCGGAGGCGGCCCTGAAATACCTGCAGATCGCCCTCGACAGCGGCGCCGACGACCCGGACGTCCTGCTGAACCTGGGCAACGTGCTCGCCGACCTGGGTCATCCCGACACCGCCCGACGGTGCTACGAGCAGGTCCTGCGCAGCGACCCCGCCAATGCCGGTGCCCTGCTCGGGCTGGCCACCCTCCTGCGCAGCCTGGGCCGCCTGGAGGAGGCGGCCCGGATCGCGTCCCGTGGCGCGGAGCAGAACCCGGCGTTCGGCGCCCTGGCTTACATCGACGCCCAGCTCACCCCGGCGGACGACGCCGACGATCCCAGGTTCTCCCGCCTCGAGGCCATCCTCGCACGGGGCGGACTCGGCCCCCAGGACACCTCGCTGCTCCACTTCGCGCTGGCGGAGCTGAGGCGGGGCCTGGGCGACCACGACCGCGCCATGTCCCTCTACCGGGAGGCGAACCGCTGGCGCTCCATCTACCTGGGCAGGTCGTTCTCCCTGGAGGAGACCCTGCGGCGCTTCGACGCCTACCGGGAGGCGTTCACGGCCCGCTTCTTCGAGGAGCGTGCCGGGTGGGGGGTCCGCACGGAACAGCCCGTCTTCATCGTCGGCATGCCCCGCTCGGGGACGACGCTCATCGAGAGCATCCTGGGACGGCACCCGGACATCCACGCCGCCGGCGAGCTGCAGGTGATCGGGAACGTGGAGCACGAGCTGCTGGGCAGTTCCCGGAAGAGCGATCCCACCGGGATCGCCGCCGCCCTGGCCGCCGACCGGGTCGGCGCCGCGGCACGGGCCTGTCTCGCCATGTACGATCGGCTGGCACCGGGCCGCAGGCGGATCGTCGACAAGATGCCCCACAACTTCGAGAGACTCTGGCTGATCGCCCTGCTCTTCCCCGGGGCACGGGTCATCCACGCCCGGCGCAGCCCCCTGGACACCTGCCTCTCCTGCTACTTCACGCCGTTCACCGAGCCCCACGGCTACCGCAACGACTTGGCGGTCCTGGGCCGCTACTACCGGGCGTACCGCGAGCTGATGGAGCACTGGCGACGGGTGCTCCCGCTGCGCTTCCTGGAGGTCCAGTACGAGGAGCTGACGGCGGACCAGGAGGAGCAGAGCCGCCGCCTGCTCTGGTGGTGCGGCCTCCCCTGGGACGAGCGCTGCCTCGACTTCCAGTCCGGCGGCGTCGTCAGGACGGCCAGCGCGTCACAGGTCCGCCGCGGCATGTACCGCTCCTCCGTGGGACGCTGGCGACCGTACGACCGGTGGCTGGGCCCGCTGCGCGAGGGATTGGGGCCGGAGCTGGTGGCCGAGGCGGAGGCGCTGGCGGCCACCGCCGGTCCGGCGGCGGCCGGTGCCGTCGCTGGACCGGCCCGGTGTCAGAAGGCCAGGTCGACGCCGCAGGAGACGATCCGGCCCGGACGCGGCAGCCCCAGCTGATCGTCCACCCAAGTGTCGAGGAGGTTGTCGACCCTCAGGTGCGCCTCGCAGGGCCGGGCGTCGCTCCCCCGGCGCCAGCTCACCCGCGCGTTCCAGACGATCCCCGGCGGCAGGCGCCGCAGATCGCCGGTCGCGGCCGAGGCGCCGTGTCGGTGTCGCCGCCATGCCGGAATCACCGCCCTCACGAGACGGGCGCCGCCGCGATCGCGACGGCGCCCTGTGCATCGGCGTCGGTGGCGCTGGGTTTCCCTGCTCCGGCGGGAAACTCCCTGGCCACAGGCCGCAGCGTCCCCCTACAGGGGCGCCACCTCCACCACGATGCCGTATTGGTCCGAACTCACGACTGGATCACCTCCTCTCGGGCGTGCCGCGTGCGGCGGGACCCAACCCGCCCGGCTCCCGTGACCGCCCAGGCCGTGGGAGCCGCCGCGCTCGCCGGGGAGGACGGTCTCCGGGAGCGCGGAGCCCTGCCGGCTGATGGCATGACGAGCCGGCCGGGCGGACAACGGCGAATCGTCCGCGTGCCGGGAGACGGAGACGGCCGGGGCACCCGCGGTACCCCGGCCGTCTTGCAACCGATCGACGACCGATCAGCCCTCGACCTCGTCCACCACCTCGGCGTCCACGATCTCCGCCTCGTCGACCCCGCCGGCCTCCGTGCCGGTGGCGCCGGCCGTGGCTTCGGCCTCGCCCGTGGAGACCGCCGCCACCGGCCGCAGGACGAACCCGTCGCCCGCGACGTCCAGCTCGGCGGTCTGCTCGGGCAGGATGTCGCCGGCCAGGATGGCGTCGGCCAGCCGGTCCTGGACCTCGCGCTGGATGACCCGCTTGACCGGCCGGGCGCCGAAGGTCGGGTCGAAGCCCAGCTCGGCGATGCGGGCCACCGCGGCCTCGGTCCAGGTCAGCCGGATCTCCTGCTCGGTGAGCGAGGCGGCCACCTTCCGCAGCTCCAGCTCGACGATCCGGTGGATCATCTCGCGCGTCAGGCTGTGGAAGCGGACGACCGCGTCGATCCGGTTCAGGAACTCGGGCCGGAAGTGGCGGCCCAGCTCCTCCAGCAGGTCACGCTCCACCTCGCGCTGCTGCTCCTCGGAGAGGTCGTCGCGCGGCTCGAAGCGGGCGTCCTGGGCCAGGTTGCTGGTCATCACCACCAGCGTGTTGCGGAAGTCCACCACGCGGCCCTTGCCGTCGGTCAGCCGCCCGTCGTCCAGCAGCTGGAGCAGGACGTTCATGACCTCGGGGTGGGCCTTCTCCACCTCGTCCAGCAGGACCACGGTGTACGGGTGACGCCGCACGGCCTCGGTCAGCTGGCCGCCCGACTCGTAGCCCACGTAGCCCGGCGGCGCGCCGATCATCCGCGCCACGCTGTGCCGCTCCATGTACTCGCTCATGTCCAGGCGCACCAGGTGGGACTCGTCGCCGAACATCTCGGCCGCCAGGGCCTTGACCAGCTCGGTCTTGCCCACGCCGGTGGGACCCAGGAACAGGAACGAGCCCAGGGGCCGGTTGCGGTCCGTCAGGCCGGCCCGCGAGCGGCGGATGGCCCGGGCCACCCGGGCGATGGCGTGGTCCTGGCCCACCACGCGGGCGCGCAGGCGGTTCTCCAGGTCGCGCAGCTTGGCGGCCTCGTCCTCCACCAGCCGCTGCGCCGGGATGCCGGTCCACTTGGCCACCAGGCGGGCGATGTCCTCCTCGTCCACCTCCTCCTTGAGCAGCGGGTTGTCGCCCTGGATCTCGTGGAGGCGGCGGCGGGCCTCCTCCAGCTCGGCGGCCAGCTCGGTGGCGCGACCGTACTTCAGCTCCGAGGCGCGGGCCAGGTCGCCCTGCCGCTCGGCGTTCTCGATCTCCAGGGTGAGCTGCTCCTGCTCCTGCTGGATGCGGCGGATCTCGTCGATGGCCGCCTTCTCCTGCTCCCAGCGGGCACGGAGCTGCTCGAGCTGTTCGCGCAGCTCGGCGATCTGCTTCTCGATCAGGTCGCGCCGGCCCACGGCCTGCTTGTCCGTCTCCTTCTCCAGGGCCAGCTTCTCCATCTCCAGCTGGTTGAGACGCCGCTGCAGGTCGTCCACCTCGCTGGGCACCGAGTCGATCTCCATGCGCAGCTGCGAGGCGGCCTCGTCCATCAGGTCGATGGCCTTGTCCGGCAGCATGCGGTCGCTGATGTAGCGCCTGGACAGCTTGACCGCCGCCACGATGGCCGAGTCGGAGATGCGGATCCCGTGGTGGACCTCGTAGCGCTCCTTCAGGCCGCGCAGGATGGCGATGGCCTGCTCGACGGTCGGCTCCTCCACCAGCACCGGCTGGAAGCGGCGCTCCAGCGCCGGGTCCTTCTCGATGTGCTGGCGGTACTCGTCCACGGTGGTGGCGCCGATGCAGTGCAGCTCGCCGCGGGCCAGGGCCGGCTTGAGGATGTTGCTGGCGTCCATGGCCCCCTCGGCGGCGCCGGCGCCCACCAGGGTGTGCATCTCGTCGATGAACAGCAGGATCTCGCCCTCGCGCTCGGTCACCTCCTTGACCACCTGCTTGAGACGGTCCTCGAACTCGCCGCGGTACTTGGCGCCGGCCAGCAGCGCCCCCATGTCCAGGGCGTAGAGCTGCTTGCCGCGCAGCCCCAGCGGCACGTCGCCCTCCACCAGGCGGCGGGCAAGCCCCTCCACCACGGCGGTCTTGCCCACGCCGGGCGAGCCGATCAGCACGGGGTTGTTCTTGGTGCGGCGGCTGAGGATCTGGATGACCCTGCGGATCTCCTCGTCGCGTCCGATGACCGGGTCGATCTTCCCCTGCCGCGCCGCCTCGCACAGGTTGCGGGCGTAGCGGTCCAGGGCCGACTCCTGGCCTTCGGTCACGTTCTGCTCGCTGTCGCCCTGGTAGGCCTGCTGGGCTCCCAGCGCCTCGAGGGCCTGGGCCACCTTCTCCGGGGTGACGTCGAAGGTCTTCAGGACGCTCCCGGCGCGACCCTTGTCGGCCGCCAGGGCCAGCAGCAGCTCACGGGTCCCCACCATGCCGCTGCCGTTCTTCTTGGCCAGCGTCTGGGCCTCCAGCATGACCTGCTGGAGTTCGCGGCTGGGATTGGGGACCTCCCTGGTCTGCACCTTGGGCATGGCCGCCAGTTCCTGCTCGATGGTCCGGACGACCACCTGGGGATCGGTGATCTCCAGCCCCTGCAGGATCTTGACGGAAAGCCCCGCTTCCGACAGCAACGCCCACAGCAGGTGCAACGGCTCCAGCTCGGCGTGCTGCATCTCGTATGCCTTGGACTGCGCCTTCTGCAGCGCCTCGACGGCATTGACAGTCCAGTTCTTCATCTTCGGTTCCTCCTCAATTGGATTGTTCAGCACTCCGGGAGAGGCAGGAACCGTTCCTGATCGGGGACCTGGCATCAACCTGGTAACATACTGTGACCATGTATGTTACGACGAATGAATGGCCAGCTGTGCTTCCCCGGCCAAGAACAGCGACAAACTGTCATGACATCACGCCAGCGCCTGTCCCGATGTCGCGACAGATGGTCATGATTCCCTGCCGGAGCCGCTCGACCTGCCGGGTTGCAGGGTGCGGCTACGCGGCATCGGCCGGATCGGCGATGGCAGGAGTGCCAGGTTGTAGGATACCGGCAACCCTTGCTATCCTGGCACGTACTGGTCCCGAGGCAGCCGGGTCGACTCCCGCCGCCCGTCGCCAGCGCCGAGGCGCGTTCTTCTCCCTGCGCCACGGCGCGACTGCATGACCCCTCAACCTGTCGAGGCCCTACATGACTCGATTCCTCCCGCTGTTGCTCGCGCTGCTGGTCGCCGCGGTCTGGGCTCTGCCCGGCTCCTGCCGCGCCGGCGGCGCCTACTCCGACGACGAGACCCTGGCCACCGCCCTGAAGGTGATGGCCCGCCACGACGACAGGGCCACGCTGTCCACCCTGGCCACCTCGCCCGGGAAGCGCCCGGTCTGGTTGTTGACCATCGCCCCGGCGGTCGACACCGGCGGTCTGGAGACGGCGGCCGTGCTGGTCGTCGGCGATCCCCGCGGCGTCTCGCCCCTGGGCACCGAGGCCGCCCTGGAGCTGGCCCGCCGCCTGCTGGAACGGGGCGACCGCCCGACGGACCGCGCCGACAGCCTGACCTGGTACCTGGTGCCGCGTCTCGACCCCGACGGGGCGGCGCGCTTCTTCGCCCCGGTCCGCGTCGCCGACGGACGCAACGACCAGCCACGGGACGACGACGCGGACGGGCTGACGGGCGAGGACCCCGCCGACGACCTGGACGGCGACGGGGTCGTCCGCCTCATGCTGGTGCCCGACCCGGAGGGCCGCTGGCTGCTGACCGACGAGTCGCCCCGGCTGCCCCGGGAGGCGAAACCGGAGCGGGGCGAGCACGGCCGCTACCTGAAGCTGGTCGAGGGGGACGACGACGACGGCGACGGCGAGTTCAACGAGGACGGCGCCGGCGGCGTGGTGCCGGGCCGCAACTTCCCCCACGGCTTCGAGCACTGGACCACCGACGCCGGGCCGTGGGCCGCCTACGCCCCCGAGACGCGGTCGCTGCTGCGCTTCGCCTGTGACCACCCCGAGATCGCCCTGGTGCTGACCCTGGGCGAGACGAACACGCTGGCCGAGGTGCCCGGCGGCGGGAAGAAGCCGAAGGCCGGCGGCGACAAGTACAAGATCCCCGGCTGGCTGGCCGAGGAGACCGGACTCGATCCGGACAGGAAGTACACCCTGGACGAGCTGGTGGAGATGGGCCGCGACTTCACCGGCAACCGCGACCTGACCGCCGAGGACGTCCTGTCGTTCCTGGGCCTGGGGATCCCCACCGCCCCGCACGGCGACGACCTGTCCTGGTGGAAGGCCCTCTCGGAGCACTACGCCGACCGGCTGAAGGAGATCGGCCTGGACGGCGGACGCGTCGACCCGGCGCCCGTGCGCGGCGGCTCGCTGGAGGAGTGGGCCTACTACCAGCTCGGGGTGCCGTCGCTGGCGATCGACTTCTGGACCGTTCCCAAGCAGGAACGGAAGTCCGAGGACGGCGGCCAGGATCTCACTCCCGACGACCTGGAGAAGATGACCGCCGACGAGATCGTCGCCCTGGGGACCGAGCGGATCGCCGCCATGCTCGAGGCCTACGACGCCCCCCCGTCGGTCACCCCGGAGATGGTCGTCGGCGCCCTGCAGGGCGGCATGCTGACCCCGGCGAAGATCGCCGACATGATGCGCGAGCAGGCCGAGAAGAAGGAGGCCGGCGGCGTCGACCCGGACCTGGCCGCCCTGGCCGCCTTCGCGCAGGCGCACCCGGAGCTGACCGACGGGCGGGCGACCTGGGCCGAGTGGCGCGAGGTCACGCTGGCCGACGGCCGGACCGCCCTGGTCGGGGGGCCCGATCCGTTCGCCCTGCGCAACCCGCCGGCGGCGCTGCTGGACTCGCTCCTGGCGAAACAGGTGCCGCTGCTGCTGGAGCTGCCGGACTGGCTGCCGCGCCTGGGCGAGCTGGAGCTGCGGACAAGGGAACTGGGCGGCGGCGCCTTCGAGCTGACCGCCGTCCTGCCCGACACCGGCCGGCTCCCCTATCCCACCGCCATGGGCAAGCGCACCCGGCGGATCCCGCCGGTCGTCGTGACCCTCGAGGGCGGACGCCTGCTGGACGGCCGCCCCCGCCGGGTCGTCCCGTCCCTGCCCGCCGGCGGCTGCGCCACGGTCACCTGGGTCGTCCACGGCAAGCCCGGCACCCGGCTGACCGTCACCGCGTCGGCCCCGTCGCTGGGAACCAGGAGCGCGACGGTCACCCTCGAAGCCACCGACAGCAAGGGAGGTCGGCGATGAACCGCGTCCTGCACCTTGCCGCCGCGGCGGCCTGCCTCGTCCTGGCGACGACCGCGCTCGCCGCGCCGGAGATCGACGTCCACCACCTGCAGTGGGACCGCTACTACAGCCAGCAGGAGGTCACCGCCATCCTCCATGCCCTCCACGAGGCCTACCCGCGGCTGACGAGCCTCCAGTCGCTGGGCAAGAGCGAGGAGGGGCGGGACATCTGGGAGCTGACGATCAACAACCCCGCCACCGGCGAGGAGATGAACAAGCCGGCCGTCTACGTCGACGGCGCCATCCACGGCAACGAGATCCAGGCCACCGAGGTCTGTCTCTACCTGGCCTGGCAGCTGCTGGACAAGTACGACCGCTGGCCGCGGATGAAGGCCATCGTCGACAGCACCGTCTTCTACATCGTCCCAACGGTCAACGTGGACAGCCGCGCCCGCTTCTTCACCGATCCGGGCGGCTACAACATCGGCCGCACCGCGCGGGTCCCCCACGACGACGACCATGACGGCCTGCTGGACGAGGACGACTACGACGACCTGGACGGCGACGGCCGGATCCTCCAGATGCGGATCCGCGACCCGTTCGGCCAGTGGCGCACCGATCCCGACGACCCGCGGGTCATGGTGCGGGTCAAGCCGGGCGAGCAGGGGGAATGGACCCTGCTCGGCGCCGAGGGGATCGACAACGACGGCGACGGGAGGATCAACGAGGACGTCCCCGGCTACCTGGACATGAACCGCAACTGGGGCTTCCAGTGGCAGCCGGAGTACATCCAGAACGGCGCCGGCGACTACCCGTTCAGCGCCGCGGACACCCGCGCCATCGCCGCCTTCCTGGAGGCGCACCCGAACATCTGCTTCGGCTTCAACTTCCACAACTTCGGCGGCATGTGGCTGCGCGGCCCCGGGTCGGACCTCTCGCCCCCCATCCCGCCGGACGACCTGAAGGTCTTCGACTACCTGGGCCGCGAGGGCGAACGCGTCGTGCCCGGCTACCGGTACCTGGTCTCCAGCCAGGACCTCTACACGACCCACGGCGACTTCGACGAGTTCATGTACCAGTGCCTGGGCGTGCCGTGCTTCGTGGGCGAGCTGTTCATGTCGGCCCAGCTGGCCTACAAGTCGCGCAACGAGAAGCCCAACGGCAAGGACGGCACCATCTGGAGCCACCGTCCCCGCGACCTGGAGAAGCAGAAGTTCAACGACCGGCTGATGCTGGGCGAGATGTTCAGCGACTGGCACCCCTTCCACCACCCCACCTACGGCGACATCGAGATCGGCGGCTGGCGGACCTTCACCACGCGGATGCCTCCGCCGTTCATGCTGCCGGAGCTGGTCCACCGCAACGCCATGTACGTGGTCTGGACGGCCAGCCAGGCCCCGCGGCTGGAGCTGTCGGTGACCGGGGTCGAGGACCTGGGCGACGGCCTCTACCGCGTCCGCGCCCGGGCGGTCAACCGGGGCGGGCTGCCCACCCTCTCGGCGCGGGCCCGCGGCAAGAGGATCGTCCGCCTCGACCAGGCGACGCTGACGGGCAAGGGCGTGACCGTGGTGACCGGCGGCGTGCTGGCCGACCCCTGGTTCGACGAGGTGGAGCGTCGGGAACACCGGCCCGCGGTCATCCCGACCTGGATCGACCCGTTCGGCAAGCGCGACCTGGAGTGGATCGTCGCAGGGCGGAAGGGCGCGGAGGTGACCGTGGCCTACGACGGCCTGAAGTGCGGGCGGCGGGAGGTGACCGTCACCTTGCCGTGACGGCGAGACCGCCCAGCGGTGGGACGATGGAGCCCGGGCGCCCGGCGCCCGGGCTCTTCATCTGTAGAGCGCCTTGACCTGCCCGAAGGTCAGCGTCCGGGCCGCGACGGCCTCCTCGATGACGATCAGGTCACCCGTGCTGTGCGCGGCTCCCACGTCCTCGTTCGCCGCGCCCCGCACGTCCCAGTCTAGGAACGTCAGCGGCGAGACACCGACCGCCACGGCCGTGAACCGGCAGATCCCGAGCACGCCGTTGCGGTCCGAGGTGTCTCCCAGCAGGGCACCGGTGAAGTGGATCTCGGCCGTTCCCGGCGTCGTGTAGTCGTGGAAGTAGAAGGGCAACCCCGAGCTGGTGAACCAGTCCCCGGCGACGACCTGCTGCAGGGAGACGAGCGACGGCTCGAAGCCGATCCGTATCTCGACGCCCTGCAGCGCCAACCCGTCCGTGTCGAGGTGGACGTAGATCTCGAACGGCGAACCGACGGGCGTGGCGACGTGGGGAACGATGGAGACCGTCTGGGCCCGCGCGCCGCCCGCGATCGCCACGGCGAGCAGGATCGAGACGACGGCCGGCAGGCGCCATGGCCGACAGCGCAACATGTCGACGTCCTTCCGCGATGGTCATGTCCCGTGGGCGAGAGACGAACGGGGCGAGAGGCGGGGGTCGCTTGAGATGATGACATAATCCTTCACGCTTGGCAAGGGCCTTGAACAGGCGGGAATAGCCGCCTGTGGGTTGACAGGCGGGGTGAAGATGTGATTGAATAGCATTTCGGGTGACGCGGGGGTGTCATCCCGATCGCTCCTGTCGGCCACTCTCGCCCCGCCGACTCTTGCCCAGGATGCATCGAGTATCGTCGCAAGCGCGCCGCCGCATGCCGCGTGCCGGTCGGTGTCGTCAGAATCTCTCGCCGTCGCGAAAGGGGGGATGTCCAGGAGCGCCATCTCGAGCTCTCTTCCTTCTCGCCCATCCGTAAACATGAAGGCGAAACCGTATCCAACTGGAGGGAACGACATGATTCGACGCTTCCTACCACTGCTGACACTGCCGCTGATGCTGGTGGCCGGCCTGGCGTGGGCCGACCATCCGGTCGCCTCGCCGTTCGAGCAGACACTCCAGGCGAAGACCGCACCGGGACCGCTGTCCGACAAGGCGTTCGGTGATCCGACCGACCTGCCCGCGGCCATGGACGCCGGCGCCGCCTACCTGGTGACGATGCAGGCCGACGTCACCGAGGACAACGCCGGCAACGGCGACCCCGACACCGATCCCGACGACGGCGGCTGGGACTGGGTCATGACGACCTTCTCCCACTCCGCGGGCGCCAGCGCTCCCAACCTCTACGGCGTCACGGCGCAGGGTCTCTACCGGGGCTACCTGCAGCACCCCACGCCCGCCGTCTTCACCGCCATGCAGGACGCCGCGGACATGATCGTCTCGCGGGGGCCCACCGAGGTGCGCTCCGGTCCGGACATCATCTTCCTGCTCCACTTCGCCGACCTGCCCGGCGTAGCCGATCCGTCCGTCTACCGCAACGCCGCCCTGGCCATCTGGAACTACCAGGACACCGCCCACGGCGGCGGTGCCGGAATCGCCACGTACATCCGCGACATGCGGGCCGGTCAAGGCTACGCCAACGGGATCATCCCCTGGGACACCGCCCCGTGGGTCGAGGGACTGATGCTTCTTGACGTAGCCTTCCCCGGCAACGGCTATGCCGCCGAGTCTGTGGCCGCAGCCGAGGTGCTGTGGCAGGACAGCTTCAACGCCAACCCCGGCTACTTCGAGCCGTTCGGCCACAGCCAGGGGTTCGATCCCAACTGGGCCACCCCCGACTACTGGTGGTACGACATCGGCGTCAGCGGCCTGATCCGCGCCTTCGCCACCGCCGGTGTCCACACGGACGAGCTGCCGGCCCTGCAGCAGGCCCTGCTGGACTGCCAGTACCCCGACGGCTCGTTCAGCGACCAGTACGGCGCCCAGTACCCGCCTGACGCGGCCTGGAACGACGCCGAAGGGCAGGCGACCGCCTATGCCGTCAAGGCCCTCTACGAGAACCTCACCCACACGACGGCGACGATGACCGCCGCCTACCGCGGCGCCGTCTGGATCGCCGCCACCCAGGACGCCAGCGGCGCCTGGGTCTACGGCAGCGGGAACCACTATCCGGAGATCGGCGGCGAGTGCACGATGGCCCTGGCCGAGGGTTGGCTCTCCGGCGGCACGGCCCTGGCCGCGGTGCCGGCCGACACGTCGCCCATCAACTGTGGCACGGACAAGGTCGTCACCTTCACCTACACGCCCCAGCCGGGCGCGCCGGGCCTGAAGGGCTACGCCGTCACGATCAGCGCCGGGCCCGAGGTCTCGTTCGGCGTGGCCGACGTCGCCGACGCGGGCAGCCTGGGCGCCATCGGAGAGCACTACTTCGACGTCGTCGACAACGGCGACGGCACGCTGACCATCAACGACGCCATCCTGGGCACCACGGCCGGCCTGCAGACCGGTGCGCCGCTGTTCTCCGTCACCTTCCACCCGGTCGGCGACGGGACGGCGAACGTCTCGATCGACAGCTACAAGCTGCGCGACCCGGACAACGGCGACATCTTCGCCGACGTGACCAACACGACGATCACCGTCGACTGCACCGCCCCGCCCGCGGTCACCGGCATCACCGCCGACCCCGGCAACCAGCAGGTCCATGTCTCCTGGGCCATGGCCGACGAGTCCGACGTGGACCACTACGAGGTCTACCGCGGCCTCTGGTACGACACCACACCCGGCACCTCGGCCTATCCCGAGTATGACGACCTGGCCGGCAGCACCATCCCCGCCCGGCCCGCCGATCGCAACGCGGCGGTCGCCAGTGCCGAATGGGAGCTGGCCGGCACCGTCACCGCCGGCACGCTGACCTTCATCGACAACGGCATGACCACCGGCCGGGGCGTCTACTACTACGAGGTCTTCGCCGTCGATGCGGCGGTCAACTACGGACCGCCCGCCGCCGCCAACGATCGCGCCACCAACTACTGGCTGGGCGACGTCGACCCGGCGACCCCGGACGGTGACGTGGACAGCGGTGACATCACCGTCATGGGCGCCACCTTCGGCCTCGGTGACGGCGACACCGGCTACGACAACGAGGTGGACGTCGGCCCCACCGACGACCACAGCGGGTACGGCATCCCCCTGACCGACAGCGTCATCGATTTCGAGGACCTGATGATCTTCGCCCTCAACTACGGCAACGTCGGCCTCAAGCAGGCGCCGGTCGTCGTCGAGGGACCGATCGTGCTGGTCTGGGACCGCCTGGACGACCGGACCTGGGTCCTGCGCCTGGACGAGGGGAGCGAGGGCCTGAAGGGGATCCGCATCGTGGCGCCGCTGCCAGCCGGAGCGGGCTGCTCCATCGCAGCGGGCGAGCTGCTGGATCGCCAGTCCGGTCCGGTCTTCCTGCGCAACATCGAGCGCAAGGGCCTGGACCTGAGCCTGGCCCTGATCGGCCGCGGCCTGACCTTCACCGGCGGCGGCGAGCTGGTCCGGTTGACCTTCGACCGGCCGCTGGAGACCGCGCCGGTGATCACGGCCCGCGGCGCCGACAACGCCGACCTGGCCGTGGCGATGGCGCCGGGCCAGGGCGCGTTGCCGCGCACCTTCGCCGCGGCGCAGAACTACCCCAACCCGTTCAACCCCAGCACGAGGATCGAGTACCGGCTGCCCGAGCAGCGCCACGTCCGCCTGGGCGTCTACGCGCTGGACGGCAAGCTGGTCCGGATGCTGGTGGACGGCAACATGCCGGCCGGCACCCACACCGCGGTGTGGAACGGCCGCGACGAGAACGACCGTCAGGTCGCCTCCGGCACCTACTTCTACAGGATCCAGGCGGGAGACGACGTCGTCACCCGCAAGATGCTGCTGACGAAGTAGACCGACAACCACTCACGGGGGCGGGGCGTTCGCGCCCCGCCCCGCCTCCAACCGGGAAGTGGAGATGAGAGCCTCGCCCCTCACCGCAGGCCGCACCGCCGTCCGCACCACCGCGGTGATGCTGCCCCTGCTGCTGATCCTGGCCGTCCAGGCCGCCGGCGGAATCGTCCTGCGCTGGAACCCGCAGGCCAGTGTCGTCGCGCCCGGGGACACGGCCGTCGTCTCGATCGTCCTGGACGACACCCTCGACGTGCGGACCATCGACGTCGTCATCGACTACGATCCCGCCTTCCTGGCCGGCCTGGACGCCGTGCCGGGAGCCCTGTTCGACACGGTCTCCTGCTACGTCTGGCAGGCCTACGAGGAGGAGACGCCGGGCCGCTGGCACGCCTTCGCGGCCATCATCGGCGCCTCCTGCCGGACCACCGGCCCCGGGGAGCTGCTGCGCTGGTACGCCCGCGCCGACGCCGAGGGGTGGACCGACCTGCTGACCGTGGAGGCGACCCTGTTCGATCCCGCGGCGAACCGGTACGACGACGTCACCCTGCCGGAGGGCCTGGTCGGGGTCTCGGCGACGACCGGCGCCCCGGACACGCCCACGCCGCTGCGGCTGGAACTGTGCCCCAATCCCTTCAACCCCCGCACCCGCGTCGCCTGGACGGCACCCGCGGGGAGTCCCTATCGCCTGGAGCTGTTCGACGCCCGGGGACGGCGGCTGGCGGTCCTGGCCGCCGGCGTCGGCGACGGCCGCGACCACGCCGTCACCTGGGCGGGCCGGACCGACGACGGCAGACCGGCCCCCTCGGGGGTCTACCTCTTCCGCCTGACGACCCCCGCAGCGATGCCGCTGCTGTCGCGCGGCCTGCTGCTCCGCTGACCGCGCCAACGCGACGGGCGGGAGCGCCGTCGCCCCCGCCCGTCGTCCCGTCCGCGTGTTCGCCGCGATCACATGCCGAACAGCAGTCCCGCGCCGAAGGTCGTGTAGTCCCCGAAGCCGATCTCGGCGTTGATCTTCAGGCCCAGGTCCAGCACACCGCCCACGGTGAAACGGCCGTCCTGGCTGCCGTCCATGGAGAAGTCCACCTCCTCCTGGTCGGGCAGGCCCTCGTGGTAGACGTAGTGGACGTCCACCGACGAGTCCTCCATCGTCACCCCGCCGTAGACGGTCAGCAGGGCCAGCTTCTTGCTGGCGGCCAGGAAGTAGCTGTCGGCGTGGGTCGCCACGTCGTCTCCCACGTCCAGGTCCTGGGTGAAGAAACCGACCATGACGTCCACCGGCAGCAGCGGCAGGACCGTGTTGACGTTCCACTGCAGGCCCCAGCCGAAGTAGGAGATGGTCCCGATGTCCCCGGCGTCGATGTCCGGGATCCAGCGCACGGTGGCACGCAGGCCGGCGATGCCGCCCAGCGACGCCTGCGGCACGGCCAGCGGCACCCAGTCGGTGTCGACCAGCCCCTCGATCCCCTCCTGGTAGCCCACGGGCATGCCGGCATAGTAGGCGATGATCGTCCCCTGGGTGTCCTCGTCGCCGAAGACCGACGGGCCGCTCATGACCACGTCGCCCTCCATGCCGTAGCCGTCCTCGCCCGGCTGGACGCCGTAGCGCTCGTCCAGCACCACGTGCATCGTGCGCCGGAAGACGTGGTCGGAGTCCTCGAGCTTGGTGGCCATCGTCTGCAGGCTCAGCGAGAGGGAGAGCCGTCCGCCGGCGATGTCGGCCGTATGGAACAGGCCGGTGTTCTGGTTGATGCCGAAGGTGTTGACCAGCGGCTCCAGGTAGCCCTTGGCGTACTCCACCGAGACGTCCTTGAGCAGGGCATCCAGGTCGTCGTCGTCGACGGCCAGTACCGGCGCCGCCAGGGTTCCCAGCAGCAGGACGAGCGACAGCAGCGCGAGCAGATTCCTGATCCTCATCATCCCCTCCTCGGGTGGTGGACACGCGGTGACAGCGACCCCTTGCGGGGCCTGCATCTTCTTCGGCACTGGATGCGCGGAGTTGAACACTGGATCAGCTCAGGAACTCCCGCCACCGCTGGAGGGCCACCGTCGAGACCGGCCAGGCCGCCGCGTCGTCGCGCAGGGCGCGGACGACGGGATCGCTCCCGGCCTCGCCGCCCATCTCGCGCCGGTGCCGGGCAACGGCCGGGAGCAGGGCGCCGATGGTGAAGAACAGGCGCAGGGCGGACGGCGACCAGCCGACGACCAGCCCGTCTGCTGTCGCCTCGACCCGGGCACCGTACGCCTCCAGCTCGGACACGACCCCCGCCGGCAGGGGACCGATCCGCCAGTGGGCGGGGGGGACGGCGTGGAGCCGGATGAACCCGAGGCGGCGGTAGGAGCTGAGAACAGGGTAGCCGGCCTCCGTCACCATGGCGTCCAGCAGCGTCACCGAGCGCAGTCCGGCGACCGACTCCTCGGGCAGGACCGACAGGACACGCTGGATGTCGCGACGGGAGAGTGGATGGACGAGATCGCCGGACAGGGGAGTGACGATGACCCGAACCGGGCTGGCCACGAGCCGGGCCTCGGTCTCCTGGCCGCCGGCGGCGGCCGCTCGGATCTTCTTCTGCTTCTTGCCGCGATCGGGCATGGCCGCCTCCCGCGCTGGACCGATGGCGGGCGAGAGGGATCGGCGACCCCCGAACATCGATCTGCCTTGAGCAACATGCTGCCCCGGGAGAACCCCCATCCCCCCGGGAAGAGAACGACCGAGAGCGGTAGGAGCGAGAGGTGTCGGCGGCGGTCGCTCCTTATGCCTGCAGTATAGGGCAACCCGCCGGTGGAAACAACCCCCGGCCGGCGCCGGCGCGAAAAGGCGTGTGCCGATCCCTGCCGACGTTTTATGGTAACGTGCGCGCGGAGACGGGAACCCGGAGGAACGAGGCGAGGCGATGACGGCAACATCGACCAGGCAGGGCATCCCCTTCCGGACACTGTTGAGCTTCCTGGGGCCCGGCTTCCTGGTCACCGTCGGGTTCATCGACCCGGGCAACTGGGCCACGAACATCGAGGGCGGGTCGCGGTTCGGCTACGACCTGCTGTGGGTCATCACCCTGAGCACGGTCATGCTGCTGGTCATCCAGCACATGGCCGCCAAGCTGGGGATCGCCACCGGCAAGTCGCTGGCGGTCAACATCCGGGAACGGTTCCCGGCGCCGGTCTCGGCCCTGCTGGGGGTGACGATCGTCCTGGCCTGCGTGGCCACCGACGTGGCCGAGCTGATCGGCGGCGCCATCGGGCTGCGGCTGCTGCTGGGGATGCCGCTGTGGGCCGGTGCGCTGCTGACGGTCGGGCTGGAGGTCTTCCTCATCGTCAGCCAGCGCTACCACCGGCTGGAGACGATCATCGTCGGCTTCCTGGGGATCATCGCCCTCTGCTACCTGGCGGAGGTGCTGATCGTCAAGCCGGACTGGGGGGCGGTGGTGCCGGCGGCCGTCGTGCCCAGGATCGACCGCGGCAGCATCTACGTGGCCATGGCCATCCTGGGGGCGGTGGTCATGCCCCACAACATCTTCCTGCACTCCAACGTCATCCACAGCCGCAAGTGGGGCATCGCCGAGTCGGAGAAGCAGTCCCTGCTGCGGTTCGCGAAGGCCGACACCATGCTGGCCATGCTCCTGGGCTGGGTCGTGAACTCGGCGATGATCATCGTGGCGGCGGCCGTCTTCGCCCGCCACGGCGTGGTGGTCGAGAGCATCGAGCAGGCGTCGGCCACGCTGCGGCCGCTGGCCGGCCCGCTGGCGGGGCTGCTGTTCGCGGTGGCACTGGTCTTCGCCGGGGTCGGCTCGTCCATCACCTCGTCCATGGCCGAGGTCAACGTCATCACCGGGTTCCTGGGCCGGCCCGAGGACCCGCGGACCCTGCTGTACCGCGTCTCGGTCTTCGTGACGGCCATCCCGTCGCTGGCGATCATCCTGCTGGGGATGGACACGTTCCGGATCCTGATCCTCAGCCAGGTGGTCCTGAGCGTGCAGCTGCCGTTCACCCTGGTGCCGCTGCTGATCCTCTGCCGTGACCGGCGCGTCATGGGCGGCCTGCGCAGCGGCAACGGGGAGTTCGGCGCCGCGCTCGCCATCGCGGCCGTCGTCGTCGCCCTGAACCTCTACCTGCTCCACGCCACGCTGACCGGGGGTAGCTGACATGCGTATCTACCGGAAGATCCTGGTCCTGATCGACTGCTCGCCCGTGGACCGGGCCATCATCGACCACATCGGCCCGTTGGCCCGGCAGAACGAGGCCGAGGTCCACCTGCTGCACGTGGTCCACTCCCACACCCTGGACCAGGAACGGACGCTGCGCGGCCAGGCCGAGCAGGGCCTGGCCGAGCACGTGGCGCGGCTGCGCGCCCAGGGCGTGGCGACCGAGGCGGTGATCCGCAGCGGCGAGCCGGACAAGGAGATCCTGGCGGAGATCGAGCAGGGCGGCTACGACCTGGTGGGAATGGCGACGCACGGACACCGGTTCCTGGGGGACCTGCTGTTCGGGAGCGTGTCGGACACGCTGAAGCACAAGGTGGAGGTGCCGATCCTGATGGTGAGGGGGTGAGCACGGACCGGGACGTCACACCGGCGATCGACCCACCGGGGCGCTCACTCGCCCGTCTCCTCCCCCGCCCACGCCAACAGCCGCCGCGCCGCGCCCGCCACCGCCGTGTCCGGGTCCGCCGCCGCCTGCCGCAGCACCGCCACCGCCTGGTCCCTGCTCCCGGCCACCAGCAACTTCTGCCCCAGCAGCAACCGCAGCCTGCCCGACGGGACCTCGGCAACCCCCCGGCGCAACACCTCCACCGCAGCGCTGTCGCTGTCCGCCGCCGCCAGCGCCAGCGCCAGGCGCTCGTAGACGCCGGCAGCGGCCGAGTCGCGCAGCGCCGCCCGGTACCACCACGCCGCCCGCTCCGGCACGTCCAGCCGCAGGTACAGGTCCCCCAGCCGCACCCGCC
Organism: uncultured Fibrobacteraceae bacterium; assembly: GCA_964436825.1. Lineage (GTDB taxonomy): Bacteria > Krumholzibacteriota > Krumholzibacteriia > LZORAL124-64-63 > LZORAL124-64-63 > CAYTEO01. The sequence continues at coordinate 29,585 of CAYTEO010000007.1, read as the reverse complement.
GCGCGACCGGCGGGGCCTGCAGCGCCGCCCCGGTCTCCCAGCAGGCCGCCGCCATCCGCAGGTCGCCGCAGGCCAGCAGCACCCGCCCCGCCAGGTCCCACGCCCCCGGATCGCCGGGCGCGGCGGCCACCAGCGAATCCGCCGCCGTCCGTGCCAGCATCGTGTCCCCCGCGCTCGCCGCCGCGGCCGCGGTCACCCGCCAGAACGCGACGTCCCCGGCAGCTCCCAGCCTGGCAGCCTGCTCCAGGGCGGACGCCGCCGTCGCCGCGTCCCCGGCCCGGTAGGCCGTGTAGCCCAGGTCGCGCCACGCAGCGCCGTCGTCCGGACGCAGCACCACGGCCCGGCGGTACTCGGTGACCGCGGCGTCGAGGCTGTCGAGCCGGGCCAGGCAGGCCCCCAGCAGGGCATGGATCGCGGGGTGGTCCCGGTCGGGGTGCTCCGCGCGGAAGCGTCGCAGCCGGGCGGCGGCGCCGGCCAGGTCGCCGTCGGCGGCCAGCAGGCGGGCACCGAGGACGGCCCGGCGGACCGACGACGGCGCGCCGGCCAGGGGATCGTCCGCGGGCGCGGCCGCCGCGGGAGGCGGAGACGACAAGCCGCCGCCGAGACACACCGCCAGCGCGACGGCGACGGCGGCCAGGCGCCCCAGCGCAGCAGCGACCGACCGCGGGCCGTTCACTGTCTCAGCTCGAAGCGGACCGTCGTCTCCATCCACGACGGCACCGCCCGGCCGGCGATGCGGCCCGGGGTGAAGGTCCAGGTCGGCAGGATCCGCAGGACGGCCCGGTCGAAGACGCCCGGCGGGTCGGCCTCCACGATCGTGATCCGCTCGGCGCGGCCCTCGGACGTGACCAGGAAGCGGACGCGGACCGATCCCTCGATCCCCTGCTCGCGCGCCCAGAGGGGATACTCCGGCGGGATGCGGGCCAGGACGGCCGGCGGCTCGTCCAGGTCGGTGCCCGTGAAGACCGTCCCGTCCAGGGGTGGTGCGGTGACCACCGGCAGCGCCGCCGCCGACGGCGGCAGTCCCAGGGGGATGTCCAGCGAGGGGAGCGGCACCGCCGGGACGGCACCGACCGGAGGCGGGGTCTCGGGCGCCGTCTCGGCTGGCGGCGGGGCCTGCTCCGGAGGCGGCGTCTCGACGGGAGGCGGCGGGCTCCAGCGGATCAGCCGCACCGGCTGCGGGGCGGTGATGTCCAGCCGCAGCGTCTGCTCCCGCGTCAGCCGCGAGGCGCCGGTCAGCAGCAGCAGGTTGACCAGCACGGCCACGGCCGCCGCGAGGGCCAGGTCCGCGGCGCCACGGCGGCCCGCGCAGCCGCCGGACAGGCCCAGCGGTCCCCGGCGCCCGGAGCCGGATCCGCTGCCTGCCCCTCCGACGACCGCCCGCCACGGCGCCCCTCTCACGGTCCCACCTCCGCCAGCCGCGCCGCCAGGTTGACGCTGGGCGCACCGGCCAGGCGGCACTGGTCCATGACCTCGACCACCAGGCCGGTGCGGCTGTCCCGGTCGGCCACCACGATCACGCCGTGCTCGGGGCTCTCGGCCAGGGCCCGCTCCACGTGGGCCCGGACGCTGCGGGGATCGATCCGCTTGCCCTCGAACCAGACCTCGCCGGCGGCGGTCACCCCGATCAGGATGTTGCCGCGGTCGACGGCCTCGCTGCTGGCGGCCGTCGGGCGGTCCACCTCCACGCCGGTCTCCTTGACGAAGCTGGTGGTCACGACGAAGAAGATCAGCAGCAGGAAGACCATGTCGATCAGCGGGCCCATGTTGATCTCCACCCGCTCGCCGCCGCCGCGCAGGGTCCGTCGGATGTCGATCATCGCCCGCCTCCCGTCGCGGCCAGGCGACGCTGCAGCAGCGTCGTCGTCTCCAGCAGCATGGTCTCCAGCCGGCGCGCCCGACGGCGCAGGAGCGTGGCCAGCAGCAGGCCGGGGATGGCCACCAGCAGGCCGGTCTGGGTCGTCACCAGGGCCAGGGAGATGCCGCCGGCCATGGCCCGGGCGTGGCCGGTGCCGAACAGGGCGATGACGTCGAAGGTGCGCACCATCCCGACCACCGTCCCCAGCAGCCCCAGCAGCGGCGCCACCGCGGCCAGGACGGCCACCGTCCCCAGGCCCCGGCGCAGCTCGCGGCGCCGGCTGCGGGTCAGGCTGGCCAGCAGCGGCCGGTCCAGCTCGGGACGACCGGTCCGCTGCGCCAGGAAGTCCGCCACCAGGACGCCGCGCAGGCCGTCCGGGAGCGCGGCCGGATCGGCGTCGGGCGAGACGACCAGCGCCGCCGCCTCGGACAGCGACAGGTCCTCCCGCTGCAGGCGCCGGTACAGCAGCCACCGTTCGACGGCCCGGGTCCACAGCAGCAGCGAGACCAGCAGCAGCGGGAACATGATCACCCCGCCGGAGGCCACGTACCCCGCCAGTTGCCGCCACCAGCCAGCCATCACGACCTCTGCCGGCAGATGATGTTCGTCAGGGCCACGGCCTTCTCCTCCAGGTCGCCCACCACGTGTTCGACGCGACGCGAGAGCCAGGCGTGCAGCAGCATGATGGGGATGGCGACCGCCAGGCCCAGCTCGGTGGTGATCAGCGCCTCGCTGATGCCGCCGGCCATCAGCCGCGGTTCGCCCGTCCCGTAGAGGGTGATGATCCGGAAGGTCTCGATCATCCCCGAGACGGTCCCCAGCAGGCCCAGCAGCGGCGCCACCGCGCCCAGGATGGCCAGCAGCGGCAGGGACCGCTCCAGGCGCGGCAGCTCGCGGAGGATGGCCTCCTGGAGGATGCTCTCGAGGGTCTCGCGCGACTCGCCGCGGGCCGCCAGACCGGCCCGCAGGACGCGGACCACGGGCCACTTCTTGCCCCGGTGCCGCTCGACGATCTCGCGGCAGGCGTCCCATTCGCCAGCGGCGGCCAGCTCGTTGACCCGGGTCATGAGCCCCTCGGTGTTGCCGTGGACGCGGCGCAGGGTCAGCAGCCGCTCGACGATGATCGCCGCCGCCACCAGCCCGATCAGCAGGATGGGCCAGACCAGCGGCCCGCCGGCACGGAGCTGATCGACCGGACCGGACCGCCTGCCCGAGGCCGCCAGGGCGGCGCCGCCGGACAGGTCCAGCGGCACGCCGACACTGCGGCCGGCCAGGTAGCGGGCCAGGCCGCGGCGGACCCAGCGGGGCGACGGGCGCGACGGGGCGTGTAGGAGGTGGTCCCCGGGCTGGTAGCGCAGCAGGTCGGGCCGGTCGTCGGCGCTGGCCACGGCCAGGGCGCCCAGGCGCAGGATCCGCCCGCCGGTCCCGCCGCCGTCGCGGTCGATCCAGCGGGCGTCGTCCAGGGCCACCTCGCCGCTGCGGCGCATCTCGTCCAGGAGGATCCGGCCCAGGGCCGCGACGTCGTCCACGCCGGGGAAGTACCCCTCGGCCAGCAACCCGCGCAGCCGGTCGATCCGCTCCGGGGCGAGCGCCGTCAACGGCGAGGTCTCCAGCAACGAGACCGCGTCGCGGGCCGCCATGCGGATGTTGCCCGACAGCTCCTTGACGTCCAGCTCGTGGGCCGACCACTCCCGCTGCAGCCGCTCGTGCCGGCGGGAGAGGCGCTCCTGGACGGTGGCCAGCGAGTCGATCTCCGCCGCCAGGTCCGCGGACTCGCGCTCCAGCCCGGCCACGGCCTGCCGCAACCGCTCCCGGTCGGCCAGGATGGCCTGCTCGATGGCGCGGGCCTCGGCCAGGGCCGCCTCGCGCTCGGCCCGGGCCTTGCGCCACGCCTCGCGGATGTCCCCCTCGCCGGCGCGGACGGGCAGGGCGATCAGCAGCGCCGCGGCGGCCAGCAGCAGCATCGTCACCCCGCGCCTCATGAGCCGACCCTCCCGACGGGCAGCTCGATCAGCTCCAGCGGCCGGGTGTGCGCCGCCATCTCCATGGCCCGGGCGATGGAACGCCGCCAGCGGCCCGGCAGCTCCACCCACTCGCCACGCGCGGGATCGTAGAGACCACAGCGGGAACCGTCCGGCGCGAGCCACAGCAGGGCGATCCGTCCCAGGCGCAGCAGGCGGACCCGCAGTTCCCGTCCCGCGACGGTGATGCCGGCCTCGCCCAGCTCGGTCCCGCTGCCGTAGGCGGCCTCGATCTGCAGCGCCTCCAGCAGCCGCCGCAGCTTCTCGGCGGCGGGGGCTTCCGGGTCGGCCAGCAGCGCGGTGATCTCGCGCAGGCGGGCCCGGCGCTCCCGTTGCAGGAACGGCAGGTCGGCGTCCACCCGCCGGCGCAGCCCGTCGAGCAGGACGGCGAGGGTGTCGTCCAGGGTCCCCCGCAGCCGCTCGGCCTCGACGCGGCGCCGCTCCAGGGAGGCGATCCGGTCGGTCAGCGCCGCCACGGCGGCACGGCGACGGTCCCTGTCACGGCGCTGCGCCGCCACCCGGGCCTCCAGCTCGCGGTAGCGGCGCTGCAGCTCGTCGCGCTCCCGCTGCCACTGCTCCCGCCGCTGCTGGGTCCGCTGGCGGACGGCGATGGCGGCGGCCAGGGAGTCGCGGGCGGCAAGGGCGGTGTCGGCGGGCGAGGTCGCGGCGGCCGCTGCGCCGGCGCGAGCGGTCGCCGCGCCGGCGATCGACCCGAGCGCGACCGCCAGCAGGGTGGCGAGCAGGCCGACGCGCCGGCGTCGGAGGGGCGGACGGCCGGCCACGGGCACGGAGGCGCTGGTCATGGGTTCACTCCTCGAGCATGACGACCGACGCGAAGAAGTCCTTGACCTGCTGGTCCTCCAGCAGCTCCGGACCGGTGTCCCACGCCTGGACGAGGACGATCTTCAGGCCGACGATGTAGCCCTCGGTCCAGACCATCCGCTGGCCACCCCGTTCGCGGCAGAAGACGGCCACCCCCTCGTGACCGTTGCGGGTCATGGGGGTCTGGTGCTCGATGGTCAGGTTCAGCCGCCGGATCATGTCCTCGATGTTCTTGACGACCAGGTCGGGCGTGGGAGGACGATCCTCCGTGAAGTCCATCAGGACGGTGACCCGGCAGCCGCGGTTCTCGTCCCCGAAGCGGCGGCAGGAGACGTCGACGACGATCGGATCGCCCGCCGGCGACTTCTTGACCCGGGTCAGCAGCCGCGAACAGCCCGACGGCCAGACGGCCTCGAAGCGACCGGCATCACTGGCGGCGCGGTAGGGCTCCTGTTTCTCCGTGAGCTGCTGGCCGCTGGAGTCGGCGACCGCGATGGTCGGGATCTGGGCCGCGGCCGTGGCCGCGCCCAGCAGCAGGAGCAGCAGGGCGGTCGTCGCTGTTCTCATCGTTCCTCCTCGGCCAGCAAACGCTCGATCTCGTCGAGCAGTTCCCCGAACAGGTCGCAGACGGCCCGGTAGGGCTGCGGTGTCGAGAGGTCCACCCCGGCGCGCTGCAGCGTCTCCAGCGGATAGCGGCTGCTGCCGCTGCGCAGGAACTCGAGGTACTGCTGCCGCTCCTCTTCCCCGCCCTCCAGGACCCGGCGCGACAGGGCCACCGAGGCGGAGAACGCCGTGGCGTACTGGTAGACGTAGTAATTGTAGTAGAAGTGGGGCACCCGGCACCAGGTCAGGGAGCTGAGCTCGGGATCGAACGCCACGTCCGGTCCCCAGTAGCGGGCCACCAGCTCCAGGTAGTCGCGCCGCAGGCGGTCCGCGGAGAGGGTCTGCTCCTGCTCCCCCAGCCGGTGGATGTGCCGCTCGAACTCGGCGAACATCGCCTGCCGGAAGACGGTGCTGTTGATCTCGTCCACGAAGGTCTCCAGCAGGAACAGGCGCTGGCGACGGTCGGTGGTCGTCTCCAGCAGGTGGTGCATCAGCAGCAGCTCGTTGAAGGTGGAGGCGACCTCGGCCGTGAAGATGGGATAGTCGGCGTAGACGTACGGCTGATGGGCCGACGAGTGCCAGCTGTGCAGCGTGTGGCCCATCTCGTGGACCAGGGTGAAGGTGTCGCGCAGCTGGCCGCTCCAGTTCAGCAGGATGTAGGGGTGGGCCCCGTAGGTCCCGATGCTGTAGGCGCCCGAGCGCTTGCCCGTGGTCTCGCAGACGTCGATCCAGCGCTCGCCGACGGCGCGCGCGACGGTGTCGGTGTACTCCCTCCCCAGCGGCGCCAGGGAGGCGAGCATCCGCTCGCACGCCTCGCCGTAGCCGAAGGTGAACTCGCTGTCGGGGAACAGCGGGTGGTAGAGGTCGTACTCCTGCAACGGGTCGAGACCCAGGACCCGCCGCCGCAGCCGTGTGTAGCGGTGGATCCGCTCGCGGTGGCGATCGATCGTCTCCAGCAGCATGTGGAAGACCGACACGGGGACGGCGTTGCCGAACAGGGCCGCCGACAGGGTGTCCTCGTGCCGGCGGGCGCGGGCGTAGAAGACGTGAGTCTTCACCTGGGCGTCCAGGTTGGCGGCCAACGTGTTGGCGACCATGCGGTAGGCGCCGTTGAAGGCGCGGAACGCCTCCTCCCGCACGCGGCGGTCGGTACTGCGGATCAGGCGGGCGTAGAGGGACCGCGTCAGCCGGACGGTCCGCCCCTCCTCGTCGCGGACCTCGGGAAAGGTCAGGTCGGCATCGTTGAGGGCCTGGAAGACGGCCGGAGCCCCCTGGGCCAGCGTCCCCGCCGCCGCCAGCAGGGCCTCCTCCGGCTCGGTGAGGACATGGGGCCTGTGGCGCAGCAGATCGTCGAAGTAGTGGTCGTAGAGGGCCAGTCCGGGCTCCTCCGCCCGCAACCGGGCCAGCTCCTCGTCGGAAAGGGACAGCAGCAGTGGCTCGAGCCAGCTGACCGACTCGGCGAACCGGACGGTGAGGGAGACGACCCTCCCGTGCCGCTCGGTGTGCTCGCCGACGCGGGTATCCTCGTCCCGACGCAGCGTGGCGTAGACCCTCAGCAGGCGGAGGCGACGCTCCACGTCGTGGACCCCGTCCAGGACCTCGCGCAGATCCCGGCCGCTGCGGGTGAGCGTCTCCCGCAGCGTCGGCAGGCCGGCGATCGCCTCCTCGACGGCAGCGAACTCCTGTTCCCACGCCTCCCAGCCGGGGAACAGGTCGGCAGGATTCCAGCGCAGCGGTTCCGGAACGGACCCGCGGTCCTCGTAGTGGATCTTCGGCTCCGGGAGCGTCGTGCGTGCCATGGGTGTCGTATCCTCCAGGACGGCAGCCGCGGGCGAGCGGGAAAAGAGCCGGGTCTCCCCGCCCGGATGCGACGATCCGTCCAGGGGTCCCGGCTCCAGGATAACTACACGGGAGATGGAGCGCCGTCAACCGTTGCCGGCCGGGGCGTTCACGGGCAGGGGTGCCGCGGGCTCCTGCCTCGTCTTGCCGACGACGGAGATCCGGTTGCGACCGCTCCGCTTGGCCTCGTAGAGAGCGGCGTCCGCCGCCGCCAGGAGCTGCTCGGCGTCCATATCCCCACTGTAGGCGGCCAGCCCGCCGCTGATGGTCCGGCCCACCTTGGACGGCATCCCGTCCTGGCCCGTCACCTCGAAGCGCAACCTGGCGAAGCGGCGGCGCAGGCGCTCGGCAATCCCCTTGGCCACGGAAATGGGAGTGTCCTGGAAGATGACGACGAACTCCTCGCCCCCGTAGCGGAAGCAGAGGTCCTCGACACGGGTCGTCTCCTCCATGAGACGGCCGCAGGCGGCCAGGACACGGTCGCCCTGGGGATGCCCGTAGTTGTCGTTGAACTCCTTGAAATGGTCGATGTCGAACATGGCCACCGTCAGCGGCCGCTGGCGCCCCTGCCGGCGGGCGATGGCCTCCTTCAGCGTCAGATCCAGCTGCTGCCGGTTGAACAGGCCGGTCAGGGCGTCCCTGGCCATCGATTCCTTGATGGCCCGGTTCTCCAGCTCCAGGTCCTCCCACTGGGAGGCCAGGTCGCGGGTCAGGTCGACGGCGCGGGCCAGGGTCTCGTCCCGGCGGCAGAGGCGGTACATGATCGAGTTGAGTGCCTCTCCCAGTTCCTCGACCATGGTGGGGCGGGCCGCCTTCCAGACCGCGCACTCGTGGCACTCCACCGGCAGGCAGCGCAGGCTGTGGTCCACCTGGAGCCGCTGCCAGCAGCGCACGTCTCCCTCCAGGCGCGCGGGACAGGACTCCGGAGCCAGATGGCCCCACTCGTCCATGCCCTGCAGTGCCGGGTTCTGGTAGTAGACCCACTCACCGGCGGCGGCTCTCTGCAACAGGGGCAGGATCTCCTCGTAGATACGGCGCAGAACGGAGTGGTCACGATCTTGCTCGGTCATGGCATACTCCGGGCGGAGTGATTGTTTCCCCCAACAGGTCGTTGTGGCCGGGAGGCCGATCCCTCCCTATCCTTCGCATCGAGCGGCGACCGCTTGAGCGTTAATCCTGGAACCGGGAGGCCGTGGACATGGGTGTTCTGGGTGCCATCGTGGGTGGCTCGCTGGGCTGGATGCTGGGGGGACCCCTGGGCATGATCCTGGGCGGCGCCCTGGGCGCGCGCATGGGGACGGGGCAGACGGCGCCCGCCGGTCCGACCGGCTGGGCCGAGGACAACGGCGCTCCCGACGCCTTCACCGGCACCCAGCAGGCCCAGCAGGTCTTCGTCGTCTCCCTGATCGCCCTGGCCGCCAAGGTGGCCAAGGCCGACGGCCTGGTCACTCGTGACGAGGTGGACGTCCTGGACCGTTTCCTGCGCGACGAGCTGGGCCTCGGCACGGAGGACCGCCGCGTCGCCGCGCGCATCTTCAACCAGGCCCGCGACAGCGCCGTCCCCGCCTCGCACTTCGCCGCCCAGATCCGCCGGCTGTTCGCTCCCTATCCCGACCGGCTGCGCGACCTGGTGGCCCTGCTGCTGCGCATCGCCCACGCCGACGGAACGTTCGACCCGCGCGAGGAGGCCCTCATCCGGTCCCTCGCCGCCGAGCTGGGGCTGAGCGAGCAGGACTACCGCGCCTGCCTGGCCCTGTTCGCCGACACGCCGGCCGGCCCGACCGCGGCCTACGACATCCTGGGCGTCCCCCCTGACGCCGACGTCGACCGGATCAAGGCCGCCTACAAGCGCCTGGTCCGCGAGTACCACCCCGACGTCCTCCAGAACAAGGGACTGCCCGACGACTTCCTGGAGTTCGCCAAGCAGAAGCTGCAGCGGATCAACGCCGCCTACGCCGAGATCCGCGCGGCACGGGGGTTCTGACCGCGCCGCCGGCTCTGCTGCCGACCGCGACCGGGAGGTGAGACGTGCCCGAGCTGCCGGAGGTGGAATCGATCGCCCGCGCCATGCGCACGGGGCTGGTGGGCCGCCGCCTGACCGGCCTGCGGGTCCGCCACGCCGGCTGCTTCGTCCCCTCGCCGCGGGCGTTCCGGCGGGCGGCGCTGGGGCGCGTCCTGACCGACGTCCACCGCCACGGCAAGTACCTGCTGCTGACCTTCACGGGCGACGACGGCGCCCGCGGCTGTGTCATGCTCCACCTGCGGATGACCGGCCAGTTCTTCTTCCGCGAGGACTACGTGCCGGACCGTCACGTCCACGCGGTCCTGGACTTCGCCGGCCGGCCCCTGTTCTACCGCGACGTGCGGAAGTTCGGCCGCTGGACCGTGGTCCAGGAGTGCCGGCAGCCGCGGGAGATGGCCCACATCGGTCCCGACATGCTGGAGGTCCGCTTCACGCAGTGGCGCGAGCGGGTCCGCCGCCGACGCGCCCCCTGGAAGGCCGTCCTGCTGGACCAGACCGTGGCGGCCGGGATCGGAAACATCTACGCCGACGAGGCCCTGCACCGGGCGGGACTCCATCCCCTGCTGACGCCGGCCGAGACGGCGGATGCCGACCTGCGCCGCCTGTTCGACGCCGTCAAGGGGGTGCTGCACCTGGCCATCCGCCACGGCGGGACCACCTTCCTGGACTTCGTCGACTTCCACGGCCGGCCCGGCAACTTCCGCCGCAGGCTGCGGGTCTTCCAGCGCCAGGGCGAGCCGTGCCGCCGTTGCGGGGAGACGATCGAGCGGATCCGGGTGGCGGGGCGGTCCACCCACTTCTGCCCGCGCTGCCAGCGGCGGTGAGACCCGCGCCACCCTTGCCCCCTCTGCCCCCGACACCACGGCGGAGCGGCCGGAACGTCGAGCCGCCGGGGGACAGAAGTCCCCCGGCGGCGTCCCCTGGAGACGGGAGGATCGCACAGGCGGCTCTGGTTGCCTGGTGAACCGTTCCCGCCCTGTTCAGCCGTGGGTTGCCTGGCGCTTCCGGGGCGCGGTCAGCTGCTCCAGCTCCGCCTGGATCTCCGACAGCTTCTGGAGGAAGGCGTCGCGGCGATCATTCATGACGCTGCCGGCCAGGATGCGGTAGTGCTGGATTCCCCGCTGGAGGTTCTCGCGGACGACGCGGAGCGAGTCGGCGGCGTCGGCCGCGGCGACGGTCACCCCGCCGCGCCGGCGCGAGATCTGGTCCCACAGCCGCTGCACATGGAGCGACAGCTCCTTGAGCAGCATGTGGGGCCTTCGTGCGGCCAGCGGCAGGGCGGCCCGTCCGTAGATGTGGTCGATCATCTCGGCCAGGGTCGCCGGCCGGGTGAAGTAGACGGTGTTGGGGCCGCAGCAGACGGCCGTGGTCGCCAGCGGGTCGATGGCCGCCGGTCCGGTGGCTCCGCCGGCCAGATCGTTGCAGATGCAGGACTTGGCCAGCACCAGGCGGCGCTGCTCGATGCGCTCCTGCTCCGACAGGTCGGTGGCGGCGTCCAGCTGGGCGAGCTTGCGGCGCTGGTAGGCGCGGCTGGCGGTGCAGATGGGGGCGCTGGTGAACTCGGTGTCGGAGACGAGGAACCCCTTGGGGCAGGGGCTGCCCGGCTGTCCCTCGTCGATCCGCTGGCGGCGCCGGCGCTCGCTGGCCGAGGTGCGCAGGCTCCAGAACGGCACGCCCAGCGGCGAGGCGTCGCTCAGCTCCACGTCCGCCTCCTCTGCCTCGCAGACCCGGCGCAGGTGCTCCTGGTCGATGTTGACGACCTCGGGCACCAGCAGGAAGGGACTCCCCCACCCCGTACCGTCCAGGCCGTAGCGCTGGCGCAGGAACCGGTCCTCGGCGGCGGTGCCGATCCCGCCCTGGGCGGTCAGGCGCTGGGCGGGCACCTCGTCGGGCACGGGGCGGCCCATGGCCCGCAACGCCTTGCGCCAGACGTCGTGGAGCTGGTCGCGCAGCTCGTCGCGCCGGTCCCGGAACTCGGCCAGGGCCGGGCCCATCAGCATGCCGCGGCCGCCGAAGGCGTGGCCGCCGCAGTTCAGGCCGGACTCCAGGCGGAACTCGCTGACCCAGATCCCCTGCCGCGCCAGCAGCTTGCCCTGGACCAGCGCGGAGCGGAAGTCGTTGACCTTCAGGATGACCCGCTTGCGCAGCTCGCCGGCGGCGTCGGGCAGGAAGTCCTCGAAGCGCGCCAGGTAGCCGAACAGCCGCCGGTTGATCCCGGCCGAGAGGACCAGCGACCCGCGGACCCTGCTGCGTGCGAAACCGCGCAGGGCACTCATGGCGTCGGCGAACTCGGGCGGCAGCAGCTTGCCCCGGCGGACCCGGTCGCGGTCCAGCTTCGTCATGATGTTGACGTCGATCCCGCCCGGTCGCACCTCGCGGCGCAGCTCCTCCTGCAGCGCGGTCTTCTCGGCCGGATCGGTCGCCGCCTGCATGCGCTCGTAGAGGGAGCGCAGCGGCGAGGGCGGGAGCATCTCGAAGTAGCGGACGATCTCGCTGCCCGCCGTGAACGCGCTCCGGCGCAGCTTCTCCGTCTGGGCGGCGACGATCTCGTGCATCATGTCCAGGTAGGCGGTGATCCGGTCGGCCCGGGCGTCGTCGGCGTCCTCGGCGATGGGCGTGTACTCGCGTCCGGTGCGGCGGCTCCAGAGACGGCGCATCTGCTCGATGAGGACGTCGTCGACCAGCGAGACGACCGAGGAGATCCCGAAACGGGCCACCTTCAGCGGCGTGTCGATGGTGAAGCCGGTACCCATGACGGGAATGTGGAACGTGTGGACGGGACGGTCGAGGGGATGGCTCATGCCTGGATCCAATCTGGCAGGTTCGGTGCCGTGGCGCACAACGATCCACCGCTGGCAAGCCCGGCGAGCCCTCCCGAGAGGGCCGGGAACACCTCCAACGTAGACCTTTCCCGGGATCTTGCCATCATTTTCTCGCCCGGCGAACCGCGCGTCTAGATGCGGTCGGTCAGCATCAGGCAGATCTCCTCCAGCAGAAGCCGGTCCTCTGGCCCGAACCTGGCCGGCTGGTGGGAGTCGATGTCCAGCTCTCCGGCCAGCTGGCCATGACGGTAGATGGGCAGGACGATCTCCGACCGGACGCGGGGACTGCAGGCCAGGTAGTTCTCCACCTTGCCGACGTCGTCGACGACGATGGTCGCGTCCCGCTCCGCGGCCTGGCCGCAGATCCCCTCGCCGAAGATGATGCGGACGTGCTCGGTGGGTTCGCCCGCGTACGGCCCCAGGACCAGCTCGCCGGGTCGCTCCTCGTCCACCAGGTAGAAACCTACCCAGTCGTAGCCGTCCAGCTCGTCGTGGAGCAACCGGCAGATCCGCCGCATCTTCTCGTCGGCGCGGCAATCCTGGTCACAGATCTCGCGGGCACGCACGAGGATCTCCTGGTGGGTCATCTGAGCTCACTCCTCTCACCGATGGGCCTGCCCAAGGCCCGACCCGCTCACGACGACGACAGGCCGAGCAGCCGCCGCACGTAGCGGGGCGCCGGCGAGCCGAACGACAGCAGCCGGTCGTGGAACGTCTTCGGATCGAACGCCTGGCCCCAGGCGCGGCGGACATCGTCGCGCAGCCTGTTCACCTCCAGGTTGCCGACGAAGTAGGTCGACAGCTGCGTCGAGCTCATGCAGGCCCGGCGCCACTTGCCGACGGCCTCGCCCTCCTCCTGGTAGCCCTGGTTCATCATCAGGTCCAGCGCCTGCTCGCGGGTCATGCCGTGGCAGTGGATCCCCTGGTCCAGCAGGGCGTTGATGATCAGCCGCAGGCGCATCTTCAGCTGCTGGAGCTGGACGCGCGGTCCGCCGAAGCCGTGCTCGGCCATCAGCTGCTCGGCGTAGGTGGCCCACCCCTCCACGAAGACGCCGCTGCCGAACAGGGCCCGGACCCTGGTGGGGGCCCGGAAGACGTTGGCGTGAGCCAGCTGGACGTAGTGGCCCGGCATGGCCTCGTGGATGGTCAGCTCCTTCAGCATGGCGTCGTTGTACTCGCGGAAGTAGGTTTCCACCCGCTCCGGCGACCAGCCGGCCGGAGGCGGGGCGATGGAGTAGAAGGTCTCCTCCCCGTCGGCCAGCGGCCCCGGGGCGTCGCAGTAGGCGATGGCGACCCCGCGCATGAACTCGGGCATGACGACGACGCGGATCGGCTCGTCGGGCAGGGTCACCAGGTCGTGCTCGCGGACGAAGCGGGTGCACTCGTCCAGGTCGGCGCGGGCCCGGTCGACGATCGTCGCGGCCGTGGGGTGCTGGTCGGCGATGCGGTCCAGGACCTCCCTGACGATCTCGCCGCGGCCGGGCAGGGGGGAGCGCGAGGCGCGCTCGGGGAAGAACTCCCGGTACAGCGGCAGGGCCAGCTCGTACATCCGCTCCTGTGTGGCCTCCAGCTCCCGGCGGGCGGCGTCGGCGATCTCCTCCAGCGACAGGTCCGACTCCAGCGTGTAGCGGAGCTTGCGCCGGAACTTCTCCTCCCCCAGCCGGAAGTCACCGTCGGAGCGGGGCAGCAGTTCCTGCTCCAGCCAGCGACCGTAGTCCTCCAGCGCCGCGATGGCCCGGGCCCGCGGGCCGACGAAGCTGTCGCGCAGGGCCGGCACCCTGTCCAGGAAGGGCTGCAGCTCGTCGAGGATCAGCCCGATGTTGCCGCGGTTCTGGGCGATGGCCGTCTCCGTGTAGATCCGCGGCGGTCGCCGCAGGTTGGCCCGGGCCGCGGCGACGACGTCGGGGATCCGGTCCAGCCTGTCGCGGACGGCCCGCAGCCGCTGGTCCAGGGGAGCGAAGTCGCGGGCGATCAGGCCGTGGATGGCGCCACCCGGGTTGTAGAGCAGGGGATTCCAGGTGAACTCCCGCAGCGTGTCGGCGGCGAAGACCCGGTAGCGCAGGTGGTTCAGCAGGATCTCGCGGTCGATCCGGTTGACCTCGTCCAGGCGCCGGGGATCCAGGGCCGACACCGAGTCCAGGTAGGCGGCGGCCAGGTCGCGCCGCGCGCGGTAGCCGTCGGCCGTCCGGTCGGTCAGGCGGTGGTCGAAGCGATGATCCCCGTAGGCGGTGGCGGCCTCGGGGTCGAGGGCCAGCATCCGGTCGATGTAGCGATCGGCCAGCTGGACGAAGCGCTGGTTCATGTCCGGCCCCCCGGTACAACCGGTCAGCGCCAGCAGGACCGCGGCGGCCTGCCACAGACGTCGTCGCATGCGCCGTACCTCCTTGCCGGGGTGACGCCGCCGCGGCGTCCCCTGCCGGGCAGGATGCGAGAGCGCGGAGCGAAGTGTCGGGGCACCGGACGGGTCAGGCGACGGTCTTGACGCGCCGCGCCTCGACGGTCCGCGCATCTTCCGTTTCCGCCGCGACCTCCGCCGCCGGGGCCGGGGCCGGCTCGCCCGCCTCCTCGACGCCGGCGGGACCGAGGTTGGCCACCATGACCGCCTCGTGCAGGGCCGGCAGTTCGCGCTCGGTCATGGAGGCCAGCAGGGCCTCGACCTCTTCGGCCGTCAGGGCGTGGGCCGTGTCCAGGACGGTCCAGACGATCGTCTTCAGGTCGTCCAGGAAGCTCTGCCGCGCCAGGCCGTCCAGGTAGAACTTGATCTTCAGCGGCATGATCTTGCGCAGGTAGTAGCCGTCGGGATCGTCGGTGGCGGCCAGCAGCTGCTCCTCGTTGCGGAACCAGAGGGTGGCGCGGTGGGTGATGCCGGGACGGACCGACAGGACCCGGGCATAGCTCTCGCCGAACAGCTCGACGAACTCGGGCACCTCGGGCCGCGGCCCCACCAAGGACATATCCCCGCGAATGACGTTGAGCAGCTGGGGCAGCTCGTCCAGCTTGTGCCGGCGCAGGAAGCGCCCCACGCGGGTGATCCTGGCATCGCCGCCGATGGTCAGGCGCCCGCCCCGGCGCTCGGCGTCGGCGACCATCGTGCGGAACTTGTGGATCCGGAAGTGACGGCCGTGCCTGCCCACACGTTCCTGGCTGAACAGGACCGGGCCGGGTGAGTCGAGCTTGACGGCGATGGAAATCAGCAGCCACAGCGGAGCGGTCACCACCAGCCCCACGGTCGCGACGCAGCAGTCGAAGACGCGCTTGATCAATCTGTCCCCCAGGGCAAACCAGATCCATCCACGTTGCCACGCACCGCCGACAACGAGGGCGGCGGTGCGAACTGGGCGAGGCAGGGAGGAGGCAGGGGAGCTCCCGGCTCCCGGCAAGTTGTGTCGATTGTCCTCCTACCCGAACACTAGGAACCACCATGTCGGGTTGTACAGTTTTTTCTTGAGC
>CAYTEO010000007.1:0-14047 GCA_964436825.1 uncultured Fibrobacteraceae bacterium | reverse complement strand
CTCCTACCCGAACACTAGGAACCACCATGTCGGGTTGTACAGTTTTTTCTTGAGCAAAGATCGGCGGTGATCTGCCCTAACACTGGCAATACTCTTGTCTGGTTGTGCGGCTTGTCCTGAGCGAGGATCTGCGGCGACCGCTGGACGCCGCCACCCCGGCGCGCTATCGTGCGGGAATCAGTGACGGAACGATCGCCCGGAAGGATACCGCCATGAGAGAGACGTTCCTCCCCTTCTCGCCTCCGTACGTTGGCGACGAGGAGATTGCCGAGGTCACCGACAGCCTGCGCAGCGGCTGGATCACCACCGGCCCCAAGACCAAGCGGTTCGAGCAGGAGTTCGCCGCCTATCTGGGCGCGCCTTCCGCGCTGGCGCTGAGCAGCTGCACGGCGGCCCTGCACACGGCCCTGGTCTGCCACGGCATCGGCCCGGGCGACGAGGTCATCACCACGCCGATGACCTTCACGGCCACCGTCGCGGTCATCGAGCACGTCGGCGCCACGCCGGTGCTCGTGGACATCGAACCGGACACGATGAACATCGACCCGGTCCAGGCCGCCGCCGCCGTCACCGACCGGACCCGGGCGATCATCGCCGTCCACTACGGCGGCCACCCCTGCGAGATGGACGCCCTGCAGCGGATCTGCGACCGCCACAGCCTGGTCCTGGTGGAGGACGCCGCCCACGCCCTGCCGGCCCGCTACAAGGGCCGGCTGATCGGCAGCGGGAACAACCCGGTGGCCTTCAGCTTCTACGCCACCAAGAACCTGACCACGGCCGAGGGCGGGATGCTGACCGGCGACCCGGCGACGATCGACCAGGGGATCGTGGTC
Source organism: uncultured Fibrobacteraceae bacterium (assembly GCA_964436825.1). Classification (GTDB taxonomy): domain Bacteria; phylum Krumholzibacteriota; class Krumholzibacteriia; order LZORAL124-64-63; family LZORAL124-64-63; genus CAYTEO01. The sequence goes on along the minus strand of CAYTEO010000007.1, from coordinate 13,214 downwards.
AGCCTCCACGGCATGGACCGCGACGCCTGGAAGCGCAACAGCGCCGGCGGCAGGTGGCGCTACGACATCGTCATGCCGGGCTACAAGTACAACATGACCGACATCCAGGCCGCCATGGGCCTGGCCCAGCTGCGCAAGCTGGATGCCATGACGGCGCGGCGGCGGGCAATCGTCCGCCGCTACACCGAGGCGTTCGCCCCGCTGGACGTCTTCGACCTGCCGGTCGAGCGCGATGGCTGCGAGAGCGCCTGGCACCTCTACCCCCTGCGCGCGCGGCCGGGGGCGTTGCGGATCACCCGGGACGAGTTCATCGAGCAGCTCAAGGCGCGGAACATCGGCACCAGCGTCCACTTCATCCCGGTCCACACCTTCACCTACTACCGGGAGAAGTACGGCTACCGGCCGGAGGACTACCCGGTGGCGTACGACTGCGGCGAGCGGGTGGTGACGATCCCGCTGCACCCGGGGCTGACCGACCGGGACGTGGCGGACGTGATCGGGGCGGTGACGGAGGTGGTGGAGGAGCACCGGCGGTGACGGAGCTCCACCCGTAATCCAGCAGATCGAGCTTGCGGCACGCCACGCGCCAAAGGCTTTCCGGGCAGGTCCGGCGGGCCCGTCCACCGTCCACGCCGTTGTAGACGTCTTCGGTACCGCGATCCCTGAACGAATGGATCATGACATCACAGTATCACGATGATCGTGGTATCAACAGATCTTGACAGAGCATTGCCCACGGCCCTGGCCGGGAACTGTCACCGTCGCTCCGTCTTCCCGGACGTCGAATGTTTCCATGATGACAGGACAGCGACCGTGCCAGCAGGCATGAACCCTGGCCTACCGCCGATTCCCCCCCTATCCTTCCGGCAACGGCACCCATGACCGTCACCCCCGGAGGCTCCATGTCCCGTGTCCTGGTTCTGGCTGGCTACGCCCCTTCCCTGGTCCTGTTCCGGCGCGAGCTGCTGGAGCGGTTCGTGGCCGACGGCCACGAGGTGCTGGCCTGCGCCGCCGACGCCGATCCGGCCACGCTGGTGACACTGCAGGAGATGGGCGTCCGCTTCGCCCCGGTGCCGCTGCGCCGCGCCGGGCTCAATCCCCTGGACGACCTGCGCTACATGGACGCCGTGACCCGCCTGGCGCGCGACTTCCGGCCCGACATGTCGCTGGCCTACACCATCAAGCCGGTGATCTTCGGCACCCTGGCCGCCGCCCGGGCCGGCGTGCCGCGCCGCTTCGCCATGGTCACCGGCCTGGGTACCACGTTCCAGGGCAGCGGCGCACGCGCCCGTCTGCTGAACGCCGTCGCGCGGCGCCTCTACCGCACCGCCCTGGCCCGCTGCGAGCGTGTCTTCTTCCAGAACCGGGACGATCGGGAGCTGTTCACGTCCGGTGGCCTGGTGCCGGCCGAGCGGACGATCCTGATCCCCGGCTCCGGCATCAACCTGGAGCGCTTCCCCGCCGCACCGCTGCCAGAAGGTCCACCGCGCTTCCTGATGATCGCCCGCCTGATCGCCGAGAAGGGGGTGCGCGAGTACGCCGCAGCGGCACGGATCGTCAAGGAACGTCATCCCGACGTCGCCTGTGACCTGGTGGGGTACCTGGAGGACCACCCCCGGGCCATCCGTGCCGAGGAGCTGGACCAATGGCAACGTGAGGGTGTGCTGACCTTCCACGGCAAGCAGGACGACGTGCGTCCGGCGCTGCGGGCGTGCACCGTCTACGTGCTGCCGTCGTACCGGGAAGGGATGCCTCGGACGGTCCTGGAGGCCATGGCCACAGGTCGCGCCTGCATCACCACCGACGCGCCGGGCTGCCGGGACGCCGTGGCCGACGGGGAGACGGGACTGCTGGTTCCGGTAGGCGACGTGGAGGCCCTGGCTGCAGCCATGATGAGGTTGGCAGCCGATCCCGCCCTTGTGGCGGCCATGAGCCGGGCAGCGCGGCGACGGGCGGAGGAGCGGTTCGACGTGCACGGCGTGGTGGAGACGATCGTCGGGACGATGGACCTATGACTCCTGCCCAGTCTTCCCGCCAGAAGTCCCGGCGACCGGCGAGCCCTCCAGGAACCGCATCACCCGCTCCGCCTCCCTCTCGGACACCCCAGGGTGGGTGGGCAGGTTGACGATCCGCCGGCAGACCTCGTCGGCCACCGGGCACATCCCCTCCCGGTAGCCGAAGACACCGGGGTCGGCCACCGAGGGATGCAGGGGGGCATTGAACCAGTCGCCAAGCTCGATGCGGCGGCGACGGGCCTCGTGCAGCAGGGCCGGGCGGTCCTCGACCAGCAGCGGAAAGCGGAGCCAGACCGACTCGGCCCCCGGCGGCCCTTCCTGGACCGGGATCCCCTGCCCACGGCACCAGTCGGCGTAGAGGGCAGCGATATGGCGACGGTGGGCGATGACGCTGGGCAGGCGCACCAGGGCGACGTCGATCTGGCGACGACGCAACCGGCCAAAGCGCTCGCGGTAGCGGGGCGGCATGGCGGGGTCAGTCAGCTCGCTGTCCGACGAGGAGCCCTGGACCAGCCCCAGAGCGGTGAGACGGTGATACGTCTCGCGGGCACGCCAGTAGAGAGACGGACGGTAGAAGCGGTTGTAGGCGCCCGACAACAGGGAGAGGTAGAGCGACTTGACCAGCGACGGCTCCTGGAACTCGGTGTCGTAGAGCCGGACCATCCGTTCGCGCAGCGTGTCGGTGTTGACCAGGGCCAGGCCGCCAAGGCCGGTCGTGACCGGCTTGGACCACTGGAAGCTGGCGAAGGCGGCGTCGCCCAGGGTACCGACGGGCTGGCCGTCGAGGGTGGCACCGATGGCGTGGGCGCAGTCCTCCACCAGCAGGATCCCCCGCTCGCGGCAGAGGCGCGGCAGGTCACCCAGGTCGGCAGGCATGCCGAAGGAGTGCTGGACCAGGACGGCCTTTGTGCGGTTGGTGATCAACTGCGCGGCCAGGGCCGGATCGCCGTTCAGGGTGCGACGGTCGATGTCGTAGAAGACCGGCCGGGCGCCGGTGTACTGGACCGCGGCGGCCACGACGACGCAGGTGAAGCCGGGGACGATAACCTCGTCACCCTTGCCGATGCCGGCGGCGCGGAGGATGGCGTATAGGGCGACGCGGCCCTTGAGAAAAGGAAAAACCTGGGGACCAGGGCGCCACACCATGCACGGAATAACCACACAATCCTCCTCGCGTAGTATCTGGGCCAGACCCTACCGGAGAATCAACTATGCTGCACAAGAAAGCCATCTCTCTAGGGCATCCCAGTATAGCGTTCTCCCATAAGCCAGATAACTGTTATGCTGTGCAAACCAACTGGTCAACAAAGTTCGGTTGGTTGCATAGTTGCCCAGCACACAGAACGGATGTACACTGTGTCCTTGGGCTGTGGCGAGGTGACTAATGACTTTTCATTGCGATGCTCTGCTGAGTTATGCATGGGTGCGAAGCACTTATGCAGCCGTACGCAGCCTGCACAGGCTTGGATTACGTATAGCAGTGGCAGACGCCAGCCGTGTTGGCATGGGTCAAGCTTCACGGTTTGCTCGCTTTGCGGGTAAGTATGCATCTCCTTTGACCCAGCCAGAAGCTTTTGTGGACGATATTGCTGTCTTGTTGCAGAAGACAGGGGCCCATTTCTTGCTACCAGGGCACGATGAAACCGAGGTTCTTGCGCGCTACCGGGATCGTCTACCCCCAAGAGTAATCCTGCCCGTTGCTGAGGCAGAAAAAATCGAGCTAGCCAATAACAAAGCGCGTATTATTGCCCAAGCACAGACTTGGGGGGTTTCTGTGCCTGAAGTGATCTCTTGGCGGCAATTGACAGATTTGACCAACACACTGGAAAGCAACAACAAGCCCCTGGTGATCAAGCTGCGCCGCGGCAACAGCGCCAAGGGAGTCTACTACCCACAATCCAACTCTGAAGCAGTTCAACTATGCGAGCAATTGATCACCAAGTACAAGCTGACCCCTGAACGCTATCCGGTAGTTCAAGAACGTGTATCAGGGGAGGGTTGGGGAGTCTCTTGCCTGTACTGGGAAGGCCAACGATTGGCCAGCTTTACACACCGTCGGCTGCGCGAAAAAACAGCAACCGGTGGGACAAGCACACTACGCGAGTCCCGAAGAAACCCGCAGCTGGAAGAGATGGCGTACACGTTGTTGGATAAACTAGAATGGCATGGTCTAGCAATGGTCGAGTTTAAATATAATCCTGACCGGCAACAAGGTTGGTTTATAGAGATCAATCCGCGCCTTTGGGGATCTATACACTTGGCAATCGCCAGTGGTGTCGATTTTCCAGCGTGGCTTTATATAGCCGCAACTAGAGGCCCCGAACACGTACGTAATATATCAATCGCTCAGCGCGAGGGTGTTGTGGCACGATGGTATCTCGGTGATTGCATCGCAGCGGCTGGCGTTTTAATGCAAGGTCGAATTAGAATGGCCATGCAGATGTTGAAGCCCGGCGGTGCCGACACTTTCGACGATTGGTTCTGGGATGACCCGGGTGTCTTTTGGGGCCAAGCTGCCTATTACATGGCTGGTTTCTTGAAATCAGGCAGCCTAAATCCCGAACAGGAAGGAATGCTAGGGTAGCATGATGCATTACACCACGGACGACAACCCCTGTCCTTACAAGTATTCGGTCATGATACCTGCGTATACCCACGCAGACATGATGGTGCCACAATGCTGACGGTAAGGGCAGAACTGCACTGCCATACAACACATTCTGATGGCTGGGGTTCGCCGCTGACATGTATTCGCCATGCCCGTAAAAAGGGCTTGCGGGTGCTGGCAATTACAGACCACGATACTGCAGAGGGTGGGCTGCCCTACTGGGATAATCCTTTGCAAGATGGGGTATTGATAATCCCCGGCGAGGAAGTCAGCACCGACCGTGGGCATGTGTTGGCATATTTTGTCAAAGAGACGATCCCGCCTGGGTATTTCGAGGAAGTGCTTGAACGAATCCGAGAACAAAACGCACTAGCCTTTGTAGCGCATCCTTACCACATCCCTATAGGCAATCGCTGGCGACACAAGCCGATATTCAATCTTTCATCCAGGCAACTGACCATGGTGGATGGAATAGAGGTAATCAATGGACACAATCGCACGCTGGCAAACCAATATGCTCTAAACCTGGCTTTATCGAAGGGAATGCTTAAATTGTCCGGCAGCGACGCGCACGCCCCAATCGAGATAGGAAACGCTGTCACAGAACTTGAGGTCGGAGAGTTATCGCACCAGGCTGTGCGCGATGCGCTACTCTCTGGGAGAGCGTCTCCCCGCAATCGGCGCTTCAATGGATACCCGATATATTTATTGGTTGGCTTAATGAACCGTCTGTATGGCCGATGTTACACCTGGACGCCGCCAGCATAGGATGATTGGCTTAAGAAGGCGCTGGACGCTGGCCATGAAAAAAAACCATTAAACCGTGGGCTCTTATGCGACACACTTTGTTAACGTTAATACCAACGGCACGGCATCTCTACTCCCAAGTATCCCAGTCCGTTTATCGCCGATTATATCCAGCAGCCCTTACCCAACCGGCTGCCATGCCAGTAAGCAACTCCTGCCATCTCTCGATGGCAATATGTATGTCATAGTGTTTTTCGACTCTCTCCCTAGCGGCGCGTCCCATTCTTTCTTGCAAGGCGGGGTCATTGAGCAAGCGTTCGACAGCCCGCATCCATTCCTCAATATCCCGTGCCAGCAACCCAGTTTCACCTGCGATGATGACCTCACGATTGGCCCCAACTGGGCTGGCGATAGTCGGAAGTCCGCACGCACCGTATTGGATAATCTTGAAAGCGCACTTTCCCCGTGAGAAAGGGTCATCGTACAGCGGCATTATCCCGATGTCGAACAAAGCTCCCAGATCCTTCTCCACGGCCTCGGACCATGGCACGATCCTGATGTATGGCCGGTCGCGCAACGCTGGGCGTTGGGAGGCCCCCACAAGCACCACTTCGATTGTCTGACGCATGTTGACGGCATCTAGGGCCGGCAGAACAAGATCCAAATAGCGGTCGGTCACCGGCGTACCGACCCACCCTAACCTGCCCCCTCCACCGTCGCGCCGGATCACGCGGTAAGTCTTTACATCAACCGTTGTGGGAATATGTATAACCCTATTGTTGTGCCGTGAGGCTTCGCGCACAAGCTCCTCGCTGCCGCAGACCACAGCATTGGCAGCAGCCATGACCGAGGCGATCTTGCCCTTCAGAAAAGGGCGTCCGGCGTATGTAGCATAGATAGCATCGTCGTAATCGACAACACAGGGAACGCGCCACGACCATAGCCAGCGCTCGAACCACCAAGGAACCCAGGGTAGTAGCTCCTTCTCGACGATGACCGCTTCGACATCCCGGGTCACGCTGCGGGCAGCGAATATTCTCCGCGCATAAGCGCGCAGAGCAGCCATCGTTCGCGATCCCTTGCCGGAATATAGGGCTGACACATAGCCAACATCGAACAGGGGAGACGAAACCACTTGCCATCCTGCCAGCTTACCGAGAACATCGATTGTACGGTGCCGGCTACTCGCGCCACTTCTGTCATACTTCGTCAACAGTCCAATGCGCTGCCTATGCTCCATGTTTCACCAGCTTGCTAAGCAAATAGTAGCAGTACACGACATATGCAAATCCGGCCGTAAAGAAATAATCTGAGAACAGAGACATAACAACACTTGCCGTTAGGAAGCCGCTCAGCACCGCCGCCGGCACCGACACTTTCCGAGAACGGACCCTGTCGATTCCGATCAGCAGCCACAAGACGCAGATCGAGTAGACGATCCCCCCGGCCAAGCCACCAAACCAGTAGGCCGGCCCAAGGAACGTATACGTGTTGAACGGGAACGGAATATTGAGATAAGGCAACGACCGGCTGATGGCACCATTGCCCAACCCCATAAGGTGCAAAATCCTTGTAATGGGGTAGACGATGTTCCTCGTATAATCTTGGCTCAAGACGACCGTGGCCGAATTGGCGAGCGCAGCAATGGGGCCTGTTACATAGACAACCAAGGACACGAACGTGCTCCAAAGTGTGTCCGTTTCGTGTTGCGGTGCGATATAGCGAGACAAGCCAACACCAGTTTTCCCGATGGCGATGCCGTAGACGACAAAGAATGCCGCACCAACAACACCTATCGAGCATACCCGCCTGAGCGTTCCCTTTATCCCCCAGCTATCTCTATTGTAGTAGTACGAGATTCCCCACAGCCACAACAGTGTCACGATGAACGTCGAACGACCAGTCGTCATCATTGTCGATATTAAACCAACAATCAAGGCAAGAACCCCAACCACGCGCCATCTTTTCGAAGTGGCCGACTTCAACACGGCCCATCCCATCGGAGCCGTGAGCATACGCAATGGATTCAGAAGGATCAGCGCTGCCGGATAATAAGTCTCGCTCTGCCTTGCCACTCTGGCCTGTGCCAAAGCTAGCGTGGGCCCCACCTTCCTCACGATTCCTACAAGGGATACCACGTCGTAGACCAGCAGCACCAGCGTGGCGAACGTTGTCAGCAACAGTAATCTGCGACTGAACGAATCCGGGGGATGGGGTCGCGTCGAGACCTCGCCAGTGAACCAGTGTTGCCACGACAACGCCAGCACGATAGCCAAGGGTATGATCGTTAGCAATAGACCTTCTGTAGAATAGTCAAGGAAGTGGGCGACAAATCCGGTCAACAACAGGCCCACCGACCAGACCGCGACAAGAAAACCAACGAGGTTAAAGGATTCCTCATTACGCGAGCGTCTGGCCCGAATCACCAGGGCTAGGATCCCGGCGACGCCAATAATCAGTGCCACCCTCATATTGAGGCCCCGTGCACTGAAGCCCTCAATGCCGCCCATCCCGCTATGGAGAAATAGGCGATCGTGACCGTATCAGTGATAATGACCGACAGCATGCTGCCCGCTAAACCGAACTGTTGTGTCATGGTGAATGTAATGCCGAAGGCCAACACTGCGTTGAAGACTGAGAGCTTGAAGAGCAGACTCTCACGATCCATCGCCAGAAACACAAACGCGATGATCGATGTACCGATGGTTAGCACGTTGCCCATGAGGACGAGGGCGACCAGCATGCGATGCTCGAAGACGACTGCTGGCAGGTGTAACTCCGCCCCCCACAAGACACACCCGGCGACAAGAATACAGAACGGGAGATGGATCAAAACGGTCCTGCCGATGATGCGAACAATCTTAGACGAGATCGCTCTACGGTGGTCATGTGACATGATGCGTACCATCTCCGGATAGTGACTGTGGGCCATGCTGGCCGGGATGAGCGCCATGGCGGAGTAGACAGAGCGCACAACGCTATAACCGCTGAACTCCTGCACCGACAGTAGACCACCGACGACCAGCACCGTGAATCGAGAATACACCATCGAGGTCAATTGTTGCGCTAGGAGGTAGAACCCTTCACGACACAGTGACAAACTGCGTTTGAATCCCCCTCCGATACCCTCCTTCAACTTCCCGTCCATGGTAAACAGGATGATCTCCGCAAGCCGCCCCCCAGCCATTCCCAACAACAACATCCTGTCGGCAACACCAACGCCGGACAGTGCCATCAGCCAAACGAGGGTCATAACACCTAGAGAGGCACTCAATCCCCTGCCCAGAAAACGATAGTCCTCGAATCCCAGGTTCCAGCCGTAGAAGGCCATGCTGATGCTGCCTCCCAGACTCCAACACATCGCCAGCAACAGGTGTGTGACATGATGATGCAGCAGCGGCTGTGGAGAAAAGGGCCACAACAGGAAGCTCGCCCAGAGCGCTGCGCCTGCTGCAAGCCTGATCAGCACCAACCAAGGTAATGCAACAGCCCTATCTCCCCTAACGATGGAACGGGTCAATAGCCTGCTAATACCGATGTCGGATAGGACGAGGACGATGCTCGCCACGGTTAGCTTGTAACTGAGGCTGGCAACGATGTCTTCGGGGCAGATGATTCCCGCCAAGATGATGACGGCCAATGGAGCGCCCCCATTGACGATCTTCTGGACGGCTAAAACAGCGCCATGCCCTAAGAAGGAGGGGAACACATTGGCAGATCGACTCATCGTCTCGTCGTTGCCAGAAAACCGAGAAACAGGAAGACCGCAATACCCGCCATGCTGGACAGCATGAGTATCGAGAGGACGGAAAATCCTGAACGCTGTTCAAAGCGAGATGCAGAGAACGGCGGATAGACGTCTGGAATGTCTAATGCCGCCCGCGCTTCCATGCTGATCTGCTCAGCGCTCATCGCTTGCAGCGCATTGCTCCAGAGATCGACCCTTCTTCTCGCATTCTCGATCTGTTGCTGAATCCTAGGCACCTCGCTACCAAGTCTGTTATTTTCGAGCAGTACAATCAAACTGTCTTCTGCGGCAACCAGCTGCTGCTTGATCCACTCGCTCTGTTCGGCAAGATACTTGCCCCTCTTTTTGCTCAGATCCCTCCTGATCTCGTTGACCTTGGAGACGATTGCCGTTCCCAACGCCCGCACACATGCATGCGAGAGCCCCCGAGTATTCGCCGAACATCTCAACGTCAAGATGTTGGCTTGGGGATCAAGTCTAGTTGTGATCATCGATCTCCGAAACCGATTGTAGGCCTTAATACTATCCTCGTGAGTGGCGCCCTCGTACAGACCCATCTCATCGGATAAATCTGGCAGTTCGGCCAACAGCTTTTCGAAAGCCCATTCCGATGTCGCCATCGTCTGAAGCTGCCTCAACAGCACCTGACCACCACTGCCAATTGAAAGCCTGCCGGCAAAGGACCCTAGGCTTCCCAGATTGACTTTATCGAGCATGTTCCCCTCCCCGGGACTCGTCAGCATCAATTCCAGGGACGAGTTCCAGCGTCGGGGAGCAAGAAAAAGAGTGAGCACGCAAAGCAGCGATACTGCGATCGCCGTAACACGCCTGCACTTGATAAGCCTCGACACCAATTATTGATTCCCTGCGCTCAGTTCGTCCGATCAATCACCAGCCAGACCGTCGCCACACTGGCTAGGATGCTGGCGATCTCCTTCATCGTCTCCAGCTTCGTCGTGCCCTCCTGGGGCCGCTTGACCGGCACCACGATCGTCGATCCGGGCAGGACCTCCGGGTCGTTCCAGATCCTGCGGATCGGCTTGCTCATGCCGTTGGGGTAGACCACGTGGGTCTTCCACTTGTCGGCCTGGTCGGCCCAGCCGCCGGCGCGGGTCACGTAGTCGCCCAGGCTCAGGCCCTTGCGCCAGACGATGCTGGTGGGGAAGCCCACCGCGCCGGTCACCTTGACCGTGTAGGGCACCGGCGGGACGATGATCCGGTCGCCGTCCTCCAGGAAGATGTCGTCCGTCGAGCCCGGCTTCTCCAGGGCGCGGCCCATGTCCAGGGCCACGTTCCCCACGTCGTCCTTGCCGCGCACCAGGCGGGCGCCGGGGACGTAGGCCGTGGGTTTCAGGCCGCCGGCGCGGGCGATGACGCTGCTGAGCCGCTCGTCCGGTCCCTGCAGGGTGTAGACGCCGGGGTACATGACCTCGCCCTGGACGACCACCGTCCGCGGGAGCTGCCACCACGGCAGCTTGCGGATGGCCACCTGGTCGTGGGGCTGCAGCTCGAAGCGGCCGGTGTCGGTCAGCCAGTCCTCGCCCAGCTCCACCTCGATCAGGTCGATGGTCCGCTCCGGCGGCACGGCGGTGTCGCGGTCGGTGACCGCCTCGCGGCTCAGGCGCGACACCTCGGCGTGGAGCAGGTCGGCAGACTCCGCCAGGCCGCCCGCCTTGAGGATCAGGTCGCGCAGGGTCATCCCGGCCCGCCACTGGAACCGCCCCGGCCTGCGGACGGCGCCGCTGATCCCCACCTGGAAGCGGTCCTGGACGTCCCAGCGCGACAGGACGCGCAGCACGTCCCGCGGCTGCAGCTCCGGCGCGGCTGCCTTGCCGGCCAGGATGTCGCCCAGGGGGACCTCCCGGGCCCGGTACGTGCCGTCCGGGTCGATCCGGTCCAGGAGCGCCCGCTCGAACAGGGTGTCGTCCCAGGGACCGCCGGCCAGGCCCACCAGGTCGGCCAGCGTCATCCCCTCCCGCCAGGCGTAGCGGCCGGGCCGCTTGACGTTCCCCTCCACGCGGACCCAGTTCTCCAGGCGGTCGGGGATGCGGTCCACCCGCACCACGTCGCCGTCGCGCAGGTGGTACTTCCGCTTGGCCGTCAGGTCCCAGTCGATCTGCTCGCGGTCCGGCGCGTTGGGCCGGCGCCGCTCCGGCGGAATGATCCTCTCGACGTGGACCAGACCGGTGACGGCGTCGGCGGTCAGCCCGCCGGCGTAGCGGATCAGGTCGCGGACGGTCTCCCCGTCGCGCAGCTCGTAGCGCATGGGACGGCGGACCGCGCCCAGGATCTGGACCGTCGCCCCGCGGGGCGGGATGAACACGGTGTCGCCCTCGCGCAGGATGGCGTCGTCCTGGCGCCTGCCGCTCAGCAGGTAGTCGTACAGGTCCAGGACGGCCACGGTCTCGCTGCCGCGCACCAGCCTGATGTCGCGCAGGCTGCCGGCGTCGCCCGGACCGCCGGCGGCGTAGAGGGCCGTCAGGACCGTGGCCACCGAGCTCAGCTCGTAGGCGCCGGGCCGGCGCGCCTCGCCCACCACGAAGACGCGGATGGCCCGCAGGTTGCCCAGGCTGACCCGGACGAAGGTGTCGCCCTTGTCGCCGCGGGGATCGATGCCGCTGTACGAGCGCGACAGGGCCTCGCGGACCCTCTGTTCCACCTCGGCCAGGGTCCGGTTGACGCAGGAGATCCTACCCCCCTTGGGCAGGATGATGCTGCCGTCGCGGTCCACGTACCGTTCCAGCCGGAACTCCACCTCGCCCCAGACGTCGACCACGATCTGGTCACCGACGCCGATCAGGTAGTCCTGCGGCACCGGTCCGTAGGTGGTGGGGGAGAAGAGGTTGCCGTCCAGGTGGAAGAAGTCGGCCCCGAACAGTGCCTGCTGGCTGGCCGTGGGTTTCTCGGGTTGCTCGTGCACGACCACCACCGTTTCCGGCGTGGCCGGGGCCTTGTCGAAGGGGAGCACGACTCGCGGTTGGCTCGCTGCTGCCTGGCCTGGCAGGCTGGTCGTGCCCGGTGGTAACAGCGTGTCGCCCAGGGCCGCAGCGCCGGCCTGCTGCCGGTAGCGCTGCAGCAGCTCCTGTTCGCTCAGGCCGCTCTGGCGGGCTGCCTGGCGCAGCAGGTCGGGCGGGACGGTCTGGGCCGCGACGGCGACCGCACAGAGCAGCACCGCCGCCAGCCATCCGGCCGTGCGCGGAAACCGGCTCCTGGAAAAGCCGCTCAGGGGGCTGGACATGCTCCGTCACTCCGTTGTCGGGCGCCCGGGAAGCGGGCGGTCAGGGGAAGGCGCCACCGGCGCCGCGCGACGGTCGCGTTCCTCGCGTTCCGCCGTATCGGGCGGAAGCATAGCACGAGAAGGCGCGCGGGCAAGGGGGAATGTTGGGAGCTGCAGGGACCGTGTAGCTGTCCGCACTATCGTTGCGTCCGGCTGAGTGGTCCCATCTACGACATCCCCTGCTGCCGCCATCGACTTGTCCCCCTCATCACGACCAGCCCATAGGCGATCGTGATCCAGCAGGCCGAGATCACCATCGTCCAGGCAGCACCAGTCATTCCACGAGCTGGAATCAACAAGCGCCCCACTCCCAACAGGATCATGACATTGGCGCCATGGATCCAGAGCTGAACCCGAAAAGCACGCATGGCCGTGACCGGTGCCCCCAGCAAACTGCCCACATAAAGTATTCCCCCGCCCAGCATGACGACGACGAACAGGTCAGCATGCCGGGCATAGAGAGGACTGTAGACGATCCGCAGCAACCACGGGCCGGCCACCAAGGCTACGAGCACACCGCCTGCTCCGATCACCGCTCCAAACACGCTCAGCTTGATGGCAAGGCGGCGGAACACGCCCACATTGCCTTCCGCGTAGGCTCGAGACAGTCGCACCAGTGACGCCTGCGAGAGCGCCATGATGACGGTGTTACCGATGACGACCAGGTAGGAGAGCGCTGAGAAGATGCCCAAGGCCGCCTCGCCGTGACTCGCCTCCAGGATGGTGCGGGGAATGGTGATCCGGAGCTGGATCAACAGCATGACCAACCCCAGTGGCAGAGCCGTCCAGACGATCCGGCGTATTGTATCGGGATCCCAG
>CAYTEO010000006.1:0-76282 GCA_964436825.1 uncultured Fibrobacteraceae bacterium | reverse complement strand
CGACCGGCTGGTCACGACCAGGGCCCTGCCAGGGGTGAACCGGCGACACGAGCTGAGGTACGCGTACTGAGGGGGTTGGAAGGGAAGAGGTGATGCGGTAGTCACCGCATCACCTCTCCGGATCAGACACAGTCTTCGTGACACAACTCATGCGGTCAGCTCAGCGGTCGGTGATCGAGGCAACCGCCTGGTCGTCGCACAGGGTGGCCCAGCGCCCGGAGAAGAAGCCGGCCGGCCGGTCCGGCAGGGCGACGTACTCGCCGCCGAGGACACCCTCGACCGTCGCGGCAGCGTTGATCCACTCGCCGCGGAACGTCCCGTGTCCCACCTCGGGGCCGGGGACGTAGGTCCCCCGGATCAGGCCGCGGAAGTGTCCGCGCGGGTCGATGTACTTGCCGAACAGGACCCGCTCGCCGCTGGAGTCGATCCCGTAGCGACCGCGCAGGTAACCCCGCAGGTGGCCCCAGATGTCGACCCAGCGACCCATGAAGAACCCGCCCTCGGGCACGCTGTCGGTGGGAGCGGACCGCCACAGGCCGGCCAGGAACCCCTTGGGACACAGGTCCTCGGCACCGAGGCGGTGCCCCAGCAGCTGGACGCCGTTGCCCTGGTCGTCCACCTCGACCAGGCGGTCCAGGCCGTCGAGCTCGGCCACGGGGATGTCGAGGGTCAGCTGGGGCGTCGTGAAGTGGATCATGTTGGGCATGTCGACGGCGTTGCTGTCCTGGTCGGCGACGGGGGGCTCGATGACCTCCACCAGCAGGCCGTCGTAGTGGGGACCGGTGTGGGAGACCCAGGCCACCGTGCGGCGGTCGATCCGCGGGAAGACGAGGTGGTCGCGCGGGCGCTCGAACAGGATGACCCTGCGCACGACCAGGATACCGCGGTCGACGCGCAGCATGCCGCTCCAGTCCAGCACGTCGAACGGCTCGTCGATGTCCTCGATGCTCCCGTCGAGCTGGCCCCAGGTCAGCCGCAGGGCGGTGATCCGCGGCCGGGACGGGTCGTCGGGATCGGCGGCCGGGTCGTCGACCATCTGCTCGTACTGCTGGACCTCGGCGTCGGCCTGGAGGGGATCGTCCGACTCGGCGTCGGCGTCCTCGAGGTCGGCCTGGAGCAGGTACTCCTCCCCGAAGGCCGGCTGCTCGTCGGTGGCCGTCAGCCCGCCGTCGGGGGCGTCCAGGTCCATCTGCTCGTAGTCGTCGACACCCACCTGCTGGGTCGTCGTCGGGTTGTCGCTGCAGCCGGTCAGGCCGAACAGGAGCAGGCCCGCCAGCATCAGCAGGGTGAGGATCCGCATCGTCTTCATGATCGCCTCCTGGTCTGGGGTCGGTCCCGCCCTCGCCCGGCGGGACGTTCGTCGTCGTCACGCCCGACGGGATGCAGAGGAGGTGCCAGAGGGGAGGCATCATGGCATCCGGTTGGGATGCAACGGATTGCACGATAGTGCGGAGATTTCCCGACGAGGTGATATTGGACCTGCAGGTACACCTCGCGCCGACGACGTACAGTCCACCGGCCGTGTCACCGCCACGGTGCCCGGCCCCGGGAGGGTGCAGCCACTACTCCCCGTCGCGGACCCTGAGCTTCAGGGCGATCAGTTCGCGGTGAGGGATCTCCAGCAGGCGGGCGAACTTGTGGAGCAGGGCGTCCTCGTGGGCGTCCAGGACCCCGTCGGCGTAGACGATCCGCCACAGGTCCTCCAGGACGGCGAGACGGGCCGCGTGATCGAGTCGATCGTTCAGCAGGCGGGTGAAGGAGAAGTGGTCGTGGCCCGCCCGGCGGCGGCGCTCGGCCTCGGCCAGCAGGGCCTCGCTCCCGGCAGCGTCCAGACCGAACCGGCGCTGGAGCAGGTCGCGCAGGAGCGCCTGTTCCTCGGGCTGGACGGTCTCGTCGGACCAGGCCGCCTCCAGCAGCAGGACCACCTGGGCCACCCGGGCCAGTTCGTCGTCAGCGACAGGGGCAACGGGCTGCGGTTCCAGCAGCCGGCGCAGGCGTTCGAGCATCGTCGTCACTCCCTTGTCCCCTCGACGGGGATCCGCCGCCATGTCTCCCGCGGCAGGGTCAGGACCTCGTAGGGGATCGTTCCCAGCCAGCCGGCCAGCATCTCCGGCGTGATGACCTCGTCGTCCTGGCGGCCCAGCAGGACGGCATCGTCCCCCGGCTCGACACCGGGGATATGGGTCACGTCGACCAGGGTCAGGTTCATGCAGACACGCCCCCGGACGGGGGCCCGGCGTCCGCGGACCAGGACGTGGGCCCGGTTGGAGAGGGCCCGGGGATAGCCGTCGCTGTATCCCACCGGCAGGACGGCGATCCGGCTGTCGGCCGGCGCCTTCCAGGTCCTGCCGTAGCCGACGGTCTCGCCGGCCGGGACGGTTCGCACCTGGGCGATCCGGCAGCGCCAGGTCATGGCGGGACGCAGGGAGAGTTCCAGGCGGCCGGCGGCGCGCGCCGAGACGAGGGTCTCGCGCGAGGGCCAGACCCCGTAGGCGGCGATCCCGACCCGGGCGATGTCGTGGTGGGCCTCCGGCCAGAGGATGGCCGCCGCGCTGCAGGACATGTGGGCCGGCAGGTCCAGGCCATGGTCGCGGAGCCGGGCGCGCCAGGCGGCGAAGCGCTCGGCCTGGGCGCGGGCGAAGGTGTGGTCGGTCGTGTCCTCGATGTCGGCGAAATGGCTGCTGAGGGCCACGATCCGCAACCGGTCGCTGCCGGTCAGGTCGGCCAGGACGGGCGCCAGCTCCTGCTCGAGGATGCCCTGGCGGTTGACCCCCGTCTCCACCTTCAGGTGACAGCGCAGGGGGCGCTCCAGGCCGGAGGCGACCGCGGCGGCGGCCGCGGCGGCGGCCGGCGAGGCGATCGTCACCTCCAGGTCGGCGGCGGCGGCGGCGAGGAGTTCCTCCCCCAGCAGCGGACCGAGCACGAGGATGGGGGCGGTCACCCCTCCCTCGCGCAACCGCAACCCCTCGTCGAGGGAGTGGACCCCCAGCAGGTCGGCCCCGCCGTCCAGGAAGGCCGCGGCGGCCGTCGACAGGCCGTGTCCGTAGCCGTCGGCCTTGACGACGGCCAGCAGCCGCGTCGTCTCCGGCAGCAGGCGCCGGAACAAGCCGATGTTGTGCCGCAGGGCGACGACGTCGACCTCCAGGCGCAACCACGCGGTCTGCGGCATGCGACGGCCCTCCCGTGCGGACGTGGTGGTGGGCGGGATTCCGGTGCGGATTGTCCCGTGCTAGCTGGCGATCCGACCCTCGGCGATGGCCCGCTTGCGGTACTCGCAGTGCTCGGGGTCGGCGCAGGTTCCGTAGAGCTCCAGGCGGTGGCGATGGATGATGAACCCGTGCTCCTTGGCCAGCTTCTCCTGCAGTGCTTCCAGTTCCGGGTTGTAGAACTCGAAGATCTGGCCGCAGTTCTGGCAGATCATGTGATCATGGTGCTCCACCTCGGAGTGACCCTCGTAGCGGGCCAGCCCGTCGCCGAAACGACGCTCCTCCACCAGTCCGCTCTCCACCAGCAGGTGCAGGGTCCGGTAGACGGTGGCGTAACCGATGCGGGGGTTGACGCGCTTGACCTCGCGCAGCAGTTCCTCCACCGAGATGTGGCCGCGCATGCCGAAGAAGACCTTGACGATGGTGGCCCGCTGGCGGGTGGACTTCAGTCCCTTCTCCTGGATGAACTTCTGGAAGGCCTGCTCCTTCTCCCGCACGATCTCGGGGGGGACTTCCTTGCGAATGGTCACGTCCTGTGCCTCCTGGGTCGCAGACGATGATGTTGAATTCCAACTTCAGGCCGACAACATCGGCGTGATCTCCGGGAGTGTCAAGTCAGGGGGTCCGGGACACGGCCGACAGGCGCCGCACGACCAGCGCTGCCGGCTGCCAGGTCCACAGCCCGCCTGCGCCCCAGGCCAGGCCGGTCTCCCGGCCCCGCCGGGAGAAGACCTCGCGACGCAGGGTGCCCGTCCAGCGACGTCCGCCGGCGGAGAGCCGGTCCAGCCGCCCCGTTCCCAGGTCGGCCACCCAGAGGTGCCGGCCGTCGGCAGCCACCCCGACGGGCGAGAAGCCGGGTGTCGGGACGCTGCGCAGCGTCTCCCCCGTCTCGGGATCGATGCGGATCAGCCGCCCCAGGTCGCGGTCGACGAGCCAGAGGGACTTCCCGTCCCAGGCCAGGTCCCGCGGCCGGTGTCCCCGCAGGGGGTAGACCTGGAGGGCGGCCAGGCTGTCCGGGGCGATCTGGACCAGGGTCGCCGGTGCGGTCGCCGTCGCGTCGGTCAGGGACCAGAGATACTGACCGTCCCACGCCAGCCCCCGCTGGACGACACCTGTCAGGTCCTCGCGCCGCAGGATCGTGCCGAACCGGTCGAGCCACAACAGCGCGTCCAGCCGGTCCGGCTGTCCCGCCGCGGAATCGGCGGCGGCGACCAGGACCACGGCGGTGTCGGCACCCGCCCAGCAGCATCCCCGCAGCTCGACGACGAGGCCGTCGACCGGCGGGGGAACCACCAGGGAATCGTCCCAGACGGCGGACAGGGTGTCCGGCGCCGCACCGGCCAGGACGCTCCCGGCCAGGGCCAGCAGCAGGAGACCGGCGGCCAGGCCGGTCGTCGGTCGCCTCCCTGCCGGGAAGTGCCGGTGCTCCAGGATCCTCGTCATCGCAGGGCTCCTCGTCGTCCTTGTCCCTCGGCCACCTCCCGGTCCTCCTCCGGGGCAGCGGTCCCGCCCCCCACCGCCAGGAGGCGCAGGTGGAACACGTTGCGGAAGGTGCGATCGGCGTCGTTGCCGAAGTCGTGCCGCCAGCCGGCGTCCAGGCGCCAGGCGGTGCCCAGGTCCCGGCCGACGGCCAGGCCCAGACTGCCACCCCGGTGGTGGACGGCGGTGCCCTCCACCGAGAGGACGCTCCCGCGCCCCGGGGACAAGGTGATCTCTCCGGACAGCAGCGTCAACGACGGGAAGGCGTCGTCGGTCAGATCGTCCCCCGCCGCCCCGAAGTTCAGGACCCGTTCCCCCGTCAGGGCGGCGCGCACACGGCCCTGCCCGCCCGACCACTCCTTGCGCCAGGCCAGCGCCAGGCTCGTGCCGCGGTCCGCCAGGGGATAGAGCCGGTTGTCGGCGAAGGGCAGCGCTCCCCGCAGGGCGTAGCGCCCGCCGCCCAGCACCGGGAGCCGGGAACGCCCGATCATGCCCAGCTCGGGACGATCCCAGCCCGTGACCGTCGTCTCGCCGGGCCAGCCGGCGGCGGCCGACACGGAGTCGACAGCCGCCGGCCAGCGCCGCGACACGGCGGCGCCGGCCGTGCTGAACGAGACGTAGCGCCAGCGCAGCCAGAGCCAGCGGCCCTCTCCGCGCGGGAGGGCCGCCGCGAACCCGAGCCTGACCGCCTGCCACGCCGTCGAACCGTCGTCCAGGACGTCGCCGGTCACCGACCACACCGGTCCCGGCTGCAGGGAGGACCAATCGAGCGGATCGTACCGGGGGACCTGGGCCGACGCGGGCTCGACCAGCCCGAGCAGCAGGACGAGCGCCGGCAGCAGGCGGCCGCGACGACTCATGGGGGAGTACCGTCGTTCTCGATCAGGCGGACCGTGCCGGCGTTGGCGAAGCGGACCTTGACGACCTGGCGGTTGCCGGGCAATCGCTCCTTGGCCATGACCAGCCCGTAGTCGTCCCAGGCCAGGTGATGGACGATCTGCCCGACCGCGAAGGTCATCCAGGGCCGGTAGGGAACGGCCTGGGAGAGGTCGGCCTCGGCCAGCAGTTCGGTGACATCCTCCTGATCCTCGCTGGACGGCTCCCCGGCGGACGGCTGCCCTTCCGGTTCCGCGCCGGGTGGGGCCTGCTCGTCGGGGACGGCATCCTGCTGCTCCGGGGGGGCCGGCGCCTCCGCCTCCTCCTGTTCCCGGACGGTCCGCCCGTCCCGTCGCCGGCGGGCGGCCCGCTTGAACTCCTCGCTGTCGCGGATCTTGGGCAGATACCCCTCGCAGCTGGGACAGCGGAGCCAGACGACAGGATCGTCGTCCCCGTCACCGGAAGGAACGACCTCCATGTCGTACTCGGCCTTGCAGACGGAACAGTACTGGCGGATCTTCATGGGCCACTTCCCGGCGCCGGCCACCGGCGCCGCGCCTAGGGTGCGATCTTGCAGCAGTTCTCCGCGTCCTCCTTGTGGAGGTAGCGCATCCCGCAGGTGAGGCAGCGATACTCGCCGTTGATGCGACCCTCGGCCTCGGCCTTGGCCAGCAGACGGTCGTACTTCACGTAGGGCTTGTCGCGAACGAGGATCTCGGAATCGTACTTGCCGCGCTGCATGACATCCTCCTTGATCGAAGTCCGGTCCCGGTCCCGGAACCGTCGAACATGACAGCGGGGTGGAATGTTGCGGGCGATACTAGCGGAGAAAGCGCCGTTCGTCAAGCGAACGCGGCCTGGAGGCGCACGTTCCCGGGGATACGACCGGCGTTCTCAGCCGGTGGCGCTGATGCGCCGCAGGGATGCACCCGACGCCGCGGCCGGGGCGGGCAGGGTGTACAGGTCGCCGAGGGTGACGGCTCCCAGCTCCGCCGCTGCCGCAAGCTCCTCCCGCAGGACCAGGGCCGTGGCGGTGGCGTCGTCACCGGCCCGGTGCGGCCGCGCCAGCTCGATGTCGTGGCTGCTGGCCAGATCCTGCAGGCGCCATCCCTCCCGCTCGGGCCAGAGGTGCCGCGCCAGGGCGAGGGTGCAGAGTCCCGGCAGCGGGCGCAGGCGGTGGCCGGTGCGCGACAGTTCCCAGCGCAGGAAGCTGTAGTCGAACCCCACGTCGTGGGCGACGAAGGCGTGGGCGCCGTCGCAGTCCGCCATCAGGCGCCTGGCGATCGTCGCGAAGGGGGGCGCCGTGCGCAGCTCCTCGGGATCGATGCCGGTCAGGCTGCGCACGCGCCTGGGCAGCCGGCGCTCGCAGCGGACCAGGGAGCTGTGACGGGCGACCAGCTCTCCCGCTTCCAGGACGGCCACGCCCACCTCGATGATCCTGTCGACACCGATCAGGCTGCCGGTGCTCTCCAGGTCGATGACGACGAAGCGGGCCCTCTCGAGGGGGACCGCCAGGCCGCTCGCGTCGCGATGGATCCAGCAGCGGTCGTGACTGCGGATGACCTCCGCCAGCGGCTCCAGCAACCGGCGGACGAGCAGATGGGCCACCGGATCGTCCTGGCGCGCGGCGCCGAACAGATCCCGGGCGATCTCGGGAGCGGTGCAGGGACGATCCTGGGTGCGCAGATAGGTGACGGCGCGATGCTGGAGGTGTCGAATCTCGGTGGAAAGCATACCCTAGGATAACACGAAGAGGGGCCTCGGATCAACGGTCGTCCAGCAGAGGTCGCGCATCGCGCCCGAATCCCACGAGTTCCATGACCTCCACCCGGCGCAGCGCGGGCGGGTTGCGGCGCCGCGGCGGGTCGAAACGGGAGACGGTCTCGTCCCGCTCGGCGGCGTAGGCCACCCCCAGCAGCGGGATGTCGGGATGGACCGCGACGCCGATCTCCCGGCGCTGGACCTGCAGCAGGACACCCCCCGGCAGGACCACGCTCGTCGTGTCCGCCCCGACCAGGGCGTACTGGCGGCAGAGCAGCTCGGCGTCGCCGATGACCCGGGTCGTCGGTCCCTGCTCCTCGCGGCTGTCGGGAACGAACTCCCGGCGCAGCGACGACTGGACGAGGGGATCGTCCCGCCACTGCTCGGGTGCCATGACGGTCCGCCGCCCCCCCTCCCACTGCTCGACGCGCCGGACGTGGTCGGCGAGCTTGCCGGCACGCGTGGCAACCGCGCGATCCAGCAGGATCCGCCAGCCCTCGCCGGGCAGCGGCCGCAGCCCCCGTTCCGTCTCGGCGAGGGGGACGATCTCCAGGGTCCAGCCCGCAGCATCGGCGGCGACCACCTGGACGCGGACGTCGTCCTCCTGCCGGCGCCCCTGGTCGATGGTCAGGGTATGGTAGTCGACCCAGCCGCCGACGGTCAGATCGAGGGGACACTCGGGCATCCGCCAGAAGGTCAGCAGGTCCAGGGCCGGGGCCGTCACCGGTGCCAGCAGGCACAGCACCACGGCCAGCCGGGCGAGCCCGCAGCGCGCGGGGGCCGGGCTGCGTATGCCCCGGCCCCCCGTGCGCCCTCGCGGTGGAATGCGCGTCTCAGTGCGCGATCTTGGCCCAGTAGGTCTCATAGTCGAAGTTGGGACTGTTCTTCTTGTCGTGACAGGTCTTGCAGGACTTGCGGGCCTGGCGCGCCCACTTCCCGTCGCGCCTGTGCTGCGTCCCGTAGCCGTGGCACGCCTCGCACTGGACGTTCTTCAGGCGGTTGCCCGGCGGGCGATCGTCGTAGCCGCCGTAGTAGACGTAGCCGGTCGTGTGGCAGACCAGGCACTCGGGACTCTCGGCCTGCCCCTTGCGGGCCAGCGTGCTGAACGCCTGGGCGTGGGGGGTGTCGCGCAGCTTCTCCCAGATCTCGTAGTGGCACTTGCGGCACTCGCGTTCGGTGATGAACTGCTCGGACCTGGAGCCCAGGTGGGGCTTGTAGGGCCCGCGGGCCTCGATGCGCACCTGCTCGAGGTGCTTCTTGAACTCCTCGACCCGCTGGTTCATGGCCGGGTCCTCGGGCATCCCCTTGCCCAGGTCGGCGACCTTGATCTCGAACGACATCAGCTTGCCGTCGTCGGGCGAGAACATGGCGTCCATGCGCCCGATGAAACGCCCCTCGTAGGAGCCGGCGATCAGGGCCGTCTGGTCGACGACCCGCTCGGTCCGGTAGGCGCGCCGGGTGTGGCCCACCAGGCAGATGTCGATCCCCTTGACCTCCTTGACGAGCTGCTCGGCCTTGCGATCGCCCAGGTGCGCGATGACGACGATCGTCTGCGCCCCCAGCTCGCGCAGCCTCGGCACGAGCCGCCGCAGGACGGTCACCGGGTCGTCCACGGCGAACCGCTCCTCGCGGGCCGCCATCGTGATGATGGGCTGGTCGGGATCGGCCACGGCGCAGATGCCGAACCGGATGCCGCCCCGCTCGACGATCAGGTACTCGGGAGCGACGAGCTTCCCGGTCGTCGAGTCGCGCACGTTGGCCGTCGTGAACGGCAGGTGGTAGGTCTCCATCATCTCGTGCAGGAAGTCGACGCCGTAGTTCAGGTCCGTCTCGCCGACCCCGATGGCGTCGACGCCGAACTCGGACGTCACCTCGCAGAGGAAGCGCGTCTGCTCCCGCTCGACACGCGACCGCTTGCCGAACATGTCGCCGGCGTCGAGCATCAGGACGGGCTTCCCCTCGTTCCAGACGTTGTCCAGCCAGGCGGCCCGCCGGGCCACCCCCCCGCGGGGATTGGAGTGTCACCCGCAGGGTTCGATCTTGCCTCCCACGTCCCCCTCGTAGACGATGGTGACCGGCTTCCAGCTCTCGTCGGCGTCGGCACGACGGACCGTCCCGGTGACGACCAGGCAGGCCAGGCCGGCAGCGGCGAGGAAGGTGACCACGACTGTCGAGCGCTGCATACTCCCTCTCCCGATGTCACGTTGAATGCGGCGGGCGAACGACGAACGCCGGCGGCGACCGGCGCGGAATCTACAACCTGGCGATGGGATCGGTTCCCGCAGGGCAAGATAGCACGCCCATGCCCCCGGCGACAAGGGTGACAAAGGGGGACGCGACCCGGCGTCCCCCCATGGCGATCCGGTGGCGAAGCGCTACTTCTTGGCCACGCGATCCTTCAGCGCCTTGCCGGCGGAGAAGGCAGGGTACTTGGTCGCCGGGATGACCATCTCGGCGCCCGTCTGCGGGTTGCGGGCCTTGCGCCTCTTGCGGTTGCGGCGCTCGAAGGTGCCGAACCCGGTCAGCTGCACCTTGTGGCCCTTGGCCACCTCGGTGGCGATGATCCCCTCGCGGGGCACCGTCGAGAAGATCGCGTTGACCGCGGCGCGGGCGTCCTTGAGGCTCAGTCCTGTCTTCTTCGCCACTTCCTGGATCAGTTCGGTCTTGTTCATGCTATCACCTCCTGGACGCAGTGAACCCGCTGCCTCGGGGGCTGTCAACGGAAAAAAACGCGATTGGCCGCTCCTGGAGCGGGTTTCCCGGCGCCCCCGTCGCGTCAGAAGATCCCGCCCCCCAGCCGGCGCAATCCGCCGACCAGGTCCTCCTTGCCCCGCGTGACCTTGATGTCGGGAATGGCCTTCAGCGCGAGGATGAAACCGAACTGGGAGTCGACGGCACTGATGCTGCGCGTGAAGCGCAGCTGCCAGCAGTGGAGATCCCGCTCGACGGTCCAGGTCTGGTTGATCAGGGCGCCGCGCTCGAAGTCGTAGCTACCGCGCCAGGTCAGGTCCCAGTTGCGGGTCAGGGTCACCGCGACGTTGAGGCTGGCGCGGGCGGAGGTGGTACCGGTGATGTTGTTGCGGTTGTAGGAGAGGTTGCTGCTCAGCCGCCACGGGATGTAGCGGCCGTTCTCCGTCTCGTCCCGTCCCCGGCGGCGGTCCCCCGACCCGGCCAGGCGATCGAAGCCGGCGTAGTCGCGGTCCCGGCGATCGCGGTCGTCGCCCCAGGCGTCCTGCTCCAGGTCGGACCAGACGTCCTGGCCGGTCGTGTCGGCTGCCGCCGTGTCCGCGACGGCGGGGCCGAGGCGGTCGATGGCGCTGTTGCGCCGCTGCTGCTGCTCGGCCACCTCGGCGCCGGTGTCGATCCGGCCGTCGAGGTTCAGTCCGTAGGTCAGGCGCGTGCTCAGCACCCGCCAGCGGTAGGGATCGATCGTGTTGTTGACCGTCAGGCGCAGGTTGCGGCCACGACCGGGGCGGATCGTCGCCGTGCTGCTGATGTTGCTCCACCGCTCGTCCGGGGCGCGCTGCGGGTTGTAGGAGGTCGTCAGGTTCCAGTCCAGGACGCCGTCCAGCTTGCGGATCTCCGCCGTCGAGTCGTCGGCGGCGCCGGTGAGGTACTTGACGTCGAACCGGTTGTTGAGGCTCAGGCCGAAGCTCTCGCTGCGGCGCTGCTTGCCCGGGATCGACGGCGCGAGGCGGTGGCTGACCCCGAAGCGGAGCGTGTGACGGATCCCCCGCAGCCGGCCGATGTGCGGCGAGAAGAGGCCGTAGAGGGTCGTCGTCAGGTTGCTGTTGATCGACAGCGAGGTCTGGGTCTGCTCCTCCACCATGTCGACGGGGGTGGCGACGTAGGTGGAGTCGCTGTCGCTCCAGGCGAAGGTCTCGCCCGACTCGGTGCGCCGTGTCCAGCTGTGGCTGGCGCTGACACCGGTCCCCACGTTGAAGATCCAGATCCGCGGCGGCTTGAAGTCCAGCGACGCGTTGCCCGACGCGGAGTGGGTGACCGTCTCGGTCGTCTCGAAGCCGTCGCGCTGGGTCCGGAAGCTGTAGCTCTGGCGCAGGTAGGTGTTGCGCAGCAGGTCCCCCAGGAAACTGCCGCGTCCGCCGTGCCGTGCCGGCAGCAGGGCGCGGCTCTTGACCGAGACCGACAGGATGGGGAAGCCCTGGGAGAAGAGCTTGTTGTTCGTGGACGGGTCGTCGTCCTCCCTGTTGACGAACTCGTCCCGCTTGAAGTTCAGCGAGGCGCTCAGCGACGACCAGCTGCGGCTGAGGTAGACCGTCGAGGTCTGCTGGCCGCTGATGATGTCCCGGCCGACGTCGTTGATCAGGTCGCTGCGGGAGATGCTGCGGCTGGACATCTGCATGTTCGCCCGGAAGCGGTAGTAGTCGAACAGGGTCTGCTGCTCGTGGTTCCAGCGGAACTGCCACTCCCGCGTCTTGGGATCGTCGCCCAGGGTGGTCCGTCGCGAGTAGCTGACGTTGCCGTGGAAGGCGTACCGCTTGACGTAGCCGTTGGTGAGCTGCCAGGTCAGTTCCCGGCGCTCGTTGTAGTCGCCGCGGAAGGTGAAGTCGGTGTAGTCGTTGGTGGCCCAGTAGTAGCCCCAGTCGCGGATGTAGCGGCCGGTCCGCTCCGACCAGCCGAAGTTGAAGGTCGGGAACAGGATCCCCGACTTGCGGCCAGCCTTCAGCGACTTGAAGTAGAACGGCAGGGCGAAGACCGGCACGTGGCCGACCTTCATGACGATGGGCCGGGCCACGACCTTGTCGCCGGGGCGGATCATCATCTTGTCCGCCCAGAAGTGGTAGTGGGGCTGCGCCAGGTCGCAGGAGGTCATCCGGCCGCTGTGGATCTTCAGGCTGCCGTCGGCGAAGCGCTTGATCTCCTCCCCGACGTAGAAGAAGCCCTCCATCGACGTGGCTCCCTGCTTGACGGCGCCGCTGCGGTGCTCGAAGTCGTAGCCCATCTTCCGGCCGGCGATCCTCTCGGTCCCGTCCACCAGCAGCGGCTCCCCCGTGGCGTAGAGCTCGCGGGACTGCAGCTCCAGGCGGATCTGCTGCGCCGTCAGGTCCATGGTGCCGTAGACCATGCGCGCCTCGCCCGCGATGACGATCCGCTTCTCCTCGAGGTCGAACAGGGCGCGGTGCCCCTGGTAGTCCACCTTCTCGCGGCGCTCGGCGAAGGGGAACGGCGGCGGGGCCGCGAGCGTGTCCGCGGCGGCGACGGCCGTCGTGTCGCCCGGCGCCGGCAGGACGAGGACGCTGTCCCGCCGCGACCGGCCGATGCTGTCCTGCCGGACGAAGTAGTAGTTGCCGCTCATGTGGCCACGGACGTCGACCCGCCGGACGCGCTGGTCCCGGAAGGTGATCCCGATCGTGTCGCCGGCCACGTCGTTGTAGGCCACCTCGTCCTCGGTATCCTCGGGAACGTAGATGCTGTGGGCGTCGCCGACGACCAGGGCGTACCGGGGCCGCTGGTCGGCCATGTCGATGCTGATGGTGTCGCCGGTCAGCACGTCGGTGTCCGGCAGGCCGCGGAAACGGCTCGCCAGGGCCGCCGGCTGGTCGTCGCGCATCGTCGCCTCGCCGTGCAGCAGGACCCGGTCCAGCTGCCCGTCGCGGTAGCGGAACTCGATCCGCCTGGCCGTCATCGTGCTGCCCTCGCCGTCGTCCAGCCACGGCGCACCGGTCAGGACGACCCTCTCGCGCCCGTGGATGACCGCCGTGTCGGCGGCGGCGGTGTGGCGCCCCTGGCGGATGCGCACGCTGTCGACCATGACGACCCGCCGGCCCACGCGGTGGAACGCCATGACGCGCGAGGTGCCGTAGAGCGGCTGGCCGCCCTGCTCCCGGCTGAGCAGGCGGGGGGCGCGGTCGACGATCGCCACGTCGCGCCGGCGGTCGAAGACGGCGTGGTCGCCGGTGACGACGCTCTCGCCGCCGGGATCGACGATCTTGACGTGGCCGGACGCCTCCCCCCGGCTGCCGTCGCCCCAGCGGATGATCGTGTCGGCCCAGACGACGTATTCGGGCAGGACCAGGCGGGCATCACCGATCAGCCGCAGCAGGTCCCCGCCCCGGCGCAGCTCCGCGCGCCGGGCCGTGGCGATGGCGTCGCCGTCGACGACCCTGACATCGCCGTCGAAATCGGCCTCGTCGCGGGGGGACGAGTAGGCGGCGTCGCGACAGGTCAGGACGGTCCGGCCCTGGGTCATCGTGATGTGCCCGCGGAAGACGTACAGCTCCTCGTCACGGTAGAACCGGGCGGTGTCGCTGGCGATGGAGGTGGTGTCCCGGGTGATCCGGACGTTGCCGAGCAGGGTCGTCACCGGCCGGCCGTCGATGATCCTGTCGACCAGCCGGTCCGCCCGGTAGCGCGTCCGGCCGCCCCCCGGCCCCAGCGGCCCCGTCCTGGCCGGGACGGCGGTGGCACCCGCGGCCACCGCCAGCACGACCAGCAGCAGGACGGCGCGGCGGCCGGACCGCGCGCCGCCGGTCACGGCGCCCCCTCCCCGCCGGCGGCCAGCAGGGCGGCGCCCAGGGCGGCGGCCCACGGTCCCAGCTCGGCCCCCACGACCGGGGTGCGACGGCTCCGCTCCCCCAGGACGACGGTGACGGCGCGCCGCCGGCAGGGTTCCAGGATCAGGTCCCCGGCCTGGGCCACGCCCCCGCCGATGATGACCCGCTCGGGGTCGAGGACGTTGACGAGGTTCCCGACGGCGATCCCGAGCCGGTCTCCCGCCAGGTGGTAGAGGGCCAGGGCATCCGCGTCCCCGGCGGCCGCAGCGGCCGCCAGGTCGCGGGGCGTCAGCGCCTCGCCCCGGGCGCGGACCAGGGAACGGAACGCCTCCCCCGCCCCCGGGTCGGCCGCCCGGCTCCGGGCGGCGGCCAGCAGGGCCCGCGCCCCCGCGAAGGCCTCCAGGCAGCCCCGGTTGCCGCACCCGCAGACCGGCCCCGCCGGGTCGACGACCATGTGACCGATCTCCCCCGCCCCGTCGTGCGCCCCGGTCACCAGGCGGCCGGCGACCATGACGGCCCCGCCGACGCCGGTGCCCAGGGCCAGCATGACGACGTCCCGGGCCCCGCGGCCGGCGCCCAGGCGGGCCTCGCCGACCAGGGCCGCGTTGACGTCGTTGGCGAACGCCGCGGGCAGCGCGCCGAAGACCGCCCGCAACGGCTCGGCCAGGGAGCTGTGCTCCCAGCCGGGCAGGTTGGGCGCCCGGCCCAGTCTTCCCTTGCGGGGCGAGACGATCCCGGCGCAGGCCACGCCGACGCCCGCCAGGCCGGCGGGATCGTGTCCCGCCTCGCGCAGCCGCGCCGCCAGGTGGTCCAGGGTGACCCGGGGGGACTGGGGATCGGTGGGGACCTGGTCGCGCAGGGCGACGTTCCCGTCGCGGTCCGACAGGACGAACTTGACGGCGGTGCCGCCGATGTCGGCGCCCAGGATCACGTCCGTCGCCCTCCTTCCCCGGCCAGGGGATCGACCCGGATCATCCGTCGGTGATCCGGGCAAGGACCGCTGCGGCGGAACGCCGCTCGCGGGTCGCCTCCAGGTCTTCGTAGCCGAGCCGGTGCAGCGCCTCGGCCACCAGGAAACAGGAGCCGCAGACCAGGACGGCGTCCCGCGGGTGCGCCTCGGCGGCCACGGCCGCCAGGGCCCCGGCCACCGTGGCGTGGATCGATACCAGGGTGGACGGGAGCCGCCACCGGTCCCTCAACAACGCCTCCAGCTGCCGCGGGTTCCGGGCCCGGGGCAAGGAGGGGGGGGCGGCGTGGACCCGGTCGCAACGACCGAGGCGTTCCCCCACGCCCGGCCCGGGGGTCTTGTCGGCCATCCCCCCGAACAGGACCAGCCGCCTGCCGGCGCACGGGCGGGCCAGGAAGGCGTCCAGGGCGATCGTCAGCGCCTCGTCGTTGTGGGCCGTGTCGAACAGGACGTCCGGCCCCTCGAGCAGCCACTGGAACCGGCCCGGCAGGAACACGCCGGCCAGGGCGGCGGCCGGGTCGTCGGGCAGTCGCCACCACGGGTCGCGCGCCGCCAGCTCCTCCAGCGCCAGCAGGGCCAGGGCGGCGTTGCGCCGCATGACCGGCGGCGACAACGGCGGCAGGTCCTCATAGGACCGCCGCCGCGTCGCCAGGCGCCAGCCGGTGTCGTCCCCCTCGAGGCGGCAGACCTCGTCCACGAAGAGGCACGGCGCCCCGACGGCGACGGCCGCCTGGAAGACCTGGGGCCGCAGCTCCGCGTCGACGCCGCTCAGCAGCGGCACACCCGGTGCCAGCAGGCCCAGCTTCTCGGCGGCGATCCGCTCGCGCGTCTCCCCCAGGATCCGCTGGTGGTCCAGGGCGACACCGGTCAGCAGGACGGCCGACGCGGGCAGGGCGCGGGTGGCGTCGAGGCGGCCGCCCAGTCCCACCTCGCAGCAGAGGACCTCGCACCCCTGCTCCCGGCAGACCAGCGCCGCGATGGCCGTCAGCGTCTCGAACCAGCTCGCCGCGTGCCGCTCCACCAGCGGCCGCACCCGCGCCGCCGCCGCGAGGAAGAGCTCACGGTCCACGGGCCGGCCGTCGATCTCCAGCCGCTCGGTCACGCGCAGCAAGTGGGGGCTGGTGTAGGTGGCCGTCCGGTAGCCGGCCGCCCGGCAGAGGCCGGCCAGCAGCCGGGTCGTGCTCCCCTTGCCGTTGGTCCCGGCCACGACGAGCGACCGGAACGACCGCTCCGGGTGCCCCAGGTCCGCCAGCAGGCCCCGGATGCGGCGCAACCCCGGCCGGAAGCCGTGCCGGTTGAGGGAGAAGAGCCAGGCCAGGTCCGGGTGGTCCGGGGCGAAGGGGGGCGGAGCCGTCAGGGAGACCCCCGGCTCGACCGCGATGCGTTTCCTTGGCGAGTCGGACGTCGTCATGGATCAACCGCGGAACGGTTGCCGCACCGAGACATCGCGCCCGTCGACGAACCAGTGCAGGACCCCGGCCAGAGTCTCCTTCAGCTTGCCGCGCGGGACGATGGCGTCGAGCATCCCGTGCTCCAGCAGGAACTCGCTCGACTGGAAACCCTCGGGCAGGTCGCTGTTGATCGTCTGCTGGATGACGCGCGGGCCGGCGAAACCGATCAACGCCCCCGGCTCGGCCAGGATGACGTCGCCGAGCATGGCGTAGCTGGCCGTCACGCCGCCGGTCGTCGGATGGGTCAGGACCGAGACGTAGGGGATCCCCTCCGCCCGCAGCCGGGCCAGCATGGCGCTGGTCTTGGCCATCTGCATCAGCGACAGGAGGGACTCCTGCATCCGGGCGCCGCCGGAGCAGGAGACGATGACGGCCGCCTCGCGGTGCTTCAGCGCGTCGCCCAGCAGGCGGGCGATCTTCTCTCCCACGACCGATCCCATGCTGCCGCCCATGAAGGAGAAGTCCATGATCCCGAGGCAGGTCGGCACATGGTCGATCTCGCAGCGGCCGGTCAGGATGGCGTCCTCGCGCCCGGTCTTCTTGCGGCTCTCCTTCAGGCGGTCGACGTAGCGCTTGCTGTCCTTGAAGCCCAGGGGATCCTCCGACACGATCCCGGTGTGGGTCTCGTGCCAGGTGCCGGGATCGGCCAGCAGCTCCAGGTAGCGATCGGCGGAGATGCGCAGATGATGGCCGCAGTTGGCGCACACCCAGAGGTTGCGGGCCAGCTCCCTGTGGTAGAGGACGTCCCCGCAGGAGGGACACTTGGTCCAGAGATTGTCGGGGATGTCCTTCTTCTGGCTGGTCAGGGCGCGGATGCCCTTCTTGGCCTGCGTCAACCAGGACATGCCATCCTCCCGCGTTGCCGTGTCTGGTCGTCGATCCAGTGCCTACGGTAGCCTGTCGCGGTCCCGGCGACAACCACGGGAACGGTTTTTCAATCCCCGCGGCCGGGGTCGGTCCCGACGGGGGCGAGCGACCGGGACATCAGGACGGCGTCCTCCCCCGTGTCGTGGTAGTAGCCCCGGCGCAGGCCCACCTCCCGGAAGCCGAACCGCCGGTAGAAGGCCCTGGCCGCCGCGTTACCGACCCGCACCTCGAGGGTCACCAGCGAGCAGCCGGTCGCGCGCGCCTCGTCCAGGGAGACTGCCAGCAGCCGGGCCCCCACGCCCCGACGGCGCCAGCGGCCGTCGACGGCCACGTTGATGATGTGCCACTCGTCGGCCACCCGCCAGGCCATCAGGTAGCCGACGACCTTGCCGTCCGCCTCGGCCACCAGGGGGCGACGCAACCGGTCCGCGGCCAGCTCGCGCCGCAGGGAGTCGGCGGGCCACGGGTCGGAGAAGGCCTCCCGCTCGATGCGGACGACCTGGTCGAGGTCGGCCACCGTGCCGGGACGGACGCGGATTGCCGGCAGCTCAGTCATCCTCCGCCCCCCGCGGTCCGCCGCGGTCGCCCGGCTTCGGGGGCGCGGCGGGGGTGAGGTCCAGTCCCCGGTGCCGCTCCGCGTCGGAGACGCGCAGGTAGAGGGGGGTCAGCTGGAAGGGGTGGATCTCCGCCTCCGTCAACCGGCCGGCGGAGACCGCGACAGCCAGGGCGCGGGCCGTGGCGGGGTGGGCGGCGCTCCACTGCCGCAGCACGGGACGGCCCCGGCCGGCCAGCTCGGGGCGGAGTTCCGCACCCTCACCCACCAGCAGTCGCACGCCGTCGCCACAGAGGGCGGCCTCGTCCGGTCGCGGAACGGCCTCCAGCAGCGCCGACCAGGCCGGATCCGGCGCCTGGACCCGCGGCGGCACGACCGGCTCCACCCAGCCGTCGCGGCGCCGGTAGACTCCCCAGAACAACTCGCCGCGCCGGGCGTCCAGGACGGGAACGGCCAACTCCGCCGTCAGGCGCTCGGCCAGCACGTCGGCAGCCATCGCCTCCAGGGTGGTGACGGCGTGGAGGGAGGCGCCCAGGGCATGGGCCAGGGCCTTGGCGGTGGCCACGCCGATGCGCACTCCGGTGAAACTGCCCGGTCCCCGGCAGACCGCGACCGCCGCGATCCGCCCGCGCTCCCTCTCCCCCTCGGCCAGCAGCCGGTCCACCTGCTCCAGCAGGGCGTCGGCGTAGCTGCCGGTCACGTTGTAGGGGCGGTAGGAGAGCAGCTCACCCTCCTCGGCCAGGGCGAAACGCCCCCACGTCGTCGCGGTGTCCAGGGCCAGGGTCAGCATGAATCCTCCCGGGGTGCGAACAGGTCGGCCAGTCGCGTCAAGGCGGCGCCCCCGCCCCGCAGGCAGCAGAGACGACTGTCGGGATCCTCGTCGATCTGCAGCAGCATTTCCAGCGGCTCGCGCAGCCACGGGACCAGGGGCGTGGGCCACTCCACCAGCAGGACCGCACCGCCCGCCGCCGTCTCGTCCAGGACGGCATCGATCCCGATGTCGTGCAAGTCGTCCCGGGGACCCAGCCGGTAGAGGTCCAGGTGGTGGACGACGAGCCGCCCGTGGTAGCGGTGGGCCAGGTTGAAGGTGGGCGAGGTGACCCGCTCGTCGCAGCCCAGCCCCTCGGCGATCCCCCGCACCAGCAGGGTCTTGCCCGCCCCCAGCTCGCCCCAGAGCAGGATCGTCTCCCCTCCCTGCAGGCGCTCGGCCAGCGCGCGTCCCAGGGCCAGGGTCTCCGCCGGTCCGGCACAGCGTCGCACGAGAGGGAACCCCTCCGCCAGCGGCATCGACCGTGTCATCCGTCCTCCTAGCGGGGTCGCAGGACGACCAGCGGGACGATCATCTCCTCCAGGCTGATCCCCCCGTGCTGGAAACTGTCCCGGTAGAGCCGTTCGTACTCGTGGAAGTTGGTCGGGTAGACCATGTAGAAGTCCTGCGTGGCGACGGCGTAGTTCTCGATGGGGGACTGGCGCGGCAGGCCGTACCGCTGCGGATCGCCCAGCAGGAAGACGTCGCCGTCGTCGACCCCCAGGTTGTCGCCGTACTTGTAGCGGACGTTCGTGCTCGTCTCCCGGTTGCCGCGGACGGTCGTGGCGCGGTGACAGTGGGTCGAACCGTGGTCCGTGGTCACGATGACCGTCGCATCGCGCCGGGCCAGCTGCCGCAGGACCTCCAGCAGGGTCGAGTGCTCGAACCAGCTGCGCATCAGGGAGCGGAAGGCGGCCACGTCGGGGGCCAGCTCCTTGAGGATCGTCGACTGGGAACGACCGTGGGCCATGATGTCCAGGAAGTTGTAGACCGCCGCCACCAGCCGGACCCCTCCCAGCGATCCCACATGCCGCCGCAGGTCGTCGGTGTCCCGGACGTCGTACACCTTGTAGTACTTGTAGCTGTCGGCGGCATCGCTGCCCAGGCGCCGCAGCTGCTCCCCCAGCAGCTCGGCCTCGTGGGCGTTCTTGGAGTGCTGCTGGCGGCTGGAGCCGCGCCACCAGTCGGGGTAGCGCACGGCGATCTCGCGGGGCCACAGGCCGGCGAACAGGGCGTTGCGGGCGAACGGCGTGGCCGTCGGCAGCAGCGACCAGTAGAGCCGCCGCTCCAGGTAGTAGTAGGGCTCGAGCAGGTCCTCGACGTGGCGCCACTGGTCCAGGCGCATGCAGTCGATGACGATCCAGACGACCTGGGGCGCGTTCTCCAGCTCGGGCAGGATCCAGCGGCGGAAGAGATCGGGGCTCAGCAGCGGGGCGTCGCCGCCGCCGGCCGTCCAGTCGCCGTAGTGCTCCCGCACGAAGCGGGCGAAGACGCGGTTGCACTCGGCCATCTGTTCCTGGTGGGTCTCCAGCAGGGTGCGGTCCCCGTAGGCATAGAGATCCAGTTCCCAGGTGACCATCTGCTCGTAGAGGGCCTCCCAGTCGGCCGGCGAGTCCGCCTCGCCCAGCCGCCGGGTGATCTCGGCGAAGTGCCGCAGGTACTCCCGGTTGACCTGTTCGCCCCGGATGCGGCGCCCCTCCAGCAGCCGCTTCAGGGCCGACATGACCTGCAGCGGCGAGACCGGCTTGACCAGGTAGTCGTCGATGCGGCGGCCGATGGCCCGGTCCAGCAGGTCCTCCTCCTCGCTCTTGGTGATCATGACGACCGGGACGTTCTCGCGGACCCGCTTCAGCGCGGCGAGGGTCTCCAGCCCGTCCATCCCCGGCATCATCTCGTCCAGCAGGATGGCGTCGTAGGGGGTGCGCCGGAGCATCGTCACGGCGTCCTGGCCGTTGGTGGCGCCGTCGACGACGTAGCCCTTCTCGGTCAGGAAGACGATGTGGGAGCGCAGCTCCTCGATCTGGTCATCGACCCACAGGATCCTGAAGGCCACTGGGCGTCTCCTCTCCGGGGAGGGTGATCAGGAAGGTCGTCCCGTCGGGGCCTGTCCGTTCCACTGCGATGCGCCCCCCGTGGTACTGGACGACGATCCGGCGCACCAGCGCCAGGCCCATCCCCCAGCCGCGGGACTTGGTCGTATACCCGGGCTCGAAGATCCGGTTCCGGTGCTCGGGAGCGATGCCGCCGCCGGTGTCGCTGACCCGGATGCGGACGCTGCCGTCGGGTCCGTCCCCCAGCGCGACGGTGATGGCGCCGGCCCTGCCCTTCAGGGCGTCGATCCCGTTCTTGATGAGGTTCTCCAGGACCCACTCGAGCAGGTCCCTGTTGAACCGGCAGCGATGGGTGGGCCGCCCCTCCACCCGCAGGGCCACCGTCGCCTCCAGGTGGGGCAGCCGGCGCCGGAAGTAGGCCACGGTCGCCTCCACGACACCGGCCAGGTCGGTGTCTTCCAGCTGGGGACGCGAGCCGATCTGGCTGAACCGCGCCGAGACCTTGGCCAGCCGCGCCACGTCCTGCTCCAGCTCCGGCAGGACCTGGTCGTCGGGGCCGGCCCGGTCCTTCAGCAGGGCCAGCCAGCCCATGATCGAGGTGATCGGCGTCCCCAGCTGGTGCGCCGTCTCCTTGGCCATCCCCGCGAAGAGGCGCTGCTCGTCCCCCTCCCACTTGACCCGCAGGGCCCAGACGATCAGCAGGAAGAAGACCGCCAGCAGCAGCAGCTCGCCGTAGGGCAGCCACCGGATCTCCCGGCCCAGGGACGAGGGGCCGTAGTGGAGGGTCATCAGGCGGCGCCCGGTCGTCGGGTCGGTGATGGCGAACGGTTCGTGCTGGGCGTCGTAGCGGCGCACCAGTTCCAGGATGCGCTCGATCTCGGGGGGATTGTCCCTCCCCCGCGGATCGACCCGCCGCAGGACCTCCGGGTCGTCGGGCATGGGGATCCCGATGACCGGCCCGTTCCACAGCAGGGGACGTCCCTGGTTGTCGGTGACGATGAACGGGACGTCCAGGCGCCGGGAGGTCTCCAGGACCTGCCTCAGTCCCTCGCCCACGTCACCGGAGGCGAGGTGAAGGCTGGCGAAGTGGGAGAGCAGCCAGGTGGAGACCCGGGCCTGGCGTTCCACACGGTTCGCGATGCGGAAGGCGGCGGCCGAGACGAGCAGGAAGATGACCAGGCTGCCGGCCAGGACGTACAGGGTGAACCAGCGGCGCTTGCCGCCGGGCAGCAGGCCCCAGCGCCCTCCCATCGCGCCCCCTAGCCGATGACCTCGAGCCCGCCGAGATACGGGCGCAAGGCATCGGGAACGGTGATCCGGCCGTCGGCGGTCTGGTAGTGCTCCATGATGGCCACCAGCAGCCGCGGCAGGGCCAGACCCGAGCCGTTGAGGGTGTGCACGTAGCCGGAACCGTCGGGTCCCTTGAAGCGGATCCCGGCACGGCGGGCCTGGAACGACTCGAAGTTGCTGCAGCTGGAGACCTCCAGCCACTTGCCCACCCCCGGCGCCCAGACCTCCAGGTCGTAGCACTTGGCCGCGGCGAAGCTCAGGTCGCCCGCCGCCAGCATGACCACGCGGTACGGCAGTTCCAGGCGCCGCAGGACCTCCTCGGCATCGTCGGTCAGCTGCTCCAGGACGTCGTAGGAGGTGTCGGGATGGACCAGCTGGACCATCTCCACCTTGTGGAACTGGTGGACGCGGAGCAGGCCGCGGGTGTCCTTGCCCGCGGCGCCCGCCTCGCGCCGGAAGCAGGGAGAGAAGGCCACGTACTTGACCGGCAGCCGCTCGCCCGGGATGGTCGTCTCGCGGTGGATGTTCGTCACCGGCACCTCGGCCGTGGGGACCAGCCACAGCTCGTCCCGCTCGCAGCGGTACATGTCGTCGGCCATCTTGGGCAGCTGGCCCGTACCGGTCATGGCCGCGTCGCCCACCAGGTAGGGAACGTTGACCTCCACGTAGCCCTGCTCCAGGTGGATGTCGATCATGAAGTTGATCAGGGCCCGCTCCAGCCTGGCCCCCTGGCCCAGCAGGAGGGTGAAGCCGGAGCCGCTCATCCGGCTGGCCGCCTCCAGGTCCATCACGCCCAGGCGCACGCCGATCTCCCAGTGGGGCAGGACCTCCGCGGCGGCCGGGCGCGGCTCCCCCCAGCGGCGGACCTCGACGGCGTCCTCCTCGCCGCCGTCGGGGACGCTGGCGTGGGGGATGTTGGGAATCCGCAGGTAGAGCTCCTGGACCTCGGCGTCGATGGCGGCGGCCTCGGCGCGCAGCTCCTTGATGCGGGCCGACGTCTCCTTCATCCGGGCGATGGCCCCGGAGACGTCCTCGCCCGCCCTGCGCAGGGCGGCGATCTCCTTGTTGGCGCGGTTGGCCTCGGCCTGGAGGGACTCCACCTCCTGCAGCAGGGCCCGGCGCCGGGCGTCCTTCTCGTAGTAGGCGGCGATGTCCACCGACTCTCGCTTGCGCGCCACGGCCTGTTCGACGAGATTTCGGTTCTCGCGCAAGAACTTGCGGTCCAGCACGGGTGGTTCCTTTCCCGGATGTCCCGACGAATCGTCGTTGTCAGCAGCTCACCGGACTGGTAAGAGGGTATAGACTAAGGCGACGGCCCGGACAAGGCAAATCGCCCCCCCACGCAGGCGGAGAGGCAGGTGACGATGGTCCGCACGGCCACGATCCAGGCACTCAGGTCGCTGCCCATCCGGCAGCGTCTCATCACGGCTCTCGACGTCCCCGACGCGAGGCAGGCCGTGGAACTGGCGGAGCGTCTCGGCGACGCTGGCGCCGTGGTCAAGGTCGGCCTGGAGCTGTTCACCGCCGCCGGCCCGGCGGTCGTCGAGCGGCTGGCCGCCGCCGGCAAGTCCGTCTTCCTGGACCTGAAGCTGCACGACATCCCCAACACCGTCGCCGGCGCCGTCCGGGCGGCCGCCCGCCTGCCGGGAGTGGTCATGCTGACCCTCCACGCCGCCGGCGGAGAGGCGATGCTCGCCGCCGCCGTCGAGGCCGCCGGCGCCGTGCCACGGCCTCCCGCCCTGCTGGCGGTGACCGTCCTGACGAGCCTGGACGACGCGGCCTGGGGGCGGATCTGCCCCGGCCACCGGGACACGGCGGCCGCCGTCGCCGCCCTGGCCGCCGACGCCCTGGCCGCCGGCTGCGACGGGATCGTCTGTTCCCCCGCCGAGATCGCCTCCCTGCGCAGGGAGCTGGGCGGCGACTTCCTGTCCGTCACCCCCGGTGTCCGTCCCCGCGGCGCCGCCGCCGAGGACCAGCGGCGGATCGCCACACCGGCCGCCGCCATGGCCGCCGGCGCCGACTTCCTGGTCGTCGGCCGGCCGATCACCCGGGCACCCGACCCCGGCGCCGCCATCGCGGCGCTCAGCAAGGAGCTGCCGGCATGAGCCGAGATGAGTTGCTCGCCCTGTTCCGCGAGCTGGAAGCGCTGCAGGAGGGCCACTTCCTGCTCAGCAGCGGTCGCCACAGCGACACCTACTTCCAGTGCGCCCGCGTCCTCCAGTTCCCGGAGCTGGCGCGCGAACTGGGGCGTCTGCTGGCGGAGCGGATCGCGGTCCAGGAGATCGACGCCGTCGTCTCCCCCGCCCTGGGGGCCATCCTGATCGGACACGAGGTCGCCCGGGCCGTCGGGAGGCGCTTCCTGTTCACCGAACGCGTCGGCGGGGAGATGGCCCTGCGTCGCGGCTTCTCCCTGGAGCCGGGCGAGAGGGTCCTGATCGTCGAGGACGTCGTCACCCGCGGCACGAGCACCGCCGAGGTCGCCGGCATCGTCGCCGCCGGCGGGGCCGAGGTCGTGGGCGTGGCCTGCCTGGTCGACCGCACGGCACCGGACGTGACCCTGCCCGCCCCCCTGACCGGCCTGCTGCGTGTCGACGCCGTCAGCTGGGAACCCGCCGACTGTCCCCTCTGCCGCCAGGGACTGCCCCTGGTCAAGCCCGGCAGCAGGGAGATCGTCTCGCCATGAGCAGGGGCCCGGGGACGACGCTGCTGCTGCCCGTCGTCCTGGCCCTGCTGCTGGTCCCGGCGCTCTGGTCGGTGCGACACGACACGCCGCCCCTGGGCCCCGACGCCGACCTCTACACCTCCCTTTCGGTCGCCAGGCACCTGCTCCGCGGCGACGGCTTCCGCAACGGGGTCGTCTACCCCGTCTCCCTCTCCTTTCCCTTCGCGGCCACCGTCCCCCAGCCGCTGATCGAGCGCCCCCCGGGCGTTCCCCTGACGGTGGCACCGGCGGTCGCGCTGGCCGGCGACGATCCCGCCGCGGCCGTCGGCTGGGCCCGCCGCTGGTGGCTGCTCTGGCTGGGGCTGCTGGCAGCGACCGGGACGGCGATCCTGCGGCGGCGCGGCCAGGGCCTGGCCGCCGTCCCGTGGTCGCTCGGCCTGGTCCTCTCCCCCCTGCTGGCCATGGGAGTGGCCTGGTGCCAGGTGGAGGTCGTCGTCGCGTGGTTGCTCCTGCTGCTGTGGAG
Organism: uncultured Fibrobacteraceae bacterium; assembly: GCA_964436825.1. Taxonomy (GTDB): domain Bacteria; phylum Krumholzibacteriota; class Krumholzibacteriia; order LZORAL124-64-63; family LZORAL124-64-63; genus CAYTEO01. Next base: position 51,273 of record CAYTEO010000006.1, on the reverse strand, counting down.
TCGTGCCTTCCCGGCGCCGCGCCCCCGCCGGATCGTCACGACCGGGGACGGTCCCCGGAGACGGGGGATCGTCGACGGGCTGCTCTGGGGCGGGATCAGCCTGCTGCGCTCGGAGCTGGCCTGGCTGCCGCCGCTCTGGCTGGGCGTGGGCGGCGCCTGGCGCGACGCGCGGCGACGGTGGTGGGCGGTGGCGCTCTGCCTGCTCGTCCTGCTGCCGTGGAGCGCACGCAACCTCCGGGTGACAGGCCGGCCCTGGTTCGTGCTCCAGGCCTGGACGGAGCACCTGAAGGAGACCCCCGCCGCCCCGGGCTACTCCATCTACTGCGCCCCCCGCGGCGAGTCCCTGGCCGCGACGCTGCGGCACCGACCGCGGATCGTCCTGGCCAAGACGGCGGCCGGTGCGCGGTACTACCTGGGGCGTCTGGCCCGGTGGCTGCGGGCGGCGGCCTGGCTCTGGCTGCTGCTGGTGGCGCTGTGGCCCGGCGCGCCGGGTCGGCGTCGCGCGCTGCTGTCGCTGGGATCGGTCCTGCTGCTGATCGGCCTCTACAGTCCCTTCTCCCACACCCTGCGCTACCTGGCCGCCCTGCTGCCGGTCCTCCTTCTGGAGTTCTGGGGCGGTGTCACCGTTGCCGTCGACTCCTGGGTGACAGGGCGGCGGTGGATCGTCCCGGCGACCGTCATCGGGCTGGGGCTGGTACTGACCGGCGGCGTCCCGACACGGTTGCCGGGCTGGGCGCGGGCCAGGGGCGAGGCGGCGCGGCTGGCGCCCCTGGTTCCCGCGGCCGTGCGCAGGGCGGCCGCTGCGCCGCCGGGTCCGCTGCTGAGCGACACGGCGGCCGTCCTGTGGTTCTCGGACCGGGATGGTGTCTGGTGGCCGGGGCCCGACGGGCCGCCGGCCTGGCTGCGGCGGGCGGCGCCGGGCCTGGCGGAGGCTCCCTGGATCAGGCTGGCGACCGGTTCAATGGACCAGGGCCAGGACGAACGCGCCCAGCAGGCAGAGCGGTAGGGCCACCAGCAGCAGGACCAGCGGCAACGACGCGGTCAGGACGATCCCGCCCAGGATCAGCAGGGGGATCCCCACGACCAGCAGCAGCAGCCCCTTGGTCAGGAAGAAGAGGAGCTTGAAGGGCAGCACCGCCAGGGCGAACACGACCTTCAGCAGCAGCAGGCCCACCGACAGCAGTACCATCAGGGTCAACAGACCGACGATCATCTCCACCATCCTCGATCACCTCCCGGCAGGGACGGGACACCGTCACGCCTCTTCAATGCCTACGCAACACTCGGGTTCCTGGTTGCAGTCCCGGCCCGCCTGAACCTACCCCGTGGATCGCGAACGGAGGAGACACATTTTCAGGGGCACAACCAAATATACAGATAATACGCACAGATGACTATCTATGCGATTCAGTGTTGATTTCATGTCATGTTTCGTGCTATCATCCAGGGGTGAGGCTGCCGCCTGCGGTGACGGTTTCGGCGTCGAGCAGGGATCAGCGCTACCTGATGACACCGGCGACCCCGGCGGCGGCCTCTACCTCCTCCGGCGGAACCCCGTGGAACGATGGCGATGCAGAGGGACCCCACCGACCGGTGGGGTCCCTCCCGTCGCCTGGCGGCGGAACGGTCACTCGGCGAACGTGTCGTCCGCCAGCCTCGGATTGAGGCTGAACGACTCGAGGGTCGCCGTGGCGAACTGCTCGTCGTCGTGCAGGATCGTGATGCTGGCCGGGACCTTCAGGCCGTCGAAGGCCCGCCAATCCTCGTAGCGGGTCTTCTGCACGACCGGTTCCCCGCTCATCGGATTCTGGCCCTTGGTCTGCTCCAAGGCCGGCAGACCGGTCTCCGGGTCCAGGTACAGCAGGATGTAGTCGTCCCCCAGACCGGTGATGTAGACCCGGTCGTAGGTCTTGCCGTCCATCTCGACCGGATCGAGGGCCTGGCAGGTCAGCCCGCCGTGGTCCTTCAGCAGCAGCAGCAGCTCCTGGGCCATCGAGTCGCGCATCCCCTGCAGGTCGTCGCCGGTGATCTCCTTGCGACCCATCGGGGTGTTGGCCCAGGCCTTGTCGCCGGCCAGGACCTGGGACATCTCGCCGAACGGCGTCTTCTGGATCTGTTTCATGTGGTCCGGCAGGCGGATCATCGTCTCGACCGTGAAGGTCATCGGCATCCCCTGCAGGGTCAGGTCGAGCTTCATGCTGCGGCTGAAGCCCTTCAGGCCGGCCAGGGCCTTGCCGCCGACGGCCTGCGCCGCCCGGTCCAGCAGCCGCTGGCCGGCGGCCAGGGACTCCTCGGAGGCCGGCGGGACGTCCAGGGTCAACCGCGGCTCGGGGATCGTGATGTCGATCGTGTTGACCGTCCCGAACTTGCTCAGGTCGCCGTCGAAGCCGGCCGGGTCGCCGACCACCAGGATCGACATCCGGTCCGGGTGCCAGACCGCCCGGCAGGCCTCCAGGACCTGCTCGGCCGTCATCTCCTGGACGGCCTTGCGGTACCGCTTGAGGAAGTCCGGCGGATAGCCGTACATCTCGAACAGGACCTTGCGATCGAGGATCTCCCGCTTGGTGTCGTAGTTGAAGACGTCGCTGTTGAGGATCCCGTCCTTGGCCCGGGCCAGCTCCTCCCGGGTGACCGGCTCGCTGACCATCCGCTGGATCTGCTCCAGGACGACGTCGATGGCCTGCTCCGTCGTCTCGCTCTTGGTGCCGACGAAGGCCATGAAGAGGCCGGGGAAACGCCACCCGGTGCCGGGCCGGCTGCCGGTGGAGTAGGCCAGGCCGCGCTTGCTGCGCACCTCGTTGAACAGCCGCGACGAGAAACCGCCACCCAGGATCCTGTTGGCCACCTGCAGGGCGGCATAATAGGGGCTGTCGTTGCGGATCCCCTTCTCGCCGATGATGATCGTGGACTGGGTCAGGCCCTCCTTGGGCGCGACGTTGACCGTCCGCGGCAGCGCGGGGACCTCGGGATCGGGCGGCAGCGGCTCGGTGGCCTTCTCCCAGCCGGCGAAGGCGTCCTCGATCTTCCGCTGCATCGCCGCGCTGTCGAAGTCGCCGATGACGACCAGGTACATCCGGTCGGGATGGAAGTAGCGGTCGTGGAAGGCGACCAGGTCGTCGCGCGTGATGCTGTTGATCGTGTCGTATTCCTCGATCCGGCCCAGGGGGGTGTCCGGACCGTACATCAGGCGGCGGAACTCCCGGCGCGCGATCTGCATGGGCTCGTCGTTGCGCCGGGCGATGGCCGTCTTGTGCTGGGTCTTGGCCAGGTCCAGCTTCTCCTGGTCGAAGCGGGGATGCATCAGCACGTCGGCCAGGACGGCCAGGGCCTGGTCGACGTCCTCGGCCAGGGAGGAGACGTAGGCGCGACCGGTGGCGTCGCCGATGCTCGTCTCGATGATCATCCCCATCGACTCGACCATCTCGTCGATCTCGTCACCGCCCCACCTGGCGGTACCGCCGGTCCGCATCACCTCGCCGGTCAGGGCGGCCAGGCCGACCTTGTCGGCGGGCTCGTAGATCTTGCCCACCCTGATCGTGGCCGACATCTCCACCAGCGGCAGCTCGTGGTCCTCGGCCAGGTAGAGGACCATGCCGTCGGGCAGCTCCACCCGGACGTACGCGGGTTCCTGGATCTCCCCCAGCGGCGGGTACTTGAACTTCTCCCAGGGCTTCTTGCGACCGGCCGCCGCCGGCGAGGCCAGCGCGGCGACGCAGAGGGCCGCCGTCAGCAGCAGGACGACCTTGCGCATTCTCTTGTCCATGACGGTTCCTTTCCGCTGCACGGGTTGCCCCGATCAGGATTCGCTCTTGTGCTCGATGTAGGCGACGGTCCGGTTCTGCGCGGTGAAGATCTCGTTGGCCACGCGCTGGACGTCGTCCACCGTGACGGCGTCGATCTTGTCGAGCTGTCGGAACATCTCGTGCCAGTCGCCGTAGATGGCCTGGTAGTAGCCGAGCTGGCCGGCCAGTCCCTGGTTGCCCTCGAGCGACCGGATGAAGTTGACGCGGGCCCGCCGCTTGACGGCGTCCAGCTCCTCCTGGGTGACGCCGTCGGTCTTGATCCGCTCGATCTCCGCGAAGAGGGCCTGCTCGACGTCGGCGATGGCGACGTCCCTGTTGGGGACCGCGAACATCATCATCAGGTTCGGGTACTTGGTCCCGGGATAGCCGCTGAACGTCCCGACGAAGGCGCAGAGCTTCTGCTCCTTGACCAGCGCCTTGTAGAGCCGGCTGGTCCGGCCCTGCCCCAGGATGTCGGCCAGGGCGTCGTAGACGGCGTCGTCGGGATCCAGGGCCCCGCCCTTGTGGAAGCCGCAGACGTAGACGGGCTGGGACTCGTCCTCGATGACCATCCGCTTCTCGCCCAGCTGCTCGGGCTCGACCGTCTCGATGGGATCGAGGCGGACCGGTCCGGGGATGTCGGAGAAGTACTTCCGGGCCAGCTTCTTGACCGTCTCGAAGTCGACGTCGCCGACGACCGCGATGGACATGTTGTTGCCCACGTACCACTTCCGGTAGAAGTCCAGGCAGTCCTGGCGGGTGACCGTCTGGATGTCGGACATGTAGCCGATCGTGGAGTGGTGGTAGGGGTGGGCGCTGAAGGCCAGGTTCTGGAACTGCTCGATGAGCCGGCCGATGGGGTTGTTGTCGGTCCGCATCCGCCGTTCCTCGGTCACCGGTCCGTCCTTCTCCGTGTAGAACTCGCGCAGGACGGGGTGGGACATCCGCGACCCTTCCAGGTAGGCCCACAGCTCCAGCCGGTTGGAAGGCAGGTTGTAGAAGTAGTTGGTGGCATCGCAGGCGGTGCTGGCGTTCATGCCGTTGCCGCCGTTGTTCTCGACGATCTGGCCGAACTCGTTGCTGACCACGTACTGGCGGGCCTTCTCCCTGGCGTCCGCGAAGGCCTGCTCCAGCTCGGCCAGGCGGGTCGAGTCGGCCCGCGCCCCCTTGCTCCGCTCCGCCTTGAGGGCCAGGAACGCCTCGTCGACGGCGGCCATGGCCTTCCGCTCCGCCTTGTAGTCGGTGGTGCCGATCTCCGGCGTTCCCTTGAAGGCCATGTGCTCGAGGATGTGGGCGATCCCCGTGATGCCGGTCACCTCGTTGACGCTGCCGACGTTGACGTAGGTCCGGAACGAGAAGACCGGCACGTCGTGGCGCTCGAGCACCATGAAATGGATCCCGTTGTCCAGGGTGAACTCCCGGACCTGGTTCTCCAGGTCGCGGTAGCCCTCGGCGGCCGTCGTGACCGCGGCCGGCAGCAGCAGCGCCGCCAGCAACAGAAGGATCAAGCGTCTGCGTGGCATCTCGCCTCCATCGCGTTGCTCCCGTGGTCCGGCGGCGGGGCCGGAGCGGGACGTCTCGATCGGGCCCGGCGGGGTGCCGGGTCCCTCCTTGTTCTGTCCGGTGTGTGCCGTGCGGGGACCACCCACGCTAGGGACGCGACCGGACCGTGTCAACGGGTCAGCGGAACAGCTCCTTCCGCCGCAGCAGCCAGCAACCGGCGAGGTAGCTGACCGCGACGATGGCCGCCAGCGTCAACAACGACTGCCATGCCGACGGCGGCTCCTGGTGGAGCACCGCCTGGCGAAGGCGCTCCAGCAGGTTGGGAATCCCGCCCGCCTCCGGGGCGGGGTTGCGGATCAGGTTGCGCAGGTGGAAGGCGACGGTCAGTTCCTGCAGGCGCAACGGGGTGTTGCCGCCGATGGACTCCCAGACGAACCCGTAGAGCATGGCCGCCAGCAGCGGCCGGCGCAAGGCCGTTCCCAGGCAGACGAACACGGCCGTGTAGGCCCACGCACCCAGGACGATGACCAGGCAGGTCCGCAGGTAGAGGCCGATGAACGACGGGGTCAGCAGCTGCCAGTTCCCGGCCGTGAAGACGATGAAACAGGCGGCCAGGGAGGCGACGACCAGCAGGGCCGCCACCAGCTGCGCCGCGACCAGCCGTCCCGTGTAGATGGCCGCCCGGCTCACCGGCCGGGTCCAGTAGTAGAGGATCGTCCCGTCGTCGACCGTCTCGCCGATGGCGGTCAGGCCGAAGGCCAGCGCCGCGACGACGACGCCGAAGTGGACGTAGAGCATCCCGCCCAGGTCGGCCAGCAGCAGCTCCGCCGAGACGGTCCGGCCGCCATCGAGCAGGCGCCACGCCAGCACCAGCAGGACGGGGACCAGGCCGACCAGACCGGTTGCCAGCAGGCGCCGGCGGCGGATCATCTCCCGTACCGAGAACAGGGCGATCCAGCCCGCGGCCCGGGGCAGCGGGAGCTGACGCGGCGTGACGACGGCACCGGCGGACGGTGTCCCCACGGCGTCGCTCATGAGGTCCCTCCCACGAGGTAGTCGAAGACGGCCTGCAGGCTGTCGTCCAGCGTCTCGACCGCCGTGACCGGCAGCCCCTCCGACACGGCCAGGCGCGGCAGGGAGCGGTAGAACTCCGCCGCGTGTTCCGTCCGGGCGACGACCCTGCCTTCGGGGTCCAGCTCGACGCCGACGACCTCGTCGCGCCCGGCCAGCAGGGAGGCCCAGCGACGCGGCTCCGGCGTGCTGATCGCCACGACGGTGGGACGGTCGTGGATCGCCTCGCGGATCTCGGCGACGTCCCCGCTGGCGACGACCCTGCCGCGGTGGATCAGGACGATCCGCTCGGTCATGCTCTCGACCTCGGGCAGCACGTGGCTGGAGACGACGACGCAGCGACCCTGCTCGCCGAGCCCGCGCACCAAGTCGATGATCTCCCGGCGGGAGACCGGATCCATCCCGTTGAGCGGCTCGTCCAGGAAGACGATCCGCGGGTCGTGGGCCAGGGCCTGGGCCATCTTCAGCTTCTGGCGCATCCCCTTGGAGAACCCGCCAATCCGGCGGTCCGCCGCCTGTTGGAGGCGGACCAGGGCCAGCGCCTCGTCGGCCCGCCGGCGACACTCGGTCGCCGCGAAGCCCAGCAGGCGGTTCATCAGCTCCAGGAACTCGCGTGCGGTCAGCCAGTCGAACAGGGCGTCGCTCTCGGGACAGAACCCCACCTCGCGGAACAGCCCCACCTCGCGCCGCAACTGCCGGCCAGCGATCAGGATCTCGCCCTGGCTCGGGACGATCAGCCCCGCCAGCAGCTTGAAGAGAGTCGTCTTGCCGGCGCCGTTGAGTCCCAGCAGGCCCGTCACCCCCGGACCGAGGGAAAGGGAGACGTCGTTGACGGCGATGACCTCGCCGAACCACTTGCAGACCCGGCGGGCCTCCAGCAGGGGCGTGGCCGGGCCGCTCACGAGACGACCTCCACCGGGCGGACCCGCCGGCGCAGGACCAGCACCGCCCCCGCCGTCAGCAGCAGGACGACGGCGAGGCTGGCCGCCGCCGGGACGGCCGGCGTCGGGCGGCCGTCCAGCAGCAGGGCCCCCACGTCCAGGTAGCGTTCCATGACGTCGATGATCCGCAGCCCCGGCCGCAGGGCACCCAGGATCTGGCCCAGCAGCTTGCTGCCGACGATGAGCAGCCCCCAGGCGATCATCACCAGGGCCCGCCGGCGCCCGGCGGCCGACAGGGCCAGCACGACCAGCGCCAGGCTGACGCCGCTGACCAGGCAGTAGGCGGTCGCCCGGGCGGGGACCTCCAGCAGCAGCGACAGGCCCGTCCCGCCGCTGGTGACCAGGTAGCCGAACACCGACAGCGCGAGGACCGGCAGCAGGGTGATCAGCAGGTAGTAGCAGAGGATGATGGCGGCCTTGCCCGCCACGTAGGTCCAGACGCCCAGCGGGCGGGAGAGATAGAGGGCCAGCCCGTTGTCCCGTCGGTCGTCGCAGACGGCGCCGGCGCCGACCAGGGCCAGGACGACCAGCACGAACGGCGTCTGGTGGCGCAGGAACTCCAGGAAGCCCGCCGGGGTCACGGCGGTCCAGCTCCCGCCCAGCAGTTGCGCCGTGTTGCCCATCTGCCAGGCGAAGTAGAGGATCCCGCCCTTGACGATGGCCGGGACCCAGGCCGCCAGCAGCAGCTGCAGGAAACCGCGCCGGCGCAGGGGGAAGCGGATCCCCCGCGCGGCGATGACCAGCCAGGCCGGCCGGGCCGCCCGGCCGGACGGCTCCCAGCGCCGGTATCCCCGGGGCGCCACGGGCATCAGGAGACCTCCCCCGCCACTTCCTCCCCCACGAGCGCGAAGAAGCGGTCCTCCAGGCTGGCGGTCCGCGGGACGAGCCGGCGCAGTGCGAAATCCGCCCCGGCGGCCGCCGCCAGGACCGTCGCCGCGGGATCGGCCCCTTCCAGGGTGACCTCCCAGCCGCGCCGCCGCGGCCGGACGGTCGCTCCCGCCGCCGCCAGGCGTTGCAGGAACGCGGCCTCGTCACCGAAGCCCTCCACCACCAGGGTCCGCGGGCCGTCGTCCGCGAGGGAGCGGACGGGCTGGTGGGCCAGCAGCCGCCCCTCGCGCAGGACGAGGATCTCGTCGCAGACGCTGCGCACGTCGGCCAGCAGGTGGGTCGAGAGGATGATCCCCAGGCCGTGCTCGGCGGCCAGCTCGCGGACCAGCCGCAGCAGGACGACCCGGCCGCGGGGATCCAGGCCGCTGGTCGGTTCGTCCAGCAGCAGCCAGGCGGGATCGTGGACCAGGGCCTGGGCCAGCTTCAGCCGCTGGCGCATCCCCTGGCTGTAGGTCTCGGCCGGACGGTAGCGCTCGTCGTCCAGGCCGACGAAGTTCAGCACCTCGTGGGCCCGCTGGAGGGCGTCGGTGGGCGCCATCCCGGCCAGCTCCCCCAGGTAGGCCACCATGCCGACGCCACTGAAGTGGGGCAGGATCCCCCCCCGCTCGGGCATCCAGCCCAGCCGGCGGCGCGCCTCCCGGCCGCGGCGGGCCATGTCGTGTCCCAGGACGGTCACCCTCCCCGGCGGCAGGGGAAGGTGGCCCAGCAGGGCGCGCAGCAGGGTCGTCTTGCCCGACCCGTTGGGCCCCAGCAGGCCGACGGCGCACGGGCGCAGGCGAAAGGTGACGTCTCGCAGGACCGGCGTCCGCCCGTAGGCGAACGACAGGCCGGAGACGACGATCCCTTCCTGCTGCGCTTTGACATTGCCCGTGGTACCGGCCATTATGATCTCCGGTGGTCAGCGATGGCGGCCGCCCCGGCGGGGGCTCCCGCTGCCATACGAGGATCGGTCGCCATTGTTGCACACCGCCCATGGACTGCAAGACCGGTCTCGAGCAAGGGAGCAGATGATGGCCGATCCCCACATGCCCGGCGCGCACCGTCCCGGTTTCAGCACCCGCTGCATCCACGGAGATCTCTCCTCCGACCACCCCCGCGAGAACCGTCCCGTCGCCACTCCCATCCACCAGACATCGACCTTCGCCTTCGCCAGCGCCGACCAGGGGGCCGCTGCATTCGCCGGCGAGAACGACGCCTATATCTACACACGGATCGGCAACCCGACCCAGGCCGTCCTGGAGGAGCGGATCGCGTCGGCCGAGGGTGGCGAGGCCGCCCTGGCCCTGGCCAGCGGGATGGCCGCCACGACGACGGCCGTCCTCGCCCTGTGCGTGTCGGGGGACAACATCGTGGCGGGCGACACCCTCTACGGCGGCACCCACGAGCTGTTCCGCCACACCCTGCCGCGCATGGGAATCTCCGTCACCGAGGTGGACACGACCGATCCCGAGAACGTCGCCCGGGCCATCGACGAGCGGACCCGGGCCGTCTTCTTCGAGACCCCCGCCAACCCGACCCTGCGGGTCACCGATATCGCCGCCGTGGCGGAAGCGGCCCACGCGCGCGGCGTCCAGGTCATCGTCGACAACACCTTCGCCACGCCCTACCTGCAGAACCCGCTGGCCCTGGGGGCCGACATCGTCCTGCACAGCGCCACCAAGTACATCGGCGGCCACGGGGACACCATCGCCGGGATCCTGGTCGGTGGGCGGGAGTTCATCGACCGGGCCCGCGGCGAGATCCTGCGCGACCTGGGCGGCTGCATCTCCCCGTTCAACGCCTGGCTGCTGATCCGCGGCCTGAAGACCCTGCCGGTGCGGATGGAGCGGCACTGCGCCAACGCCCGCGTCATCGCGCAGTGGCTGGCCGAACATCCCAAGGTGCCCCATGTCGACTACCCGGGCCTGCCCGACCACCCCCAGCATGCGCTGGCCGCGCGCCAGATGCGCGACTTCGGCGGGATGCTCAGCTTCCGGGTCCGCGGCGGCCGGGGCGCCGGGCGGACGGTCATGGACAGTGTCCGGCTCTGCACCCTGGCGGTCAGCCTCGGCGACGTCGACACGCTCATCGAGCATCCGGCGTCGATGACGCACTCCACCTACGACGAGCAGGCCCTGGCCGTGGCGGACATCGATCCCGGCATGATCCGGCTCTCGGTGGGGCTGGAGGATCCCGAGGACATCATCGCGGACCTGGAGCAGGCCCTGGCCCGGATCTAGACCCCGGCAGAGGTGCAGACGGAAAGGCCCCCACCCCCTCACTTCGCGCTTTGCGAGGCGTTCGGTGATGGGGGCCTTTCCGTCTCCACCACCGCGAGTGTGATCCGGGCCGGGGGCTGCTCCCGGTCCGCCGCTGTGGGATGAGACGAGCCCCCTCGCTCCGGCGAGGGGGCTCTCCGTCGCGGCACCGTGCGACGGGGATCAGTGCAGGGCGGTCAGGGCCTCGGCGAGGGGCCGGTCGACGCTGAGAGTGTCGCCGTGGAGCTTGGCGGCGAGATCGAACAGCTCCTGCAACGTCGTGGCCCGCTCGAGGAGACGGCGGGTCTCCTGGAGCTGGAAGTCCTCCTCGGTGCTGACCAGGTAGGCCGCCTGTGCCCCGAAGTTGCGGCGCATCAGCTCGCGGCGGATTCCCCGCTTGATGTAGTCCGCGTTGGCCGCCACCAGCGAGTCGCTGTAGGCGAGGTCGAAGTCGGCCAGGTAGTCGGGGAAGTCCGGGCGCTCGGCCAGGAACGCGAGGAAGGCGTCCCACATGGCGTCGTCGACGGTGACGTCGCGCGGCACCTGGTGGTCGACCGTCCAGTGGGTGGCGAAGGCGAACAGGGCGCCGTCGCGTTCCAGGGCCACCTGGAAGTCGTTGAGCAGGGGCTGGGTGATGACGACGTCCGGGGTGATCCCGCCGCCGCCGTAGACGACACGCCCGGCGTCGGTGTGGAAGACGGGCCGGGTGGTGTCGGCGGCCGCGGTGTCGACCGCCGCGGGCTCGATGAGCGAGCCGTCACGGCGGCGCGGCTTGTGGATCGAGCGGCCCGAGGGGGTGTAGTAGCGGGCGGTCGTCAGCTTGAGGGCCCGCTTCTCGTCCAGGGGGAAGACGGTCTGGACCGATCCCTTGCCGAACGAGGTCGTCCCGACGACCAGGCCCCGGTCGTGATCCTGCAGGGCGGCCGAGACGATCTCGCTGGCCGAGGCGGACGAGCCGTTGATCATGACGATCGTCGGCAGGTCGGCCGCGTCGACGTCGACCTCCTCGGCGTAGTAGGAGCGGTTCTGGTCCCGCATCCGGCCCTTGGTGTAGACGATGAGCTGGCCGGGGTCCAGGAACAGCTCGCTGACGCCGCAGGCGGCGTCCAGCAGCCCGCCCGGGTTCCAGCGCAGGTCCAGGATCAGCGCCCTGGCCCCCTGCTTCTCCAGGTCGGCCAGCTTCGCCTTCAGCTCGCTGGTCGTGGTACGGGCGAAGTTCTGGATCCGCACGTACCCCACGTCGCCCATCATGAAGGCGTAGGGGACGCTCTCCACCTTGATGATGTCGCGGGTGATCGTCAGGGGGAACGGGTCGCGCCCCTCCCGCTTGATCGTGATCGTCACCTTGGTGCCAGGCTCGCCGCGCAGCAGCTTGACCGCCTGCATGCTGCTGAAGTCGTAGGTGGACTCCCCCTCGATCTCGATGATCTGGTCCCCGCCCTGGATCCCCATCAGAAAGGCCGGCGTCCCCTCGATGGGTGAGACGACCGTCGGGTAGTGGTCCCGGATGAGGATCCGGATGCCCAGCCCGCCGAACTCCCCCTCGGTCGTGGACATCAGGTCGTCGTAGGCGACCGGCGGCAGGTACTGGGAATGCTCGTCGAGGATCTGGAGCAGGCCGGCGATGCCGGCGTCCAGCAGGGAGTCGGCGCTCAGGGGATCGATGTAGTTGTAGTAGACCCGCTCGAAGACGCTGCCGAGGATCCGCATGTCCTCGAGCATCCGCTGGCGCGGTGTTCCCGCCTGCGTGGCCGGAGCCTGGGCGAGGGCGACGAAGGAGGACAGGAGCACGGCGGCCGCCAGGACCGCGGCGATCAGTTGGCGGCGCTGCAGCGGCGCCCCGGGCAGAAGACGCATGGTCCCTTCTTTCCGTTCTGCAGGGTTCCGGCGGCCGGTGGCCGCCTCGCGACAACATCGGACGAGGTTCATAACCCCGCAAGCAAATCGTGTTCCAGGCTCCGGAGCTCCGCCACCGCGTCCTCCAGGACGGCCGCCGGGGATCGCGAGGCGTCGAGCACCCGGATCCGCCCCGGTTCCCGGGACGCCAGCTCCCGGTAGGCGGCCGCGACCCGCTCGTGGAAGGCGAGCCGCTCCCGCTCCAGGCGGTCCTGCCCCGCCGCCCGGGCCGCCACCCGCGACAGCCCCTCGGCAGGCGGGAGCGACAGCAGCAGGGTCAGGTCGGGAACGGCCCCGTCGACGGCGAAGGCGTTGAGCCGCTCCACCAGCTCGCGGGGCAGACCGCGTCCCCCCGCCTGGTAGGCCACCGAGGCGTCCGCGTAGCGGTCGCACAGGACGATCCTGCCCGCGTCCAGGGCGGGCAGGACGACCTCCCTGACGAGCTGGGCCCGGCTGGCCTCCAGCAGCAGCAGCTCGGTCTCGGGGCGCAGCTCGCCCAGGTCCGGGTCGAGCAGGATCTCCCGGATCCGCTCCCCGGTCGCCGTCCCGCCCGGTTCGCGGACGAGCAGGGGGGCACGCCCCAGGGTGCGCAGGCGATCGGCCAGGGCGGCCATGAGGGTCGACTTGCCGCTCCCCTCCGGCCCCTCGCAGGTGATCAGCAGGCCGCGGCGCGATTCACCCGTCATCGCCGCCGTCCCGAGGGGCCCGGCCCATCGTCCGGGCAGTCTTCACGATCCGCTGGACCGTCGTCGCCAGGGTCGCCGCCGCCAGCACGGCCAGCAGCGGCACCAGGATCGTCCGGCCGAGCAGCAGGCCGGCGATCAGCAGGATCATCCGCTCGGGCCGCTGCAGCCAGCCGCCGCGACAGTCGAAGCCCAGCCCCTCGGCCCGGGCCCGGGCGTAGCTCGTGGTCAGCGAGCCGGACAGGGCCAGCAGGCACCAGAGGATGGCCGCCCGGTGGGGCGAGCCGTCGGTCAGGAAGAACCAGGCCAGGCCGGTGTAGACGGCCGCCTCGCTGAGGCGATCGACGTTGGAGTCGAGAAAGGCGCCCCGGGGAGAGCTGCGCCCCTGCAGCCGCGCCAGCCCGCCGTCGAGCATGTCCAGGAGCGAGCCGACCGCCAGGACGAGCGCGCCGGTGGCCAGCGAGCCGCGGGCCACGATCCACCCCGCCCAGAGCGACAGCAGCAGCCCTGTAACCGTCACGACGTCGGGAGTCACCCCCAGGCGGTCCAGCACCAGCACCAGCGGCCGGGCCAGGCGGCGTCCCTGTTCCTTCCAATCCGTCGCCATCACTCCTCCTCCCGCCGCGCCGCGCCCCGCAGGACGAGGACGACCTCTCCCTTCAGGCGCGGACCGGTCAGCCGGGGCAGCAGGTCCGCCGCCGTCCCGCGCAGGACCTCCTCGTGGACCTTGCTGATCTCCCGCACCACCGCCAGTTCCCGCCCCGGGTCCAGTTCCCCCACCGCCGTGACCGTCTTGACGAGCCGGTGGCACGACTCCAGCAGGACGACCGTCACCGGGGCGGCCAGCACCTCCTGCAGGAAGGTCCGCAGTCGTCCCCCCCGGCGCGGCGGAAAGCCGGCGAAGAGGAAGCGATCGGTCGGCAGGCCGGACAGGACCAGGGCGGCCAGGACGCTCGAAGGTCCCGGCACGACGCTCCACGACAGGCCGGCCTCCGTCAAGTGGCGGATCAGCACGTACCCGGGATCGGCGACCGCGGGCGTGCCGGCATCGCTGACGACGGCCGCCCGCTCCCCCCGGCGCAGCCGCTCGACGATCCGCGGTGCGACCCGCTCCTTGTTGTGGTCGTGGTACGGCTCGAGCCGGGCGTGCAGGCCGTAGGCGGCCAGCAGGCGCCGCGTCCGCCGGGTGTCCTCGGCGTAGACGACGTCGACAGCGGCCAGGACGGCCAGCGCCCGCAGCGAGACGTCGGCCAGGTGCCCGATGGGGGTCGCCACGAACAGGCAGGCCCCGGGCGGCAGGTCGATCTCCGGTAGCTCGAGGGTCGTCCTCATTCCTGCCCCAGGGTCGCGGGATCGGGCAGCGGACGACCAGGGAACTCGCAGATCGGCACCGGCCGCCACTTGAACGCCTGCCGGCGGACACGCGCCAGGATCCCTTCCACCTGCTCCGGGGGGAACCCGAGGGCCACGATCTGGCGCACCCCCAGCCCCTCGTCCACAAGGTAGTGCAGGATCCGGTCGGCGTCGTCGTAGCTGACCCCCAGCTCCTGCTCGTCGGTCTGGCCGGCCCACAGGTCGGCCGTGGGCGGCTTGACGATGACCTCCTCCGGCAGCTCCAGGTGGCGGGCCAGGGCGCGGACCTCGGCCTTGTAGAGGTAGCCGAGGGGATTGAGGCCGTAGGCGGCATCGCCGTGGAGGGTGGCGTAGCCCAGCAGGGTCTCGGTCCGGTTGCCCGTCCCCAGGACCAGGCGCCCGTCGCGGGCCGACAGGTCGTACAGAACGATCATCCGGCAGCGCGCCATGACGTTGCCGCGGCGGACCAGGGCGTCCTGCGGGATGTCCGCCAGCAACGGGTCGGCGTAGGCGGTGATCTCCCTCTGTTCCACCGCGATGCCGAGCCGCTCGGCGACGGCCCGGGCATCGGTCTGCGAGGAGGCACTGCTGGTCCGGTAGGGCAGCAGGACGCCCAGGACCCGGTCCGGTCCCAGGCCCCGGACCGCCAGGGCGGCGGCGACGGCGGAGTCGATCCCGCCGGACAGGCCGACGACGACCCCGGCGGCGCCCGCCCCCTCGATGACGTCGCGGACGAAGGCGGCGGCACGCGCAGCGGCCTCCTCGGGCGGGACGAGCCAGTCCCAGGTGGGCTGGGTCATGAAAGGGCCTCCCCGGAATAGTCGTTCAGGGCCGCCAGGACGGCAGTGACGGCCGCGTCGTCGATCATCAGATGGGTCGTCAGCCTGACCCGCCCCGGTCCGAAGCCGACGGCCAGGATCCCGCGCTCGCGCAGGTGGGCCAGCAGGGCGGCCGGGTCGGCGACCCGCAGGATCACGATATTCGTTTCCACGGGATGATCAAGGGCCAGGGCCGGATTGGCCAGTCCCTCGGCCAGCCGCCGCGCCCGCCGGTGATCCTCGCGCAGCAGGGGCAGGTGGTGGTCCAGGGCGTGGAGACAGGCCGCCGCCAGGATTCCCGCCTGGCGCATCCCGCCCCCGAAGAGCTTGCGGGCCCGATGGGCCCGGGCGATGACCTCGCGCGGTCCGACCAGCAGCGAACCGACCGGCGCCCCCAGCCCCTTGGAGAAGCAGACGCTGACCGTGTCCGCCGGCGCCGCCAGCTCGGCCAGGGGAATCCCCGTGGCGGCGTGGACGTTCCACAGCCGCGCCCCGTCCAGGTGGAGGGAGAGACCGCGGGCGTGGGCCTGCCGTCCCACCTCGACCACGACCTCCTGGGGAACGATCCGACCGCCCGCCCGGTTGTGGCTGTTCTCCAGGCAGACCAGCGACGGCGGCGCGAAGTGGGCGTCGTCGGGGTTGAGGTGGGGCTCGATCAGGTCCCAGCCCAGCGCCCCGCCGGGGGCCGGGACGGGGGTCAGCAGGAGTCCCGACAGGGCCGCCGGCGCCCCGGCCTCGTAGCGGTAGACGTGGGCGCCGTCCTCGCAGACGACCTGGTCACCCCGGCGGGTCAACGCCCGCAGGGCCACCTGGTTGGCCATCGTCCCGCTGGGCAGCAGCAGGGCCGCCTCCTTGCCCAGCAGGGCGGCGGTCCGCTCCTGCAGCTCGTTGACCGTCGGATCGTCCCCGAAGACGTCGTCCCCCACGGCTGCCGCCGCCATCGCCTCCCGCATGGCCGGAGTGGGCTGGGTGACGGTGTCGCTGCGCATGTCGATCCAGGGCATCGTCTCTCTCCCGGGAGCACGCAACAGGCCCCCTCCTGCCCGGAGAAGGCCTCTTGCTCTGATGACGGACCAGGTGGCGACTCAGGAACCGGCCGCCACCCGGTCCTTCAGCATCTTGGATACCTTGAAGACGGGAACCCGTCGCGCCGGGACCGGCACCTGCTGTCCTGTGCGGGGGTTGCGGGCCATGCGGGCCTTGCGCTCCTTGACCTTGAAGGTGCCGAAGCCACGGATCTCGAGGTGCTTCCCCTCGCTCAGCAACTCGCCGATCTTCTCCAGGAAATCATCGATCACGATGCCCACGTCCTTCTTGGGCATGCCTTCCTTCTGGGCGATCGCTTCCACGATATCGGCCTTCGTCATCGACCTCCCCTTTCTCTGGTCTGGCTGGGCCACTCGATGCTGCCTCGATTGCCGATCCTCCGGCATAACTCCATCTATGTCAAGGGGATTTTCCTTCCGGGGACAACGCCGGCGCGGTTCAGGAAGATACTGCCGTGCGGGTGCAACCGCTCCCGGTGACGGACCTGTGTGGCGACACGGTCCTCCTTGCAGTTCGCAATACCGACCCTCCCGGATGAGGCAAGACGGGCCACCACGGGCCCTCGCAGGGAACGACAAGGTGTTCCCTTCCTGCCTCGCGCGACACGGCGGAGCGCCACAACCGGTTCCCGCCAATGAAGATAGGAAAGCGGACGCGCCGGCCGGACGGCCTGGCACCGGCCTTGCAGAACCGGGACGGACAGGGTGCCACCTTCTTCGTCAAGTGGCGGCGCCGACAACCGATGAATCGCTTACGAGACCACCGGCGGGATGCCGGTAACCGTTTCCCTGGCAAGGAGGATGGAACGTGGGAGTCAAGACGAGGAACCTGATGGCCGTCATGGTCCTGCTCGGCCTGGTGGCCCTGGTCGGGTGCAGCAGCGACAGCAGCTCGCCGACCGGCACTGCCATCGACACCGCTCCGCCGGCTGTCCCCAACGACCTCAGCGGGCAGGCCTGGGAAGACCAGGTCGTGCTGAACTGGGCCCCGAACACGACCGATGCCGATTTCGCCGGGTTCCGTGTCTACCGGGTCAACGGTGATCGCAGGGCGACCCTGGTCAGCGACCCCATGCCCCAGAACTGGTACGTCGACACCCATCCCATCGTGGGGGCGGCGAACGTCTACGAGGTGACGGCCGTCGACCTGAGCGGCAACGAGAGCGCCTACACGACGGTGACCGTCACGGTCGACGAGTACTTCGGGACCTATCTGCCGGACACCCCCTAGTTCCCGACGCAGGGCAACGGTCGACGGGCGGGATCGGAGGATCCCGCCCGTTGTCTCGTTCCTCAGAGCAGGAAACGGCCGACCGCCGCCGCCAGGGAGAGATAGAGGCGCGCGACCGCCTCCACCCACGCCCCGAGCAACCTCCCCAGACCCGTGTTCAGGGCGATCAGCAGGACGATCAGCCCGTAGCGCCCGAACCGGAGGTAGGCCCGCGCCTGGTGGTCGGGGAGGGTGGCCAGCAGGATCCAGCTCCCGTCCAGGGGGGGGACGGGGATCAGGTTGAACAGGGCGAGCAGCACGTTGAGGATGATGCCCCAGTTGGCCAGGACGTGAAGGAAGGAGACGATCCTGGCCGTCATCCCGGTCAGCGGATGTCCCAGGGAGAGGCCCCAGGTCACGCCCAGCAGCAGGGCGAAGACGGCGGCCAGCACCAGGTTGCTGGCCGGCCCCGCCGTCGCGATCCAGGCGTGGTCGCGACGGGGATGCCGCAGGTTGCGGTACTCCACCGGGACCGGCTTGGCCCAGCCGAACATCAGCCCGCCGGGCAGCAGCGCCAGGACGACCGGAACGACGACCGACCCGAGCCAGTCCAGGTGGACCAGGGGATTCAGGGAGATCCTCCCCCGGTCGCGGGCCGTCGGATCGCCCAGGCGCCACGCCGCCCAGGCGTGGGCGCTCTCGTGGACGGTCAACGAGAAGACCAGGACCAGCAACATCAGCGGCAGGTTCATGGGACGTCCTTCCCAGGCTCGCTGCCACGCGCGGGAAGGGATTCCCACGCCTGCCAGACTTCCTCCACCGACAGGGACTCCAGGCGACCGCCGTCGCCGCGCAGGGCCCGCAGGCGAGGGCTGCGAGGCGCCCAGAGGTCGGGATCGGTCGGACCGAACAGGGCCACCGTCGGGGTCCCGACGGCACCGGCCACGTGCATCAACCCCGTGTCGTTGCACAGGAAACGGTCGGCCCTCTCCAGGATGGCGGCGCAGACGCCGACCGGAACGGGCGGGTTGACGGCATACCGCGGCCCGTCCCCGGCCCGCTGCTCCAGCTCGTGGCGGAACCGGGCCAGGACGGCGGCGTCGGCCGGCCCCTGCAGGACCAGCAGGCGTCGCCTTCCGGACAGCACCCGCTCGGCCACCTGCGCGAAGCGCTCGGCCGGCCACAGGTTCTCCCGCTTGCCGGCCCCCGGGTGGAGGACCCAGAGCGGCCCGTCACCGGGGACCGCCTCGATCAGGCGGTCCGCCGCCTGCCGCTCGTCAGCCGAGGGGACGACCTCGGTCCACTCCCCGTCGGGGACGATGCCGATCGCCTCCAGGGGCGCCAGGTGGTGCCGGACGGCGTACCGGTCGACCTCCGGCGAGGCCGGCATGACCAGGGAGTAGGCGTGGCGGCTGATGTCGAAGCCGTAGGGGGCGCTGTCCCCCCCGATGAGCCAGCGGGCGCCCGAAGCGCGGGCCAGGGCGGCACTGGTCACGGAGTAGGAGACCGAGTTGAGGACGATCACCACGTCGGGTCGCCAGCGGCGCAGCTCGCGCACGAACCGCCACAACGGCGCCGGCCGGGTGCAGGCGCGCTTGTCGAAGACGAAGACCCGCGACAGGTGCGGGTTGTGGAGGACGACGTCACGGTTGACCGGCGCGCAGACCAGCGCGATCTCGGCGCGAGCGAAGGTCCGGGCGATGGCGCGCAGGGCCGGCGTCGCGCAGACCATGTCCCCCATCTGGTTGTGCTGCCTGACGACGAGGACCCGGCCCGGGGCGGTGGCGATGATCTCGTCCAGCGACCCCGCGCGGGGGCGCCGGGCCAGGCGCGCCACCCACCCGGAGACGAGCCGCTTGATCGACCTGCGCACCGTCATCCCGCTGCCTCTTTCCGCGGCACCCACGCTGGCACCGGCCTTGCTGGAACACCTGCCAGGAGGTCGTAAACATCGTGCATCGATTGCAAACCGCAATCCTCGTCCTGCTGGGCATTGCCACGGGGGCCCTGATCAACTACGAGACGGTGGCCAAGGCCCCCCTGCTGCTGGGAGGGAACCTGCCCGGCTGGCTGGCGGCTCGCCGGGCCGAGCGCGCCGTCCACTACCGCAAGCTGACCGGCCTGGCACCGCTGGATCACCTGCTCCACGAGGGATCCGAGGCCGTCTTCTTCTACCGCGACCTCTGGCGCTGAACCCGGTCGCGTCCCGCCGTCGTCTCACCAGCGCGGCCGCGCCTTGACCTCCTCGAGCAGGGAACGGTAGGCCTTGTAGCGCCAGTCGGGAAGGCGCCCCTCGGCAACGGCCTGCTTGACCCCGCAGTCGGGCTCCTCGGCATGGAGACAGCTGCTGAAGCGGCAGTTCGCCGCCTCTTCCCGGATGTCCGGGAACAGGTCGGCCAGCTCCTGGGGCTCGACGCCCCACAGGTCGAACCCGCGCAGGCCGGGCGAGTCGGCGATGTAACCGTCCCGACCGACGGGGTAGAGTTCCGTGTGGGTCGTCGTGTGACGCCCCAGTCCCGTCTTGCCGGTCACGTCGCCGACCCTCAGTTCCCGCCCCGTGGCCCGGGAGATCAGGGAACTCTTCCCGGTTCCCGAGGCGCCCAGCAGGAGGGTCACCCTGCCGGCCAGGGCCTCGCGCAGCGCGTCCAGTCCCTCCCCCGTCTCCGCCGATGTCCGCAGGACCGGGTAGCCGATCCGCGCGTACCAGTCCCAGGCGGGGTCCCGCGCGCGCTCGGGCGCCAGGTCGCACTTGTTCAGGCAGAGCAGCCCCCGGACGCCGTCCTGCTCCGCGGCCGCCAGCAGCCGGTCCACGAAACCGGGCCGCGGGTCGGGTCGGGCGACGGACTGGACGACGAGAACCTGGTCCAGGTTGGCCATCAGCACCTGCTCGTGGCGGCCCCGGTCGCGCCGCGAGGTCCGGCGCGAGACGCGGTTCCGCCGGGGCAGGACCTCCTCCAGGACCGCCTCGCGCTCCTCCCCGGGAGCGGGGCGGAAGCGGACCCGGTCCCCCGCCACGACGACGGTCTGCGTCGTCCGCGGACCGCTCTTGAGCCGCCCCCTCACCACGCAGTGCCATTGCTGGCCGTCCGGCGTGGCCACGTAGCAGTGCCCACTCTGGGCCCGCAGGACGATTCCCTCGCGCAGGTCGGTGGTCAAGGATTGCTCCTCCTTCTCTCTCTACGGGTGGTCACCGCTGGTACCTGTCGATCGTTGATCAAGGGAAATGCGTCTTGAGCTCTCGGGTTCCATCGCTTAGTTTTCCCCGGTGCGCATGTTCCGCCACAACTGAACGCCGGACAAGGTGGATTCGATGGAGATCCAGGATGTCGTCAAGCTCACCTCGCCGGCCCGGTTCCTCCCGGAGCTGACGGCGACGGACAAGGAGGGCGTGCTGGAGGAGATGGTCGAGGCGCTGATCGCCGACACTCCCCTGCGCTACAAGGACACGATCCTCGAGATGCTGAAGAACAGGGAGGCCCTCAGCAGCACCGCCGTCGGCCCCGGCGTCGCCTTCCCCCACGGACGGACCCTCGCCACCCAGCAACTGCTGATCGTGATCGCCCGCTCCAGCAAGGGGGTCGATTTCGACTCCATCGACGGCCAGCCCACCCACCTCTTCTTCATGCTCGTGGCCCCGCCCCAGGACGTGGGCAACCAGTACATCCGGTCGCTGGCCGTCCTGACCGAGCTGATGCAGAACGAGGAGGTCCGGGAGAAGGCGATGGCCGCTCCCGACTACGACAGCTTCTGCCAGGTCCTGCTGGAGGGCGCCTCATGAACCGACAGCTCGCGCTGCTGATCTCCATCCAGAACCTGGAGCTGCAGCTCCGGGACGCCGAGGATCCCGAACGCTCCGCCAAGATGGAGGAGATGGGCTTCCCCCTGGACGCCGCACGGATCCGCGAGACGATCGACAGCCTGCTGCAGCAGGTGGATCCCCGCCACCGGCAGTACTACCTGCGGTTGCGGAAGCGGTACGACAATCCCGTGGTCATGGTGTGGGAGGGTCACTGCACGGGGTGCTTCGCCAACGTGCCGACCGGGTTCTCCTCGGCGAGCAACGAGGGCAAGGTCAAGACCTGCGAGACCTGCGGCCGTATCCTCTTCGAACCTTGAGCGCCGACCACCGGCGCGACGGGAACGGGCACCGGCACCGGGAGGCGTGACGGCCCGTCCCCGTCGCGGAGCGGTGCCTCAGAGATCCTCTGCCCCGCCCAGGACACCGGCCCCGACGACCACCTGTCCCGCCTCCTCGACCATCTTCTTCTTCTCGCCGCCGTCGTCCCGCACGCCCAGGTCGGTGCGCGTCCAGGGGCGTTCCAGCAGCTCCGCCAGGGGGTCGCCCTCGGTCCAGTCCAGTCCGGGCTCCTTGCGGAAGACGAAGTCAGTCCCGTCGTGGTCGACCAGGACCAGGTCGCCGCGACGGACCTGTCCGCTGCAGATGAAGTGGGAGATGGGAGTGACCAGCCGCTTCTCGACGACCCGCTTCAACGGTCGGGCGCCGTACTCGGGATCGGTCCCCTCCTCC
This sequence comes from uncultured Fibrobacteraceae bacterium, assembly GCA_964436825.1. Lineage (GTDB taxonomy): Bacteria > Krumholzibacteriota > Krumholzibacteriia > LZORAL124-64-63 > LZORAL124-64-63 > CAYTEO01. Next base: position 29,317 of record CAYTEO010000006.1, on the reverse strand, counting down.
ACGAGCCGCTCCTTCGCCCGCGGGGTCACCTCCAGCAGGAACGGCTCGCTGCTGGCCAGGGCCCGCTGGTGGACCTGCATGATCTGGTTGTCGAGGATGGCGAACAGGTGCTCGCGGCGCAGCGGGTGGTAGGTGATCAGCTCGTCGAAGCGGTTGAGGAACTCCATGGGGAAGATCTTCTTGGCCTCCCGCAGGACCGCCTCCTCGATGTCGCGGTCGAGCCGGTCGGCATCGTGCTCGATGGAGAAGCCGATGTTCCTGCCCGAGAGGGTCGCGTTCATGACGCGGCTGCCGACGTTCGTCGTCAGGACGATGATCGCGTCGGTGAAGTCGACCTCCTCGTTGTTGGCCAGCACGAGGTTGCCGTCCTCCAGGATCCCCAGCAGGGTGTTCCAGAGCTTGGGGTGCGCCTTCTCGACCTCGTCGAACAGGACGATGGCCAGGCGCCGGCTGCTGTCGGGCGGGAACATCTCTGCGAGGCGGCTTCCCTCCTCGCAGATCAGTCCGCTGCGGCGTTCCAGCGCCTTCTCGTGGTGCTTGTCCAGGTTCTCCTGGGCCAGCAGCGGCCGGATCTCGCCGCCCACGTAGCCGGGAGGCGAGCCGAGCAGCTTGCTGATGTTGTAGTGCGCCGAGAACTCCTGGCAGTTGATGCGGGTGTAGGCGCGGCGGTCGCCGAAGATCGTCTCGGCGAGCACGCGCACCGTCTCGGTCTTGCCCACGCCCGTGGGGCCGAGGAACATCATCGTCAACAGCGGCCGCTCGGGGTCATGGATCCCGGCGATGAGCCGGCTGAAGCTGTCGCTGATCCTGGCGGCGGCTCCCGGCTGACCGACCACCATCCTGTCCATGCGTTGCCGGAAACGCAGCAGATGTTCGTTGACCCGTCCCGGTTCCAGCTCGATCACGGCCGTCTCCTCGAGTTGCATCGTCCAGGGCCAGGGACCGGCTATGCAAATGCGGCCAGCGCGGTTCGTCTTTGTCGCAAAGCCCGTTCCGGTCCCTTCCATCGGAAGGGGCGGGACGGGCTTGAGCGAAAAAGCGCTGCGGCGGTCAGCGGGACGGTGCCAGGGAGGCCTGCCGCTCGGGCAGGTACGGTCCCTCGAGGTACGGCGCCTGGGTGCAGTCCGGCTCCTCCACCCAGCGGTCGTCGATGCGCGGCTTCAGCGGCGAGTGCCTGCGGACGTACCGTTCGACGGCCTCGGAGGTCTTGATCTGGGACAGCTCCACCAGGGAGTCGGGGATGGCGGCCAGGAAGTCCAGGCCACTGTTGCCCTCGATGAGGTAGTTCGTGCAGACGGCTCGGTAGGTCCGGTCGTAGTCCAGGGGCTCGTCCCCGATCAGGACGCTGCAGAGGCGATCCCAGTCGGGGCGCTCCCTGCTGAAGGTGATCTTGGCGCCGGAGATGCACAGGCCGCCCGAGTTCCCACGGAGCTTGCGCTCGAGGATGCGCCGGATCAGCGCGCCCTTCATCCTGACGACGACCAGCTCGTTGCCGAACGGGAGGACCGAGAAGATCGTCCGGGTGGTGATGGGACCGGCCGGGATGTCCGCGCGCAGGCCGCCCAGGTTCTGGAAGGCGAAGTCGGCGTCGAAGTACTCGCGCATGGCGTCGGTGACGAGGTTGCCGACCGGGTTCTCTCCCGGCCCGCCGCGGGTCAGGGCACTGGCCGCCTCGCCGATGACGGTGTTCATCGCCGCCTCGGCCTTCTCGATGGAGGGAGCCAGCACCTCCCGCATCCGCTCGTCGGGCCACAGCTCGTCCTCGAAGACGTTGACCAGCACGCCGCGGTCGTGGGTCTTGCGGTAGCCGAGCAGCGTCCTGGTCCGGCGGTCGATGAGCAGGACGGCATGGCCGACGCTGGAGCCGTTGGGATAGCACTCGAAGCAGATGGTGTGCGTCACCGGGTCGATCCACGGCTCGTTGTAACCGACGTGGGTGTGCCCGCCCACCGCGACGTCGATGCCGCTGACCTCGTGGACCAGCTCCATCATGTCGACGTATCCGCTGGCGACATGACCGTAGCCCGGGGTGGCCGTGTTCTGGATCTCCTGGTCCGTCTCCGCATCGCTGACCAGCCGCTGCCAGGCGGACTCGATGTTGCGCGGCAGCCCCTCGTGGACGAACAGGAAGATGAGATCGGCGCCCTGGGCCCGCAGCTCGTCCCGGTAGCGGCTGACGGTGGGGACGAGGGGATCGAAGATCAGGCCGGCGACGTTGGCCGGGAACGACATCTGCTTGGTCGCCGGGGTGATGGCGCCGATGAACCCGATCCTGATGCCGTCGAACTCGCGCATGGCCGTCGGCCGGCACCAGTCGACGATCTCGCCGGTCTTCTCGTCGCGCAGGTTGCAGCAGAGCCACGGCATCCTGCTGGCGCGGGCCAGCCGCTCGCAGTTCTCCCGTCCCATGTCGAAGTCGTGGTTGCCCGGGACGACGAAGTCGAAGCCGGCCGCGTTGAAGTAGTCGATGACGGCCATGCCCTTGGTCTTGTTCCCCACCGGGGTGCCCTGGAAGATGTCGCCGACATCGACCAGGAGCACGCCCTCGCCGCTGCGGCGGGCCTGTTCGCGGACGCTCTCGATGTAGGTCATCGCCGAGGCCGCACCGCCCATGGGCGGCGGGAACTGGGGATTCATGTAGCGGGCGCCCTCGGGAGCGATGTGCCCGTGGATGTCGCTGGTCCAGAGCAGGTTGAGCCGGTAGAGGTCGGCGTCGTCGCCGGCGGGGACCGGCGTCGCGGCCGCGACCACGACCGCGGCGGCCAGCAGGATGATCAGGCGTCGGTTCATCGTCGTCTCCTCGGTGCGCGTCGGCGCCCCCGTCCACATGCTAGAACTGGTAGCGGAACCCCGCACTGACCCTGAAGCGGGTCGATTCCACCCTGGCCGTCGGCGCCGTGGAGAAACCGCCCGGGTAGGGGAAGACGTGCTCCTGCACGCTGGTCACCTTGGACAGCTCGGCCCCCACGCTGAACATGCCGTCCTCGAAGGGGATCCCCACACTGCCGGTGAACCAGCTGGTGCCGGCCGCGTTGTCGGCGTAGCTGTCGGCGTGGCGGAACCCGAAGCTGACCGGCATCCCGTTGTAGAAGGTGTGCTGGACGCCGATCCGCACGTCGACGGTGTCCTCCAGCGGCCCCATCTCGGGATCGGCGTTGTCCTCCAGGTCGCTCCACTCGGTGTAGACGACGTCGGCGGCGAAGACCGTCCGCGGCTTCGACCGGGGGAAGTAGGCGATGCCGGCGCGGATCTGGTGGGGATAGCGGATCTTGCCGTGGCGGACGACACCGGTGATCGTGCCGGGCGAGGCCGTGGCGGTGAGCGTCGTCACGTCGCCGGTCACGTCCAGGGGTGTCGTGAAGGAGGCCCCGATGGTGATCCGCTCGCCGGGACGGATCCTGATGCCGTAGACGGCCCGCACCCCGTCGGCGTCCCAGCTCGACTCCTCGCTGTAGCTGTCGTCGGGGGTGAGGAAGAACCGGCGGTGCCGCTGGTCCTCGATCGTCCCGAAGACGTAGTGCGCCGCGGCGCCGATGGTCACGTACCGGCTCAGTTCCAGCGCGGCGCCCAGTCCCAGGTCGCGCAGGCTGCCGTCCAGCCGCCACTCGCGCTCCTCCAGGATCCCGTCGCGCGGGTCGGCGAAGGGGTCGGGATTGCGCAGCTCCTCGCTGAACTCGTAGTCGAAGGCGTAGGCCGTCGTCAGCGACGCCCCCACCCCCAGCCGGTCCGTCAGCGACCGGGCCACACCGAAGCCGGAATCGAAGAAGTGGTGCCGGTTGCTGGCGATGGCCGTGTCGGTCACGTAGCTGTTGAAGCTGTCGTAGAGGGGCTGGAAGCGGTCCTCGTGGTCCTGGCTCAGGGCGGCGCCGCCGTCCAGCCGCCAGCCGGTGGCCTCGCCCAGCTCGGCCGGGTTCATGACCGTGGAGAAGCCGCCCCGGTAGAGGGCCGCGCCGGTGGCGGCCATGCCGTCGATCTCGGGGTGGAGGAACGACTCCGCCTGGCCGTAGCGGACGTCGGGCACCTGGCCGGCGGCGGCGAGGCCCGCCCCCGCCAGCAGCAACACCACCGACGCGAGGACGGTCAGGCGGCGGTCGTGGCTGAACTTGCAAGTCATCGTCACGTTCTCCCGGTCAGAAGGTGTAGTCCATCTGCATGCGCAGCGAGGTGACATCGAGCGGCGCGTAGTCGCTCTCGATGGGCAGGCCGTACTCCTCGCCATACTGCCGGATGTCGAGGTATGTCCGCGGCAGGTTGTGGTCGCGGGTCACCTTGAGCTGGAACAGGAGGCGATCCGAGACGCGGCTCTCCACCTTGAACCAGTTGCGGAAACCGCGGCCGTCCACGACGACGAACTCGTTGCCCTCGAAGTTCCAGAGGAAGCCGTCGTACATCTCGCTGCTGAGGGTCAGCTTGACCAGCGGCGACAGGTGATGCTCCAGCGACACCTGGAAGGCATGGGCCGGCATGGCGGCGGTACCGACACCGGGGACCCCGTCGTAGCTTCCGGACGGGGGCGCGTCGGGCGTGCCGCTCAGGCGAGGCCGGGGCGGGAAATTGACGTTGCTGGTCATGTACATCAGCTTCAGCCGATCGTAGTGCGAGAGCAGGGCGTGCAGCTCCCAGCGCGTCTCCCAGGACCGGAACCAGCGCACGTCGTAGTCGTCGAGCTCGGAGCGGCTGCTGTACCGGTGCCGCATCCGGAGCCGGAGGTTGAAGATGGGCTGGTACTCCAGGCGCAGGGTGTAGCGGCGCATGTCCGCCCCGTCGGCCTTCCGCTCCCACTGGTCGAAGTCCAGCCCCGAGATGATCAGGTTGCGGCTGACCCGGTAGCGGCTGCTGAGGAAAAGCCCCTTCTCCGGCTTGGGCTGGGGCGTGTTCAGCGACAGCCAGGAGTAGAGATCGTCGTTGAGCCGGTACGGCGAGTCCAGCAGGGTCTGCTCGTAGCGGCCGTCGTTGGCGAAGGCGCGGTTGTACGGGTTGTCGTAGCCGACGTCGTAGTCCCGGTAGATGGCCAGCAGGCTCAGGTCGCTCCACTGGGCGTAGGCGTTCAGCAGCAGGGCGTCCTTGCCGTTGCCCTTCAGGAAGCCGGCATCGGGGTCCTGGAGGTAGCCGTACTCGCCGGCCAGCGAGACGTTGTCGAAGACGGTCTGGAACTCGGCGCCGTAGACGCGGCGGAACTTGTGCTCCCGGCGGGTACCGGTGACGGGATCGTCGACGACGCTCGTGTACCCCTCCCACAGCTCGCTGTCGCGGGCCTCCAGGTAGCCGCGACCGATGGCGTAGGCCGAGACCAGGGTCGTCGGGTCGGCCCGGAAGGCCCGGTCGTAGTCGGCCTGGTAGGCGGTCACCCCGACGTAGGAGGCGTCGCCCAGCATGACCTTCAGGTTGCCGCCGATGATGTCCTCGCGGAAGGCGTCCTTGCGCAGCAGCGTCGGCGTGTCGGGAGTGTCCTGGGCGGCGTAGGTCCGGCCCGGCTCGTACGCCAGGTGCTGGTCCAGCCACCAGACCGGCGGCCGCGGCTGCATCAGGACGTACTGGTTGACCGTCCCGTCGGGGTTGAGGATCCCGTCCTTGCGGTCCGACGAGAAGAACAGGGTCGTGTGGAACCGGCCGATGCTCCCCTCCATCGCCGCGCCGGTCAGGGCGAACTCGTGGCTCCGGCTCAGGTCGCCGCGCACGCCGATGGGGCGCTTGTTCCAGCCGAAGCCGGTCTTGCGCGACATCTTGTAGTCGGTGTTGTCCATGACCAGGCCCTGCCCGAAGGACACCCGGTAGTTGCCGAAGTAGAGGCGCTTGAGGTGGAACGGGCCGATCCACTTGTCGTTGACCCCGTAGTACCCCTTGACCGTCTCGTTCCAGGCGTGCTCGTCGACGTCGCGGAAGGTCATCACGCCCGCCCGGACGCCGACTCCCAGGTTCAGGGTCAGCTTGTGGAGCATGGCCGGGTCACCGCGCCCCACCAGGTTGCGGGCGACCTCCGCGTCGTCCAGCACGAACGGGGTGTCGTAGTAGCGGACCTCGTAGTTCCCGTGGACGACCTCGTTGTGCTCCTTCAGCTGGGGCTGGCCGTAGACGACGAAGTCCCGGATGTTCCGGTACGCCCAGTAGCGCAGCCCCTCGCTGCGCCGCAGCTGCCGGCCGTTCTGGAACCCGCCCAGCCGCTTGCGCGCCTCGATGATCGCCTTGGCGTCGACGGGCGAGACGTTCTGGAACGACATCAGGTCGAAGAGGTCGAGCCGGTTGATGTCGACCGGGTCGCGCATCATGTCCAGGTACTCGTCGACCAGGCCCTCGCTGGCCCCCTCCTGGCCCAGGTAGCGGCTGACCTGCCGGTAGGAGGCGGCCAGCCGGGCCAGCGACGCGTCCACCGGCGGCGGCGGCAGGGTCTCCACCAGCGGCTTGAGGCGGGCCAGGATCTCGGGGGTCATCCCCTCGATCTCCATCAGGTCGTAGACGCTGCCGAAGAAGCTGACGTAGGTGCGGTAGTCGTAGATCCGCCGCGCCAGCTCCGCCGGGATGGGCAATGCCTGGATCTGCTCCAGGCTGGCGCTGTTGAGGTCGAGCGGCGCGGAACCGGCAGGCTGCTGGGCCGCCGCCGTGCCGCTCCAGAGCAGCGCGGCCAGCCCGAGGACGGCCAGGACCGGGACGCTCCTGATCGCTGCAGCTCTCACGGCGTCTCACCGCCCCATGTGAAGGTCAGACCGAACTGGTGGGTCGCGTCGAGGGTCCCACCGCCGGAGGTGAAGGCGTAGTCGAGACGCAGTCCCTGGTAGTCGTAGCCGAAGCCGGCGGCCAGCTTGTTGGGATTGGTCATCACGCCCGAGCGCAGGTGCAGGACGTCCAGGACGGTGAACTCGATCCCGCCGTGGTACTGGGTCTCCCCGTCCACGGTGTTCTCCACCTCGAAGCTGGTCGTCACCCCGCTGTAGGGCTCGTAGGCGACGGCGCCGTGGAGCCGCTGGGGGATCTCCTCCTGGTCCAGCCCGATCTGGGGATTGTTGACGTTGTGGATCATGAACCCGAGCCGGGTCCGCCGGTGCAGGACGACGAGCACGGAGAGGTCGATCCCCGCGACGACGTCGTCGCCGGGATCGAGGCCCGAGACGGTCTGTCCGAACTCGAGCCGGTAGACGTTGACGGCCGTCCCCAGCGCGATCGTCGAGTGGAGGTCCTCGTAGAGCTTGATCCCGTGGGCGACGGTGAACGTCGTCTCCGTCTCCAGGTCCTGCCCCTGGTACTCGGTGGCGTAGCGGCGGATGCCGAAGCCGACCGCGCCGTACCGCTCGCCGATGGGCAGCACGCCCCCGAAGTAGAGCAGGTCGTGGAAATCGAGGCCGTACGGCTCGACGTAGCTGTTGCCGAGGGACGAGCGCGCCTGCAGGGCCATGCCGGCCGGGTTGAAGTAGGGCGCGAAGGCATCGTCCGCCGTCGCCGTGAAGGCGTCGCCCATGCCGCGGGCCCGCGGACTCACGTCGACGTTGTCGAACGCCGCCCGCGCCGGCAGGGCCGGCAGCAGGAACAGGGCGGCGACGACGATGATCAGTTTCCTGGCCATGACATTCCCTCTCTATTGGCTCAGACGCGTGGCGACGACGGCCGGCGCGGTCAACTCTTCCCGGTGCCCGGTGGTCTCGTCGACGGACGACAGGTGGACGATGTAGGTGCCCGCCTTGACGAGCTCGAAACGGTCATCGCGCCCGTCCCAGTCGATGAACTTGCTGGGGCCCGGGCGCTGGAAGCGGCTGTCGTAGAGGGTGCGGACGACGCGGCCCTCCAGGTCGAAGATCCGGACGATCGTCTCGCTGCCCGGCAGGGCCGGGAAGTTGATGGTCAGCTTTTCGCCGAGGCGCGGCAGGAAGGTGCGGGCGGGGACGTTCAGGAACAGCTCGCTGCTGTAGTCCTGGAGGGAGGTGTCGGCGGGATCGGCCTCGTTGTCCATGGTCCAGGTCTGGGCGAAGTCCTCGCTCAGCTCGTCGCGCCCGTCCACGCCGTTGCCGCTGCCGACCGACTGTCCCTCGTCGCCCGGGTCCAGGGAGAGGCGCTGGAACGAGTAGCCGAACTCGTGGACCAGCGCGAAGGGATGCTGGGCGCTGACCTGCGTCTCCGGCGCGTAGGACGTGGGCACCGCGTCGGGGTCCGGGCCGTCGATGCTGACACCGTTCTTGCTGAACCGGTACGAGGTGCTGGTGCCGAAGACGAAGATGTCGATGTCGGTCACCAGGTCGCTCTGGCCGTCCCAGTAGTAGAGGATGACCGGCTCGCCGGAGTTGGACAGACCCGGCTGGTTGTCGTAGGGAGGACCGGGCTGGTTGCTGCCGGGGAAGACCTCGCGCATGTCCGGCACGTCGTCGGGCGCCTCGCCGTCCTCGGTCAGCTCGTAGGTGGGCATGATCCCGAAGGCATTGAAGAAGCGATCGCTGCCCGCCAGGGAGACGACGGCGTAGGCGTGGCTCTTCAGGACGGCCCCGTCGGGGAACCGGGCGTGGAAATCGTCGTAGGCCCCGCCGCCGATTGTGCTCTGGGACGGGTTGCCTTCGACGATCCGCCAGTAGAACTGGTTGCCGCTGGCATAGATGGCGTCGGTCAGGTAGTAGTTCGAGAGATCGACGTCGAAATCGTTGGGATTGTAGATCTCGATGAACTCCTGGTCCGAACCCAGGGCGCAGACCTCGCTCAGCAGCAGCTTGGCCGGCCCCTCCCCCGGCACCGGCGCCGGGTTGACGAGGTAGCTCTCGTGCCACAGGGGAGCGCCGGCGGGCCAGGTCGTCACCGCACCGCCGTCCGTGGTGACGGTCCACCAGTACGCCACCGTCGTCTCCTCGGCCTGGCCGGGGATGTCGGCGCTCCAGGTCCCGTCACCGCCGTCGGAAGCGGCCACGTCGGTCCAGGCCCCGCCGTCGATGCTGTAGTAGAGGGTCGCCGAGGCGATCGTCGCGTCCGGCGGGGTCTGCAGGGTCAGGGTGACCGCCACCGGCTGGTCGGCGATCGGTGCCGCCGGGGTCAGGGCGGTGCCGGTGACGATCGCCGCCGGAGAGGCGGCACCGCCGTCGGATGTCGCGTCCTGGGCACCGGCCTGCCAGGTGACGTCCAGCGGCTCGCTCGTCTCGTCGTGGCCGGTCTCGCCGTTGCCGCCGGTGGTCGTCTCGTCACCCTCGTCCCCGGCCGTCGCCCGCAGCAGGGCCTGGCCGAAGTTGTGCACGTAACTGCTGCTGTACATGGCGACGGAGTGCTGGTCGGCCACGGGGGTGTCGGGGAGGTAGGCGGTGCTGTCGCTGTCGGCGTCGGGACCGTCGACGCGGATCCCCGTCTTGTCGACGCGGACGGAGAGGCTCGTTCCCCAGAAGAGATAGTCCAGGTCCTGGACCAGGTCGCTCTGGCCGTCCCACCTGTAGAGGACCAGCGAGCCGGCCGCGTCCGGCAGCCATCCGTCAGAGCCGGGAACGTTCGTCCCGGCGGTCCCCAGGCCGCGGTTGATGGCGCCGGGGAAGGCCTCCACCATCTCCGGCACGGAGTCCGGCTGCAGCGCGGCGTCCTCGAAGAGCTCGTAGTCGGGCTCGTGCCCGTAGGCCGAGAAGAACTCGGTGCTGCCGTTCAACGCGATCGTCACCGACGCGCCCGGTGCCAGGGTCGCCCCGTCGGGGAAGCGGCAGTGGAACTTGCCGCCGCTGCCGCCGCCGGCGTTGCCGCCGGGTCCCTCGACCAGGTGCCAGTAGAGGGCGTCGCCGTCCCGGTAGGTGGCGTTGGTGAGGTAGACGCGCGAGAGGTCGACGGTCTGGTCGGTGGGATTGGCGATGCGGACGAACTCGCTGCCGAACAGGCTGGCCGGCTGGCGGACGCACGCCACGATCTCGTCCAGGACGAGATGGTCGGCCGTGGCCGCGGCACCGCGCAGCGGCGCCGACGCGGCCAGCAGGCAGGCCAACGCGGCGGCGAGGGTCAGAGAGCGGAGGGTCATCGGCGTCTTCTCCCTTGCCGGATGAAGGACAGAGGAACAGGGACAGGTTGTCGCTGTCGCACAGGACAGTTACAATACCGTCGCCCCGCCCGCCAAGCAAGAAGGGATCACACGTCGGCGGCGTGGCGTCGGAAGGCCTCCCAGAGTTCCGCGCGCGTCGTCGCGGCGCGCAGGTCGGCCGGGAACTCTTCACGACGCAGCAGCCGCGCGAGCCGGGCCAGGATCTGGAGCAGGGGACGGGGATCGCGCCGCGGACCAACGATCAGCAGCAGCAGATCGACCGGGGGCCGGTCGGCGGCCACGGGCGCCAGGGGCGTGGCGAGCGTGGCCACGGCGAGCCGCGTCCGCGAGACCACCCGCGAACGGGCATGGGGAATGGCGATGCCGCGCCCCACGTCGGTCTCGCGCTCCCGCTCCCGCGCCAGGACCTCGTCGACGAGGGCCGCTCCGTCACCGATCCCCTCCTGGCGGGCGAGGTGCTCGGCGATGGACCGGATCGCCTCCTCGCGCGTGGCGGCGACCAGGCGCGGCAGCATCAGCTCCGGTGTTGTGGCGGCCAACAGTGTCATGGGACGGTACAGTAGTCGCGCCGTGCTGACCTGTCCAGTCATCCCACCACGGATGGAGGCCCGATGATCTCATCCGACCCCTTCGCCCCCCTGCTGCGCCGCCGTCGCTGGGCGGCCAGGCGGGACCGCTGGCTGCGTGCGATTGCCCGTCCCTGGCGTCCCACCCGCCTGGCGCCGGATCGGCAGGGGCCGCCGAACCTGCTGCTGGTCGCCGTCGACACCCTGCGGGCGGACATCGCCCGCGACCCGGCCGTCGCCCCTCACCTGGCGCGGCTGGCCGGCGAGGGGACGCTCTTCGCCGACGTCACCGCCCCGGCCCCCTGGACGCTGCCGTCGTTCGCCTCCGCCCTGACCGGCCTGGCCCCCTGCCTCCACGGCGCCGGCATGCGCGGACCGGTGCGGAACATGGCCGAGACGGCACCGGCAAGCCTGGCGCCGCGGATCACGACCCTTGCCGAGCATCTCGCCGCCGAGGGCTACGCCACCGCGGCGGCGGTCGCCAACCCGTTCGTCGGCTTCGGGCTGCAGCGGGGGTTCCACTGGTACCGCTACCGCAACCACGACGCCCGGGACGTGGCCGCCGGCGCCCTGGACTGGATCCGCAGCCACGCCGACCGGCCGTTCTTCTGCTTCCTGCTGCTGAACGACCCCCACGAGCCGACCGTGCCGCCGCGGGAGCACCTGCAGGCCGAGCTGGCACGGAGCGGCCTCGATCCCGCCACGATCACCGACACCGAGCTGCGGGCCCTCGCCGCGTGGGGCGACCCCGCCCGCGGGGTCCCGTCCCTGGGGCGGGCCTCCGCCGGCGACCCCGCCCTGCCCCGCGCCCTGGCCCTGAAGCGCGCCCTCTACCGGGCCGCCGTCCGGCACGTCGACGCCGTCATCGGGGAGATCACCGACCGGCTGGAACGCTGGGGCCTGGCGGGGCGGACGGTCATGGCCGTCCTCTCCGATCACGGCGAGGAGTTCCACGAGCACGCGGCGGTGGAGCGCGCCTGGGACCACGATCCGCGCGGTCTGGCGGGAATAGGCCACGGCCACACCCTCTTCCAGGAACTGCTCCACGTTCCCTGGCTGGTCCGCGGGCCGGACATCCCCGCCGGTGTCGTCCGGGAGGAACCGGTCTCGCTGCTGGACGTGGCGCCGACCCTCTGCCGGTGGCTGGAGGTCCCGCCGCTCCGTCTGCCGGCGGACGCTCCCGGATGGCTGACCGGCCGTCCCCTCCCCCGCGAGGCCGCTGCGGGCGGACCGGCGGCGGCGCCGCGCCTGTTGCCCAGCGAGAACATCGCCTACGGACCGGACCTGGTCGCCGTGCGCGAGGGGACCTGGAAGCTGATCGCCTCCCGCGACGGCAGCCGCGCCCTGCGGCTGTCGGACCTCGCCGGCGATCCGGCCGAGGAGCACGACCACTCCGGCACCAGCCCGGAGGTCCGGGACCGTCTGCTGGAAGTGGTCCGCCGGTGGCGACAGGAGTGCGGCGAGGACGAGGACGGCCAGCGCTGGGAGGACATCAGCGACCGGGTCCGGCGGCAGCTGGAGGAGCTGGGTTACGCCTGAACCGGGCCGGCGGAGGAACGGTCCGGTGCCAGGGCGATCCCGACGACGAGCATCAGCAGCAGGCTCAGCTCCTGGTCACCGAAAGTCCAGTCGAACAGGCCTGCCACCATGACCGCCACCCAGAGCCCCCACCCGCCCAGGGCCCAGGCCAGCGGCACCTCCCTGCCCGCGCGCCGCGCCGACCGCATGGCGCCCCACAGGCGTCGTCCCATGGCCAGCAGCAGCCACGTCCCGAGCAGCAGGCCGGGGATTCCCCAGATGACCGCCAGCATGACGAAGTTCTGGTGCAGGTGGGGCATGTGGACGACGTGCCGGCCGCCGTCGTAGCGGACGACGCCGGGAGTGAACTCCCGCAGGTCACGGTCGCCGACCCCCAGCAGGGGACGCTGCCGGACCAGCTCCCAGCCGGTGCGCCAGAGGTCGATCCGCTGGCTGTTGGTCCGGTAGGAGGGATCGACGATCGTCGCCGTCCGCTCCCGCAGGGGCGCCGGTCCCAGCAGGATCGCCAGCACCAGGGCTGCCATCAGCAGCAGGCGCTTGCGCCAGCCGGCAGCCAGCACCAGGAGCACCAGTCCCGCCGCCAGGCCCATCCAGGCGCTGCGGGTCCGGGTCAGCAGGACCGCCGTCATCGCCGTCGCCAGCGGGACCAGCGACCACCAGCGCCGCCTGCCGCGGCCGGCCAGCAGCCAGCCGACGGCCAGCAGGGCGGCGCCCATCATCAACCAGGCGCCGGTGATCGTGCTGTGCTGCAGCAGTGGCAGACGGGCATCCCAGCGCCCGGGCAACCAGGCCTGGAAGACGATGCTGACGACGGCGTCGACGCTCGCGCCGACCAGCAGGGCGATCGCCAGCAGGCGTCGGCGACGATCGGTGCCGGCCAGGGCGGCGCCGAGCCAGAGGGCCGTGAAGAGATAGAAGCGGCGGCTGTGCAGCAGGCTCGAACCCACGTCGGTGGACAGGGGAAGGACGGCCAGGGCCCAGAGCAGCAGTGCGGCAGCCGGCCACTCCAAACCGGTCCGGACCCAGACCGGCCGGCCGCGCAGCTGCAGCCAGAGACACCAGGCGAGGGTCGCCCCCAGGGCGATCTGGCTGACGGCCACCGACAGGACCGACGCGGCGGCGGTCACCGCCAGCAGGAGGACCGCGGGGCGGTCGGTGAGCCACCACGGCCCGCCCCCGGCGGCCATGCCGCCCCGACCGTCACCGGTTCCCGCCGCAGCCACGCGCTCTCCTCACTCCCCGCCGACTGGCACCCGCTCGCGGACCCGCTCCGCCAGCTCCAGGAAGATCCGCCGCGCCGGATGGTCCTCCCGCGTCACGACCGGCCGGCCGGCGTCGCCCCCCTCGCGGGTGTCGGGATCGAAGGGGATCTCCCCCAGCAGCGGGACGTCGAAGTCGCGGGCCACGCGGGCGCCGCCGCCCTTGCCGAACAGGTAGTGGCGCGTGCCGCACTCGCCGCACTCGAACCAGCTCATGTTCTCGACGATCCCGGCCACCGGCGTGGCGACCTGGCGGAACATCTGGATGCCGCGGCGCACGTCGGCCAGGGCCAGCTCCTGGGGCGTGGTCACCATGACGACGCCGTCGACGGGCACCTGCTGGACCAGGGTCAGCTGGGCGTCGCCGGTGCCGGGCGGCATGTCGATGACCAGGTAGTCCAGGCCGTCCCAGCGGACGTCCTTGAGAAACTGCTTGACCGCCGCCATGACCATCGGCCCGCGCCAGATGACGGCCTGCCCCTCGTCCAGGAGCATTCCCATGGAGATGGCCTGCAGCCCGGCGACCTCGACCGGGACGATGGTCCGGTCGTCCAGGGCGCGCGGCACCTCGCGGGTCCCCAGCAGGGTCGGCAGCGACGGGCCGTAGATGTCGGCGTCCAGCAGGCCGACCCGGTGCCCCGCCTCCTTGAGGGCCAGCGCCAGGTTCACGGCCACGGTCGACTTGCCCACCCCGCCCTTGGCGCTGGCCACCGCCAGGATCCGCTTCACGCCGGGCAGGCGGGCGCGGTCGGCCCAGGGGTCGGGGTTGTGGGGCGGCCGGGGCTTGGCCGCCGGCAGCTCCCTGCGGACGGTCACCTCGACGTCGCCGACGCCCGGCAGCCTGCGCAGCCGTTCCTCGGCCGCGGCCTTGACGGCGGCGATCGTCTCGTCCTTCTCGCTGGTCTGGACGATCTGGACGGCCACCCGGTCGCCCTCGACGCGGATCTCGCCCACCAGGTCGATCCTGACGATGTCCACCTTCGTGCCCGGCGCCTTCACCTCGCGCAGGGCCTCGCGGACCGTCTCGGGAGTCAGCGGCGCGTCTGCCATGACGTCCTCCTCGTGCTGTCGCATGGAAAACCCGCCGCGTGGGGCGGGATGTGGTATCGTTCGCCTCGTGCGAAAGCTAACGGCAATGCTGATGGTACGCAACGAGGAAGAGGTCCTGCCCGGCTGCCTGGACAGCCTGGCGGGCGTCGCCGACGCGCTCGTCGCCCTGGACACCGGCAGCGACGACGCCACGCCGGAGCTGCTGGCGCGGGAGAGCCGTGCCGGCCGGTTCGCCACCGTGCGGGTGCTCCGCGGGGAGCTGACGGACTTCGGCACCGCCCGCCGGCGCCTGCTGGAGCTGGTGGACGACGGGTGGGTCCTGTGGCTCGATGCCGACGAGCGGCTGACACCGGCACTGCGGGAGGAGCTGCTGGCCTGGAAGCGGCGGCCCGACGAGGACGGAGTCTGGGGGTGGCGGCTGCCGTTCGCGGTGGAGGTCCTGGGCCGACGGATGCGCTGCCGCGAGCTGCGCGGCCAGCGGCACCTGAGGCTGTTCCGCCGCGAGGGAGCGCGGTTCGACGGGGCAGCCGTCCACGAGGCCGTCGTTCCGCCGCCGGGCGCCGCGGTGGCCGACCTGCGCGCGCCGGTCCTGCACCTGACCTGCCGCTCCGTCCGCCACTACCTGGGCAAGATCGCCCGCTACACCACCCTGGAGGCGGAAACCCGCCCGCCGCGACCCGTCCCCTGGCGCCTGGGCCACCTGCTGGTGACCGGCCCGACGACCTTCTGGCGGCTCTATGTCTGGCGCGGCTGCTGGCGCGACGGCCGGGCGGGACTGGCCTGGGCCGCCCTGACGGCCTGGGGAGCGGTACGGCGGGACCTGGTCACGCTAGGGCTCTACGGCAGCGACGCCACGGCATCGACCAGGATCCGGTCATGATCGAAGGCCAGCGGCGGCAGGGCGTCCAGGGGCCACCAGCACGCCTCGGCGGCGTCGTCGTCGCCGGCGACGGTCGGCGGTTTCGGGCCGGTGATCCTGGCGGTGAAGGCGATCGAGACGGTGTGGCCGCGGGGATCGCGGCCGGGGGCGCCGTAGGCCCGCAGCTGCCGCCACGTCATGCCGGTCAGGCCGGTCTCCTCGGCCACCTCGCGGGCGACGGCGTCGGGCAGGTCCTCGCCGATATCGACGAACCCGCCCGGCAGGGCCCAGCGGCCGGCGAACGGCGGCCGGCCGCGGCGGATCAGCAGAACGCGGTCGGGAGGCCGGGACGGATCGTCGCCCCAGAGGACGACGCCGTCGACCGTCACCGGCGGTGTGCGCGGCCGGTGGCCGACGGAAGTGGAGTCGGCAGCGACCGGGCGGTCGCCGTCATCCCTGCTGGTCATAGCTCGCCAGGGCCTCCTCCTCGGTCTCGTACGTCTCGAAGACCAGCTTCAGCTGGGTGACGTTGAGGATGTTGTCGATGCGGTCGTTGACCTCGCAGATCTTCAGCGTGCCGCCGTTCTTCTTCAGGGTGTGGTAGCCGGACACCAGCACCCCCAGGCCGGTGGAGTTGATCCAGCTGACCTTGCTCATGTTCAGCACGACGTCCACGAACCCCTCGTCGACGAGGGACTTGATCTCCCGGCGGAACAGCTCGTGGTCCTCGCCGCCCATGATCTTGCCGGACAGTTTCAGGACGATGACGTCGCCAACGGCCTTCCTGCTGATCTTCATCGCTTCTCCTCGGGGGTCGGGATCCGATCTCGCCTCTCTGGTGTTAGAATGACGCCGGAAGGCGCGGATGGCAACCCAGAACCGCGGTTGTCCCCTGGACCACCGCCCCCTCCGGCTGGTATCCTGACGCAAGAACCGACAGGACTGTTCCAGGAGGTGTGAGGATGACCACCGCCGCCGTCCGTCCGCCCGTGCTGGCAGGAAGCTGGTACCCCGGCGATCCGCAGGTGCTGGCCGGCGTCGTCGATGACTTCCTCGCCCCGGACCGCCCCCTGCCCCGGCTGCCGGGCCGGCCCGTCGTCCTGCTCGTCCCCCACGCCGGCTACGTCTACAGCGGCGCCATCGCCGGCCGCGGCTACCGGACCCTGCGCGGCCACACCTACGCGCGGATCGTCGTGCTGGCCCCCAACCACCGGGTCCCCCTGCAGCGGATCGCCCTGCCGTCGGCCCGCTGGTTCGAGACGCCCCTGGGGAAGGTACCCCTGGACACGGAAGCCCTGACGCGCCTGGCCGAGTCGCCCGCCTTCGTCGTCGCGGGCGAAGCCCACGGGCCGGAACACGCGGTGGAGATCCAGCTCCCGCTGCTGCAGCGGCTGTTCGATCCCGTCCCGCCCGTGGTGCCGCTGCTCGTCCCGGCCGCCGATCCCGCGCTGCGCCGCGAGGCGGCCGCGGCCCTGGGCGACTGGACCGACGGCGATACACTGTGGATCGTCTCGTCGGACCTGACGCACTTCGGCCACGCCTACGGCTACGTCCCCTTCCTGGACGACGTACCCCGACGGCTTCACGCCCTGGACCACGGCGCCCTGGAGCGGATCAAGGCGTGGGACGCCGAGGGCCTGCTGGCCTACGCCGACCGAACCGGCATCACGATGTGCGGCCTGGCCGCCATGGCCCTGGTGATGAGCCTGCCGTGGCCCCGACGGCCGGAGGTCGTCGAGATCGCCTATGCCCGCAGCGGCGACCGCGATGGCGACTATTCCCTGTCGGTCAGCTACGCCGCGGCGGCTGCCTGTCTGCCCCACGGAGGCGACGGTCGATGATCGCCCCGGTCCCGCGTCCGCTGACCGGCGCCGAGAAGCGCTACCTGCTGCGCCTTGCCCGCGCGGCCGTCACCGCCGCGGCCGCGGGCCGGCGCCCGCCGGCCCCGGAGCAGATCCCGGGCTGGGACGAGGTGGCCGGCTCGCCCGTCCTGCGCGAGCCGCGGGGCGCCTTCGTCACCCTCCACCGCGACGGCCGGCTGCGGGGCTGCATCGGCTACATCCAGGGGATCAAGCCGCTGGTCGAGGCCGTCGTCGACAACGCCGTCTCCGCGGCCGTCAGCGATCCGCGCTTCCTGCCGGTCGTCCCGGACGAGGTCCCGCACCTGGAGATCGAGGTCTCGGTCCTCTCGCCCCTGCAGCCGGTGTCGAGCTGGCGCGAGATCGAGATCCCCCGCCACGGCATCGTCCTGCGCCACGGCCCCGCCCATGCCGTCTTCCTGCCCCAGGTGGCGGCCGAGCAGGGCTGGGACCTGCCGACGACCCTATCCCACCTGGCCCTGAAGGCCGGCCTGCCGCCGGACGCCTGGCGCGACGGCGCGACCTTCGAGGTCTTCACCGCCGAGGTCTTCGCCGAGGAGACGTCATGAACACCCTGCTGATCGGCATCGTCTTCGTGGGGTGGCTCGTGCTGGGCTACAGGAGGTACGGCCACCGGATCGCCCGCCGGCTCATCGGTCCCGATCCCGACCGCCCCGTCCCCAGCCGCGCCCTGCGCGACGGCCTGGACTTCGAGCCGGCACCGGCGCCCGTCCTGTTCGGCCACCACTTCTCCTCCATCGCCGGTGCCGGCCCCATCGTCGGCCCCCTGCTGGGGGTGCGCTACTTCGGCTGGCTGCCGTCGCTGCTGTGGATCGCCCTGGGCTCGGTCTTCCTGGGCGCCGTCCACGACTACACGGCCCTGATGGCGTCGGTCCGCAACGAGGGACACTCCCTCGGGGAGATCGCCGAGAGGAACCTGGGCCGCCGGGCCCGGACGGTCCTGTCGGTGTTCCTCTGGTGCGCCCTGGTGCTGGTCATCGCCGTCTTCGGGGTCATCACCGCCAAGACCCTGGTGACCCAGCCGGCCATGGTCATCCCCACGTTCGGCCTGATCCTGGTGGCCATGCTCTTCGGGCGGGTGGTCCTGCGCCGGGGCGGCCGGTTGCTGGTCCCCACGCTGGTCGCCCTGCTGGTGCTGGCCGGGCTGATCCGGCTGGGGAGGGCCTACCCGATCGCCCTGGGCGAGACGGTCCTGGGCCTGCCGGTGCTGACCTTCTGGTTCTGGGCCCTGATGCTCTACTGCATCCTGGCGTCGGTCCTGCCGGTGTGGCTGCTGTTGCAACCCCGCGACTACCTGAGCACCTGGATCCTCTACCTGGGCCTGGGGGGCGGTTTCCTGGGCCTGGTCGTCGCCCACCCCGCGGTCACGGCCCCGCCCCTGGCCGCCTGGGCCTCGCCCTCCCACGGCCCCCTCTGGCCGATGCTCTTCGTGATGATCGCCTGCGGCGCCATCTCCGGGTTCCACTCCCTGGTGGCCAGCGGCACCAGCAGCAAGCAGCTGGCCAGCGAGGTCGACGGCCTGCGGGTGGGCTACGGGGCCATGATCCTGGAGGGGGCGCTGGCCGGCCTGGTCGTCCTGCTGGCCGCGGGCGCCCTGCCCTGGGACGACGCCGCGGTTCCCGCCGCCGGCAGCCTCCAGCACCTGGTCGACACCGGCGGCGGCCCCATCGTCGCCTTCGCCACCGGCCTGAGCCGTGTCGTCGAGAGGCTGCCCCTGGTCACCGGGCCCACCGGCCTGTTCTTCGGCATCCTGATGATCAACGCCTTCGTCATCACGACCCTCGACACCTCGACCCGCCTAGCGCGTTTCATCCTTCAGGAGCTGGGCAGCGGGTTCGCGCTGCTGGCGAACCGCTGGGGCGCCACGCTGGTGACCGTCGCCGTGGCCGGCTGGCTGGGCTCCAGCGACAGCTACACCCGGATCTGGCCCGTCTTCGGGGCCACGAACCAGCTGGTGGCCGCCCTGGCCCTGATCGTCGTGACGGCCTGGCTGGTGGCCCGCGGGCGGCCCTGCCTCTATACACTGATCCCGGGGCTGATCATGCTCACGACGACGATCGCCGCCCTGTTGTGGCAGGGTTTCCGGTTCCTGGGGCAAGGCAAGGGACTGCTGGCGGGAATCGCCCTGGGGCTGGTGGTGCTGGCCGTCTTCATCGCCTGGGAGGCGCGATCGGTCCTGCTGGCGACCCGCCGGGCGCGGGCGCCGGAACACAAGTAAAGGTTGGTCAGAGGGCCCCGGTGTGCTTTATTTTCCGGTCACCCTCTCGCGGAGATCACACGGCCGGCGCGGGCGCCTGCCCGCCGGCGGGACCTAGCCAAGGAAACGGAACGCCATGGGTCTGCTCGACAAGGTTGCCCAGTTCACGACCGCCAAGGACCTCCAGGCCGCGGGCCTGTATCCTTATTTCCGCGTCATCGAGTCGGCCCAGGAGAACACGGTCCAGATCGGTGGCAAGCGGGTCATCATGCTCGGGAGCAACAACTACCTGGGCCTGACGAACCATCCCCGGGTCAAGGAGGCCGCCAAGGCCGCCATCGACAAGTACGGCTCCGGCTGCGCCGGTTCCCGCTTCCTCAACGGCACCCTGGACATCCACGTCGAGCTGGAGGAGAAGCTGGCCCGGCTGGTCCACAAGGAGGCCGCGATCGTCTTCTCCACCGGGATGATGGTGAACCTGGGCGTCATCTCCTCCCTGGTGGGCCGCAACGACACCGTCATCGTCGACCGGACCGACCACGCCTCCATCCTGGACGGCACGCGGCTGAGCTTCGGCAAGGTGCGCAAGTACCGGCACAACGACATGGAGTCGCTGGAGCGGGTCCTCGCCTCCTGCGAGACCGACGGCAAGCTGATCGTCATCGACGGCGTCTTCTCCATGCACGGCGACGTGGCGGACCTGCCCCGGATCGTGGAGCTGGCGGAGCGCCACGACGCCGTCGTCATGGTCGACGACGCCCACGGCATCGGGGTGATGGGCAACCAGGGCCGCGGCACCTCCGACCACTTCGGCCTGACCGACCGGGTCCACCTCATCATGGGGACGTTCAGCAAGTCCCTGGCCTCGGTCGGCGGCTTCATCGCCTCGGACGCCGACACGATCCACTACATCCGGCACATCGCCCGCTCGCTGATCTTCTCGGCCAGCATGCCCCCGGCCTCTGTCGCCTCGGTCTCGGCGGCCGTCGACGTCATGCTGGAGGAGGAATGGCGCCTCGAGCAGCTGTGGCGCAACACGCGCATCATGATGGAGCGGCTGCACGAGGCCGGCTTCGACACCGGCCCGTCGGAGACGCCCATCATCCCGGCCCGCATCGGCGACGACGTCAAGGCGTTCCAGATGACCCAGCGGCTGTTCGAGGAGGGGGTCTTCGTCAACTCGGTCGTCTCCCCGGCCGTGGAGAAGGGCGACGCCCTGATCCGCCTGAGCCTCATGGCCACCCACACCGAGGACGAGATCCACGAGGCGATGGACATCCTGACCCGCGTCGGACGGGAACTGGGCGTCGTCTGAGCGTCCCCCCGCCCCCGCCACGGAACAGCCAGGCGGAAGGAGTCGCACATGGCCCTCTCGATCACACCCGTCGCGGGCAAGCGGGAGCGCGAGGCCTTCATCAGGCTTCCCTACCGCATCTACGCCGACGATCCCAACTACGTCTTCCCCCTGCTGTCCCAGCTGCGGGAGTTCCTGGACGAGCGGAAGAACCCCTTCTTCCGGCACGCCGAGACGCGACTCTGGCTGGCCCGCCGCAACGGGGAGATCGTGGGCCGGATCGCCGCCTGCGTCGACAGCAACCACATCGAGCACTGGCAGGAGAAGGCCGGGTTCTTCGGCTTCTTCGAGTGCGTCGACGATCGGGAGGTCGCCCACGCCCTGCTGACGACCGCCCGCGACTGGCTGCGGGAGCGGGGGATGGCCGTGATGCGCGGACCCCTGAACTTCACGACGAACCACGACAATCCCGGACTGCTGCTGGAGGATCCTCCCACGCCGCCGGTCATCGGGATGGCCTACAACCCGCCGTACTACCGCGCGCTGCTGGAGAGCTTCCCCGGCCTGGCCAAGGGCAAGGACCTGTGGGCCTGGCGGATGGACGCCAGCGGCATGCAGATCCCCGACCGTGTGCTCAACAATGCCAAGCGGGCCATCAGCGGCGAGGGCAACGTCAGGATCCGCCCCATCGACAAGAAGCGGTTCCAGCAGGAGGTCGAGACGATCCGCCAGCTCTACAACCGGTGCTGGTCCCAGAACTGGGGCTTCATCCCCATGTCGCCGGAGGAGTTCTACTTCGCGGCCAAGGAGATGAAGATGCTCGTCAACGAGAATCTCCTGCTGATCGCCGAGTACAAGGGGGAGCCGGTGGGGTTCAGCATGACCGTCCCGGACTTCAACATCGCCCTGCGGCGCGTGCGGGGCCGCCTGTTCCCCTTCGGCATCTTCCGCTTCCTGGCCGACCGCAGGAAGATCGACTACGCCCGGACCCTCCTGCTGGGCGTCGTCCCCGAGCACCGGCACCGGGGACTCGACATGGCCATGGTGCTGCGGACGATGAAGGCCGCCTTCAAGGGGGGCATCGCCCGTGGCGAGTGCAGCTGGATCCTGGAGGACAACAGGCCCATGAACCGGATCCTCGAGGGGATCGGGGCGGAGATCTACAAGACCTACCGGATCTACGACCTGCCGTTGGAGTGAGATGGTGGCCACCGTCGACTCCTCCTCACCCCTGGCCGTCCTGACCGGCGGGACGGGCTTCCTGGGCAGTCACATCGCCGACGCGCTGCTGGCCGCCGGCTGGCGCGTCCGCGCCCTGACCCGTCCCACCAGCGACCGGCGCTGGCTGGCCGGCAAGCCGGTCGAGACGGTCGATGCCCCCCTCGTGCCCCCCTCGGGACGGGAGGGGGACGACACCAGGCTGGACGAGCTGACCGCCGCGGTCGCCGGCGCGACGGCGGTCGTCCACTGCGCCGGGGTCGTGCGGGCCCGCGACGAGGCCGGCTACCGGCTGGGGAACGTGGAGACGACCCGGCGTCTGCTCCGGGCGGCCGCCGCCGACGGCTCCGTTGGCCGCTTCGTGCTGATCTCCAGTCTCGCGGCGGCGGGACCGACCACGCCGGACCGTCCCCTGCGGGAGGACGCTCCCTGCCGCCCCGTGACCGCCTACGGGCGCTCCAAGCTGGCGGCCGAGGCACTGCTGCGCGACGGGTGGCCCTTCGCGACGACCGCCCTGCGCCCCCCCGCCCTCTACGGTCCACGGGACACGGCCTTCCTGCCGTTGTTCCGCCTGGCCCGCCGCGGCTGGTGCGTCCGGCTGGGCCGGATCGCCGCCCTCTCGCTGGTCGACGGCCGTGACGTGGCAACCGCGGTCGCGGCCCTGCTGCGGGCCGAGCGGACGGCGGACGTCTACTTCATCGACGACGGCCGCCGGTACGGCTACGCCGACCTGGCGGCATCGCTGGCCGTCGCCTGGAACCGCCGGGTCCGCCTGCTGGCCCTCTCGAGCGGCCTGCTGGATGCCCTCGCCAGGTTCCTGCCGCCGCCGTGGCGACGCTCCCCGCTGCTGGGAGCGGACCGCCGGCTGGACCTGCGGGCCGAGGCCTGGCTCTGCAGCGGGGAGCGCTTGCGGCGGGACCTGGGCTTGTCGCCGGCCCGGCCGCTGGGCGACGGGTTCCGCGAGACGCTGGCCTTCTACAGGGAAGCGGGGTGGCTGGATGCGCCGTAGGCTGGCCAAGCTCTCCCTCTACCGGATCGACCTGGATCGCTGGGCCGTCGTCTACCTCGTCGGCAGCGGTTTCTACCCCCAGCTCAATCCCGTCGTGACGCCCCACCCCTGGTGGCACCTCTCGCTGCACCTGTTGCTGGCCCTGGCCGTCTGGTTCGTCCCGCCCCTGCTGCGCCGCTCGCCCCACCGGACGGCGCGCTTCCTCGGCGAGATCTACCTCCCGTTCGCCTTCCCCTTCTTCTACAACGAGATGGCCCAGCTCGGGATCGTCTTCCACGGTTTCCACGACTCCTTCGACCCGTGGCTCATCAACCTGGAGGAGCACCTCTTCGGCCTCCAGCCCAGCCTGGCCTGGTCGCGGGCCTGGCCGTGGCCGTGGTTCCACGAGCTGATGGAGTTCGCCTACTTCGGCTACTACCTCGTCGCTCCGCTGACGATCTGGCTGATCATGCGCGACCGGTCCCGCCCCTCGCCGGAGCGCTGGCAGGCCCTGCGCGACTTCATCCGGGACCTGGGCGCCACGATGCTGCTCTGCTACACCCTCTACACCTTCTTCCCCGCCTGGGGCCCCAAGTACTTCCGGACCGGCCCCATCCCGGTGGGCGGCTGGCTCTTCACCGACATCATGCGCTACATCCACGCCCACGGCGCCATCCTGGGCGCCGCCTTCCCCTCCAGCCACGTGGCGGCGACGATGATGGGCTGGTGGCACGTCTGGAAGAACTTCCCCCGCCACCGCTGGTGGATGACGCTGTTCTTCGTCCTGCTCAGCGCAGCGACCGTCTACTGCCGGTACCACTACGTCGTCGACGTCATCGGGGGACTGCTGCTGGGATCCCTGGTCGTCTGGCTGGGCGAGCGGCTCGGCGAGAAGGGACGGCGGGCACCGGGAACGGGCGCCCCGCTTCCCTGAGCGTCGCACCGGGATCGCGCGTCCTGCTCTCCCGTGTCCGGCAGGCCTCGCCGCCCCGCGACATGGCGCGGGCACGCGGGTCCCCCCACTGCCGGGCAAGACGATGCCGGCGGTCGGGACCGCCGGCATGTCCTTGCAGGAGAGACCCTCGAGCTGCCTGTCAGCGGGTCTCGACGTGGAGGCGCACCGGCCGGATACCGATGGCCTGGTTGTACACGGGATCGTAGGGCCGGCGGTTGGCCGACCGGCACTCGATGGCCATGCTGGCGAAGAAACCGCCGCGCGTGACCCTCAGCTCACCGGTGGCGGGACCGACGGGATCGACGACCGGCCCCTCCGCGTAGGGCCCGTACCAGTCGGTGGTCCATTCCCAGAGGTTCCCGTGCATGTCGTAGAGGCCGAAGGCGTTGGGCAGCTTCAGCATGCCCAGACGGAGCCGTGCCTGCGAGCCGTACCAGGCGACGGCATCCAGGTTGGGATCGTCGACGGCCTGGCTGAGGATGGGACCGGAATGGAACGCTGTCTCGGTCCCCGCCCGGCAGGCGTACTCCCACTCGGCCTCTGTCGGCAGGCGGTATCCCGTCAGGGTGTAGGGATCGCCCGTCAGGGCCCAGGTGGCGTGATCGTAGCAGCGCGGCAGACCGTCGCCCAGGCTGAGCCAGTCGCAGTAGGCGGCGGCCAGGTGCCAGGTCACCTCCACGGGCAGGTAGCTGACGTCCGTGGAGAAGCTGAAGGGATCGTCACCGGCATCGGACGAGACGTCGATCCTGACGCCCTCGATCTCGAAGGAGGTCAGCAGCTCCGTGCTTCCGTCCACGGCGTCGTAGATGGTGACGCGCTCGGCGGTCGGCGAGGGATTGAACTGCATCGGATTGCGCACGTAGATGACCAGGTTGGGGTTGTTGGCGTAGGTGACGGTGTCGATCTGGTCGGCATTGGGGCCGGAGTCGTGGGCCTCGACCAGCACCCGCGCCGCGTCGTGGTACGAACCGAGGACGGCACCCTCGAGGATGTCGCGGATGGTCACCTCGCGCTGCAGGCACCAGAACCGGTGGGTCAGGGTCACCTGGTGCAGCGTCTCGTCGGCGTCGTGCCCGAGTTCGTCCACGGGGCTGCCCATCAGGAAGCTGCCGCTCGGCAGGCAGACGAAACCGCGATCCAGGGGCAGCCGCTCCTGGTAGGCCCCCGTGAAGGTGACCCCCTCGGCCGAGGCCACGGCCCGCACCGTCGGCGGCTGGGGCTGCCACCGGTCCTCCATCTCCTCCCAGTGGAGGGTGATGGGACCGGCATGCTCCAGGTCGAGTTCCTGGCTGCCCTGTCCGAAGATGATCTCCCCGTCCGGTTTGGTCAGGGCCCACCTGGCCTCGATGCCGGCGGGCTCCACGACGACGCTCACGTGCGAGGGGGCGTCCTGGACGAAACGCCCCACGACCTCCACGGTCTGGTTGGCCCAGACGGTCACCGTCACCGTCTCCTCGTCCAGGTTCACCCACCCTTCGGTCCGCAGCCAGGTCACGGTGTAGAGCCCGGGGATCAGGTCGCCGAAATGGTGATCGCCCGTCCCGGTCTCCACCCGTCCGTGTCCCTCCAGGCGCCAGGCGGCCGCGGCACCCGCGGGTTCGAGCCGGATGTCCAGGGCACCCGACGAGTCGACGCCCGTCGGCGAATCGTTGCAGCCGGCCAGCCACAAGACAGCGAGCACGAGAGCGAGAGCACTCCAGCGGCCCGTTCCACGCATGATCTTCCTCCGGGGAACACGGATTCGAGAAAGCGAGATGTCGCGTCAGAAGATAGGGAACCGGACCCGCGGTTGTCAACGACGGCCCCGCCGGCGGCCCCCGGGAAGCGCGGCACGAAGCACGTGTCGCCGGGGTGTGCGTCCGGCCGCCGGCGCGGCGCGCCGGGGTCGACGCCACCGAAAACGAGGGGCGGCCGCCGGCCGCCCCCGCACTGCAAGTGCTTTCCTGTCATGCCGCTCAGGTGAAGCCGCCCGAGCCGCAACCGGTGCCACCGGTGGCACCACCGGAGGCGAAGCTGGAGAGCTGCCGCTCCACCTTGCCGGAGCCGCATTCGGGGCAGGTGACCTCACCCGCCTCCAGCTCGGCATGGGTCAACAGTTCCTCGAACTCGGCCCCGCACTCCTTGCAGACGAACTCGAACATCGGCATGGTACGGTCACCTCACTCCATCCGCGTCCCGTTCCTCGTCGCGACTCGCCCGATCCCCGATCGAGCAGGTGGCGCCTCAGGTGGGGACGCCGAGCCGCGGGAGCACCCACTGGACGAGCACCAGGTACGCGATCATGGCCACCAGGATATCGCCCATGGTTTCCCCCCGGTCGTCTTCCTCATCTTGTCGGTTCTGCAACCCCTAAGATAAGGGTGCGGTTCCCGGCGTCAAGCGCACCACGCGCAGCGCCCCCACGAACCGTCCGGGCTAGAAGGTGGCCCGGACCCAGCCGCCGTCGCAGGTGACGAGCTGGCCGGTGATGTAACCGGCCCGCCGCGACATGAGGAAGACCACCAGGGCCGCCAGTTCCTCGGGTTCCCCCAGCCGGCGGGCCGGGATCTCCCGTTCCCAGGCGGCCAGGACCTCCTGACGGGACGCCGCCGCGCCGTCGGCCAGCTTGCGGTCGACGAGCCTCTCGACGGCGCTGGTGGCGTGGAATCCCGGCGCCACGGAGTTGAGGGTCACCCCGTCGGCCGCGGCCTCGCGGGCCAGGTGGTGGATCAGGGCGTGGGCCGCCGGGCGGATCGTGTTGGAGAGGACCAGGTCGGCCACCGGCTCGCGGACGGCGACCGAGGTGACCTGGACGATCCTGCCGAAGCGCCGGGCCCGCATCCCGGGCAGCAGCCGGCGACAGACCCGGACGGCGACCTCCAGGTTCAGGCGGTAGGCCGCCAGCCACCGGTCGTCGTCCAGCTCGAAGAACGACGCCGCCGGCGGCCCGCCCGCGTTGATCAGGCAGCAGTCGACCGGGCCCAGCTCGTGCTCGACCCGGGTGATGAACCGTTCGAGGGCCTCGCCGTCGGTCACGTCGAGGGCCCCGGGCAGGACCTTCCCGGCGCCGCGGGCGGCCACCGCCGCCGTTGCGGCGGCCAGGTCGTCCTCGCCGCGGGCGCAGAGGGCGACGTGCGCCCCCTCGGCCGCCAGCTCCTCGGCCACGGCGCGACCGAACCCGCGCGAACCGGCCAGCACCAGGGCCACCTTGCCCCGCAGTCCCAGATCCATGTCACGCTCCCGTCCGTTCGTGTCTTGCCACCACCGGGGCGGGTGGCTTACGTTGCTCGCACCATCGTCCGGCAGTCTGCAGCACGGACGAGTCGATGGCAACCACCCGAAAGGGGACGACCGTGAGCTTCGAGCGCACCCTGGTGACGGCGGCCCTGCCCTACGCCAACGGCGACATCCACCTGGGACACCTGGCCGGGGCCTACCTGCCCGCCGACATCTACGTCCGCTTCCTGCGCCTGCTGGGCGAGGACGTCCTGTTCATCTGCGGCACGGACGAGTACGGCGTGCCGATCACCCTGACCGCCGAGCGGATGGGTCTCACCCCCAAGGAGCTGGTGGACCGCAACCACGCGCGGATCCGCGATTCGTTCGCCCGCTTCGGGATGTCGTTCGACAACTTCTCCCAGACCAGCCGGCCGGTCCACACCGAGACGAGCCAGGCCTTCTTCCTGGACCTGCACGGGCGGGGCCTGTTGAGACAGAAGACGACCGAGCAGTACTACAGTCCCACCCAGGGACGCTTCCTGGCCGACCGCTACATCGAGGGGACCTGTCCCTTCTGCGGCGGCGCCGGCGCCCGCGGCGACCAGTGCGAGGCCTGCGGCAGCTCGCTCAGTCCCGACCAGCTCATCGATCCCCACAGTGTCCTGGACAACAGTCCCCTGGAGAAGCGCCCCACGACCCACTGGTACCTCCCGCTGTCGCAATGGCAGCCGGCCCTGCAGGAGTGGCTCGAGCGGCACGGGGACTGGAAGGAGAACGTCCTGAACTACTGCCGGGGCTGGTTCCAGGAGGGTCTGGAGGACCGCGCCGTCACCCGCGACCTGCACTGGGGCGTCCCCGTCCCCTTGCCCGGCCACGAGGGGAAGGTCTTCTACGTCTGGTTCGACGCGCCCATCGGCTACATCTCCTCCACCCGGGAGTGGGCCGCCGCGCAGGGGGATCCCGAGGCCTGGCGCACCTGGTGGCAGGACGACCGGACGCGACTGATCCACTTCATCGGCAAGGACAACATCGTCTTCCACGCCATCATGTTCCCCGGCATGCTGATGCACCACAGCGAGCCGTACATCCTGCCGGACAACGTGCCCGCCAACGAGTTCCTCAACCTGGAGGGGAACAAGCTGTCGACCAGCCGCGGCTACGCCGTCTGGCTGCCCGACTACCTGGAGAAGTTCCCCGCCGACACCCTGCGCTACACCCTGGCGCGGACCCTGCCGGAGACGAAGGACACGAACTTCACCTGGGAGGGCCTCCAGGCCCGGCACAACAACGAGCTGGGCAACAACTTCGGGAACTTCATCAACCGGGTCTTCTCCTTCGCACACAAGTACTTCGACGGCAAGGTCCCGGCGTGGACCGACGCCGACCTGACCGACCTGGACCGGCAGGCCCTGGCCGAGGTGGCCGCCTGCCGCGAGCGGTACGCCGCCGCCCTGCACCGCTTCGAGATCCGCCACGCCCTGGAGGAGGTCTTCACCGCCGGCCAGGCCGGGAACCGGTACTTCGACGAGTCGGCGCCGTTCCGCACGCGCAAGACCGACATGGCCCGCTGCGGCGTCTCGATCGCCGTCGCCCTGCACATCGTCCGCGACGTCGCCCTGATGCTGGCGCCGGTCTGCCCGTTCGGCATGGAGAAGGTCTGGAGCTGGCTGCCCGTCGACGGCGAGCTGCACCGGGGTGGCTGGCGGGAGGCGGGCCGTCCCCTGCCCGCAGGCGGCGCGCTGGGCCGGCAGGAGATCCTCTTCCCCCGCCTGGAGGACGAGGCGATCCAGGCCGAGATCGACCGCCTGCAGCGGCTGGTCGAGGATCAGCAGTCAGGCGACTGAGGCGCGCCCGCGCGGGCCGCGAGCAGCTCCTGCAACCGCTCCCGCCGCTCGGGGGCGACGAAGGCGGCCGCGACGGCCTGCCGCTGCATCGTCCAGGCCTCCTGGGGGGTCAGGCCCAGCAGCCGCTCCGCCAGCGCGTATTCCTCCGCCAGACCGGCGCCGAACAGGGCCGGGTCGTCCGTGTTGAGGCAGCAGGGCACCCCCGCCGCCAGGAAACGGCGCAACGGAAAGGACAGCCGGTCGGGAACGACGCCCGTGGCCACGTTGCTGCCGGGGCAGAGCTCCACCAGGACGTTCGCCTCGCGCAGCAGGGCCAGGACGTCGGGGGCGCCGGCCGCGGCGTCCGCGCCCCCCCCCCGCCCCCCCCCCCCCCCCCGGACCACCCCCCCCCCCCCCCCTCTCTCCCCACCCCACGCCTCCGACCGACCGGGCGGGGTCCATGCCGGGTGTCGTCTGATGGTCTCCACGCAAACGCTCCAAGCCTGCCGCACTGA
>CAYTEO010000005.1:0-84615 GCA_964436825.1 uncultured Fibrobacteraceae bacterium | reverse complement strand
CGCGACTTCGGCCTCCCTTGACATTCCCGGCCGTCCGCGGTAGCTTTCCCGGTTCCGGGCCGATCCGGACCAAGGCGTTGGATGCTGGCGGTGGCCGCACGGCGGTCGGCCGCGAGCCCGCCGGCCCGGTATGCGGAAGGACCGTCAATCCAAGTCGTCGAGCAGCGACGGTCGCCGCCTGACACCATCCCTGCGGAGGTCTGAACGTGAAGTACACCGGTCCCAAGGCCAAGCGGTCGCGTGCGCTGGGGATCCCCCTGACACCCAAGGCCGAGCGTATCCTCGAGCGCCGTCCCTACCCCCCCGGAGAGCACGGCAAGACGCAGGCGATGCGCCGGCGCAAGATGTCTCCCTACAAGCAGCAGCTGCTGGAGAAGCAGCGCCTGCGCGCCCAGTACAACGTCCACGAGCGCCAGATGCGCAACTACTACAAGAAGGCCTCCCGCAAGGGTGACATGGTCAACTCCCTGATCCAGCTGCTGGAGTCGCGCCTGGATGCGGTCGTGCTGCGGGGCGGTCTGGCCCGCACCATCTACGCGGCCCGCCAGTACGTGAACCACGGCCACATCACCGTCGATGGCCGGAAGGTCGACATCCCCTCCTACCGCGTCCGGCCGGGGCAGGTCGTCTCGGTCAAGGAGAAGAGCCGCCGGCTGGAGTGCTTCCAGGCCGCCCTGGACACCTCCTCGCCGCCGCCGCCGTACCTGGAGAGGGACAAGAAGTCCATGACGGTCAAGTACCTCTACGACCCGCCCCGCGACGAGGTGCCGGTCATCTGCGAGGTGCCACTGGTCATCGAGTACTACTCCCGCTAGTCGGGTTTCCGGCAACGGGATCGCCGACCCGGTCACCATGGCCGGGTCGGCGCCATTTTTGTCTTGTCATTGATGATGATGAATAGTAAGATCTTCGGGTGGGGATGAAGGACCCGGTGCCGTGTCTCTTCCCCGCCAAGAGGTATTTGCATCCTTTTCGTTCCATCGAGGGAGGTCCTTCTGATGACCAAGCGCATGCTCACCCTTCTGGTCGTGACCCTGATCGCCGGGAGTGCCATGGCCCAGGCGCTTGACACGACCATCTACGACATCCGGACTGGCCTGGTCCCCACCGGGACCGAGGTGAACGTCTCCGGTGCCGTCGTCACCGCCATCCGCTACAACGGCTTCAGCTGCACCGAGCTGCCTGCCGGCCCCTACACCGCCATCTGGGTCTACACCGGAACCGCTCCGGAAGTGGCGATCGGTGACATCGTCGACATCGCCAGCGCCGAGTACATCGAGTACTACGACCTGAGCGAGCTGAAGATGGCGACCTTCGGTGGCACGGTCACGGTCACCGGCACGACGACGCCTCCGGTCCTGGAGATGACCGTCGCCGATGTCCAGCTCGACGACGAGGCGTGGGAGAGCCACGTCCTGACCCTGACCGACGGCTTCATGGTCACCGAGATGCTCAGCTACGGTCAGTGGAACGCCCAGTCGGTCGACAGCGACCTGGTCATGCTCTTCGACGACTACTTCTTCGACGAGACGGTCCTGTTCGCGGGGGCCTGCTACAACGGTGTCGTCGGCATGTACACCTACAACTACGGCTCCTACAAGCTGAACCCGCTGGTGGACGGCCTGACCGTGGTGGACTGCACCATCGCCAACGACGAGGTCAGCTTCGGCCAGCTCAAGGCCCTCTATCGCTGATCCGTCCGGACAGCGACCTGCCCGAATGCGGGGCCGCCTCCTGGAGAGGCGGCCCCTCGTCGTTCCGGACGGGGAGCATGGCGTCACCGATGTACCCGGCTCTCCGGGTTGTTTCATGAAAAACGACTATTTTTCTATTTTTATGTTTTGTCTGTATATCGAATCTGCTATACTAATGGGGCGTGACGAGACCGGTTGATCGAGGACCGGAGAGGGGGACGGATCGCACCGGCGATCGCAACCAGGGAGCTGCACCGATGCTCAAGAGCATGATCGCGAGCCTGACACTCCTTCTGCTGGCCGCCGCGGCCCAGGCGGGAGTCATCCACGATGTCCGGACGGGTCTGGTGGCCGAGGGGACGACCATCGTCGTCAGCGGGGCCGTCGTCACCGCCGTCCAGGCCAAGAGCTTCACCGTCACGGAGCTGCCGGCCGGTCCCTACGCGGCCATCTGGGTCTACGAGGGGACAGAGCCTGCCGTTGCCGTCGGGGATGTCGTGGACATCAAGGGCTTCTACCGTGACAACAACGGCCGGGCCGAGCTGAACCTGCTCTATCCCGCCGACGCCGGCGTGACGGTCACCGGCAGCGCCCCGGTGCCCGACCTCCAGCTGGCGACGACCGAGCTGATGGCCGATCCCGAGGCATGGGAGAGTGCCGTCGTCACGATCACCGACGGGATGATCGTCCAGGAGCTGCTGTCCAACGGACAGTGGCGGGCCCAGTCGGTGGAGACGGGGCTCGACGTCATCTTCGACGACTACTTCTTCGACTACCACACCGTGGCGCTGGGCGACTGCTACAACAACGCCTACGGCATGTTCACCTGGCTGCTGGACAAGTACGTCTTCAAGGTGATGAGCGTGGCGATGACCGATTGCACCGTGGCCAACGACGAGGTGAGCTTCGGCCAGATCAAGGCCCTCTACCGCTGATCACTCCTCCTCGCCCGGACAGCAAGGGGGCGCTCGCCTGAGCGCCCCCCCTGTCTTTCCGCGCTGTTCCGTGTCCTTCCCGGTGCCATTGGCCCCGGTCGTCTACTCCCGGTCGCCGGGATGGATCCGCGCCCGGCGGCTCCAGTACCAGATCGCCTCGGCGAACTGCTCGGCCGTGTAGGCGCAGTAGGTGCCGCCCGGCTTGCGGAGCATGTTGCGGGCCATCGTCACCGGGTCCATCGGCTCGTCCGGGACCGGCGAGGCGAGCAGGCAGACGATCTCCCACTCCCACGGTCCGCTGCGCCGGCCGCCGTTCTCCAGCAGGGTCGCGGCGCTGTAGAGGACGACGCCGGCGTGGCGGACCGGCTCGCGCGGTCCCTCCGCCCGCACGGAGATGAACCCCTCCTCGTGGGGCTGCCGGCGCTCGAAGACGGCGTGCAGGGGGGTCGTCTCGTCGACCAGGACCGTGCTGCCGACGAAGCGGTCCGGCGGCACGGGGACGATGACCACCTGGGAGAGGTCGTCGCGACCGGTCCCCGGGCGGCGCTCGTGCCAGTGCCGCCGGACCAGGTCGATCAGCTCCTCGGGCGTGCCGTCGAACCAGCTGTGCGGGCCGTCGGGTCGGTGTCGCCCGAGGGCGAAGTCGCTCCAGCCGATGCTCGGTACCGCGCTCACCGCAGGCCTCCGAACGGTCCCTCGGGGTGTGCCAGGTGCCGCTCGACGTAGGCCCGGACGCCCTCCTCCAGCTCCGTGAACGGAGCCGTGTAGCCCGCGGCGCGGAGCTTTGCCAGGTCGGCCTCGGTGTGGTACTGGTAGCGGTCCCGCAGCTCCTCCGGCATGTCGATGAACTCGATCTCCGGTTCGCGTCCCATGGCGGCGAAGACGGCCCGGGCCAGGTCGAGCCAGCTGCGGGCCCGGCCGGTACCGCAGTTGTACAGCCCGCCGATGGTCGGGTGGTCCAGGAAGAAGAGGGTGACCGCCACCGCGTCGTCGACGAAGACGAAGTCGCGCACCTGCCCGCCGTCGGGGTACTCGGGACGGTAGGAACGGAACAGCCGCACCTTGCCGTCGTCCAGGACCTGACCGTAGGCCTTGTGGACGACCGAGCGCATCTCCCCCTTGTGGTCCTCGCCGGGGCCGTACACGTTGAAGAACTTCAGGCCGACGATCCGCTCCAGCAGGCCGCGCCGCAGCGCCCAGAGGTCGAACAGCTGCTTGGAGAAGCCGTACATGTTCAGGGGGCGCAGGGTCGGCGTCACCGCGTCGTCGTCCACGTAACCGCGGGAGCCGTCCCCGTAGGTGGCGGCGCTGGAGGCGTAGATGAACCGCACCTCGTGGCGCAGGCACCACTCGCACAGGTCGCGGGTGTAGCGGTAGTTGTTGTCCAGCAGGTAGTCGGCGTCGGTCTCGGTCGTCGAGCTGCAGGCCCCCATGTGGATGACCGCCGTCACGTGGGGGTCGAGCGCGTCGCACAGGACGGCATCGCGGAACTCGTGCTTGTCGACCACGTCCTCGACCGCCAGGCCGAGCAGGTTGCGCCACTTGACACCCTCGCCCAGGGTGTCGACGACGACGATGTCGTCCTGCC
The DNA here is from genome assembly GCA_964436825.1 of uncultured Fibrobacteraceae bacterium. Taxonomy (GTDB): domain Bacteria; phylum Krumholzibacteriota; class Krumholzibacteriia; order LZORAL124-64-63; family LZORAL124-64-63; genus CAYTEO01. Next base: position 80,398 of record CAYTEO010000005.1, on the reverse strand, counting down.
CCCGCGCGTTGAGTGCCCGCACGATGTTCGAGCCGATGAAGCCGGCGCCGCCGGTGACGATGATCCTGCCTGACATCGCATGCTCCCTGGGCTGGGGAAGGGGTTCGCCGCCGAATCTATCCCCGCGTCGCCGGCCCGTCAACGGCGGGGCAGGTCGCGCGGCCCCACATGGGAGCAGACGCCGGGACCGGGATGGGCTATCCTCCCGGGCCGAGACAGCCCGGAACATGTCACGTCACCACACGGAGGATTCGCCCATGACCGAGCCCAGCGCCATCCAGCTCATCCGGGACTGCCGGATCGGGGAGGGAACGAAGGTCTGGAACTTCGTCAACCTCTACGAGTGCGAGATCGGCCGGGACTGCATGATCGGCTCGTTCGTCGAGATCCAGGCCGGCGTGAAGATCGGCGACCGCACCCGCATCCAGAGCCACACCTTCATCTGCGAGCTGGTGACGATCGGCAGCGACGTCTTCGTCGGGCACGGGGTCATGTTCATCAACGACACGATGCCGCCCCAGGCCGACCGCAGCAAGTGGAAGGCGACGGTCATCGAGGACGGCGCCAGCATCGGGTCGAACGCCACGCTGCTGCCGGTCCGGATCGGACGCCAGGCCGTCGTGGGCGCAGGCGCCGTCGTGACCAAGGACGTTCCCCCGGGCGCCATCGTCGTCGGCAGCCCGGCCCGGATCCTGCGCTACCGCGACGGGTTCGGTCCGGAGGCGTAGGCCCGGCAGCGCGCCGGCACGTCGGTGATGATGCTGTCCGGCGCCAGGGACCAGCTGGCGGCGATGGCCGACGGAGCGTCGACCGTCCAGAGGTGCAGGGCCAGGCCGGCGGCGTGCAGCGCGTCGGGCAGTCCCCGCCACGCCGCGCGATGGTCCAGGGAGAGCGACTGCAGCCCGCGGGCCAGCAGCCAGGCGGCGGGGTCGTCGCCGGGCGGCGCGGTGGCGACCAGCCCCAGCCGGTGGCCATCGGCCGCGGCTGCCATCTCCCGCAGCAGCAGCGGGTCGAAGGACTGGATCTCCAGCCGCAGGCGGGACCGCCACGGCGCCAGGGCATGGCGCAACCGCTCCCAGCGGGACATCGCCTTGACCTCGACGAAGACGACCGCGCCCTCGCGCGCGCCGGCGACGGCTTCCAGGACCTCCTCCAGGACCGGCACGTCCGGCAGGGCGCGCCGGCGCAGGGCGGCGGCGGTATCCGCCCGGCTGCGTTCGCGGATGGGACCGGCGGCCGTGTGGGGATCGTGATGGACGAGGAACCGGCCGTCGGCCGTCTCGTGGACGTCCAGCTCGACGCCGTCGGCCCCCTCGGCGAGGGCGGCCTCGAAGGCGGCCAGGCTGTTCGCGGAGTGGGTCAGGGGCGAGCCCCGGTGGCCGATGATCCAGGTCACGTCCTCACCTCGGATCCCCCACGGTCCCGCGCCTTCTCAGGCCGGGGCCGGCAGGCACTCCTGCGGCTGGACGCAGAGCTCCAGCCCGTACTCCTGGATGACCTCGCCGAGGACCGTCAGCGTTCGGCGGGCGTGGTCGCCCGAGAGGTTGAACTGGGCGTAGATGGCGCCGAAGGCGTCGGAGACCTCGGCCCAGATCCCGGGCCAGTCCACCAGCGGCATCTGCAGCTCGTGGCGCGAGCGCTCGATGACCTCCCGGCAGCGGGCCTGGTCCCGACGCATGCACGACGGCAGGGTGCAGGCCGTCGCCACGCAGGCTGCGACGCTGTTGCGGATCCCCAGCTCGGCGATCTGTTCCGCCGTGCTGTTGTGGGCGCCGACCAGGGCCACCAGCCGGTCCGGGAAGTGCCACTCCTTCAGGATCCAGGCGCCCAGCAGCGCGTGGTCCCACTGGTAGGCTTCCCGCTCGAGCCGTGCCAGCCGGACCGGCTCCTTGCGCCAGCGGGCGACGATGGGTGCGTACTGTTCGTGCAGGTTCTGCAGCAGGATCGGCATGGCCACGTCGGAGATCAGGGCGGCGGTGAACGCCTCCTCCTCCTCGCCGGGACGGGTGCGGCGGGCGATCCCCTTGGCCAGCAGGGCCCGCAGCAGGTTGTCCGTCCAGAACTCCTCCTGCTTGAACAGCTCCGTCTCCGGTTGGGGCAGGGCGTCCAGCATGGCGTAGGAGAGGATGATGGCGCTGATCCGCTTGAAGCCCAGCAGGGTGATGGCGTGCCGGACGGTCGTCACCTCGGCCCGCAGGGCGTAGAGGGAGGAGTTGACCGTGGTCAGCAGGCGGACGGAGATGGACGGCTCGGCCACGATGAACTGCTCCAGGCGCCCCACGTCCGGCTCGTCGCTGTTGATCTCGTCCAGGATCCGGGCGACGGCCGCCGGCAGGGCCGGCAGCGGGGCGGCCTTGAAGATGTGACCGAAGTTGTGGCGGGCGATCCGCTGCTCCAGCTCGATGAAGTTGATGGGTTCCATGGGCGAGGACTCCGGTGTCTTACGGGCGTTGATCGTCTCGGGGGGCATGCCGCGCCCCGGGATTCGCCTGGATCATCGGTCGCTGGCCTTGCCGCTTGAGGATTGAAGACACGAGAAGGGGGCCGCATCGTACGATGCGGCCCCCGCGCGCCGGTCGGTGTCATCTCAGTCCAGCGAGTGGAGGAACTCGCCTCCCAGGTACTCGTGCAGGCGGGCGTCGGGATCGCCCTTCTCCGGTGCCGGCAGCAGGTACTGGAAGGGATGCTCGCTGTCCTGGGCCAGGATCGAGTGGCAGAGGGTGCAGTCGTAGGGGACGGCCGCACCTTCCTCGTCGACCATGTCCTTGTTGTGGCAGCGGAAGCAGCCGCCGCCGCCGCGGTGCCCCAGGTGATCGGGGTGGACGTTCCAGCCCACGTTCATCCGGGGGTGGATGTTGCGGCGGTAGACTTCCTGGAGGACCTTGACCGCCCGGTCGATGGCCTCGCCCTTCTCGACCCACACCTTCCGGTCGTACCGCTGGTACCAGCCGTTGAGCTGGTTCTCGATCCCGCGCATGGCGCTCTCGAGGTCGGGGTAGTCGCCGGTGATGGCGGCCAGGGCCTGCTGCTTGATGAACGGGATCGAGCGGTCGATCAGGCCCTCGGTGATGCGGAGGTCGACGGCCCACTCCGGATCCTCGAAGATGTGGGTGGCCCGGTTGTGGCAGTCGACGCAGTCCATGACCCTCACCGAGCGGGCGGCCACCAGGTCGGTCACGTCCAGGTTCCTGTTCCGGTAGCGGTGATAGGTTCCGTCGGGTCGGCGCACCTCCACCCAGATGATCTCCTCCCGCTCGTCGGCGACGGAGGCGTAGCGCACCTCGTTCTCGGCCGCCACGTGCCAGTGGATCTCGCCGCGCCGCTCACCCTTGCCCGAGCCGACCTTCAGGCTCAGGGTCGTGTAGCGGGGCGTGTTCTGCTCGTCCATGGCGTAGTGGGTGATCTCGACGAGCCGGTCCCCGTAGAACTTGTCCGGCCAGTGGCACCGCTCGCAGGTCTCGCGGGCGGGGCGGAGCTGGTGGACCGGGGTGGGAATCGGGGTGGGATAGGTCTTGAACGTGGCCGAGATGATCTGCTTCAGCCCGTTGATCTTCGAGTCGATCAGCGCCTGGGCTCCCTCGCCCACGTGGCAGTCGACGCAGCGCACGCGTGCGTGGGGCGAATCCTGGTAGGTGGTCCACTCCGGTTCCATGATCCCGTGGCAGGCGGTGCCGCAGAACACGGGCTCCTCCATGAAGTGGAGCATGCGGGCCGTACCGCCGCCCAGGAACAGGATGTTGACGATCGTCAGGACGACGAAGGTCCGCAGCAGGGGGGCACCGAGCGGTTCCCCCCGGATGTCCTCCGGGGAGAACCGCTCTTCCAGGAGCTGGCGCGTGGTCTTGCCCGTCTCCTTGCGGTAGCGGGCCCAGGCCAGCGGGATCAGCAGCAGCCCGATCACGAACAGGAGCGGCAGGGCCATGTAGGTGATCAGCCCGACGTAGGAGCTGGTCACGATGCCCAGCAGGCGCAGCATCTCGACGATGATGAACAGGACGAAGGCCGTCGTCGTCAGGGCCACGCCCAGCGAGCCGATCCAGTTGGTCGCCAGACCGCGGACGAAGTTCGTGAATCGTTGCACCATGACGTGCTCCTACTTCGTCGCGTCGGAGAACAGCTTGTCGTAGATCGCCGGCAGCTTGCCGTCGCGGATGTCCTGCTTGATGGCGGCCGTGGGCCGGTCGAACCACTGGTGCATGGGATCCTGCATGATCTCGTCGATCATCTTGTTGATCTCCGGGTCGTTGAAGGCCCGGGCCGAGGGCAGGAACTCGAAGTAGAAGTTGTGGGCCACGTCGTACATGCCGTGCCACCAGGTGTAGTCGGGGCCCATCATGGCGGCGCCGTGGCGGGCGCGACGACCCTCGTGGTGCCACAGCTCCCAGTACTGCCACTCGATCTCGTTGGCGAAGGCCGCGGGGTGCTCCAGCAGCTTCTTCTCCTTGATCTTCTTGATGATGGCCGTGGCCGGCTTGGCGAACTTCTCGTTGTAGAGGCCCACCAGGGCGTCGTACTGGTAGTAGTGGTTCTCCACGAACTGCTTGCCGTGGCAGTTCATGCAGACGTCCTGCATGTTCTTCCGCTTGGTCTGCCAGTCGTCCTTGTGCTTGGAGACGGGCGGCCGCAGCGTCCAGCTGATGCGCTGGCCGACGTCATGGGTGACAGCCTGGTTCGGCGTTGCCGACATGTGGCAGGTGGCGCAGGTGGGCGCCTCGAAGTAGTCCACGCCCACGACCCAGCGGTCGGACTCCAGGTTCATCTGGTCGACGTGGGTGAAGAAGGCGTTGCCGTGCTTGGACTCCTCGTAGATCTCCTTCTGGGGATGGTCGGGGCCCAGGTGGCACTTGCCGCAGCTCTCCGGCCGTCGCGCCTGTGCCTTGGAGAAGGCGTGGCGGGTGTGGCAGGCGGTGCAGCTCCCCTTGGAGCCGTCGGGGTTCAGCCGGCCGATGCCCGAGTTGGGCCAGCTCTTCCGCGACAGCTTGTTGGGGGAGGCGGGGTCGATCTCCACCTTGCAGCCGTGGCAGCTCTCGCAGCCCATGATGGCCACCGGCGCGCCGCCCGCGGCGTGGGCCAGGTAGGCGTCCTTGGACTCCAGGATCTCGCCGGCGGTGGCGTGGTAGGAGTTGCCGACCTGCTGCGCCTCCTTCTCGTGGCACTTGCCGCAGTCCTTGGGGGTCACCAGCGTGGCGATCAGGGCCCCCTCGTGCTCGAAGGCGTCGGCATCGCCCCGGGCCGCACCGTGACAGTCGATGCAGGTGACGTTGTGCAGGGCATGGGCGGAGCCGTGCCACTGCCGGTAGAGGCCGGGCGACTTCTCCTTGTGGCAGGTCATGCACTTGCCCGCCACGGTCTCCTGGGCGGCGAGCCCGGGGACGACCCAGGCCACGAGGAGAGCGAGAGTGACGAGAGCCAGGACACGTTTCATGTCGATTCCTCCGGCAAGACTGGACCAAGACTGTCTTGTTAATGTGCAAACGATACTATGACCAGACCGTGACACGGGCAAGATAAAAATGACCGACGGGTTGGGATTATCCCTTCCCACCGGTCGCGGCGTCGTGGGGGCGGGTCGCGTCACCGACCTCCCGCCAGCCGGCAGCCCAGGGCGATGGAGAGGAACTTGGACTCCTCGGCGTCGGCGCGGCTGGTCAGGATGCAGGGGGCGGTCGTGCCGACGACGGCTGCGGCCAACCTGGCGCCGGCCAGCAGCGTGGCCGCCTTGTAGAAGACGTTGCCCGACTCGATGTTGGGGAACAGGAGGACGTCGGCGGCGCCGCCGACGGGGGAGTCGAGCCCCTTGATCTCGCAGGCCTCGGGGGAGAGGGCCACGTCCAGCGCCAGGGGGCCGTCGACGACGGCGTCGGGGAACAGGTCCGGTGCCTCGTCGCGCAGGGTCGCGGCCTCGACGGTCGCCGGCATCCGCTCGCTGACCTTCTCGCTGGCGGCAAGCACGGCGGCGCGCGGCCGCGCGATCCCGAAGCTGTGGGCGGCGTCGACCAGGTAGCGCAGGATGGCCCGCTTCTGCTCGAGGGTCGGGGCGGGGATGATGGCCACGTCGCCGCCGAACAGGAGCTTCCCGTGGCGTTGCCGGTAGGCGGGCAGCTCGAAGACGCTGACGTGGCTGAGGATCGCGCCGGCCGGCAGCAGCCCTTGCTCCTTCTCCAGGATCAGGCGCATGTAGTCGGCCGTGCCGATCAGGCCCTTCATCAGCACCTCGGCCTCGCCGGCGCGGACCATGTCCCTGGCCCGGCGCCCGGCGGCGACGACGTCGTCCTCGGGGACGATCTCGAACAGGGCCGCGTCGATCCCGTGCTCGTCGCACAGGGCGTGGATCCGCGCGGCGTCGCCGACGAGGATCATCCGGGCGATCCCCTCGTCGGAGGCGCGCGCGGCGGCGGCGATCGTGTGGGGGTCGTGCCCGGCGGCCACGGCCACGCGCCGCGACGGCTGGTCGCGCAGGGAGGTCAGCAACTCGTCCAGGGAAGCGATCGGGTTCGTCATCGGTCGATCTCCGGTGCGTAGATGCGGGCTTCTTCCTTGCCGTTCAGGACGCGGAGGACGCCCTTGGCCAGGGCGATCATCTCGTTCTCGCCGGGGTAGACGGTCACGCCGCAGCCCACCCCGGCCACGGCGGCGGTGATGGCGTCGGTCAGCCGCCGGCTGCGGGCCATGCCGCCGGTCAGCAGGATCCGGTCCACCGGCTCGTCCCCGAAGGCCGGCAGCAGGGCGCAGATGTGCTTGGCGATCTGGTAGACCATGGCGTCGTAGACCAGGGCCGCCCACGCGTCGCCGGCGTCGATCCGCTGTTCCACCTCCCGCAGGTCGGCGGTGCCGAGCAGGTCGATCAGCCCGCCCCGTCCCTTGTTCAGCAGCTTCATCTCCTGGTGGGTGTACTTGCCCGAGAAGCAGAGGTCGATGAGCTGGCCGGTGGGCAGGGTGCCCGAGCGCTGGGGGGTGAACGGTCCCTCGCCGTTCAGGCCGTTGTTGACGTCGATGTAGCGGCCGCGGCGGTGGGCGCCGATGGTGATGCCGCCGCCCATGTGGCAGACGATGACGTTGACGGCCTCGTAGAAGGTCTCGTGCTCCTCGGCGAAGCGGCGCGCGGTGGCGATCTGGTTCAGGGCGTGGCTGATGACCAGCCGCCGGATCTCCTTCAGGCCGGTGATCTTGACCTTCTCGTCCACCTCGTCGACGACGACAGGGTCGACGATGTAGGCCGGCAGGTCGTGGCCGCGCTCCCGCTCGGCGCGGCGCAGCTCGTCGGCGATCAGCGCTCCCAGGTTGGAGGCGTGCTCGCCCCCGACGGCGGCCCGCAGGTCGGCCAGCATGGCGTCGTTGACCTCGTAGGTGCCGTGGGGGATGGGGCGGATCAGGCCGCCGCGGGCCGCGACGGCGTCCAGCTCCGCCAGGGAGACCTCGTGCTCGGCCAGGGCGCGCAGGACGGCCTCCTTGCGGAAGGGGGCCTCGGCGGCGATCCCCTGCCGGGTGTACGGCTCCAGTTCCTCGGCGCTGTGCTGGATCTCGGTGGTGAAGCTCTCCAGGTCCCCCTCGTAGAAGGCCACCTTCGTGCTCGTCGAGCCGGGATTGACGACCAGGATCCGCCGGCGCGGGAAGAAGGTGTCGCGCGGGGTGCGCGACCAGTGCCCGAACTTGTGCAGCCGCAGCAGGGTGGCCTTGATGGCCAGCAGGGCGTCGACAGCCGTCGAGTCCATGGGCAGGTCGACGCCCTTGAAGCGCAACCCGAACAGGACGGGGAACTTCTTGGCCGTGGGGTAGCGGGTGGCGTAGAGGTGGTAGAGGAGGTTTCCCAGCTCCAGGTTCGGTGCGATGATGACGTTGGTGCGGCCGCTGAAGGCGTCCTGCTCCTCCTGGTCGTAGTACATGGCCGAGCGGCGCGAGAGCGCGACGCTGATCTTGACCTCGCACTCGATGTTGATGCTGCGGTAGCGCTCGCCCAGGGCGACGCGCTCGGCCAGGATCCCGGGGATGAGCCGGCTGGCCTGGCGGACCAGCTCCGGCGACGGCCCCTCGTCGCTGCCCCGGTGGGAGTAGGAGACGACGGCCCCGTTGATGACCGGTAGGATGTCCTCGGGGATGATGTCGCGGGCCACGGCACAGGTCCCCACGGCGATGTGGGCCAGGGTCTCCGGCGTCATCGACGCGTTGACCCCCACGTCGCCGAAGACGACGATGTTGTGGGGGAAGATGTCGGTCGGGTGCTCGGGCGGCAGGACGAAGATCCCCGCCTCGCACATGACGGGGTTGACCTGCAGCAGCCGCAGCATCGGGCGGAAGAACTCCCGCGGCCGGTGGCGCATCCCGCCCACGACCGTGTCCGCGTGCCCGCGGCGCACGGCCATGATCCCGAAGCGGCCCGGCTCGTGCATGAAGTGGCGGGCCTGCTCGGGATCCTCGATCTGGCGCAGGGGGGCAGGGAGTGAGGCGCACTCGGCGGCGAACTCCCCGACCAGGTCGGGCCGGTCCTCGGGGCGGACGAACGCCGCCTCGCTGAAGGTGTACTCGCGGCGGTTCCGGTCGACGTGGCCCAGGTGCTCTTCCGCGACGGCGCGGACCTCGTCCTCGCCGGCCAGGAAGACGATCCGGGCGAACCGGGTCAGGTAGCAGGCGGCCTCGACGATGCGGGGATCGGTGGCCTCGGTCAGCAGGACCGTCGGCCGGTTCTTCATGACGGCCAGCAGCTGCCGGTCCAGGGTGGACGTGATGTCGAAGATCGTCCCGTCGGTGGTCTCGTTCATCATCCCTCTCTTGCTGGAGCCGGTTCCCCGCCAAAGGTGGCGCCTGCCGCGGTCGTTAGCAAATAAACAGTAGCGCTGGCGGGGCGGGGAGGCGAGGATGGCGTCGTCGTCCACCTGCCGAGCCTGCGCCGAGTGAGGTGACCATGCCCGAGCGATCCACGGACTTGCCGCCAGCGCTGCTGGAGGAGGCGCAAAGGCGTCTCCGCGACGTCCTGGGCGAGCTGCCCCCGCGGTGGCTGCTGGTCAGCGTCGCGTCCCAGCGCCTCTTCCTGCTGGTCGACGGAGCCGTCGCGCGCTTCTACGGTGTCTCCACGGCGGCGGCCGGCCTGGACTCCCGGGAAGGTTCCTTCGGCACGCCGCCGGGAGTGCACAGGATCGAGCGGAGGATCGGCGAGGGGGCCGCCCTTGGCACCTGGTTCCGCAGCCGCGAGCCGGTGGGCCGCACCTGGCCCGTCGACGACAGCGAGGAGGACCTGATCCTGACCCGGATCCTGACCCTGGAGGGCCTGGAGGAAGGTGTCAACCGGGGACCGGGGATCGACTCGCGGGAGCGGTTCATCTACATCCACGGCACCAACCACGAGGACGAGATCGGCCGCCCCGTCTCCCACGGCTGCATCCGCATGAGCAACACCGACGTCATCCACCTGTTCGACCACGTCCGGGAGGGGGATCCCGTTGTCATCCTCTGAGAGCGCGCCCCGCTACCACTTCGTCGGCGTCGGCGGCAGCGGCATGTCGGCCCTGGCCGAGTACCACGCGCGCCGGGGCGGGAAGGCCAGCGGCAGCGACCGGGCCTTCGACCGCGGGGAGCGCCCCGACGTGCGCCGGGCCCTCGAGGCGGTCGGCGTGGCGATCTCGCCCCAGGATGGCAGCGGCGTCCCGGCGGACTGCGACGCCGTGATCGTCTCCACGGCCGTCGAGACGACGATCCCGGACGTCCGCCGCGCCCGCGACCTGGGACTGCCCATCCTGCACCGCAGCGAGCTGCTGGCCCGCTTCGTGGCCGAGCGGCGGACGATCGCCGTCACCGGTACCAGCGGCAAGTCGACGACCGTGGCGATGATCTTCACCATCCTCGACCACGCGGGGCGCGGCCCCTCGCTGATCACCGGCGGGCCGCTGGTGGCGCTGCGCGAGCGGGGGGCCACCGGCAGCGCCTGGGCCGGCGACGGGAAGCTGCTGGTCATCGAGGCCGACGAGAGCGACGGCTCGCTGGTCCGCTACGCCCCTTGGTGCGCCGTCGTGCTGAACCTCCAGCGCGATCACCGGGAACCGGAAGAGGTGGCCCGGGACCTGGCCGTCTTCCTGGAGCGGACCACCGGGCCGCGACTGGTCGGGGACGGGCAGCGGCTCGACGCGCTGGCCGGCGGGGCGGTGCGGTTCGGCCTGCGGTCCGGCACGCGCTGGCGCCCGGAGGGGGTCCGGCTCCGCCCCGACGGCGCGACGTTCACCCTCGACGGGGTCGCCTTCTCCCTGCCGGTCCCCGGGCGGCACAACGTCCTGAACGCCGCCGCGGCCGTTGCCGCCGCGGCCGCCGCCGGGGTGTCGCTCGAGGAGGCGGCGGAGGCCCTGCGCGGCTTCGGCGGGGTGGCGCGGCGGTTCCAGGTCGTCGGCCAGGCGGCCGGTGTGACGGTCGTCGACGACTTCGCCCACAACCCCGACAAGATCCGCGCCGCGGTGGCGGCAGCCCGGTTGCGGGCGGATGGCGGGCGGATCCTGGCCGTCTTCCAGCCGCACGGCTTCGGCCCCACCCGCTTCCTGCTGGACGACCTGGTGGCGGCCTTCCGCGAGGCCCTCCTGCCTGGCGACGTGCTCTGGCTGGCTCCCATCTACTATGCCGGCGGGAGCGTGACGCGCGACGTCTCCAGCGCCGACCTGGCCGCGCCCCTGGCCGCCGACGGCCGCGACGCGCGGGTCGTGGCGGACCGCCTGCAACTGCCGTCCCTGGTGGCGGCCGAGGCGCGCGGCGGTGACGTGGTGCTGGTCATGGGGGCGCGCGACCCGACCCTGTCGGATTTGGCGCGCGAGATCCTGGCGTCGCTTGCGGCCGGAAGCGGGAGTGGCCCGGAGTGAGCCGGGGGCGGCGTACACCGTCCCCGTCGCTGCGGTGGGGTGCCGGGATCTACCGGTACTGTGCCTTCAGCTGCCCCCAATCGAGTGCCTCGTTGGCCACCTGCTGGCAGGCGACGACGTTGGCGCTGGCGCTGATGACGAACTCGCCCGTATCCCCCGGTTGGTAGGTCGACAGGACCAGGTGGTAGTCGTTGCCCGGGACCAGGACGATCCCGTCGGCGGGCACGAAGGCGCTCAGGTATCCATCGCCGCCGTCATCGTCGTAGGAGACGAGGTTCGCAGCGGGTGTGGCGGCGTCGAAGGGGTCGCAGTAGATCGCCACCACCGTATCAGAGATGTTCGTCAAGCCGGGGTCGACGACGAAGGTGACCGTATCGGTGTCGGTGACCCTGAAGCAGAACTCGGCATAGTATTCGCCGTCGTTGCCGGAGTCGTTGGCCTGGAGCGAGCAGGTGAGATCCACGCCGCTGGCATAGATGCGGTCCCAGGTGGGGCTCGAGTCGTCCAGGGTACCGGTGAAGGAGATGCCGGGAGCATCGAGGGTCGCCGTCTCCGACAGGTCGAGCGGTTTCTCCCCTGCCAGCAGGGGAGCGGCGATCAGCAGGGAGAGAGCCAGCAGGACGAGAGCGTGCTTCATGACGGACACCTGTCGTGGGAGAATAGTGTTACGAAACCGCGATAAAGATTGCAACACATCATGTTCGCCGTGAAAAGGGGGTTGTGCCGATGACCGGATCGCGCATCGATCAGGATGTGCCGTTCTCCGGCCTCTTCTGTCCGTTTCCCGCCCCGGATGACCCCGGCCGACGGCTGGTCCGCGCCGTCACCACCCGCCACGGCCCCGATTTCGGCGCTGCCGCGCCCGACTCGCCCGCCCACGCCCGCCTTGCCGGTGCGCTGGCCCGCGCCGTCGGGTTGACCGGAGCGGCCTGGGCCGTCCAGGTCCACGGCGGAGACGTGCTGGCCGTCGACGAGCCGGGCCTGGCCGGACGGGCGGACGCGATGGCCACGGACGTGCCGGGACTGGGACTGGTCGGCCGCAGCGCAGACTGCCCCCAGGTCCTGGTGACGGGCCCTGCGGTGCGCGGCCGGGGCGGTCTGGCCTGGGGGATGGCCCACGCCTCCTGGCGCAGCACGGTGCGCGGGATCGTCACCCGGCTGATGGAGGTACTGGTGGAGCGGTTCGGACTGGATCCGGCGGGGGCGTCGGCCGTCGTCTGCCCGTCGGCCGGGCCCTGCTGCTACGAGGTCGGTCCCGAGGTCCGCGCCGCCGCCCTGGCCGGCCTGGGGCCGGCCGCCGACCGCTTCTTCGCTCGCCGGGGGGGGCGCCTCCACCTCGATCTCCGGGCCGCCGCCGCGGCGCGGCTCGTCGCCGCGGGGGTGCCGCGCGAGCGGATCGCCGTCAACGGCTGGTGTACCATCTGTCGCCCCGACCTGTTCTTCAGTCATCGCGCCGAGGGGGGACGGGCCGGCCGCTTCGCCGCCGTCGTCGGTGCACTTTCCGGTAACCCCGGACGGGCGGATGACGTAGGATCGCCCGGAACGTCCGCTCAGCCACAGGAGGGAACGCGATGAAGGGGTTCCTGCTCGGTGTCCTGCACACCGTCGTCGGCGTCGTGCTGGCCGGCGCCCTGATGCTGCTGCTGTTGCTGGCCGTGGTGGCCGTGACCGCGGGCGGCGACAAGCCTGAGCTGCACGGCCACACCTGGCTCTCCCTGGACCTGGCGGGGGAGATCCCCGAGTACGATCCCCCCGGCAGCGCCGTCAGCCGCCTGCTGGGCGAGGACACCGAGACGCTGACCCGCCTGCTGGACAACCTGGAGAAGGCGGCCGCCGACAGCCGCATCGAGGGGGTCCTGGTCGACCTGGGCCGCGGCAACACCCTGGGCCTGGCCAAGATCGAGGAGCTGCGCGCGGCCATCGCCAGGGTCCGCGCGGCCGGCAAGCCGGTCTACGCCTGGGCCGAGCTGTACGACCGCGGCTCCCTGCTGCTGGCCGCGGCCTGCGACTCGGTCTTCCTGCCGCCCAGCGGCGAGGTGGTCTTCACCGGCCTGGCCGCCCCCTCCGTGCATGTCCGCGGCACCCTCGAAAAGCTGGGGATCACGCCGCACGTCCACCACATCAAGGACTACAAGTCCGCCGCCGAGATGGTGACCCGCCGCGACATGTCGCCGGCGGCCCGGGAGATGAAGCGGTGGCTGCTGGACGAGGTGTGGGACGTGGCCCTGGGCGAGCTGGCCGCCGATCGCGGCATCCCGCGCGAGCGGCTGCCCGAGCTGATGGAGCACGCCCTGTTCCAGGCCGAGGAGGCCCTGGAGGCGGGCTTCGTGGACCGGCTGGTCTACCGCCAGGACCTGGTGCACGGCCTGATCCTGCCGGGCAAGAAGACCTGGCGTCGCATCGACTCGGCCGACTACGCGCAGATCCCCCGGGAGAGCGTCCTGGGCAAGGGCAAGGACAAGATCGCCGTGGTCCACGCCCAGGGGATGATCGCCGGGCAGGAGAACGGGATCAATCCGCTGTTCGGGATGACCATGGGATCGCGCTCGGTCATCGAGGAGCTGGAGCGGGTGCGCCGCGACGGCCGCGTCAAGGCCGTCGTCTTCCGGGTCGACAGTCCCGGCGGCGATGCCCTGACCAGCGACCTGATCGCCCGGGCCGTCGAGAGGCTCGCCGCCGAGAAGCCCGTCGTGGTCTCCATGGCCGACGTGGCGGCCTCGGGAGGCTACATGATCGCCTACCGCGCCAGCTGGATCATGGCCGACTCGCTGACCTACACCGGCTCGATCGGCTCGATCACGGGCCTGTTCGACATGAGCGGGTTCTACGACAAGATCGGCTACGACCTGGACTTCGTCACCAAGGGTCCGATGGCGCTGCTGGGCACCTCGACCCGCGCGCCCACCGAGCAGGAGTGGAACCGCTTCGTGGACAACCACCGGAAGGCGTTCGACCGCTGGCTCACCGACGTGGCCGCACGACGCGGCATGAGCGTGGAGCAGGCCCGCTCGCTGGCCGAGGGCCGCGTCTGGACCGGCCGGCAGGCTGCGGCCAACGGGCTGATCGACGGGATCGGGGACCTGCGCGCCGCCATCGCCAAGGCGGCCGAGCTGGCGGGCCTGGACCCGACGCTGAAACTTTCCATCGAGCACCTGCCGCGGCCCAGGTCGCTGCTGGATATGGTGCTGGAGGGCAAGGGGTTCACCGGCGCGGCGGTGCGCTGGCTCGTCTACCGTGACGCCCGGGAGGAACTGCGCCGCACGTCCGCCCTGCTGACGGCCGACGCCGTGGCCGACGTGCCGTAGCCCCGCGGCGGTGCCGCACGCGGCGGGCGGACTCCCGGGCGGGGGCCGCCCGCCGCCGTCATTCCGCCAGGGCGGCGGCGAAGCGGCGGACGATCTCCCCCGCCGGCAGGATCTCCCCGATGCCGTCCACGCTCTTGCCGGCCTGCCACACGTGGTGGTAGACCGATCCGCCCCGGGCGCCGTCGGGCAGGCGGCGCAGCGAGCGCCACAGGTACCAGGTCCGCAGCCACTTCTTGGTGCGCGGGTGGCGCAGCAGCCGCTTCTCCAGGCCGGTGGCGCGCAGGCCCAGCCTTTCCACGGCCGGGGTGCGCAGGACCGACACCGGCACCCCGGTCAGCTTCTCGGTCAGGACCACGTCCTCGGCCCGGGCCTTCAGCAGCGCCTCCTTGTAGGCGGGGTGGACCCGGCACTCCCGGGTGGCGATGAACCGCGTCCCGCACTGCACGGCGGCGTAGCCCGACGCCAGCATGCGGCGGAACTGCTCCGGCGAGCCCACGCCGCCGGCCGCCACCAGCGGCAGGCCGAGGGGCGACAGCTCCTCGTGGAGCTGCTCGGCGCTGCGCCGTCCGGCGTGACCGCCGGCGCGGTCGTTGACGCAGACCAGCCCGTCCACGCCGGCGTCGGCGGCCTTGGCCGCGAAGCCGTACCCCACCACGTCGTGGTAGACGATTCCCCCGCCGCGGTGGATGCGGTCCACCACCCGCCGCGGGTGCCCCAGGGCGGTCAGGAAGAAGCGCACCCCCTCCTCCAGGGCGATCTCGATCCACTCGTCCATGCGCTTCTGGTAGCGGCGGAAGCTGTGTTCCAGCAGGATGTTCATTCCCACCGGCCTGTCGGTCAGGGAGCGGATGTAGCGCAGGCCCTCGCGGAACTCGTAGCCCGCGACGGAGGTCAGGGTCATGGGCTGGATCATGCCCAGCCCGCCGGCCTCGCTGACGGCGGCCACCAGCTCCGGGTTGCTGCACGGGAACATGGGACCGCAGATCAGCGGTACCGTGCAGCCGGCGTGGCGGGTGAAGGGAGTGGCAAGGTCCATGGAGGGATTGTGGGGGAGGATCCGGCGTGGGGCAAGGAGGGAGTGAGAAGGTACGGGTCATGCAACACTTGTGACCTCGAACTTCTGGGCCGCTGGCCTTTGCAAATGATGTTGGCTCCGCATCGGGAACACGCTCCCACGCATGGACCGCCGTGGTCCTCCGGTGGTTGCCGAACGGACGGTCCAGCGATTATGATCCGTGTCGGCTCGCTCAAGCCATCTGCAATCCGAAGGTTGCCATGGAGACACTGGATCGCACCTGGTCGCAGACAGCAGAGATCGCAGAGACGCGTGATCGGTCCGCATTCCTGCGCCGGGTCTATACCACCCTGTCACTGGCCGTGCTCGCGTTCACCTGCCTGGAGATCTTCTACTTCAAGAGCGGGCTGGCGCTGCCCGTGGCCCAGGCCCTGCTGTCCGTCAACTGGCTGCTGGTCCTGGGCGCGTTCGTTCTGGTGGCCTGGCTGGCCCGGAGCGTGGTGGCCCATTCGAGCGACACCGGGGGACAGTGGCTGGGACTGGCCATCTATATCGCGGCCGAATCCCTGCTGTTCGTGCCCCTGCTGGTGATCGCGGAGATCAACGCTCCCGGGGCCATCCGTAGCGCGGCCGTCATCACGATTCTGGGATTCGGGGCCCTGACAGGTATTGGCCTGACCACCTCGCGCGACTATTCGTTTCTCCGCGGCATCCTCATGTGGGGCGGCGCGGTGGCGCTGCTGGCCATCGTGGGCTCCGTCCTGTTCGGCAAGGAACTGGGCACTTGGTTCTCGGTGGCGATGATCGCCCTGGCCGGGGCATCGGTGCTGTACGATACCCAGAAGATCCTGCGCCACGTACCCGACGACCGGGCCGTGGGGGCGGCACTGGAACTGTTTGCCGGCATCGCCCTGATGCTCTGGTACGTGTTGCGGCTGTTCGCCGGCCGGCGCCGGTGAGACTGGACGGGAACGGTGTACCGGAGACGGTCGTCCGGACCGGATCGGACCGGACGACCGCTCACCCGACGCGAGGAGGACCATGTCCAGATCGCAGTTCTGCACGGTGATCAATTGCATGGATGGCCGCGTCCAGAGGCCGGTGAACCGCTACCTGAGGGAGCGGTTCGGGGTGCCGTACGTGGACACCATCACCGAGCCGGGGCCGGTGCGTCTACTGGCGGGGGAGGACGGAACCGTCCCGCCCGCCATCGCGACGCGGCTGCGGATCTCGGTGGAGAGGCACGGCTCGATGGGAATCGCCGTGGCGGCCCATACCGACTGTGCCGGCCACCCGGTCCCCGATGACCGCCAGCGGGAGCATCTCGTCGTTGCCGTCCGGTGCCTGGCTGGGCACGTGCCGGACCTGCCGGTGCTGGGCCTCTGGGTGGAGGCGGACGGGACGGTCCGGGAGGTGGCGGCGGCGCGGACGGGCGAGCCTGGGGATGTAGGATCGTGACCTTCCGCATCGCGGTCCTCGGCGCCGGCACCCACGGCACCCGCTACCTGCGGCACGCGTTGCGCGACGTCCCGGGGATGACCGCCGTCGCCCTCTGTCGTCGCGACCGCGTCGCCGGGGAACGCCTGGCCCGCGAGCTGGGCGTGCGCTACCATCCGGACGCGACCTCGCTGCTGGCAGACCCCGAGGTGGACGGCGTCGTGGTGGCCTCCCCGCCTGCGGCCCACTTCGCCCATGCACGGGCCGTGCTGGCCGCCGGTAAGCCGCTGCTGCTGGAGAAGCCCCTGACGGCCACCCTGGAGGAGGCCCGGGGGCTGGTGGCGTTGCCCGGCGCCGACGCCCCCGGTGTCATGCTGGCGCAGACCCTGCGCTGGAACCCCGTCATCGAGAAGGTGCGCGAGCTGTGGCCGCGCCTGGGACGGGTCCACCTGGTGCGGCTGGCCCAGCGCCTGGCCCCCACCACGTTGCCCTGGCAGCACGATCCCGACGATCCCAGCGGCGGCTCGCTGCTCATCACCGGCGTGCACCTGTTCGACACCGTTCGCTTCCTGACCGGGCGGGAGTTCGCCGTGGTGGACAGCCGGCACTCGCGGATCCTCAACGAGGCCGTGGAGGACTTCTTCCTGGCCCGCTGCACCCTGGACGACGGCACCGCCGCCTGCCTGGAGGTCAGCAAGTACACCCGCAGCCGCGCCTGCTGGCTGGAGGCGGTGGGGGAGGCGGGCCAGCTCTGGGCGGACTACCTGCGCGGCGGGATCGTCCTGCGGATCGGCAACCAGGAGGAGCGGTCAGACGTCTCTGCGGCGGTACCGACCCTGCCGGCGGTGCTGGCTGCCTGGCTGCGGAGCGTGCGGGAAGGCACCCCGGCGCCGGTGACGCTGCGGGACGGCCTGGCCACCCTGGCGGTGGTCGATGCCTGCTACCGGTCCGGGGAGAGCGGCGGGCCGGTGGAGGTGCCATCGACCGCGGCCTGAGGGGCTGGCCTGTCCATCCCGTCCGTGCTCACCCCGCCAGGCCGGGATCCTCCACGTGCCGCAGCACCACGCCCGCCGAGGCGCAGGCCAGACCCATGACCCGGATGTAGGGGGCCAGGCCCGGGTCGTCGGCCACCGGCACGGTTTGCAGCTCCACCTCCGTGGTGCCCAGCTCCCGCAACCGGTCAGCCACCCGTTCGGCAAGGGCAGGCACCTCGCTGCCGCGCAGGGCGTGGTCGTACCACGGGATCGGCGTCGTCGGCTCCAGCAGTCCGAACTCCCCCGACAGGATCAACCACGGCACACCGCGCGCCGCCGCGCGCTCGCCCACCAGCGCCAGGCGTCGGTCCAGGTAGCGTTCCCGGGCCGGCAGCGGCTGGGGGTCGGTCCGCTTGGCGGCGCAGCAGGTCGTGACCAGGACCAGGCTCATGGCGCCACCGCCTCGAGGATGGCCTCGGCACCGGCGTCCACCTCGTCCTGCGTCGTGAACCGCCCCAGCGAGATCCGCAGCGTGCCCAGGGCCGCCTCGCGCGGCACGCCCATGGCCGCCAGCACGTGCGAGACGCTGGTCCCGCCGGCATGGCAGGCCGCGCCGGCGGAGACGGCCACGCGGTCGGCCAGCCGGCGCAGCAGCTCGCCGGCGTCGCGGCCCGGGAAACCGACGCTGCAGGTGTTGGGCAACCGCAGGGTGCGGTGGCCGTGAAAGACGGCGTCGGGACAGCCGTCGGCCAGCAGTCGTTCGAGGCGGTCGCGCAGGGTGCGCAACCGCTCCATCTCGGCCGGCAGGTCCTGTCGGGCCAGGGCGGCGGCCTCGCCCAGCCCGACCACCTCCAGGACGTTCTCCGTTCCCGCGCGCCGGCCGCTCTCCTGGGAGGCGCCGTGGACCAGCGGCACCAGGGGCGTGCCGTGACGCACGTAGAGGGCGCCGATTCCCTTCGGGCCGTAGAACTTGTGTCCGGCCAGCGAGAGCAGGTCCACGCCCAGCTCGTCGATGCGGACCGGGACCTTGCCCACGGCCTGGGCGGCGTCGCAGTGGACCGGGACGCCGCGCTCGCGGCACAGGGCGGCGATCTCGCGCACCGGCTGCAGGGTGCCCACCTCGTTGTTGGCCAGCATGACCGAGACCAGCACCGTGTCGGGGCGCAGGGCGGCGGCCACGTCGTCGGGGTCGACCCGGCCGGTGCCGTCCACCGGCACGAGCGTCAGGTCGAACCCCTGTCCCTGCAGCCAGCGGCAGACCTCCAGGACGGCCGGGTGCTCCACGGCGGTGGTCACCAGGTGGCCGCCCCGGTCGCCGGCTGCCCAGGCGGTGCCCTTGATGGCCAGGTTGTTGGACTCGGAGCCGCCGCTGGTGAAGACCACCTCGGCGGGCGCGCAGCCGAGCAGGTCGGCCACCTGTCGCCTTGCTTCCTGCACGGCCGCGCTGGTATCCCGCCCGTAGGCATGGCTGCTGCCGGGGTTGCCGAACCGCTCGCTCAGGAAGGGGGTCATGGTCGCGGCCACGGCCGGGTCGACCGGCGTGGTGGCGTTGTAGTCCAGGTAGACGGGTCGCTGGGGCATCTCGTTCCTCCGGATGGTGGCTCCTTTGTTCCCTCGGGGGATCCTAGCGCCGCGCGGCAGGAATGGCCCTTGCTTTTTCAAATGCCAATATTTTACTCGGAGATCAGGAAGGAACCACACGACCAGTGGGAGGAACCACCATGAAGATGTGCCGTGTCTGCATGTTCGTCGTGCTTGCCCTTGTCCTGGCAGGAGGGTGCAGCGACGACGAGACGGTTGGCACCCTGCCACCGACGGCGAGCGATCTCGTCGTGCTGGCCTGGAACGACCTGGGGATGCACTGCCTCAATCCCACCTATGACCAGGCCGTCATCCTGCCCCCGTACAACACGGTCTGGGTCCAGGTGGTCGAGCGGGGTGATCCGCCGCGGATCGTCACCGGCGGGGTGACCGTGGAATACCGCCTGCTGAACAACACCAGTTCCAGCGGCAAGACGGACCAGTACGGGGGCGACTTCGCCCAGTTCTGGCAGCACGACCAGGAGCTGTTCGGCGTCGACCTGGCCGTCGACACGGGGCTGAACCTGGTCGATCCGGAGCGGCACAACGGCCTGGCCGGGACGATGGTCCCCCGGGGCGACCACTTCGAGGTGGACGGCGTGCCGGTCGTCCCGGTCAGCGACGACGGCACGTGGAACCCCTACCAGGTCATGGAGATCACCGTGAAGGACGCCGACGGGGCGGTCGTGGCCACCACGCGTGCGACGGTCCCGACCAGCGACGAGATCGACTGCGCCCGCTGCCACGCCGCGGGCGGCAGTGCCACCGGACGGATCGGCGGCGGAACGGACGATCCGTTCGCCAACATCCTGGCCGTCCACGACGCCATGCACGGGACGGCCCTGGTCGCCGCCACGCCGGTCCTGTGCGCCTCCTGCCACGCCAGCCCCGCCCTGGGCGGCACGGCGGCCGACCCCGCCGACTACCTGTCGGCCCGCATCCACGGCTCCCACGCCGACCGCGGGGCGACGTGCCTGGATTGCCATCCCGGCACCGTGACCCAGTGCAACCGTTCCCTGGCCCATACCGCCGCCGACGGCAACTGCACCACCTGCCACGGGACGATGGCCCAGGTGGCCTCGAGCATCGTCAGTGAAGGCAGGGTTCCCTGGGTGAACGAGCCGAAGTGCGCCACCTGCCACGGGGACGTCAGCGGCGTCGACACCGGCACGATCCTCTACCGCGACGCCACCGGCCACGGCGGCCTCTACTGCGCCGCCTGCCACGGCAGTCCCCACGCCATGGTCCCCAGCCGCGAGGCCAGCGACAACTACCAGGTCGAGCAGTACCAGGGTGCCGTCAAGACGCTGGGCAGCTGCGGGGCCTGCCACGGCAGCTCCCGGGGCGAGGGGAGCAGCGAGTTCGCCGAGAAGCACGGCGGCAGCAATCCCGAGCGGCTCTCCGCCTGCAACGTCTGCCACACGGCCACGCCGACGACGACCGCAGGCTGGCCCCACGCCTACACCTGGCACGACCATGGTGGCGTCGGCGGGGGCGGTGACGACGATTGACCGGTCCGTCCCGGCCCTCTCGGCCCGGAGCGACGGCGGCCGTATCGCAACCAGGGCGAAGTCGTCACTTCCTCCTGTCGCTCCCGCTGCCCGTGGTCCCGAACCCGCGCAGCCGTCGTCCGGTCAGCTCGGCGTAGGGGCGCAGCGCCGCGTCGGTCCAGCGGCGGACGATCCGGTGGCGCAGCGCGACGGCCCGGTTCTCGCGGCCGTGGATCATCCGGGCGCACTCGTAGGGGCGGACGGGGTAGATGGTGCAGCGGCCGCGGTCGAAGAAGATGCAGCGGCCGGGATCGGCCAGCTCGCGCAGGCTCCAGACCGAGCCGGGCTTCTTGCGGTCCCGCAGCTTGTGGGGCATCACGCCGTGGACGCGCGAGCCGTCGGGCATGGCCGTCACCCCGACGGCCAGGTACCGCCGGAAGGTCTCGGCCACCGACAGGCCCAGGTGGCGGGCCAGGCGCGGGACCTGGTCGGGGAGGAACCAGCCGGGCGAGTTGAGGCAGGCGGCCCGGCAGTCGGCACAGTCGCACGAGGTGACCGGGAAGGGGTCGGGGCGGCGGGGACGGGACCTGCGGTTCTCTCGATTCGTCATGCTGGTGCTCCCGGGGTCGCGGGTCGGCAGCGGCGACGGCGATCGATCGCCGGTTCCAAGCTAGCCCGTCGGGAGGGGCCTGGCCAGTCCCCGTGAACCGCGCGGTCGTTGCTCCCCGCTGGCATCCGTGGTATTTATTGTCCATGTTTGCAGTTGCTTGACCGGCCCGGTCACGGTGGCCGGGCCGCCGCCTTCTGCACGACGAGGTCGCAGTGATGTCCACGTCCAAGGTCGCCCCCTACCAGCCCCGGCACCACGTCCGCATCGTCACGGCCGCCAGCCTGTTCGACGGCCACGACGCCGCCATCAACATCATGCGTCGCCTGCTGCAGCGCACCGGCGCCGAGGTCATCCACCTGGGCCACAACCGGTCGGTGGCCGAGATCGTCGACTGTGCCGTCCAGGAGGACGCCCAGGGGATCGCCGTCACCTCGTACCAGGGCGGCCACATGGAGTTCTTCCGCTACATGCGGCAGCTGCTGGACGAGCGAGGCGCGAAGACGCGCATCTTCGGCGGCGGCGGCGGGACGATCCTGCCCGAGGAGATCGCGCAGCTCCACGCCGACGGCATCGACCGCATCTTCAGCCCCGACGACGGGCGGGCCATGGGCCTGCAGGGGATGATCAACGTGGTGATGGAGGGGTGCGACTTCCCCACCGTGGACGGCGCCGGGGACGTGGACCTCGACCGGATTGCCCGGCGCGATCCGCAGGCCATCGCCCGGGCCATCTCCGTGGCCGAGAACCTGCCCGACGCCTTCGCCGCCGTGGCCGACGCCGTGCGCGAGCAGGCCGCGGCGCGGACGATCCCGGTCCTTGGCGTGACCGGCACCGGTGGCGCCGGCAAGTCGTCCCTGGTGGACGAGCTGGTGCGCCGCTTCCTCAACGACGATCCCGAGCGGACCGTCGCCGTCGTCTCTGTGGACCCGAGCAAGCGCCGCGGCGGCGGCGCCCTGCTGGGCGACCGGATCCGCATGAACGCCATCGGGGATGCGCGGGCCTACATGAGGTCGCTGGCCACCCGCGGCTCGAACCTGTCGATCAGCCCCTACGTCCAGGACGCCGTCGACATCTGCAAGGCGGCCGGCTTCGACCTGGTGATCGTGGAGACCAGCGGCATCGGCCAGAGCGACACCCAGATCACCGACCACTGTGACGTGTCGCTCTACGTCATGACCGCCGACTACGGCGCCTCGACCCAGCTCGAGAAGATCGACATGCTCGACTTCGCGGACGTGATCGCCATCAACAAGTTCGATCACCGCGGTTCCCTGGACGCCCTGCGCGACGTCCGCAAGCAGTACCGCCGCAACCACGAGCTGTTCGAGGAGCCGGACGAGGAGCTGCCGGTCTTCGGGACCATCGCCAGCCAGTTCCACGACCCCGGCGTCAACGCCCTCTACGCCCGCCTGCTGCAGGTCATCGGCCGCAAGACGGGTGTGGAGCTGCAGACCCGCTTCGACGCCGCGGCGGTGGTCAGCGAGCGCCACTTCATCATCCCGCCCGAGCGGAACCGCTACCTGGGCGAGATCGTCGAGGAGAGCGACCGCTACGACCGGTACGTGGACGAGCAGGTGGCGCTGGCGCGGCGGCTGTTCCAGCTGCGCGGGACCATCGACGAGCTGCGCGGCCTCACCCCGACCGGGGACGAGGAGGCCGCCCCGCCGTTCGCGCCGGTCCTGGAGGCGACCGAGAACGACGGCGAGACCGTGCGCGACCTGGTGGCCCGCTACAACCACCTGGCCGACCGCATGGACCACCGCGCCCGCGAGCTGCTGCGCCGCTGGCCCGAGCTGCAGCAGCAGTACGCGGGGGACGTCTTCCGCTACGAGGTCCGCGGCCGGACCATCGAGCAGCCGCTGGTCCTCGAGACCCTCAGCCACACGAAGGTCCGCAAGGTCGTCCTGCCGCGGGACCGCGACTGGGGGGAGATCCTCCGCTGGCTGCTGACCGAGAACGTCCCGGGTGCGTTCCCCTACGCGGCCGGCGTCTTCCCCCTGAAGCGGACCGGCGAGGACCCCACCCGCATGTTCGCCGGCGAGGGCGGCCCCGAGCGGACCAACAAGCGGTTCCACTACCTGTCGCACGGGATGCCGGCCAAGCGGCTCTCGACCGCCTTCGACTCGGTGACCCTCTACGGGGAGGACCCCGCCCGCCGGCCCGACATCTACGGCAAGATCGGCAACTCGGGCGTGAGCGTCGCCACCCTGGACGATGCCAAGAAGCTCTACAGCGGGTTCGATCTGGCCGACCCCAAGACGAGCGTCTCGATGACGATCAACGGCCCGGCCCCGATGATGCTGGCCTTCTTCTTCAACGCGGCCGTCGACCAGCAGTGCGAGAAGTGGATCCGCGAGCAGGGACTGGTCGAGGAGACGGAGCGGCGGATCGACGCCATCTACCGGGAGCTGGGTGCGGAGCGCCCCCGCTACAACGCCCCGCTGCCGGAGGGGAACGACGGCCTGGGGCTGCTGCTGCTGGGGGTGACCGGCGACCAGGTCCTCGACCCCGAGGTCTACGCCCGCATCAAGGCCGACACCCTGCGCCAGGTCCGCGGCACCGTCCAGGCCGACATCCTCAAGGAGGACCAGGCCCAGAACACCTGCATCTTCTCCACCGAGTTCGCCCTGCGCATGATGGGGGACATCCAGGAGTACTTCATCGAGAACGGGGTGCGGAACTTCTACTCGGTCTCGATCAGCGGCTACCACATCGCCGAGGCCGGCGCCAACCCCATCACCCAGCTCGCCCTGACCCTGGCCAACGGCTTCACCTACGTCGAGTACTACCTCTCCCGCGGGCTGAAGATCGACGACTTCGCCCCCAACCTCTCGTTCTTCTTCAGCAACGGGGAGGACGCGGAGTACGCCGTCATCGGCCGCGTCGCCCGCCGCATATGGGCCAAGGCCATCAAGCACGTCTACGGCGGCAACGAGCGCAGCCAGAAGCTGAAGTACCACATCCAGACCTCGGGCCGTTCCCTGCACGCCCAGGAGATCGCCTTCAACGACATCCGCACCACCCTGCAGGCCCTCTACGCCATCTACGACAACTGCAACAGCCTGCACACCAACGCCTACGACGAGGCCATCACCACGCCCACCGAGGAGTCGGTCCGCCGCGCCATGGCCATCCAGCTGATCATCAACAAGGAGCTGGGGCTGGCCAGGAACGAGAACCCGCTGCAGGGCGCGTTCATCATCGAGGAGCTGACCGACCTGGTGGAGCAGGCCGTCCTGATGGAATTCCGCCGCCTCAACGAGCGCGGCGGCGTGCTGGGTGCCATGGAGCGCATGTACCAGCGCATGAAGATCCAGGAGGAATCCCTCTACTACGAGTCGCTGAAGCACAGCGGCAAGCTGCCCATCATCGGCGTGAACACCTACCTCGACCCCAACGGCTCGCCGACCATCGTCCCCGGCGAGGTCATCCGCTCCACCACCGAGGAGAAGGAGTTCGCCATCGCCTCCCTGGAGGCGTTCCAGGCCCGCAACGCCGACCGCGCCCCGGCCGCCCTGGCACGGCTGCGCGAGGCGGCGGAGCGGTACGAGAACACCTTCGCTGCCATGATGGAGGCGGCGAAGGTCTGTTCGCTGGGGCAGCTGTCGGGGGCGTTGTACGGCGTGGGAGGCCAGTACAGGCGCAACATGTAGCCTGTGCCCCGGAAAATGTGTCTCCCTGATCCGGATCATATGGTCGCCGCCGCCCCGCTCCCGGTCGGGCGGCGGCTCCTCGAAGCGACGAAATCCTCTACGCCATCTGTTGTCTCTTTCATCGGTCACGCAACCGACTGAACAGGAATGCGTTACAAGGACGACGGACGTTCCCGGCGTCTCCTGCCGTCCGAGTTCCTCAACGGTCGTGTCAATCTTCATCACCCCGACCTGGTGCATAACATGCTGAAACAGTGCAGGTTACGCATTTCGTGTTCGCTGGCACGCTTGATGCGGGATGGGGGGTGGAATCGATGGGGATTCCAAGGGACAAGCGATTCGAAGACCCGGTTCGAGACCTGGGGTTCCAGATAGGAGGCGATGAGATGACGGCGATCCTGGTTCTGCTGACGATCCTGGCCTTCCTGGCGGTCGATCTGATCAAGACGCGCCTGGCGCGGCGCAGCGAGGCGGCGGAGCGGCGGCGCTCCCTGGAACCGTTCGGTGAGGTCCGGCTGCCCCTGGGGCTCTTCCTGGGGAAGCAGCACACCTGGGCGCGTCTGACCGAGATCGGTGAGCTGAAGCTGGGGGTCGACGAGCTGCTGACCCAGGCCGTGGGTGGCGTCGAGGACGTCGACCTGCCCGAGGTGGGTATCCGGGTCAAGGCGGGCGATCCCATCGCGACGATCCGGCGTGACGGCCGGAGCCTCGAAGTCGTCTCGCCTGTCTCCGGGACGGTCGTGGTGACGAACAACGACGTCGAGCGGGCGCCCATGGCCCTGAGGAACGACCCCTACGGCAGCGGCTGGCTGGTGACGATCTGGCCCGACAAGCACGACGAGGTTCTCGCGAACCTGATGATCGGCAAGCAGGCCATGGAGTGGCTCAAGCACGAGGTGCAGCGGCTGCGCGACTTCCTGTCTGCCAAGGCGGCTCCCGAGGCGCTGGGACATGTGCTGGCCGACGGGGCCCACCCGGTCGTCGGGGCTGCCATGGAGCTGGACGACGAGGGCTGGGAGGAGTTCAAGCAGGAGTTCACCCGCTGAGCGATCCGACAAACGAGGGCACGAGGTCGACAGGGGGCGGCTGAACCGCCCCCTTCCCTTGTGCCTGCCGTATCGGTGTCGAGAATATCAACGATCCCGTGTATCCATGTAGAAAATGTCAACGTCATTGTAACCCGTTGAGTAGCGGTTCGATAGCGCCCTGCCGGCTGTTATGCCGTTTACAGGTGTTGATGATGTCAACGATCACCCGACGCGATCATGGGAGATCGATATTTCTAACTCAATGATAATCAATGTGTTGAAGCTGGATTGAGGGGGGCACGAAACTGGCTGGAGGAGCGACGGTGTTGAAAACGTCAACAGTCTGCCGGTTGCGGGTTGGAACCGTCCAGGAATGGACGCAGCCCTTGGCCGGGGAGGGTCTCCCGACCACCCCTGGGAACGGGATGACAACCACCGGGAACACCCTCCCCGGCCGCGAGGCGGGAGACACAATCTCCGGGGCACAAGGAAGGGGATGCCGATGTCCGTCTACGCCATTCTCTACGATCAGACCCTCTGTATCGGCTGCAAGGCCTGCGAGCAGGCCTGCCAGTCCGAGCACGACCAGCCGCCCCACGAAGCTACCCGGCTGGACGAGCAGTCGTTCAACTGGGTGGAGGAACTGGAGGACGGGTCGTACCAGCGCCATTTCTGCATGAACTGCGAGGACCCCACCTGCGTGTCGGTTTGTCCGGTGGGAGCGTTCACCAAGAGCAACCTGGGGCCGGTGACCTGGGATCCGGATCTCTGCATGGGTTGCCGCTACTGCATGATGGCCTGTCCCTTCCAGATCCCCAAGTACGAGTGGTTCAGCGTCAACCCGCGGGTGCGCAAGTGCGACATGTGCATCCACCGGGTCAGCAAGGGGGAGCCGACGGCCTGTGCCGAGGTCTGCCCCACCGGGGCGACGCTCTTCGGCCGGCGCGAAGAGATGCTGGCCGAGGCCCACCGGCGCCTGAAGGAGCACCCGGACCGCTACGCCGGAGGCGTCTACGGAGAGCGGGAGGTGGGCGGGACCTCCGTCCTGATGCTCCTGGCCAAGGGACCGGCCGCGTCCCACCTGCCGGTCGACCTCCCCCAGACCGACATGCCGATGCTGACCTGGAACGTGCTGAGCAAGCTGCCGGTCATCATCGCTCCCTGGGCCACGTTCCTGGGGGGGATGATGTGGCTGACCGACCGCAAGAACGAGGTGGCCCGCAACGAGGGCGATCATCACAAGCGAGGTGGCGAGCATGAGTAGTCTGCGGCTTCCCCGGCTGACCTTCTGGCGGGCCGTCTTCACCGTCATCGTGGCGCTGCTGGCACTGACCGTCGTGCGCCGGTTCACCGTCGGGCTCGGCGGTGTCTCCAACCTGACCGACGCGATGCCGTGGGGCCTGTGGATCGGCTTCGACGTCATGGCCGGGGTCGCCCTGGCGGGCGGCGGGTTCACCATCACGGCCATCGTCTACATCTTCCACATCAAGGAGTTCGAACCGATCGTGCGGCCCACCGTCCTGACGGCGTTCCTGGGCTATCTGATGGTCGTGCTGGCGCTGTTCGTGGACCTGGGACGGCCGTGGAACATCTGGCACCCGATGATCTTCTGGAACGAGCACTCGGCCATGTTCGAGCTGGCCTGGTGTGTCATGCTCTACACGACGGTCCTGTTCCTGGAGTTCCTGCCCATGGTCCTGGAGAGGATGGGCAAGAAGCTCGTCGTCCACTGGTGGCACACCCGCCTGACGCCGATCCTCTGCATCCTGGGCGTCCTGCTCTCGTCGATGCACCAGTCGTCCCTGGGGACGCTGTGGGTCATCGTGCCGGAGAAACTCCATCCCCTGTGGTACACTCCCATCATGCCGTACCTGTTCTTCCTGTCGTCGATCCCGCTGGGGATGGCGATGACGAACATCGAGAGCTTCCTCTCCTTCCGCGCCTTCGGCCGGCGGCTCGAACCGGAGCTGCTGGCGAAGATGGGCAAGGCGACGGCGTTCCTGATGATGTTCTACCTCGTGCTCCGGTTCGAGGACCTCATCGTGCGCCACTCCCTGCACTACGCCTTCCGCCTGGACAGGGCGGCCCTGTTCTTCTGGGGCGAGGTCGGGCTGATGATGATCCTGCCCACGGCGATGCTGGTCAGCGCCAGGGTGCGTCGTCGGCCGGTCCTGCTGACGACGGCCCAGCTGCTGATCGTCCTGGGGATGATCTTCAACCGGGTCAACGTGGCCACGACGGCGCTGCAGTTGCAGACCGGTATCCCCTATAATCCCCACTGGATGGAGTTCGTCGTCTCGATCGGCATCGTGGCCATCGCCATGGGCGCCTTCGGCCTGGCCGTGCGGAACCTGCCGGTCTTCCCCGAGGGGCCGCTGACCGAGACCCGGCCGACCGACGCCTACAGCGAGATCGCTCGCCTGGAGGTCTAGGATGGTGCTGAGCATCTCGCGCAAGGTCTCCCTGCTGCTGGCGGCCTGCCTGCTGGTGATCTTCGCCGCCTTCACCTGGTTCAACCTGGTGATCCAGCAACGGGCCGTCACCAGGATCCTGCGCATGAGCGGCGTCCAGGTGGCCGGGCTGGTGGCCGGGGCGACCCGCAACGGGATGCTCGAGAACAACCGCGAGCTGATCCAGGCAACCATCGATTCGCTGGCCAGGATCCGGGACGTCCGCCGGATCCGGATCATCAAGAAGGGCGGGGAGATCGCCTACTCGACGCACCACGAGGAGATCGGCCGGGTCCTCGAACCCGGGACCGGTCCCTGCGTCGGGTGCCACGGGCAGGAGTCTCCCCCCTACGAGATTCCCTCTTCCCACCAGGCGAAGCTCATCGACGATAGCGGCAAGCGCGTCATGGGGATCACCCAGACCATCCGCAACCAGCCCAACTGCTCGACGGCCGCCTGCCACGTCCACGCTCCGAGTGACAGGCTGCTGGGGACGCTCTACGTGGACCTGGATCTCGCTCCCTACGATCAGACCCTGGTGGAGAGCGCCACGGAGATGATCGTGGCCGGTCTGCTGGCCATCGTCCTGATCGTCACGCTCACCTTCATCGCCATGCAGAAGATGGTCCGCAAGCCGGTCCGCAAGCTCATCGAGGAGACGCGGCTCATCGCGGCGGGCGACCTGTCGGCCCGCGTCCCGGAGTCCAGCGGCGACGAGCTGGGGGAGCTTGCCCACCAGTTCAACGTCATGGCCCGCGATCTGGAGGCGGCCAGGGCCGAGCTGCTCGAGTGGGGCACCACCCTCGAGGAACGGGCCAAGGAGAAGACGGAGGAGCTGAGACAGGCCCAGGAGCAGATCCTCCAGGTGGAGAAGATGGCCTCGCTGGGCAAGCTGGCCGCCGTCGTCGCCCACGAGATCAACAACCCCCTGGCCAGCGTCGTCACCTACGCGCGGCTCATCATCCGCAAGCTGAAGAAGCAGCAGGTCCTGGACAAGAGCTGCCGTGAGAACCTGGCGTACCTGGAGACGATCGCCAGCGAGGCGGAGCGGTGCGGGGAGATCGTGGCCCAGCTGCTGTCGTTCGCCCGGCGGCGCGGCGGGGAGTTCGCACCTGTCGACGTCAACCAGGTCGTCGACAAGGCATTGTTCCTGATCAACCACAAGCTGGAACTGGCGGGGGTGGAGCAGGACCGCGATCTGGCGGCGGACCTGCCGCAGATCATCGCCGACGAGAACCAGATGCTCCAGGCCCTGATGGCGCTGCTGATCAATGCCGCGCAGGCGATGGAGGAGGGCGGCCGGGTGACCGTGACGACCCGTCCGGAGGGGGACGGCGTGGTCATCGAGGTGGCCGACACCGGACCGGGGATGACGCCGGAGGTGGCTGCCCACGCCTTCGAGCCGTTCTTCACGACGAAGGAGCAGGGCGAGGGGGTGGGCCTGGGGCTGTCCCTGGTCTACGGGATCGTGGAGCGGCACGGCGGTCGGGTCGACCTGGACACGGCACCGGGCAGGGGTTGCCGCTTCACTCTCTACTTCCCCGCGCAGGGGCCCGAGAAGAAGGAAGGTGACGAGGGATGAATACCGGTGCGCAGAACCTGCTGATCGTCGACGACGAGCAGCACGTGCGGGAATCCCTCTCGCGCTGGTTCGAGGAGGACGGTTACCGGGTCAGCACCGCCGCCAGCGGCAAGGAGGCCCTGGCACGGCTCGGGCGCGAGCGGTTCGACGTCGTGATCAGCGACATCAAGATGCCCGGGATGGACGGTCTGGAGCTGCTGCAGCGGATCCGCGAGGTCGATTCCGACGTGGCCGTCATCCTCGTGACGGCCTACGCCTCGGTCGCCACGGCGGTCAGGGCGCTCAAGGAGGGGGCCTACGACTACCTGGTCAAGCCGTTCGATCCCGAGGAGCTGACCCGCGTCGTCGAGAAGGCCTGCGAGAAGATCCGCCTCCAGCAGGAGAACGCCGCCCTGAAGGAGCGCCTGGCCGGCGACGTGCCCGAGCTGATCACCGGCCCCAGTCGCGTCATGCAGGAGCTGATCGAGCTGGTCGACACGGTGGCACCCACCGATGCGACGGTCCTGATCCGGGGCGAGTCCGGCACCGGCAAGGAGCTGGTGGCGAGGCGCATCCATGCCAAGAGCGAGCGGATCTTCGGCCCCCTGGTGACCGTCAACTGCGGCGCGCTGCCCGAAGGGGTGCTGGAGTCGGAGCTGTTCGGCCACGAGAAGGGGGCGTTCACCGGCGCGGTCGCCAGGCGCCAGGGCAAGCTGGAACTGGCCGACGGGGGAACCCTCTTCCTGGACGAGATCGGCGAGATCCCCCTGAAGGTCCAGGTGGAGCTGCTGCGGGCCCTGGAGGATCACAGGATCACGCGGGTCGGCGGGACGCAGGAGATCGAGGTCGATTTCCGGGTCATCTGCGCCACCAACCGCGACCTGGAGAAGGCGGTCGAGGAGGGGGCGTTCCGCAGCGACCTCTACTACCGGATCAACGTCTTCGAGATCCGCATCCCGCCGCTGCGGGAGCGTCCCGAGGACATCATGGTCCTGGCCGAGCACTTCCTGCGGAAGTTCGCGGCGTCCATGGGCCGGCGGGTGACGGGTTTCTCGTCCGCGGCGCGGGATCTGCTGCTGCAGCACTCCTGGCCGGGGAACGTGCGGGAGCTGGTCAACGCCGTCGAGCGGGCGCTGGTCGTCTGCCAGGAGGGGGAGGTCCAGCCCGAGCACCTGCCCATCGTGGGGCTGCGGGCGAACCACGGTGCGGCGGCGAACGGCGACGACCTCTCCCTGCAGTCCGTCGAGAAACGGCATATCGAGAAGGTCCTTCGCCTCTCCGAGTTCAACGTGACCCGGGCGGCCCGGACGCTGGGGATCGATCGTGTCACCCTCTACAACAAGATGCGCAAGTATGGCATCGAGCGACCCTGAGCACGGCGGTCGACGTGGCGGATGGCGTGCAGAGGCAATGGTGCGTCGAACTGGTACGGATCGGCTCGGTCCCGCCGGCGGTCATGCGGGACCTGCGGGCCGACCTGGTCCTGGCCACGGAACACCCGGTCTGGGTCTCCGACCTGGAGCTGGACCCCGGCCCGGCGTTCCACAGGCGACGGGCCCAGTACGCCGCCGAGAAGCTTCTCGACGCCCTGCTGGCCTCCCCCCCCGCGGACAACGTCAAGCGGATCGGGGTGGCGGACGTGGACCTGTTCCTGGACCTGTTCACCCATGTCTTCGGCTCGGCCCTGCTGGCCGGCGGCGCGGGCATCGCCTCGATCCACCGCCTCGACCCCGTCTTCTCGGGGGAACCGGCCGACCCGGAGACCCTGCGCCGGCGCCTGGTGCGCGAGGCCCTGCACGAGCTGGGGCACACGCTCGGGCTGGTCCACTGCCGGGTGGGGAGCTGTGCCATGAATCCGTCCCACAAGCCGGAACAGATCGATATCAAGCTGGCCGGTTTCTGCCGCCTCTGTGCCGAGAAGGTGGGGATGCCGGCCCACGACCCATGAGCCGCGAAGGGAGAACCGCGATGAATCGAGCGACCCGTGTTGCCATGGTGTGCTGTCTGGTCCTGGGAGCCGCCGTCATGCTGGCCGCGGCCGCGGACACGGACCAGGACGGGAGCGTGACCATCGCCGGACTGAGCCACTGGTTCGGCCCGGTGGCCTTTCCCCACGACGATCACGGGGACATGGTCGACGATTGCACCGACTGCCACCACCATGCCGACGGCGAGACGGAGACGTGCGACACCTGCCACCCGGCGTCCTTCGACACCTCCGACCCGGAGCTGCCGCCCCTGAATGTGGCCTACCACCAGCGGTGTGCCGCCTGTCACGTGGAGGTGGGCGGTCCGACCGACTGCGAGGGGTGCCATGCCCGGCGGGCGCTGCCCGAGGGCCCCGCGCTCCGGGGGTATGCCGCCCCCTGAGAATCGGAGTGCACAAGGAGTGGTCTTTGTTGGCACATGATCGACAGAATTGTGGTATAATGTGCCCCGGTTCCGGCGACCGCGTGTCCTGCCACGCGATCGCCTTGGTTCGCGGTGACGGAGCGGCCAATTGTCCCCAGATTATCCGGAGGTCGAGATGAGAAAAGCGATCGTTCTGAGCCTGCTGCTGCTGGCACTGGGCGCCGGCAACGTCCTGGCCGTCATCGGCTGGGCCGGCAACGTCTGGCCCAACAGCGGCGCCATCGTCACGCCCACCGCTCCGGTGGACGTCTACGCCCAGGTCTGGAAGGGCGGTGTCACCGACCAGGCCGGCCAGGGTGCCGGCATCGAGGCCCTTCTCTACTACACCACGGACATCGCCCCCCAGGCGACGGTGCCCATGGTCTACAACACCGACGTCGGCAACAACGACGAGTACACCGGGCAGATTCCCCAGGCGGCCCTGGTGGGTGCTTCCTACGTGGACGTGACGGTCATCTTCCACGACCTGGACGACGACACGTACTTCGAGGTCGCAGGCGACCAGGCCGGCAACGCGCCGCCGTTGCGCTACACCATCAGCAACGTCCTGCCCAACGACGTCAGCGTCACCTTCACCCTCTGCCTCAGCGGTGAGGTGACCGGCGGCGATGTCTGCGTCATCGGCAGTGCGGCCGAGCTGGGCGGCTGGACCAGCGGCGTGACGATGAACAACGTCGCCGGCGACCTGTACGACGTGACGGTCGTCTTCCCCGCCGGGAGCAACCCCTACTTCGAGTACAAGTACCGCAAGGACGGCTGCGACACCTGGGAGAGCGTCGCCAACCGGGTCGTCACCCTGCCGACCGACGGCACGACGGCCGTCGTCCTGGGCGTCGACAGCTGGAACAACCTGCCGCTGGGCTGTGGTCTGGGCGAGGTCCTGGGCAGCGACAAGACGGTCTGCTTCCAGGTCTGCCTGGAGGGTGTCGAGAACAGCGGTGGTGTCTGTGTCATCGGCTCGGTGGCCGAGCTGACCAACTGGAGCGTCGGCGTGCCGATGGTGGAGATCGGGCCGGCCCTGTGGCAGGCCTGCGTCACCTTCCCCCAGGGGACGCCGATCCCGCTGAACGTCGAGTACAAGTACAAGAAGGACGACTGCCAGACCTGGGAGAGCGTGCCCAACCGCGTCGTGACGGTGGACAACACCCTGCCGCCGGAGACGACGCTCACCAACTCCTGGGATGACGGTCCCAGCGTCTGCGAGCCCGTCGCCAACGAGAACGAGGCGTGGGGGACGCTGAAGTCGATGTACCGCTAGACCGGTCGTCGCTGATCCGGGGACGCCCGCTCCGATCCGTTCGGGGCGGGCGTCCGCATGCCGGTCCTAGCCGGTTCGCGCTGCCGGCGCCGGGGTGCGCGCGTGGTCCCGGGCCGGGAACGGCCTCGATCCGGTTCCGTCCGCGGTGCCGTGCAACAGGCGATCCACTCCCTCGATGATGCCCTGGATGCTGGTGATCTGGGCGGAGAGTTCCTGGGCCGCCGCGGCGACCTGCTGGCTGTTGGCGGCGTTGGCCCGGGTCACGCCGTCCAGATCCCTGGTCGTGGCAGAGATCTCCTGCAGGGAACCGGAGGTCTCCTTGACCGCCGTGTCGATGATGGTGATCTGCTCCCTGGTCGCGGTGACGGCGGTGTCGATCTCCTGGAACCGCTCGTTGACCCTCGCCGTGACCTCGACTCCCGCCTTGATGAGTCTCTGGGAGCGCTCGATCAGGTCCGCCGTCTCGCCGGCCGCGTCGGCGCAGCGCCCCGCCAGGACGCGGACCTCCTCCGCCACGACGGCGAATCCCTTGCCGGCCCCGCCGGCCCTGGCCGACTCCACGGCGGCGTTGAGGCCCAGCAGGTTCGTCTGGAACGCGATGTCGTCGATGGTGCGGACGATCGTCGCCGTGTCCACGGCGGCGGTGCGGATCGCCTGCATCGTCTCTTCCAGCTCGGTCAGGGCCTCCCGACCCCTGGTCGCCGCCTGCTGGGCCTGCGTGGCGAGCCGATGGCTGCGATCGGCTGCCTCGGCGTTGGCCATCGCCGTCGCCGCGATCTGCTGCAGGTTGGCGTTGGTCTGCTCGAGCGAGCTCGCCTGCCGCACGGCACTCTCGGCCATCTGGTTGCCGGCGGCGACGACGTCGTCCGTAGCGGCGATGATCCGTCGACCGGTATCGGACAGTTGTCCGATGTCGCTGGCCAGGAGGCGGTAGATCCGGCTGGTATGCCTGAACAGGAAACCGCCGATCAGGAACACGAGCAGGACGGCCCCGAGCGACAGCCAGAGCCGCAGGCGGCCCAGCGCTGTCCGCGAGACGGCCTTCGCCGCCCGCTGGCGGGAGAGCACCTCGCCGATGTCCCGGCCCACGACCGCCATGCCCAGGCGACGATCCCTCGCGTCCGCCACGGGGATGGCCGTGACGTGCAGATCGTCCCTGCACCAGTGGGTCAGCGTATCCTCACGCAGCCGCCGGGCAGACAGGGAGGAGAGCATGTCCCGGGCGTTGACGGACGCGGTCACCTGCCAGCCCTCCACCGGACCGTTCCCCGCCCCGGACGGACCGGGAGCCCCTCCGGGTCCGGCGGTCGAGGAGTCGAGCAGCAGGGCGACGCTGTAGGATTCATCGGCCAGCAGGGAAGGGAGGATGGCGGACAGGTCCTTCTCGACGATGACCGTTCCCAGCTCCCGGCCGTCGTCGTCGGTGATCGGTGCCTCGCCGCGCACCAGCAGGGCATCTCCCACGCGGACGATGCCGCCGCCGGCGGTCCGCTCACGGGATCCGGCTTCGGGGGCGGGCCGCTCCCGGTAGAGGCGGGTGCCGTCGGGGAGATGGACGGAGACGGCCGCGTCCCCGGCGAACCCGTCCAGGACCGCGGCCGTCCTGCCGGCGACGACCGTCGTCTCCCCGGCGGCGAGCCGGCGCTCGGCACCCCGGAGGGCGTCCCGCAGGGACGGCATGCGGGCCAGCAGGCCGGCCTGCTCGGTGAGGGACCTCACGAGGCTGGTGACCGCCTCCCTGAAGGCCGTGCGGGAGGTCTCGGCCGCCTGCACGAGGGCTGTCTCGTGTTGCCAGCGGGACAGTTCTTCCTGCCGATCCCCGAAGCGCCCCACCGAGACGTTGACGGAGATGATCGCGACGGTGCCTGCGATCACCAGGGCGGCGAGGACGGGGAGGAGGATCCTGTATTGCAGTGTCATGGTTCACACACCCCGGACAGTGTCGATGATCGACGACGATGGGGACGGGTTCGACGGATACGGGCGCATCCTGTTCTTCGGCGGCGACTGGATGACTTTGAGCGGGAATGATCCGGTCGTGTCCCTGCAAGCGCGTGTTGCCCCCGCCACCCGGCGCCGCGAGCCCGACCCGTCGTCGACGATCAGGGGGCTGCGGAGCGAAGGAAGGGACGGGGGCACGTCGTCGGGGGCACACGCCTGGACGGTCATGGTCGGCGATCGTCGTGCCCCGGCCGGGGAACCGTGATCCCGGGACAGGGGGCGCCGGAGCGGACTCAGCCTTCCCGGGCCTCGCGTCGGATCTCCACGCCCCACGCGGCGAGGATGGCCTTCGGCAGGACGCGCTCCCGCGCCCGGCGCTCGGCCCAGAGCAGGATCTCCGGGTCCCGGGCCTGCTCGGTCGACATGCAGTTGGCCGGGGGGGTGATGCCCAGGCGAGGCAACTCCAGCTTCTCGGCGTCCCAGCAGGTCAGGACCGCCGGATCGTCCGACTCGCGTCCCACGTCGGCGTGGCCCTCCAGGGCCTCCAGCAGCCGCGCGAAGTCGTCGTCCGGCAGCTCGAACATGCGGTCCCGCAGGTGGATGGCCTGCTCGGCGGCCCGCATGCCGTGGTCTCGGTCGTGCCCGTCGCTGATGCGGCAGGAATCGTGCAGCAGGGCGAACAGCTCCAGCACGTCGGGGTTGATGTCCCTGCCGGCCGCCAGCCGGCGGGCGTTCTCCAGGACGCGGGCCCAGTGGGGTACACCGTGCAGGCCGTCGCGGTCGAGGGGGAACTGGGACAGGACGAAGGTCAACAGCTCATCCGAGATCATGGCGAATCTCCTTCCCTGGGCCGGTCCTCCTGGGGATCCCGCGGCACGCGCTCGGCCAGATCCCGGAACACCAGCGTGTAGAACATCTCAAGATAGCGGCGCGTCTCGGCGCGCTCGATGTTGGTGATGAACTTCCAGAAGCCGTAGATGCGCGACAGGGTCAGCAGACGGTTGGCATAGAGGCTCCAGGTGTAGCGCATCTCGATCCGCCGCCGCGCCCCCTCGCTGATGCGCTCCCACAGCTCCGGCTCGGTGCGGCAGCGGGCGAAGAAGTCGGCGATCTTCGCCGCCGCGGTCTCCGGCTCCAGCGGGTCGATGTGGAAGCCGGAGACACCGTCCTCGATGATCTCCAGGGGGCCGCCGTGGCAGGTGGCGAAGGTCGGCAGGCCCGAGGACATGGCCTCCACGACGGTCAGGCCGAACGCCTCGAAGATGGCCGGCTGGACGAAGGCCCCGCGGCAGTCGGCGATGTAGCGGTACAGCTCGCCCACCTGGGTCTTGTCGGTCCGCATGGGGATCCAGCGGACCTGCCGCTCCAGGTCGTAGCGGTCGAACAGGTCGTGCATGCGCGCGATCTGGCGCTTCTCGTC
The DNA here is from genome assembly GCA_964436825.1 of uncultured Fibrobacteraceae bacterium. Lineage (GTDB taxonomy): Bacteria > Krumholzibacteriota > Krumholzibacteriia > LZORAL124-64-63 > LZORAL124-64-63 > CAYTEO01. The sequence goes on along the minus strand of CAYTEO010000005.1, from coordinate 43,431 downwards.
CTCGTCCTGGGACCGGTCCGGATCCAGGTACCCGGCGGCGACCAGCAGGTTCGCCTCCTCGCGCAGGGCGTCGCTGCGGCCGTACAGCTCCAGCAGGCCGGTCACGTTCTTGATGCTGTCCAGCCGCGACATGGCAAACAGCAACGGCTTGTCCGGTTCGGCCAGCGCGCCCCTGGTGTCGGGCAGGGCGGGCCCCTTGACCAGCTCCTCGATCTCCGGCAGCAGCGCTTGGATCCGCTGCTCCTGCTGGTCGAAGGGGAAGAAGACCTCCGGGTCGGCGCCGGGGGAGACGATGTTGAACTTGGGGTCGAACGGGTCGATCCCCTGCAGGACCCGGTAGAGACCGGGCATCGTGAAGCTGGTGTAGCTCTCGTACTGGCCGATGACCTCGGGCGTCCCGGCGATCTCCTGGTAGGTGCTGGTGATGATGAAGTCGGCCGTGTTCATGGCGATCAGGTCCGCCGTGAACTGGGCCGAGAAGTGGTACTCCCGCTCGTAGTCCTGCCAGAAGATGGCGCTGTTGTGGTACTTCGACTTCTCCAGGGCGTGGGCGATGTTGCACTGGGTGACCCCCAGCTTCCGCGCCAGCAGCGAGGCCACCAGGTTGCCGTCGGAGTAGTTGCCGATGACCAGGTCCGGCCGGCCGCCCAGCTCGGCCAGGACGACCTGCTCGGCGTCGGCGGCGAACTGCTCCAGGTAGGGCCAGACCCGGAAGCGCGGGATCCAGCGCCGGATGATCTCGCCGCCGCGGCCGCGGAACGGGATGCGCAGGATGTGGGTGTACCGGGTCCCCACGACCGCCTCGCGGGGCTGGTCGCAGGTCGTCCCCTCCGCCTCCGGGAGCAGGCGGGTCAGGATCAGCAGGCGCGGTTCGATGTCCAGCCCCTGGTCCCGGATGGAACGGATCAGCTCCTTCTCCAGGGCCCTGACCTGGTCCAGGATGTAGACCACCTGGCCACCCGTGTCCGGCTTGCCCAGCACGCCCGACTGGCCGAAGTAGCCGTGGGGCGAGAGGATGACCAGGGAGAAGATCATCGGGATCCGGCCCAGGAACCGCTCCAGGTTCTCGGGCGACGGCGCCTCCAGGATGTCGCCCAGCAGGCTGAGCGACTCGGTGATCATCGCCGCCGTCCGCCCCCAACCGGGCTCCAGCCCCAGCGGGACGAGGTCGACCGCCAGCTCGTCCCAGGTGGTCTCGGGATCCCGGCTCTCCAGCACCTCCAGGGCGTTGCGGACGGTCGCGCGCAGCTCGTCCAGCGAGTGCACCAGGTCGTTCAGCATGAGCTGGCGGCCGCGATGGTTGTGGATCTTCAGGAAGGAGAACAGCTTCTTGCGACCGCCGCTCCCGTCCTGGAACAGCAGGTGGGAGAGGTGGCGGTTGAGGTACTCGACGCCCCGCCCGATCGAGCGGGTCGAGCCGAGCTTCGGGAAGCCGCGCTCGAAGGGACTGAGGTCGACCTCCAGGGCCCAGGGATCGGCCGCCGCGGCGGGGTCGACGAGCCTCTCCTTGAACTTCAGGTACTCCTGGACCGGCACCGGCCGGCACTGGCCGGCATCCACCTGGACGTGGACGTACTGCCAGTGGGCCACGCCGGCGCGCAGGGCCAGGTAGAGGTCCGGCGGGGCCGCCGCCGCCTCCTGGGTGGCGTTGATCAGGGCGCGGATGTCCTCGTCGCAGGCCTGGCCGTGCCGCTCGTTCTCCTGGCAGAACGCGTGGAACTCCCTGAGGATATCCGGTCGCTGCAGCAGGGGACGGCCGAGGGCCAGGCAACGGCGGAACAGGGTGTACGCCTCGCGGCGGTGATCGCGGATGAAGCGCTCCAGGTGCGTGATCATCGCTGCTCCTTCAGGATGTCGTTCTCGGTCGGGCGGTGCCGGAGACGGCCTGGTCGGCCTTCAGGGCGACCCAGTGGGCCGGTTCGACGACGGGCTCCCGCAGGTACGGACGCAGGGCCGTCAGGTAACGATCGACGTGGGCCCGCCAGCTGTAGAGCCGGCGGACGTTGCGGACCCCCTGCTCGGACCACTGGTGCCAGCGCCGGCGATCCGCCAGGGCGGAACGCAGGGTGGCGGCGATGTCGCCGGGATCGAGGGGGTCGATCAGCAGCCCGTTCCGGCAACCGGCCACGATGTCGACCGGTCCCCCGTCCGTCGTCGCCACGACCGGCAGGCCGCTGGCGGCCGCCTCCAGCAGCGTCAGGCCGAACGGCTCGGTCAGCGCCGGGTTGACCAGCAAGCCGCCGCTGTGGGCGGCCAGGCGGTAGAGGTCGGGGACGTCGGCGGCAGTGTGGTGCTTGGGATAGGCGACCGATCCGTAGAGATCGTAGTCGTCGATCAGCTGCAGGATTTCCCGCCAGACCTCCCGGGCAGGTTCGGGCAGGTCCTCGAGCGCCTCCCGGTTGCCGGCCACGATGACAAGGTTGGCCCGGTGCCGCAGCTCCGGATCCCGTCCGAAGGCGTGCAGCAGGTTGTGGAAGTTCTTCCGCCGGTCGGGTCTGGCCAGCGCCAGGATCAGCGGCAGGCGGGGTCGCCGCAGGAACCGCCGGAGCTCTTGGGCGATGGGCGGTTGCCGCCAGTCGGGACCGGCAGGTCGGAAGCGCGCGAGGTCGACACCGGGCGGGATGACGACGGTCCGTTCAGGACGGCGCCAGCGGTAGAGGCCGTACTGCCGGGTCGCCTCCTGGCGGGTGCTGGCGACGCAGACGGCGGCGGAGGCCAGGGCCTGTTCCTCGGCGGCGAAGCGGCGCCGGAAGCAGAAGCGTTCCTCCAGCTGCCCCGGATCCTCGCCGGCTGCCAGCAGTCGCGCCAGCTTGACCTTGCCCAGGGAATGGGCGGTGAAGACGAAGGGGATCCCGAGGGTCCTGGCCAGCCGCACGCCGACATACGCGGCGTCGGCGTAGTGGGCATGGATGACGTCGGGGACGCGGCCGCTCTCCTGCAGCCACGCCAGGGCGCGCGTGGTGAACTCGTCCAGATGGGGCCAGAGCCGCTCCTTGGGCAGGTATTCCGGCGGGCCGCACGGGATGCGGACGATCGAGGCGCCGGGCGCCAGGGCCTCACGGGGCCGCGCGTAGTCCGCGGAGACGCCGGGATCGCGGATCAGCCTTGTCAGCACGTCGACCCGACCGACCCCGGGGTGGGTGGCCAGGGCCCTGGCCAGCTCGATGACATAGGTGATCTGTCCGCCGGTGTCGGCGTCCCGTCCCAGCTCGATGTCGTGGCCGCGGACCAGGCCGTGCAGGCTCAGCAGGACGATGTGCCGGCCGGGTCTCTCTATGACGGGGTGTGCTGTCGTCGCTCCCATGCTCGCCAACCTCCCTGCAGGCGATCGTAGAGATTTCGGTCGTCGGTGACGGCGCCAGGCCGCTGACAGATCTCGGCCGCGAAAGCGTTGGCCTGGGCCAGGATGGTCGAAGGGGACCAGTGGGAGAGGATTCCGTGGATGCAGACGGCGCTGAAGGCGTCACCGGCGCCGACCGTATCGGCGGCAGCGGCCAGGGGAACGGCGCGGGCATGTTCGACGGTGGATCCGTCGGCGTACCAGGCGCCTGCGTTCCCCCCGGTGACGATGGCTGCTGCCAGGTGGTGCCGCTCGACGAGCGCCGCGGCTGCCGCGCCGGGGTCCGTCTCGTCGAGACCCAGCTGCGGCAGCTCCTCCACGCTGGCCTTCAACCATGTGGCCCTGTCCGCTAACACGTGAAATGCCTCCGGGTTCCACCACGGCTGCCTGACGTTGACGTCCAGGAAGACGGGGGCTCCCGTCTCCCCGATCAGCTCCGTCAGGACCCTGTCGTTGCTCGGTTCGCGCAGGGCCAGGGTCCCGTGATAGACCAGGGCGATACGCTGGCCGGCGAGGGCCCGCAGGGCCTCTCCTGAATCGATTGCGTCGTAGGCCTGGCGGGGGGCGATCCGGAACTCCGGGACCCCGCCCTCGAGCGTGACCTCGACGCGACCGGTGGGGCGGTGCGGATCGGTCTGGATGCCGGTGGTGTCCAGTCCCCAGCGCTGCATGGAGCGGCGGGCCTGTTGCCCCGGATCGTCCCGACCGATGCGGCTGACGAGCAACGGGTCGTGGCCGAAACCACGCAAGTGCCATGCCACGTTGAAGGGGGCTCCGCCCAGGACGCGGCGTCCGTCGGGATAGGTGTCGAATAGGAGTTCTCCGAACACGAGGGGACGAACCCGACTCCTGACGGTCATGAGATACCTCCTCGGGGGGAATTCCCCATGCCGTCCAGAAAGTTGCCAGTCCGCCGGATGGTGTGGCCGGGGCCGTCACGGTCCCCCGACCCATCCTAGTCGAAATGAGAGGGACTGTCAATTATCCGGAGACAAGGGGACGTCGTCCCGCTGCACGAGCAATCCCCGGGCCACCTCTCCGGGACGATCGTTCTTGGCACGGTAGGCCGGTGGGCCTATGGTGGCGGCGAGGCACAAAGATGACGACACGTTTCCTGCTGGCCTGCGACATGGACGGGACCCTGTTCCCCGTCCGCCGCGATCCCCGTCATCCCCGGGCGGTGATCCGTTTCCAGCGCCTGCTCGCCACCCGGCCCGACCTCGTCCTGGCCTACGTGACCGGTCGCAGCCTCCTGCTGGCGCAGCAGGCCATCGAGGAATGGCACCTCCCGTGGCCCGACTTCCTCTGCACCGACGTGGGGACGGCCATCCACCGACGGTACGGCGATCGCTGGCAGGAGGACGGGCGCTACCGGCAGCTGATGACCGACCGGATGTGCGGCCTGACGGGGGACGACGTGCGCGAGCTGCTGGAGGGGACGCGGTATCTGGAGCCCCAGGATCCGTCCCGGCAGTCCCCCTTCAAGGCCAGCTACGAGCTACCGTCCGGGCCGGTGGGCAGCAGGACCGCGGAATGGGCCCGGCGCTCCCTCCAGGACCTGGGCTACGATCTCTCCTTCGTCCTCAGCCACGACGTCTACGGCCACCGCCTCCTGCTGGACATCCTGCCCCGGGAGGTGGACAAGGGGACGGCCGTCGACTATCTCCAGGGTTGCCTGGGACTGGCGGACGAGCAGGTCGTCTACTGCGGGGACGGGCTCAACGACCTGGGAGCCATGCAGGGGAACCATCGCGTCGTCCTGCCGGCCAACGCCGACCCGCGCCTGCGCCGGGCCCTGCGCGAGGCCGGCTGCTTCGGGGGCGATCGTCCCCGCTGTCTCCTGTCCCAGCTGCCCCACCTGTGGGGCGTGCTGGACGGCTGCCGCCATTTCGGAATCGACGCTGAACAGTGAGGGCGGCCGGTCCGGCCGCCGGAGAGGAAACCGAGAGGATGGAAACCGCTACCTATCGGGCCCGCCGCCGGGCCCTGCGCGAGAACGTCGCCGACGGCCTGATCCTGCTGCCCGGCAACGAAGAGGCCCCGCGCAACTACACGGCCAACACCTACCCCTTCCGACAGGATTCGACCTTTCTCTACTACACGGGGTGCGTGACTCCCGGGCTGGTCCTGGTGCTGACGGCCGACGGGACGGAGATCCTGTTCGGGGATCCCCAGGACCCCGACGATATCGTCTGGAGCGGCAGGCTGCCCGGACCCGGGGAGTCCGCCGCGGCGGCGGGGATCGACCGCTGGGAACGCCGCGAGGCCCTGGCCGGGATCCTGGCCGACGCCGCGGCGGCGGGCCAGCGGATCCACTACCTGCCGCCCTACCGGGCGAGCACCGTTCTCCAGCTGGCGGCCTGGCTCTCGACACCGCCCGCCGCCGTGGCCGAGGGGGCGTCGGGGGAGCTGATCCGGGCCGTCGTCGCCCAGCGGGAGATCAAGTCGGCCGCCGAGGTGGCCGAGATCGAGTACGCCCTGGGCTGCAGCGCCTTGATGTATCGCGCGGCGATGAGCGTCGCCGGCCCCGGGCTGACCGAGGCCCGGGTGGCGGGGATGATGCAGGGCGTGGCCCTGATGGAGGACCTGCCCCAGGCTTTCCCGCCCATCGTCACCGTCCACGGGGAGATCCTCCACTGCACCCGCCGGGACCGCACGCTGCAGGAGGGCCAGCTCCTGTTGCTGGACAGCGGCGTCGAGTCCCCACGCGGCTACTGCAGCGACATCACCAGGACGATCCCCGTCAGCGGCGTCTACTCGCCGCGCCAGCGCGGGATCTACGAGGTCGTCCTGCGCGCCCAGCAGACGGCGATCGACATGGCGGCTCCGGGCGTGACGAACCGCGCCCTGCACCTGGCCGCGGCCCGCACCCTGGCCGAGGGCCTGCGCGACGTCGGGCTGATGCGCGGCGACATCGACGAGGCGGTCGCCTGCGGCGCCCATGCCCTGTTCTTCCCCCACGGCCTGGGTCACATGCTCGGCCTGGACGTCCACGACATGGAGAACCTGGGTGACGCGGTGGGCTACGCCGAGGGGGAGACCCGCTCCGACCAGTTCGGGCTGAACTACCTGAGGCTGGCCAAGGAGCTGCGGCCGGGGTTCGTCCTGACCGTCGAGCCGGGCTGCTACTTCATTCCCGCCCTGATCGACGCCTGGCGCGCGCAGCGGCGCCACGAGGCGTTCATCGACTACGCCGCCGTGGAAAAGTACCGCGACTTCGGGGGGATCCGCATCGAGGACGACATCCTGGTCACCGAGGACGGCTGCCGGGTCCTGGGAACGCCCATTCCCAAGACGGCCGACGACATCGAGCTGTTCATGCAGCAGGCCAGGGAGCAGCGCCAGCCGACGCCGGGCCCGTCGCCGGAGGGATCCTGAGCCTCACCTGAACAGGCGCCGGATCTGCCTGAGGACCTCGTCGCGGTTGGGGGGGCGCTTGCGGCGGGACCAGCGCTGGTCGTCGAGGTGGTAACCGTAGCGCTGGAAGCGGCCCATCCGGTGGCCGTCCTCGCTGTCGTCGTAGGTGTAGATGTCGATCCAGCGATCCCCAGGCTCGAAGGCGAACACCAGGTGGCGGCCGACGGAGTGGTAGCAGCGCCGGGGCGAGCGGTTCAACAGGATGCAGGTCAGCAGGCCATGCTTGACGGCGCCGATCTGGACCAGGGCCCTGGCGATGTGGTCGCACATCCGGTCGATGGATCCCCACTTGGCGTGCCGCCGGCGCTGGAATTCCTCGCAGGTGCAGGTCATGCGGTGGGGATTGACGACGTAGACGACCTCGGGGTCGGTGAAACTGGGGATCTCCACCGGTCGGCTCCACTTGCGGGGCACGTCGACCATCACCGTGCCGCAGCGCGGGTAGCGGGGCGTCCGGCGCCGGTGGGACCAGATGCCCCAGGCGGCGACGGCGGCGGCCCCCATGACGATGGTCCAGAACATCACGCTCAGCGACATCCCACGTTCTCCGTCTGCATCTGTCGGAACGGTCCGTCCGCCACGGGGATCGGCCGTCGGTGCTGAACCTGTAGCCCGGATCGGGTCGTCGGCCCCTGTCGCGGCCGTCCGCCCGGCCGGGCGGGCGACGTCCCCGTTCCACGCACAGCGGACTGGCGCGCCTTGATCGGATGTAGTATTTTCAACCGAGGTGCGCCCTGCTGGGCGCATCTTGACGCCGGTCGAAACCCACCACAGGAGAACGCACATGCGTGGATCTGTCGTGTCCGGAGGTCTGTTGCTCGTTCTGGCGGCAGGGCTGCTGTTCGTGTTCGGCTGCAACGACGACAGCACACCGACGGGATTGACGAGCAACGGCTCGATCATGATCAATGCCGAGCCCAACACGCTCGACTTCCCCTGGTCGCTGACCGGGGCCGGCGGGACGCAGCTGGCCGGAGAGGGCGATACCCTCCTGGTGGACATGACACCGGGCGACTACACGATCCAGTGGCACGACGAGGCCGGCTGGATCACGCCCCCCGACAGCATCCAGATCAAGCGCCTGGGCGCGGGGGCGGTCGTCACCTTCAACGCCACCTACCGTCCCACCGCCGGCAACGTCTCGGCCGGGCAGATCATCATCGACACCAGTCCCGATTCCCTCCAGGCGCCCTGGACCCTGACCGGGCCCGACGGGTTCACCCAGAGCGGCAACGGTGACCTGACATTCAACGACATGGATCCGGGTACCTACTCGATCTCCTGGGGCGAGGTGGACGGTTTCGCCGCGCCCCTGGACGAGACCAAGGAGCTGGCCGAGGACGAGGGGATCGTCTTCCTGGGGCAATACGTCTCCCAGGAGGCCTCCCAGATCCGGTTCGTCACGATCCCCGCCGGCGAGTTCCAGATGGGCAGCTCGGTCGGCGCCGACGGGGCCCAGGCCAACGAGTACCCGCGCCATCTCGTGCGGCTGACCCGGGCGTTCGAGATGTCGGTGACGGAGATCAACTGGGCCCAGTTCGAGCGGGTCATGGGCTACAACCCCAGCGCCTACGGCGATTACTGCGCGAGTTGTCCCCGGCACCCCGTGGAGTCGGTGACCTGGCTGGAGGCCGTCCAGTTCTGCAACACTCTCTCCGAGCTGGAGGGCCTGACCCCCGCCTACACCATCAGCGGCACCTCGGTCACCTGGGACCCCGCGGCCGACGGCTATCGCCTGCCGACGGAGGCCGAGTGGGAGTACGCCTGCCGGGCCGGGACCGTGACGAGCTTCGCCAGCGGTGACATCGATCTCTTCTCGGCCAGCTGCTACCAGGAGACGCACCTGGACACCATGGGCTGGTACTGCGACAACTCCATGCAGGTGCCGCACGAGGTGGCCACTCTCAGTCCCAACGGCTGGGGCCTCTACGACATGCACGGGAACGTCTGGGAGTGGGTCTGGGACTGGGTCACGCCCCACTATGATCGGGTGACCCAGACCGTCGGCCAGCTCCAGCAGGTCGACGGCAGCCCGGTGGTCGAGGGGAGCGTCGTGGTCGGCAACGCGCAGCCGTATGCCGGTTCCTCCCATGCCATCCAGATCCTCGGCCGCGTCCTCGAGCTGGACGTCTCGGACCTGGGCCTGACCCTGTCCGGGCTGACGGCGGCGGTGGTGGACTTCGGTGACCTGGTCAACATCGGCGTCAACGGCGCGCCGCTCTACCGGGGCCCGCTGGCGGATGCCCCGGCCGAGATCGCTCCGGGCGTGACCCTGCAGCTCGACCTGTCCGTCGTCGAGGACGACATCGGGACGGGGCTGGCGGGAACGTTGACCCTCGTCGGCGACGTGCAGGAGTTGATCATCGGCGGCGAGAACATCTGGCTGGACGATATCGTCTTCCAGGACGCCGATACCAGCATCTTCGGACGGGACAGGGTGCTGGACTACGAGATGTCCCCGGTGCCGACGATCTTCCAGCTCAGCACCTCGGCCGAGCTGGCCTGTACGGTCGTCGACCCGGTGGGGCCGCCCAGCGGTACGGACCACATGCTGCGCGGCGGTGGGTTCGCCTCGACGCCCGCCTACTGCCGTTCGGCCGCGCGGAGCAACCCCGACAAGGGTCGCTATGCCGGCTTCCGCATCGTCCGGACGGTCGATTGATCGCGGCCGGGCCCGCTCCGTCACACGCTCTGCCGGCAGGACTTCCCGGTCCTGCCGGCTTCTTTCTGGAGAGCGGGACCGGTCCCGTCGGATGCTGTGATTATTTCCTGAATCATTCGAGTTCGTGTTGAAGGCCCGTGCCCGTTGTGCTATGCTTTTGCATGTTGGAACGGGGCGTTCCCCCCGAGCTGGTGGTGCCCCGGGCCTCCTGCGAGTGTCGCGGCGGATCTGTCCGCCTTGTCAACTGGTTCATTCCCACAAGAGGGGGATTCCCTATGAGCAAGCGCATGCTGCTGACCCTGCTCTCCGTGCTGGCGATCGCCGGACTGGCCTTCGCCCAGCAGACCGTGACCTACGGCTGGGAGGACGGCGCGGCCACCTCCCTGGGGACCTACGGCAACGTCGGTATCCAGGAAGTCGTGACCGACATCGTCCACACCGGAACCTACGCCCTGCACATGACCGAGGATCCCCTGGGCGGGACTCCCCAGGTCTTCCTGGTCTGGATCGGCGGCCTGCAGGACGGCGACGAGATCACCTGCAGTTTCTGGACCTACGACATCACCGAGGCCGCCTCGCCGAGCTCCCGCATCTGGGGCCACTACACGACCAGTGACGACATCAACAGCTACACCGGCTCCGCCAGCGGCAACTACGACTACAGCACCGGCATCGGCTGGGAGGAGCAGAGCTTCACCTGGACGTTCGACGGCAGTGATCCCACGCACGAGGCCTTCGTGCTGGAGTTCCGGATGTACAGCGCCACCGACGCCGTCGACTACTGGGTCGACGACGTGACGGTCACCGCTCCCGACTACGCCCAGATCATCTTCCCGAACATGAACCCGGTGGCCGACGAGGCCACGACCTGGGGCCAGGTCAAGGAACTGTTCCGGTAGATCGTCGCCTCGGGACGACGTGGCAGCGTGGCCTCCCTGCTGGGAGGTCACGCTTTTTTCGCCTTCCCGGGACGGGGGAGGATTGACAAATCGGCCGGTCCGCGGCTACCTTTCTCCTCCACTCCTCCCGCCGTCCCTCGATCGTCGCCCGGTGGGACTGGATCACTGTCTGGTCGCCCGTGGAGGCCCGCCTTGCTCGCGAGTCCGCGCCGTCGCTGTTCCATCGCCCCGGTCACGGGGCTGCTCGTGCTCGCCGTCCTGGCCGGCAGCACGGTCCCCGCCGGTGCCATCCCCCGCAAGGACATGGTCACCAGCGCCGGGATCGTGGGCATGGCCATCACGAACCTGGGTTACGTGGGCAACGGCCTGTCCAACCCCAACCAGCCGTCCTGCGAGTACCCCATCAGCAGCCACGTCGAGCACCTCTTCCTGGCGGGACTGTGGGTCGGGGCGGAGACGGCCGACGGAACGATCCACGTCTCCACCGGAGCCCAGGACGCGTCGAACCTGGTGGCCGGCGACGAGATCCGCGAGTTCCAGGACACCGACGATCCCGTCCTGGTCTGGTCCAACAGCCAGAACAGCGACGACTACAACCCGGCGGCCCTGGCCACCCAGCACATCGAGTGCGTCTTCGACGACTACGCCCACGTGGAGTCGGGCAACCACGTGCCGCTGGGGATCAAGGTCGTCCTGAGGGTGCTGGACTGGGGCAGTCCCTACGCCGACGACTTCGTCATCCTGGACTACCGGATCATCAACATCTCCGGCAGCGAGCTGCGCAACGTCTACGTCGGCTACTGGAACGACACGACCGTCGGCAACACCCTGATCAACAACCCCTACGACTCGGCCCAGGGAACGCCCTGGAACTGGTACGACGACGTCAACGGCGCCTGGCGGCCGGGCGACGTGGCCGACGATCCCGGCATCTGGATGATGTACGAGCACGACGACGACGGCGACGACGGGATGGCCACCTCCTGGATCGGCGCCCGGTTGCTGGGGACCAGCCCGGCCGTCGTGCCGCCGGAGGGGCAGCCGCCGGTCTCCTACAACGCCTGGCGTTTCCGCGGCGTTCCCGCCCAGGACGACACCTACCTGGACGAGGTCTCCGGCGAGGTGATGCCGGGCAAGTACCAGATCATGTCCAACGGCGACTTCGACGTGGGGCAGACGCAGGAGGGGGAGGACTACTCCATCCCGTCGGACTGGGTCGCCATCCTCAGCACGGGACCGTTCCCCCACCTGGCGCCGAACGACACGATCGAGGTGACCTTCGCCGTCGTCTGCGGCCCCGATTCGCTGGGACTGCTGGCCAACTCCAAGGTGGCCCAGGTGGCCTACGACCGCGGCTTCTCCATCCCCACCGGCCCCCCCTCTCCGCGGCTGTCCGTGGTGGTGGACAACAACACGGCCATCCTGACCTGGGCGCCCGGGGACTCGATCACGTACGACGACCAGGGCGAGCCCGTCCCGCTGCCGGTCGACGACCCGCGGCGTTCCCCGGAGCACCACATCAGTGTCATCACCGGCCGGCCCGACTTCCAGGGCTATCGCATCTACCGCTACCAGGGCGAGAGCTTCAGCGGTGATCCCTACGCCCAGGCGACGCTCGTCGCCGAGTTCGACAAGATCGACGGGATCGGCTTCGACACGGGCCTGCCGCCCCTGGACGAGAACGGGAACCGCCGCTTCGCCGACGGCCCGTTGCTGGACGGCTTCCCCTACTGGTACTCGGTCGTCTCCTTCTCGGCCCCCGACCTGGAGGCGGGCCTGCCGTCGTTCCAGAGCGGCTTCAACGAGAACGCCGTGCTGGTCCACCCCGGCCCCGCGCCGGCCGAGCCCGGCCGCGAGTGGCGGATCGGCGTCTTCCCCAACCCGTACCGGGCGGGATCGCTGTTCGACGCCCGTCACGGCGAGCCGGAGCTGGGGCGGAAGATCTGGTTCACCGGCCTGCCGCCGCGCAGCCGCATCGAGGTCTTCAACCTGGCGGGCGACCTGGTCAGGACCCTCTACCACGACGACGCCACCAGCGGCATGGAGCCGTGGGACATCCTCAGCGAGCCTGTGCGGGCCATCGCCTCGGGTCTCTACATCTACGTCGTGGAGGACCTGGCGACCGGCGAGCGGCAGCGCGGAAAGCTGGTGATCGTCAAGTGAGCCGCCGCAGCGACATCCGTTCCCTGGTCCTGGCCGCCGTCCTGCCTGTCGTGTTCGCCGTGGTCTGGGCAGGCGGCTGCACCAACGACCCGTTCGATCCCGCGAGCGTTCCCAACCACCGGCCGGTGGCGCGGATCTTCGTCGCCCCGACGGCGGGCGACAGCCTGAACGCCACCAGCTACTTCCGGCGCACCTTCCACTGGAGCGGCAGCGACGAGGACGGGTTCGTCGTCGCCTACTACGTCTCCATCGAGACGCAGGCGGGCGCGGCGGCGCCGTGGGACACGACGACCCGCACCGACACGACGATGACCTTCACGACCGACGACCAGGGCCGGGCCATGGCCCTGATCCGGGTCGCCTGCGTGGACGACCGGGGCGCCGTCAGCGACACGGTCAGCCAGTTCATTCCCCTGCGGAACTTCCCGCCGGTCATCAACTTCGTCTCCGACTACGACACCCTGCGCTGGAGCTACCGGGCCGCCGACTTCCGTTGCTTCGCCCTGGACCTGGACGGCCAGGAGACGATGGACGACTCGGTCGTCTACTACCTGGACACCGCCGACACGACCCTCGCCCCCGTCCCCTTCGGGTCGCCCGGGGCCGATCCCAACGACCGGCCGGTCCGCAAGGCCCTTGACGATCCCGCCCAGGGGCTGTTCGAGATCGACCTGTACGACATCCGCACGCCCGGACTGCGGACCCTGACGATCCTGGTGGGCGACGAGGCCGACGCCACGGCCCGCTTCACCTGGCAGTGGGAGGTCTTCCCGGCGGTCGGTCCCGTCCTGCTGGTGGACGACTTCCCGGGTTCCTTCGACGCCCCGGCCTATTACGCCGCCATGGATTCCCTGTTCGGCCCCGGCGGCTGGTCCCTCTACGACCTGGACGACGGCCTGCCGGACCGGCTCTGGATCCTGACCGAGACCTTCCGCCAGTTCCAGGGCATCGTCTGGTACACGGCGGCCGGCACCTCGTCCAAGCTGATCGCCGCCGCCGACGCCATCACCGAGTTCGTCCAGCCGACCGAACCGGAGCAGGTGCCCGGCCGCCTGCTGCTGGTCTCCGCGGGGGTCATCGGTGGCAGCCAGCAACTGCCGCCCAGCTTCGTCACCGAGGTGCTGGGCATCGGCCGCACGCCGACCCAGCCCACCTTCTACATCCCGTCCGACAAGACGGCCATCCCCGTCGACGAGACCTCGCCGCTGCCGGTCCTCCACTTCGTCAACTCCGTCAGCGCCGGGGTCGGCCTGCAACCCCTGGTCGACAGCGACCCCCTCTACCACATGGAATACTACCTGTTCTGGAGCCGGACGCGGCGTCCTCCCTACGAGCCGTACGTCGTCGTCCGCCACCCGTCGGCGGCCCTGGCGCCGTCGGCCAGCGCCGTGACGGTCGCCCTGCAGCTGGAGTACGTCCAGCCCGGGGAACGGGTCACGATTCTGCGCCACCTGTTGCAGGACGAGCTGGGGGTGATCTGGCCGTGAACGGAACCGGCACCAGGAGGTTGGTCCTGGCGGTGGCCCTGCTGGTCCTCCTGGCCACGGCCGCGGCAATGGCGCAGCAGCCCCGCAGCGGCGCCGTCACCCATATCCGCCAGCAGGAGACCAAGGTCCCCGCCATGATCAAGGGGGTCGTCAAGGACGCCGAGACGGGACAGCCGCTGCCCTACACCAACGTCTACCTGGCCGGCACCAGCATCGGGACCATCGCCCTGGACGACGGCCGCTTCTACCTGACCGGCCTGCGGCCGGGGACGTACACGGTGATGGCCTCGTACATCTCCTACGCCGTCGGCAAGCAGACGGTCAGCGTCGGTCCCGGCGAGGTGGCCGACATCGAGTTCCAGCTCGAGGTCCAGGCCATCTACACCGAGACGATCGAGGTCACGGCCGAGCGGAAGCTGATCGAGGTGGAGCGGACCGGTTCGCTGCACCGCCTGACCGCCAAGCAGATGGAGGCGATGCCCCTGGACAACCTGGTGGAGATGATCTCCCAGCAGCCCGGGGTCACCCTCCAGGACAACGAGATCCACATCCGGGGCGGCCGGGCCGACGACACGCAGTTCATCGTCGACGGCGTCTCGGTCAACGATCCCCTCTCCGGCGGCGGGTACGGCTACCAGATCGATCCGTCGATCATCAACGAGATCGAGGTCCTGACCGGCGGCTTCAACGCGGAGTACGGCCAGGCCGTCTCCGGCGTCGTCAACGTCTCCACCAAGGAGGGCAGCGACCGCCTCTCGGGGAAGGTCAGCTGGAAGCGGGACCACTTCGGGACGGTCGACGTGCGCAGCGAGCCCGACTGGCGCCACCTGGACGATTTCGACCGGGCCCAGAACATCGATGTCGTCAAGGCGTCGGTCTCCGGTCCCGATCCGATCAGCGGCCTGCTGGACCGGCTGGGGCTGGGGCTGCCGGGCAAGCGGTACCTGCTGCTGAGCGCCTCGGTCGACCTGCGCGACGGGTACCTGCCCATCTACTCGCGCACCAAGCCGCTGCGCTCGCCCATCTACACCTGGCACTGGCTCTCGCCGCGGCAGCAGAACGACTGGAACGGGCTGGCCAAGTGGACCTGGCGGATCAATCCCCGGCACAAGCTGAACTTCATGGCCACGCGACAGTTCTCCATCAGCCAGGGGTTCCGCCTGCCGGGGGAGGGCTACCCGCGGCCGTTCATGGACAACCTGGACAACTTCCTGGTCTTCACCAACGAGAACATCCTCAGCCAGATCCAGTACCGCTGGATCACCGGCGAGAAGACGTTCTTCGAGTTCAGCTGCGGGCGCAGCTTCACCAGGATGCACGCCAACGTCAACGGCAACGACGACTACACGACCTACCCGCTAATCGACGCCCCGCCGGCGCCCGACGGGCAGGCCCACGGCAGCGCCGACCGCTGGCACGACCACTACGCGGAATCCTGGAACCTGAAGACGAGCTACTCCTGGATCGCCGGTGCCACGAGCCAGTTCAAGACGGGCCTGGAGCTGTCGTTCACCGAGATGCAGCTGATCGACCTGCAGTCTTCCCTCGGCTCGCCGCCGCCCGGCAAGCTCGGCATCCGGGAGGACCTGTTCAAGGTCCACCCCATCGTCGGGGCGGCCTACCTGCAGGACACGATCAACTACGGCGGCATGGTGGTCAACGCGGGGATCCGGCTCGACGCCTGGGCGCCGGGCAGGGAGGTCGAGTACGTCATGGACCATCCCTCCCGCTACCTGTTCATCTACCCCGAGATGGCCGAGGAGTTCTACGACGACACCGTCGAGTTCCTGACCCGCAGCTGGAAGCTGCGCGCCTCGCCGCGTCTGGGGATCAGCTTCCCGGTGACCGAGCACGACAAGTTCTTCTTCAACTACGGCCACTTCTCCCAGTGGCCGCGCTACGCCTACGTCTACCCGCAGCTCGAGGCGACGGCGGCCACCAAGATCCAGCTGCTGGGCAACCCCAACCTGGACCCCAAGGTCACCGTCGAGTACGAGACCGGGATCCAGCACGAGTTCCCCAACCTCTGGAGCGTCGGGCTGACCTTCTACAACCGCGACATCTACGGCTACGCCAAGTCCGTCCACCTCTCGCCGGTGGAGATCGGCGCCGAGGAGACGCCCGATCCCAACGACACCGGCACGGTCACCATCGAGCCGGTCCGCTATTTCAACGGCGACTCGGCCCGCAGCATCGGCCTGGAGCTGAGCATCATCAAGCGGACGACCCGCTGGCTGAGCGGCTCGGCCAACTTCGAGCTCTCCCGCAGCACCGGGACCAACAGCAACGCCGACGAGGCCTACCTGCTGGCCATCTACGACGAGGCCTACTCCCCGACGGCCAGCATCGGCGGCCTGAAGCGGACTCCCCTGCTGTGGGACAAGCCGTGGAAGCTGTCGATCAACCTCGACTTCTCCGTCTTCGATAAGGATCGGCCCACCCTGCTGGGCTGGACCCTGCCCCCCAACTGGAGCGTCAACCTGCTCTTCCGGGCCGAGGCCGGACAGCGCTACACGCCGCGCTACTACCGCGATCCGGAGAACCCCACGCCCGGCGACTACGTCTACGGCGACTACAACTCCAAGGTGGGCCCGTCCACCAGCAGCCTGAACATCCGCCTGAACAAGTACTGGAAGTTCGGTCGCCGGCAGAAGCTGACCCTCTTCTTCGAGGGGCGGAACATCCTCAACCACAAGAACTACCGCCGGGTCAATCCGTGGACCGGCGACGGCTACCAGGTGGGCGACTACAACCCGCAGTGGACCGACAGGTGGGCCGACTTCTACGGCGAGGGCGGCCCCACCCTGACGACGGATTCCGAGGAGTACGCCAAGGGCGTCGTCGACCCGAGCTACGTACGGGACCCGCGGATCCTGCTGATGGGGGTGAGCTTCGCATGGTGACACGAACGGTCAGGCAGGTGCGCCCGGGCGCCGCGGCCGCGGTGCTCGCCCTGCTGCTGGTGTCGTTGCTGGCCCCCGTCGTCGTCGCCGCGGGCGAGATCATGCGCCTGTACGGCGACGAGAACGTGGGCACGGCCGGCGCCCAGTTCCTGCGCGTCCCCGTCGGCGCCCGCGCGGTGGCGCTGGGGCAGGCCTACACCGCCTGCGCCACGGACGGGTCGGCCCCCTTCTGGAACCCGGCCGGCCTGATGCGCACGCCGGGTCGGCGCAACCTCTTCTTCGCCCACAACGACTACGCCGCCGACATCGACCTGGAGTACGCCGCCTACCACTGGCACGGCCAGAACTTCGGTTACGGGATCTTCGCCGGGATGCTCCTGTCCGGGGACATCCCGCGCACGACCGAGCTGTACCAGGAGGGGACCGGCCAGACCTTCGAGGCCAACCAGTACGTCCTGGGCTTCTCCCTGGCACGGGCCATGACCGACCGCTTCTCCTTCGGCGGGAGCATCAAGTACTTCCAGGAGAATCTGGACGAGTTCACCACCCGGGGCGCCCTGTTCGACCTGGGGATCCTCTACTTCGTCGGCGTCGGCGACCTGCGGGTGGGGTTCGCCGTCCGGAACATCGGGGCCGATCTCAGACCGGGCGGCACGCCCCCGGAGCTGGGGCCCGGCTACGTCCCGCCCACCGAGTTCCAGAGCTATGCCGCCCCCACCTCCGGGTCGTTCGGCGTGGCCTACACCTGGCGGCTGGGAGGCCGGACGGCCCTGCTGACGACGGCCGACTTCCACCATCCCACCGACTTCAGCGAGAGCTTCCGGCTGGGGGCCGAGCTGCAGCTGGACCGGCGCCTGGACCTGCGCGGCGGCTACGAGACGAACCGTGACGAGGGTGGTCTGGCCGCCGGCTTCGGCGTCCGCCTGGCGCGCGACCGCTGGGACATCCGCCTGGACTACGCCCTGCGGGACATGGGCCACTTCGGTACCGTCCACCAGCTGTCGCTTGACCTCTCGCCGCTGTGGCGGAAGCGGGGAGGTGTCCGATGAGCCATCGCGTCGTACGCGGCACCCTCGGCGGCCTGTTCCTGCTGGCCGCGGCGGCGGTCGCCCTGCTGGCCACGGGCGGCTGCGGCGAGAAGATCGCCATGCCCCACGCCGAGGGGCTCTTCTCCGTCGATGCCTACATCGCCTACGGGACGTACGACGACCCGGGCGCCCGGCGGATCGTCGTGGCCAACAACCTGCTCTATGTCGTCGACGCCGAGGGGAGACTCTCGAAGCGCAACCTCAACTACGATCTGCTGGAGCAGGTCGAGGGGCTGGAGGACCCCACGGCCCTGTCCCCCGACGACGACGCCGAGCTGATCTTCGTCTGGGAGGAGGGGGCCCGCGCGATCAACGCATACACCTCCAGCGACCTGACCCCTGTCGCCCGGGCCGAGCTGCCGCAGCTGCAGGGCATCACCCGCCTGGCGGTCTGCCGCACCGGGGTGGACGAGACCGCCCCGGGCGCCCGGACGTTCCTCTACCTGGCGGCGCCCGACTCGGGGGTCATCCATCGCTACGCCTGGTACGAGGACGGGACGGCGGCGCCCATGGGGGTCCTCTGCCGGCGGGACGGCCTGTCGGTCCGCTTCGTCCACGTCCCCGCGGGGATGGCCGTGGACGGGGAGCAGCGGCTGCTCGTCTGCGAGGCCGACTCGCTGCGCAACTGGGTCATCAGGTTCGATCCCACGCCGGACCTGGAGGACACCGATCCCGACTGGCCGGTGGGACCGTGGCGCGGCACGGCCGTCATCTTCGACCAGGAGACCTGCAACCCGCCCACCGAGGCCGACTTCGTACTGGGCGACGCCCGCGAGTGCGGCGAGCAGTGGAGCGGTGGTCCCAGCGACGCCGAGGGGGAGTTCACCGCGCCCCAGGACGTCAAGGTGGACGGCCAGGGCCGTATCTACGTGGCCGACACCGGCAACGGCCGGATCCAGGTCTTCGGACCGCGGGGCGACTACGTCTTCCTGTTCGGCGATCCGGTCAAGACGCCCCGGCCCGTCTCCCTGGGGGTCGTCGATCAGAGAATAAGCAGTGAAAAAGTCAATTACGGTGCCTATATTTTCCTGATCAGCGACGAGGACGGCACCGTGCGGAAGTTCATCTCCGCCGAGCACTACGCCTACGTCAACCAGGAACCGCCGCCGCCGCCCAGCTAGTCCCGCGGAACGTGCGGCCCGCGGCGGATGGAGGCACCAGCCATGACCGATCGCGCCCGGTCCGGTACGGTCGAGGTACCGTTCTACCTGTCCATCTCCGGCAACATCGGGGTGGGGAAGTCGACCTTGTGCCGCCAGGTGGGCGAGGCCCTGGACTGGCCCACCTACTACGAGCCCGTGGACGACAATCCCTACCTCGAGGACTACTACCGCGACATGCCCCGGTGGGCCTTCCACCTCCAGATCTACTTCCTGAGCAAGCGGTTCGAGGTACAGAAGGACATCATCCAGCACGGGCGGTCGGCCGTCCAGGACCGGACCATCTACGAGGACGTGGAGATCTTCGCGCCCGTCCTGCACCGGCGGGGGGCCATGGACACCCGCGACTACGAGAACTACCGCGAGGTCTTCCGCAACATGGTCTCCTTCCTGCGGCCACCCGACCTGATCCTCTACCTGCGCTGCGAGCCGGACACGGCACTGGCCCGCATCGCCGCCCGGGGACGGGACTGCGAGAAGTCGATCCCCCGCGATTTCATCGTCGACCTGCACGAGGCGTACGAGGAGTGGATTCCCCGCGCCACCTCCATCTGCCCGGTCCACGTCGTCGATACCGAGAAGGTGGACCTGCGCCGGCCGGAGGTCTTCGGCGAGCTCCTCGATCTCATCCGCCACCATCACCGGCAGAAGACGGAGCGGGCGGCGGCCGGAGGTGCGACATGAACCAGGGTGACTACCGACGCAGCGACCTGCTGCGGGGACGCCGCATCCCCGACGAGATCCTCCGCGTCCTGCCCAAGACCGACCTGCTGTGCCACCTGGACGGTTCGCTGCGGGTGGAGACCTTCCGGGAACTGGCCCGCGAGGAGGGGATGGAGATCCCCGACAGTCCCGTGGCCACCCTCTCGCGCTACTTCCCCGTCGACCCGCAGAGCTGCCAGCAGCACTTCGTCGGCTTCTTCGAGCACACCACCAGGGTCATGCAGACCCCCGCGCAGCTGCGGCGGATCGCCCGGGAACTGGCCGAGGACGCCGCCGCCGACGGCTGCTGGTACCTGGAGGTCCGCTTCTGCCCCCTGCGCCATCTGGCCGGCGGGATGACTCCCGACGAGACCGTCGCCGCCGTGCGGGAGGGGCTGCGGGAGGCCGAGGAGACGACCGGGATCCGCACCGGGATCATCATCACCGGGATCCGGACGATCGAACCCGGGGCGTCGCTCGAGCTGGCGAAGCTGGCGGTGAACTGGAAGGGCCGCGGCGTCGTCGCCTTCGACCTGGCCGGGACGGAGAAGGACTACCCTGCCAAGCGGCATCGCGAGGCGTTCTACTACATCATGAACCACAACCTCAACTCGACGATCCACGCGGGCGAGGGGTTCGGTCCCGAGTCGATCCACCAGGCGCTCCACTACTGCGGTGCCAATCGCATCGGCCACGGGACGCGCCTGCACGAGGATCCCGACCTGCTGGCCTGGGTCAACGACCGGCGCATCCCCCTGGAGATGTGCCTGAGCAGCAACGCCCTGACCGGCGTCGTCCCGTCGCTGGGGGAACATCCCCTGCGGGAGTACCTTGACCAGGGGCTGCGGGTGACGCTCAACAGCGACAACCGGCTGTTCGCCCGCACGAACCTGCTGCGCGAGCTGCGGCTGGCCGTCGACACCTTCGACCTGAACCTCCTGGAGACGGAGACCCTCCTGCTGAACGGTTTCAAGAGCGCGTTCCTGCCGCAGCAGGTCAAATCGAGGCTGATCGGCGAGGTCGTCGAGACGTTCCACTCGCTGCGGGACAAGTACGGACTGGACGAGCTGGAGATCGTATGAACGAGAGGCTGTCCCGACTGACCGACACGTGGCGCGACGACGTGGCCGCCGCCGTGGCCTGGCTCGGGGAGCGGGGTTGCCGCGGCCGGATCGGGCTGATCCTGGGCAGCGGCCTGGGCAACGTCGCCGACGGGCTGGAGGACGCCGCCGCCTTTCCCTACGGCGAGATCCCCGGCTTCGTCCGCACCTCGGTGGCCGAGCACAAGGGGCGGCTGGTGGCCGGCCGGGCGGGCGGCGTGCCGGTCGTCGTGCTGCAGGGGCGGCTCCACCCCTACGAGGGGCTGCCGCCGCGGATCCTGCTCCACCCGGCGGCGGTCCTGGCGGGCCTGGGCGTCGAGGCCGTCGTCGTCACCAACGCCGCCGGGGGCCTGAACCGCTTCTACCGTCCCGGCGACCTGATGCTCGTCCGCGACCACGTCGACCTGCACCTGCGGGACCCGCTGCGGGGCCTGCTGGCGCCGCCGCCCGTGACCCGCGCGGCGCGCGCGACGTCGCCGTGGGACGAACAGCTGGCCAGGATCGTCCGCGAGGCGGCCGCCGGCGCGGGGATCCCCCTCCACGAGGGGGTCTACGCCAGCATGTGGGGCCCGGCCTACGAGACCCGGGCCGAGATCGGGATGCTGCGCCGGATCGGTTGCGATGCCGTCGGCATGTCGACCGCCCCGGAGGCGTCCCTGCTGGCGGCGCTGGGTGTGCGCCTGGTCGGCATCTCCTGCATCACCAACCCGTCGCGGGAGGTGGGGCAGCCGGAACTTTCCCACCAGGACGTCGTTGAGGTCGGTCAGCGGGTGCGGGAACGGTTCACGCGCCTGCTGGAGGCCCTCTTGCCGGCCGTGGCCGGCGTCCTGGACACCGGTAAGGAGAGCTGAGTCATGTTCTTCTGGGACTGGACATTCCTGCTGCTGGTGCCGGTCCTGGTCTTCGCCATGGTCGCCCAGAACCGGGTGCGGACGACCTACACGCGTTACCTGCGCGTGCCGACGGCCCGGGGGATGACCGGCGCCGAGGCGGCCCGGCGCCTGCTGGACGCGGCGGGCCTGTCGCACGTGGGGATCGAGCCGATCGGCGGCGAGCTGACCGACCACTACGATCCGCGGACCCGGACCCTGCGCCTGAGCGAGGCCAACTGGGCCGGCAGCAGCGTGGCCGCGGTGGGGGTGGCCTGCCACGAGGCGGGGCACGCCCTGCAGCACGCCGTCGGCTATGCGCCGCTGCAGATGCGACAGGCCATCTGGCCGTTGGCCAGCTTCGGGACGAACCTGGCCTTCCCGCTGTTCTTCCTGGGCTTCCTGTTCCGCCTGCCGGCCCTGATGGACATCGGGATCCTGGCCTACCTGGTGGCGGCCGTCTTCACCGTGGTGACCCTCCCGGTGGAGTTCGATGCCAGCCGCCGGGCCGTCGCCCTGCTGTCCCGCCACGGGATCGTCACTCCCGGCGAGCAGCGGGAGGTCAAGGAGGTCCTGGACGCCGCGGCCCTCACCTACGTGGCCGCCGCCCTGATGGCCGTGGCGCAGCTGGTGCGGCTGCTGATCCTGCGCGACCGGCGCTGAGCCGCCGGACCGCCGCCGCGGCGGCGGCGTGCTCCGACCGCAACCACGGCGACCGGTTCCCGGTCGCCGGAACCGAGGAGAACCCGATGCGACGCTACATGGTGGCCGGGAACTGGAAGCTGCACCTGGGGCCGGCGGCGGGCACCGCGCTGGCCCGGGTCGTGGCCGCGGGCGTGGCCGAAATGCCCCTGGCCGGCGACGTGCTGGTCTGCCCGCCCTGCGTGACGATCCCCGCCGTGGCCGAGGCCGTCCGGGGGACGCCGCTGCTGGTGGGGGGGCAGAACTGCGCCGCCGCCGCCACGGGCGCCTTCACGGGCGAGGTGGCCGCCGCGATGCTCCGCGAGGCGGGCGCGACGCACGTGATCATCGGCCACTCGGAGCGGCGCAGCCTGTTCCACGAGACCGACGAGGACTTCCGTTCCAAGATCGCCCAGGCCCATGCCGCCGGTCTGACGGTCATCTTCTGCTACGGCGAGACGCTCGAGCAGCGCCAGGCGGGCCAGGCCCACGCCGTCGTCCGGCAGCAGCTGGAGGCGGTCCTGCCCCGTCTGGACGGCCTGACCCCGGAGAACCTGATCCTGGCCTACGAGCCGGTCTGGGCCATCGGCACCGGCGAGACGGCGACCCCGGAGCAGGCCCAGGAGATCCACGCCTTCTCCCGGGAGCTGATCGGTGACATCCTGGGCGCGGAGGCGGCCCGGGTCCTGCGGATCCTCTACGGCGGCAGCGTCAAGCCCGGCAACGCGGCCGAGCTGTTCGCCATGGCCGACATCGACGGCGGTCTGATCGGCGGGGCCAGCCTGAAGCACGACGATTTCCTGTCCATCGTCCGCGCTGCCCAGGAGGCGGCCGGACGCCGGTGAGCTGCCGCGAACGCGGCGGGGAGGGAAGATGGTGAAGATCGAGACGATCCTGCCGGCGGCCATCCTGCTGCTGGCGTCCCTCGTGGCGTGCGGGGCGGCCTCGGCGGCCCGGCAACCCGTGCTCGAGACGACGGAGCAGCCCACCTGGACGGCCGCGGGGGTCTATCCCGGCAGCGAGAACCCCGTGTTCGGCGAGCCGGCGCCGGGAGTGGAGGTCCTGCGCCTGGAGAACGGGCTGCAGGTCATGCTCCTGCCCAACCCTTCCCAGCCGATGGTCATGATCGCGACCCAGGTGCTGGTGGGCTCCGCCTTCGAGGACTACCGGACCAGCGGCATGAGCCACATGCTCGAGCACCTGCTGTTCAACGGGACGGAGAAGTACACCCAGGAGGAGCTCTATGCGGCCGCAGACCGGATCGGCGCCTGGAACAACGCCCACACGACGGATTTCTACACGAACTACATCATGATCGTCCCCGCCGATCGCGTGGCCGAGGGCCTGCAGCTGCAGGCCCAGATGCTCTTCCACTCGACCCTGCCGCAGGACAAGTTCGAGAAGGAGCGCGGGATCGTCGTCGGGGAGATCGTCCAGGGCCGCGACTCGCCCGGGCACTTCGCCCAGGCGACCCTGCGGGACGTCATGTTCGCCGGCAGCAGCCTGGCCCTGCCGACCCTCGGTACCCTCAGCACGATCGAGCACATGTCCCGGGACGACGTCTGGGCCTTCTACAGGGACCACTACGTCCCCAACAACATGATCACGACGATCGCCGGCAGCTTCGACCGCGACCGGGTCCTGGAACTGCTCCGCGAGACCTACGGCGAGGTGCCGCCGGGGACGGTCCCGACCCGCGAGCTGCAGCCGGCGCCCTACATCGACCGCACCCGCGTCGTCACCCGCCGGGGCAGCGACGGCCACGAGCTGGACCTGGTCTACGAGGCGCCCGGGTACGGGTCGCCCGACTTCTTCCCCTTCGCCGTGCTGACCGACCTGCTGAGCGGCGACGAGTACGGCCTGCTGGCCGACGCGTTCGCTACCCTGCCGCCGGAGGACCGTCCCGGGACCGACGTCTGGTGGGAGAAGGCGGCCGGGTTCTCGCGGCTGGTCATCGGCCTGAGCCTGCCCGAGGGGGCCGACCCGGCCCGCTACCACGCCCTGGTCCAGGAGGCGCTGCACCGGGCCAGCGAGCGGGGGATCGCGCCCCAGGCCGTCGACGAGGTCGTCCAGGTCCAGCGGACCGCGACGCTCGTCGAGCGCGAGCAGCTGCGGATGCTCGCCATCCAGGGTTCCGGTGACATCGCCCTGGGCGGGCCCGACTTCTTCCTGGGCTACCTGGACAACCTGGCGGCAGTCGACGCCGAGGAGGTCACGAGGGTCCTGGGCGCCTACCTGGCCGACAGCCCCCACCTGGTCCTCCACCTGCTGCCGGCGGCGGCGGACGGCGCCGGGGCCGACGCGGCGCAGGTCGTGCGCCGGCGCTCGGTCCTGGACAACGGCACCGTCCTGGTGACGCTCCAGAACCCGGATTCGCCCCTCCTGGCGGCGCACCTGGCCGTGCGCCACCGGGCGCTGCTGGACGACGGTCACCCCGGCGCCCTGAACCTGGTCCACCGGCTCCTGACACGGGGGATCGGCGGCTGCGACGCCGCCTGCCTCGAGCACAAGCTGCGCCGGCTGGGGATCGAGCTGAAGGTGGCGGACGATCCCCGCTTCCCCATGGACGACTACTACACCAACGGCTGGTTCTCCTTCATCCGCCTGGAGACGGCGGCCGACAACGGGATCGACGCCCTGCTGCTGTTGACCGACATGATCCAGCACGCCAGTTTCACCGCGACCGACGCCGAGGCGGAGAAGAGGCAGGTCGCCGACCAGCTCCGCCGCCGCTCCCGCAGCGCCCGCCGGGTGGCCGGCCGGCTGCTGGCCGACGCCCTCTACGGCGACCATCCCCTGGCCAATCCCCCCGAGGGGACGCCGGAGAGCGTCCAGGGGATCGACTACGACCTGCTGCGGCGCCTCTACCGTCGCGCCTTCGCCCCGGGCAACCTCATCCTGACCGTCGTCTCGCCGCTGTCCCACGAACAGGTGGCGGCCCTGGTGGAGAAGGAGCTGCCGCCGCGGGGCAAGCCCGAGCCCGCGCTGCCGCCGCTGCCGGTGACCGGCGATGCGCGCCGGGTGACCGGTCACGTGGGCGGCCCCATGGGCGCGGTCCGGGTCGGATCGATCTTCGCCGTCGATCCCGCCGACGCGCCCGCCCTGGAACTGCTGACCGGCGTCCTTTCGGACCGGCTGGCCATGGACCTGCGGGAGACGCGGGGGCTCTCCTACAGCGTCGGCGCCGGCGTGTCGGTCCACGGGCAGCGGGCGGTCCTGACCGGCTGGCTCAACCCGCCGGCGGCACGGCTGGACGAGGGGGAGAAGGCCCTGCTGGCCGACTGGGAGGGTTTCGACGCGGCGACGATCACCCAGGACGAGCTGGACAAGACCCGCAGCTCGCTGGAGGGCCGGCTGATGATGCGCCGCCTGTCGAGCATCAGCCAGGCCTACTACCTGGCCATGGCCGAGCTGGACGGGGACCCCGACCGGTTCGACGAGCTCTTCCGGCGCTATGACGCCGTCGGGCTGGACGACCTGGTCCGGGTCGCCCGCCGCTACTGGCGGGACCTGCCGCTGGTCACCGTCGTCGTCGACTGAGGGGGGTACGATGCGCCTGCTCCGTCAGACCTGCGGGTTGCTCCTGCTGGCGGCCGCCGCCGCGGCCGCCGCGCCCGCGCCGGTCCTGCACCACGCCGCCTTGGTGCGGCTCGACCCGTCGTCGCACCTGTTGACGGTCACCGACACCCTGACCGTCCCGGCCGGTGTCGACAGCGTCACGCTGAACCGGTCGCTGGCCCTGATGGCGATCGAGCGCGAGGGCCCGGGGGGGACGACCGCCGAACGGTTCCGCTGCCGTCCCGGCGCCACCCCGACCCGCCCCGACTCGACCATGCGCACCATTCCCGTGCGGGGGGCCGCGCGCCTGGTCCTCCACTATGCCGGCTGCTGGTTCCAGTCGACCGACGCCGTCGTCTTCTCGCGCGAGAACGTCGGCGGCGAGATCGAGGGGACCGTCGGGGAGGAGGGCGTCTATCTCGCCGCGGGGGCGGGGTGGCTGCCGCTGGCCGACGGCGCCCTGGCGACCCACCGGGTGACCGTCGTCTCGCCGGCGGGCTGGGAACCGGTCACCCAGGGACGGCGCGTCCGGCACGAGGCGGCCGGCGACTCGCTGGTCACCGTCTGGGACGCCGTCCATCCGAGCGACGGACTGACCCTCATCGCGAACCGCTACCACGTCACCGAACGGACCTTCGGGGACGTGACGGCCTACACCTTCTTCCTGGCCGACGAGCCGGACCTGGTGGAGACCTACCTGGAACGGACCGGCGCCTACCTGGAGATGTACGGCCGGATGATCGGTCCGTATCCCTACGCCAAGTTCGCCACCGTCGAGAACTGGTTCCCCACCGGCTACGGCTTCCCGTCCTGGACCCTGCTCGGCAGCCAGATCCTCCACCTGCCGTTCATCCCCGCCACGAGCTTCGGCCACGAGATCTGCCACAACTGGTGGGGCAACTCGGCCTTCGTGGGCGAGGGCGGCAACTGGTGCGAGGGGTTGACCGTCTACTGCGCCGACTACCACTACAAGGAACTGGAGTCGGCCGACGCGGCGCGCGAGTACCGGCGCAACCTGCTGAAGGACTACGCGGCGTACGTGCGCGACGGGCGGGACTTCCCCCTGACCGCGTTCACGGCCCGCCACAGCGGCGCCAGCCGCGCCATCGGCTACGGGAAGGCGATGATGGTCTTCCACATGGTCGACCGGCTGATCGGCCGCGAGGCCTTCCTGGCCGCCCTGCGGGACGTCTGGTCCGGGCACCTCTTCCAGCCGGTGACCTGGGACGACTTCTTCGCGGCCTTCGCCGTCCGCGGCGGGGTGGACCTCGCCGCCTTCCGCGACCAGTGGCTGACCCGGACCGGTGCGCCCCGCCTGGACCTGCTCGACGCCGAGAGGCGGGGGGACCGGGTCGTCGTCACCATCGGCCAGGACGAGCCGGTCTACGACCTCCAGGTTCCCGTCGTCGTCACGACAGCCGACGGGGAAGAGGAGTTCACCGTCCACCTGGACGGCCCGCGCGGGACGTTCACCCTCCGGGCTCCCGGCGCCACGGCGGTGGCCGTCGACCCTGACGACCACCTCTTCCGACGCCTGCACCCCGAGGAGATCGAGCCGACGATCAGCCAGGTCCTGGGCGACCCGCAACCGCGGTTCGTCCTGCCCGGCGGGAACGCCGCGGCCCGGGAGTTCGCCGCCCGCTGGATCGAGCAGGGGGAGCCGATCGTCGTCCCGGCCGACGCTCCCGCCGACGGGCACGCCCGCCTGCTCGTCGCCCCGGACCCGGCCGTGGCCGCCCGCTTCCTGCCCGACGGGGTCACCCTCGCCGGCAGCCTCCTGTTCCTGGAGGGGCGGCGGATCGACCTGCGTTCCGGCAGCGTCGTGCTGGCCGTGGCCGACCCCGAAGCGCCGGCGACGACCGACCTGGTCGTCCTCTGCCGCGAGACGTCGGCGCTGCCGTCGCTGGCCGATCGCGTCTCCCATTACGGCAAGTATTCCTGGCTCGTCTTCCCGCCGCGCGGCCGGCCGCAGAAGGGCAACTGGCCCGTGACCGGCTCGCCGCTGACCGCTGACCTGACCAGAGGAGAGAACCGATGACCGCCGTCGAGAAACTGCAGCCGCAATCCGTCTGGCGCGTGTTCGCCGAGCTGGCGAAGGTCCCCCGCTGCTCGGGGAACGAACAGGCCGTCATGGCCATGCTGAAGCGGTGGGCCGAGCAGCGCGGCCTGCCCGTCAAGCAGGACGAGGTGGGCAACCTGCTGGTGACGATCCCGGCCAGCAAGGGGCGGGAGAA
The DNA here is from genome assembly GCA_964436825.1 of uncultured Fibrobacteraceae bacterium. Lineage (GTDB taxonomy): Bacteria > Krumholzibacteriota > Krumholzibacteriia > LZORAL124-64-63 > LZORAL124-64-63 > CAYTEO01. The sequence continues at coordinate 15,168 of CAYTEO010000005.1, read as the reverse complement.
GGTCCCGCCCGTGCTGATCCAGGGGCACGTCGACATGGTCTGCGAGAAGAACGCGGCCACGAAGCACGACTTCGCCCGCGATCCCATCAGGCTGAAGGTCCACGGGGACTGGGTGTCCGCCGACGGGACGACCCTCGGCGCCGACAACGGGATCGGCGTGGCCATGGCCCTGGCCCTGGCCGACGAGCCGAAGCTCGTCCACCCCGCCGTCGAGGTCCTGCTGACCGTCGACGAGGAGCGCGGCCTGACCGGCGCGGCCGGCGTCGAGGCCGGCTTCTTCACGGCGCGCCGGATGATCAACCTCGACTCGGAGGAGGATGTCTCCCTGTTCATTGGTTGCGCTGGCGGCCGGGACAGCGAGATCACGATCCGCAACTCCAAGGGCAAGCCGGCCAAGGGGCACGTGGGGCGCAAGGTCGTCGTCCGCGGCCTGCTGGGCGGCCATTCGGGCCTGGACATCGACAAGAACCGCGGCAACGCCATCAAGATCCTGACCCGCTGCCTGCTGGCGGCCCGCGACGCGATCCCGGCCCTGAAGCTGGTGTCGATCGACGGCGGCAGCATGCGCAACGCCATCCCCCGGGAGGCCGAGGCCGTCGTCAGCGTCCCCGAGGCCGACGCCCGCCGCTTCCGCAGGCTGGTCCTGGATGCGGCCGCACGGATCAAGGAGGAGGAACTGGCCGGGATCGACGACGGGCTGGAGGTGAAGGTCTCCACGGCGAAGCTGACCCACAGCCTGGGGAGCAACTGCACGACCCGGATCCTGGGCCTGCTGGACGCCCTCCCCAACGGCGTGCTGGCCATGAGCCGGGCCGTGCCGGGGCTGGTGGAGACCAGTTCCAACGTCGGGGTCGTCCGCACCGACGGCAGCAGGGTGCGGATCGTCTGCTGCAGCCGCTCCTCGAACATGTCGGCGCTGGACGGGCTGGTGCGCCGCCACCGCTCCCTGGTCGAGCTGCTGGCCGGCAAGGCCGACGTCGACCAGCCGGCCGGCTACCCCGGCTGGCGGCCGAATCCCGACTCGGAGATGGTCCGCACCACGGCCCGTCTCTACAAGAAGCTCTTCAAGCGCGAACCGGAGCTGAAGGCCATCCACGCCGGCCTGGAGTGCGGTCTGCTGACGGAGAAGTACCCGGAGCTGGACATCGTCTCCTTCGGGCCGGACATCGTCGGTGCCCACTCCCCCGACGAGAAGGTCAGCATCCGGTCGGTCCAGCGGATCTGGAAGCTGCTGACGGCCGTCCTGGCCGAACTGCGCTGACCGCGGCGACGCTCGTCGCCGCCGCTCCCCCCGGCCCCGCCCCCGCGGCGGGGCCGTTTCCGTCCCAACGACCTTCCTCCGTGGTCAAGTCGCGGTTCCAGCTGCCGATACCAGGTGCGTGGGATTGGCGCGCCGCCGTGCGCGTGAGCGGCCGGCTAGGGACGGGGAGGTCACATGCGTCTCCGGTTGAAGGTCATCGTCTGGATCACCGCCAGCATGCTGCTGGTCTTCGGGATCGCGGGCGCCGTCTTCCAGGTGATCAGCAACAGGATCGCCGACCGGCAGGACGGGGAGACGGCCCGCCTGACGGCGTGCGGGATCGCCAGTGCCGTCGCCACGCTCGGCGAAGCCGGGGACATGGACGCCCTGGCGAGCTACCTGGAGAGGCTCCGCAGCACCGAGGGAATCGTCACCGTCACCTCGGTGCGTTCCGGGAGCGTGGTGCGGGAATACGGCGGCCGGACGCCGGACCAGGCCGGCGATTCCCTCGTCCGGCGTGTTCTGGAAGAGGGACGTCCCCTGGAACAGGTCGGCCCGGGAAGGCATCGCTTCCTCGAGCCGGTCCTGGCCGAGGCGAGCTGCCTGGAGTGCCACCCGCACACGGCCGCAGGTGATCCCCTGGGTGTGGTCGACATCGTCCTGGACACCACGGGGATCGTCGCGGCCCGCCACGAGCAGCAGGTCGTGATGATCGTCGCCGTCCTGCTGGGGATCCTGGTGGAGGTCGCCGGGATGTGGCTGTTGCTGGGCCGGCTGGTCATCGGCCCGGCCCAGAGGGCCACGGCGACCCTGCTGGAGAGGGTCGAGACGATCGCCGCCAGCGCCAGGGGCTTCGCCGCCGCGGCGACGGAGCTGGCCCAGGGGGCCAACGTCCAGGCGTCGAGTCTCCAGCAGACCGCGGCGGCCATCAGGCAGATCACGGCGCACAACCGCGAGAACGCCGACCACGCCCGCACGGCCTCGGAGCGGTCGGTCGAGGCCGCCGGTGCCGCCGACCAGGGACGGGATGCCGTCGCCACGCTCCAAGGGGCCATGGCGGCCATCCGGGAGGCCTCGGAGCAGACGAGCCGCATCATCAAGGTCATCGACGAGATCGCGTTCCAGACGAACCTGCTGGCGCTGAACGCGTCGGTGGAGGCGGCCCGTGCCGGCGAGGCCGGCAAGGGATTCGCGGTCGTCGCCGACGAGGTGCGCAGCCTGGCCGCGGAGAGCGCCGAGGCGGCCCGCCGGACAGAGATGCTGCTGAGCGACGCGACACGGCGCGCGGAGGAGGGCTCGCAGATCGTCACCGAGGTCAGCCGGGTCATCGAGCACATCGACCGGGCCGTCGACGAGACGGCGGAGCTGATCCGGGAGGTCTCCCTGGCGGCCAGCCAGCAGGAGGCTGAGATCGCCGAGGTGACGACGGCCATCGGGCAGATCGAGGACGTGGTCCAGGCCAACGCCGCGGGGGCGGAGCAGACCGCCTCGGCCAGCGAGGAGCTCTCCTCGATGGCGACCGATCTGCAGGCGCTGACGGCCGAGCTGGTGGCCATCATCGGCGACGGCAGGTCTGAAAGGGGGGGCGCGGCATCGTGACGAACCTGGTCGACGAGACGATCGTCAGGGAGTTCACCGCCCGCCAGCGGGAGGCGCTGACCCAGGCGGAGAACGACATCCTGGCCCTGGAACGGGACGGCGATCCCGAGGCCCGGGACCGGTTGTTGCGATACCTGCACACCCTCAAGGGGGAGGCCGGCCTGCTCGGGCTGGACCGGATCGGCGAGGCGGCCCACCGCTGCGAGGATCTCCTGGCCGCCGGCATCGAGGACTGGGAGTGCCTGCTGGCGGTGACCGACTGGGTGGACGCCTGTCTCGCCGCCCTGGAGCAGGATCGGCCCCTTCCGGACGGAGCCGACGTCCTCGCCCTCCTGGAGCGGTCCGCCGCCTGTGCCGTGGAGCCACGGCCGGAGGCGGCGGCGACCGGGGAGGTCATCGACCTCTCCGGCGTCGATGTCGACGAGATCCTGGAGTTCTGCGACGAGGCCGTCGAGCACCTGGAGGTGGCCGAGGAGCAACTGCTCTCGCTGGATGCCGACCCGCACGACCGCGAGGCCCTGGACGGCGTCTTCCGCGCCTTCCACACCATCAAGGGCGTGGCCGGGTTCTGTGGCCTGACACACATCCAAGAGCTGGCCCACAAGGCCGAGAACCTCCTCGACGACGCCCGTCGCGGCCGGCTGTCGCTGGCGGGGGAGGCGCTGGACATGGCCTTCGGCGCCGTCGACCAGCTCAAGCACCTGGTGGCCGGGGTGCGGGACGCCGTCCGGGACGACGGACGGGTCGTCCCGTCGCCGGAGGCCGCCCGGCTCGTCGCGCGGATCGTCGCCTTCCGGCAGGACCTGCCGGACGACGGGGACGCCGCCACGGCAGCAGCCGACGGGACCGCGGCCCCCGCCGAGGACGGCGCTCCCGTGCCGGAACCCGCGACCGGGGACGGGACCGGCGCCGGCGATGCGGCGCCCGTGTCGGGTGGCGGCGGGCTGATCCTGTTGCCGAAGGGGAAGCGGAAGGCCGCCGCGTCGGCGGAACCGGGAAGGAAGCCGTTCCGCCCGGCGGAACGGCGGGAGGTCGTCCGGGTCGACGCCGAGCGCCTGGACCGGCTGGTCGACATGATCGGCGAGCTGGTCATCGCCGAATCGATGGTCGATCGCCTCGCCCGCGGCGACAGGCGCGACGAGGCCGCCCTGCACCGTCGCCTGGATCGCCTCGACAAGATCTGCCGCGAGCTCCAGGAGATCGGCATGTCCCTGCGGATGGTCCCGGTCAAGCCGGTCTTCCAGAAGATGGCCCGCCTGGTCCGCGACCTGGCCCGCAAGTCAGGGCGGCGCATCGATCTGGTCACCAGCGGCGAGGAGACGGAGGTCGACAAGGCGGTCGTCGACCTCATCGCCGATCCGCTGGTCCACATGCTGCGCAACGCGGTCGATCACGGGATCGAGCGCGACCCGCGCGAGCGCGTGAGGGCCGGGAAGCCGGAAGTCGGCGTCATCGAGCTGCGGGCCTACCACAAGAGCGGCAACCTCGTCATCGAGGTCGAGGACGACGGACGGGGGCTGGATCGGGAGCGGATCCGGGCCAAGGCGATCGAGCGGGGGCTCATCGACCCCACGGCCCAGCTCAGCAACCGGGAGATCGACGAGCTGATCTTCGCCCCGGGTTTCTCGACCGCCGAGCAGGTCAGCACGGTCAGCGGGCGCGGGGTCGGCATGGACGTCGTCCGCCGGAACATCGAGGAGCTGCACGGGAGCATCGAGATCGATTCCGAGCCCGGGCAGGGAACCCTGTTCCGGATCCGGCTGCCGCTGACCCTGGCGATCATCGAGGGGCTCGTCATCCGGGTGGGCGAGGAGATGTACATCGCCCCCGCCCTGAGCGTCGACCGCCTGCTGCACCCGCGCCCCGAGGAGGTCGAGGGCATCCTGGCCGCCGGCCGGGTGTTGCGGGTGCAGGAGGAGCTGCTGCCGGTCCTGGACCTGGGCGAGCTGCTACGGGTGCCGGGAGCGTCGCGGCAGCGCGACCGGTCCATCGCCGTCGTCCTGGTGGCCGACGGACGCCGTTTCGTCGTGCTGGCCGACGACCTGGTGGGGCGCCAGCAGATCGTGATCAAGAGCCTGGGGGACGGGCTGCCGCCGGTACCCTGGATCGGCGGTGTGGCCATCATGCCCGACGGGAAGGCCGCCCCCATCCTCGACGCCGGCGGGCTCTGGCGCCTGGGCGGCGCGGCGACGGGCGGCGGCCCGAACGCCCGCATGGGGAACCTGGACACGGGAGAAGGAAAGGAAGGGAGATGAGCACCACGCTCGCGACGACAGCGACGGCGACGGCCGGCAAGTACCTGAGTTTCCGCCTGGCCGGGCAGGAGTACGGGATCGAGATCGTCAAGGTGCAGGAGATCAACCGGCAGCTCGAGGCGACCCGCATCCCGGGTCTGCCCGCGACGATCCGCGGGGTCATCAACCTGAGGGGCAAGATCGTGCCGGTCATGGACCTGCGTCGCCGCTTCGGCATGGAGCCCGCTCCCGACGGCGAGCGGACCTGCAACATCGTCGTCCGTCTCTCACGCGAGGGCACGATCGTCACGATGGGGCTGATCGTGGACGAGGTCACCGAGGTCCGTCCCTTCGCGCAGGAACAGATCTCGCCGCCGCCGGAGCTGGGCGGCGTGGTCGACCTCTCCTACGTCACCGGCGTCGCCCGCCTGGAGGAGGGGATCGTCATCCTGCTGGACGTGGAACGGCTGGTCACCATCGAGGAGGCCGGGATGCTGGCCGACCTCGCCGGTCCGGAAGTGCCGGAGCAAGAAAGCGTGTTGACATGAGCGCGGTTGGCGAAGCCGGCGCCGTGCTGTCCGCCCCCGGGATCGGGGACGAGGAGTTCTCGGTCATCGCCGCGATCATGCGGCGCGTCGCCGGGATCGAGCTCCACGAGCGCAAGCGGGCCCTGGTGGAGGCCCGGATCAACCGCCGGCTGCGGGTCCTGGGGCTGAAGTCCTACCGGGAGTACCTGGCGCGGCTGGAGGCCGACGCGGACGGCAGCGAGCTGATCCAGCTCATCGACGCCATCTCCACGAACGTCACCAGCTTCTTCCGCGAGCCGGACCACTTCTACCTGCTGGCCAGGGAGACGGCCGGCTGGCTGTCCGCGGGACGCCGGCGGCTGCGGTTCTGGTCCGCCGCCTGTTCCAGCGGCGAGGAGCCGTACTCGCTGGCCATGACCCTGGCCGAGGTCCCCGCTGCCCGCGGGGCCGACATCCGGATCCTGGCCACCGACATCTCCACCAGGGTCCTGTCCCTGGCCGTCAAGGGCAACTACCGGGAGTCCATGCTCGCCGCCGTGCCGGCAGCCCAGCGACGGGCCTGGTTCAGGAGCAGCGGCGACGGCCCCGACAGGCTCTACCGCGTCTCCGACGAGCTGAAGCGGATGATCATGTTCCGGCGCCTGAACCTGAACCGGACGCCCTACCCCATCCGGGGGATCTTCGACGCCGTCCTGTGCCGGAACGTCATGATCTACTTCGGGCAGGAGCTGCGGCGCCGGATCGTCGCCGAGATGAGCCGGCTGGTGAGGCCCGGGGGCTATCTGTTGATCGGGCACGCCGAGACCCTGCTCGGCATCGAGGATGGTTTCGAGTTCGTGCGTCCCTCCGTCTACCGGAGGAGGGACGACCGGTGAGGTCTCGCCCAGAACCGCAAGGGGTGTGATGTGACCGATGTCATGACGGACGCGAACCGCCGGGGAGTGACACGGCCACAGCTGAAGGTCGACATCTCGGACCTCGCGGTCAGCAATGACCGGGAGGCCGTGCTGATCACCTACTCCCTGGGTTCCTGTGTCGGGCTGACGTTGTTCGATCCCGTCGCCGGGGTGGGAGGGCTGATCCATTGCCTGCTCCCGCTGTCGCGGATCGATCCCGACAAGGCGGCACAGCGTCCCGCCATGTTCGTCGACACCGGGGTGCCGGAGCTGTTGAAGCAGCTCTATGCCCTGGGAGCCCGGCGGGAGAGGCTGATCGCCAAGGTGGCCGGGGCCGGATCGCCCCTGGGCCAGGACAGCACCTTCAAGATCGGCCAGCGCAACTACACGGTGATGCGCAAGATCCTATGGAAGAACGGGATCCTGATCAGGGGCGAGGATGTCGGCGGGGGAAGTGCCAGGACTCTTGTCCTGGACATGGCCACAGGTCGGACGACAGTCAGGACCGATGGCCGGGAGGTGGAGCTGTGAGCATCAAGGACGAAATCCTCAGCAAGGTCAAGGAAGTCCCGCCGCTGCCGGACGTCGTCGTCAAGCTGCGACGGTACTGCAACGACCCCAGAGCCAGCTACGCGGAGATCGCCAGGATCATCGAGCGTGAACCCGGCCTGACGGCCAACCTGCTGCGCCTGGCCAATTCCGCCTACTTCGGCTGTGCCGGGACCATCAGCTCGGTCCAGCTGGCCATGACCCGCCTGGGCCTGAAGCGGATCTACCAGCTGGCCCTGACCGTCTGCCTGGGGCCGCTGGCCGGCAGGGAGGTCAAGGGGTACGGCCTGGCCCCCATGCAGCTGTGGGAGCACGCCATGTCGGTGGCCGTGACGGCGGAGCTGCTGGCCGGGCACCTGGACCTGCCCGACCCGGAGGAGGCCTACACGGCCGGCCTGCTCCACGACATCGGCAAGATCATCCTGGGCAACTACGTCGAGGTGGACATGGACCGGATCCGGCAACTGGTGGCCGACGGGATGCCCTTCGACGACGCCGAGCGGGAGGTGCTGGGGACGAACCATCCCGCCATCGGCGGTGCCCTGATGCGGCGGTGGCAGATCCCCAACACGCTGGCCGAGGCCGTGCGCTGGCACCATGCGCCCAGCAAGTGCGACGGCGGGAAGCCCCTGACCGACCTGGTCCACCTGGCCGACATCCTGGTCCTCAATGCCGGCTGGGGCGTGGGGGACGATGGGTTGAACTACGCCCTGGACGAGTCGGCGGCCGTCAGGCTCGGGTACCGTCACGAACTCGGCGAACTCGTCATGGCCCACGTCCAGGAGCACCTGGCGGAGCTGATGGAGATGTTCGCCATGATCGAAGGAGTGGGCGATGTCGCTGAACATCCTGTTGGTGGATGACTCGACCGTCGTGCGCGCGGTCCTGAGGCGGGCCCTGGACCTGGCCGGGGTCGCCGTGGGAACGCTGCACGAGGCCGGCGATGGCAGGGAGGCGCTGGACCTGCTCCAGAGGGAGCCGATCGATCTCGTCTTCACGGACCTGATGATGCCCGACATGAGCGGCGAGCAGCTGCTGGCCGCCATGCGGGAGCAGGGGCTGCTGGAGCGGATCCCGGTCATCGTCATCTCCTCGGCCGGCGGTCTGCCGCGCGAACGGGAGCTGCTCAGCAGCGGCGCGCGCGCCTTCCTGCGCAAGCCGTTCACGCCGGAGGAAGTCCTCGCCCTGGTCCAGCAGGTGACGGAGGTGAACCAGCCATGAGCGAGACACTGGTCCACGGCCTCGAGGATCTCTTCCTTTCCATCGCGGAGAAGCTGGCCTTCCTGCTGGGATTCCCCGTGGGCAAGGAACTGGCCCCCTCGCCGGGAAGGGAGTGGTTGAAGGCCGAGGTCGCCATCCACGGTGACGTCGAGGGGCGGCTCTCCCTGGTCGTCCCGGCGGATGCCGCCACGCGGATGGCCGCCGACATCATGGGCATCGAGCCAGAGGACCTGGCCGATCCCGCCCTGGCGGCCGACGCCGTCGGCGAGCTGTTGAACGTCGTGGCCGGCCACGTGGCCACGGCCCTGGGCGGCGAGGAGATCGGCTACTCCCTCTCCCTGCCGCAGGTCGTGACAGTCGCCGGTGCCGACGTCGCCCGGCTGCTGGAACGCGACGACTCCCTCCTGTTCGACATCGAGGGACAGCCGTACCTGCTGGTGGTCGAGGTCGTCCGGAAGTGAAACGTCGCCGGATACTGCTCGCCCATCTCCACCCGCGGCTGGGCGCCGCCCTGGCCCGGCGTATCGCCGCGGCCGGCTGGCAGCCCGTGGCGTTCCCCGACCCCGTCCGGACATCTCCGGCGGTCGCCCTCGCTGACGTCGCCGCCGCGGTCGTCCAGGTCGGCGGCGGAAGGGACGCGGCGGTCTCGCTGGCGGTGCGCTGTCTGGAGAGCGGGATCCCCTACATCCTCGTGGCCGACAGGCCGGACGATGCCCCGGTGCGGCTGCCGCGCCGGCTGGTGGAGTGCGCCGCGACCATCGTCGTCTTCCAGGGCGATCCGGACGGGATCCCGCCGGCGGCCAAGCGTGTCGTGCAGGTGCTGCGTTTCCTGGTGATCAGCGAGAACGTGATCCCCGCCGGGTCACCGCGATCCGCGCGGGCCCCGACACCGCTCGGCGCTCCGGGCGTCGTCGTCGCCATGGGCGCCTCCACGGGCGGGACCGAGGCGCTGCGGGAGATCCTCACGCGGCTGCCGGACACCAGCCCTCCGGTGGTCGTCGTCCAGCACATGCCCGTGGGGTTCACCGCGGCCCTGGCCCAGCGCCTGGACGAGGTGTCGGCCCTGTCGGTCCGCGAGGCGGTCGGCGGGGAGGAACTGCTTCCCGGCACCGCCCTGATCGCTCCCGCCGGCCGGCACCTGCGACTGGTGCGCAAGGGCGGCGGCTGGCGGGTGACCCTCGACACCGGCGAGCCCGTCAACCGGCACCGGCCGTCGGTGGACGTCCTGCTGGAGAGTGTCGCCGCGGCCGCGGGGAGCCGGGCCGTCGGCGTCCTGCTGACCGGCATGGGCGAGGATGGGGCCCGCGGGTTGCTGGCGATGCGCCGCGCGGGCGCGGAGACCATCGCCCAGGACGAGGCCACGTCGGTGGTCTACGGCATGCCGCGGGCCGCCGTGAAGCTGGGGGCGGCCCGGCTGGTCCTGCCGCTGGAGCGGATCGCGGGAGCCGTCCTGGCGGCGGCCCTGGATCGGACCTGGGCCGTCAGCGGCTGATCGTCCGGTGGTCGGTCGCTCCTCGACATGGTGACGCCGCACCGGCGTCGGGCCGGTGCGGCGTGTCGTGTCCAGTCCGCCGGCGGGGTATTCCTAGCGCGCCAGGATGGAGAGGTGCCCGGTGGCGAACGGCAGCTCGCCCGCCAGGTCGAGCCGCCCGGTCGGGGAGGGAAGCCAGTCGACCTCTTCCGCGAGCTCGTCCAGCAGCACCAGTGGATCGGGGGCCACGTGGGGATTCCCGGAGACGCCGTTGACGACGCTGCGCAGCATGTTGACGATCTCGGACATGGCGTCGGTGATCGACTCCTCGGCCCGGCCCTGTCGCCACTGCTCCTGCTGCGCCCCGGCGGGGACCATGATCAGTGCCCCGCCCAGGAAGATCGTCGCCGCCGCATCGGCCACCACGGCACCCTGGACGCCCCCCTCGTCGTCCCGCAGCAGCGAGACGTAGATGGCCTGGTCGCTGCCGCGGAAGTCGAAGGGCTCCTCCGCGGGGCGCAGCGGGGTGGGGCCGTCCAGGATCGTCTCGAGGATCTCGAGCAGGGCGGCGGGTTCAGGAAGCTTCAGACTCATCGGAGGCTCCTTCCTGCCAGTGGACGGTAACCAGCAGAGCAATACCGTCGAGGTCGATCAGGGAGCGACGGGCGGGATCGGAGGGGGGGGCCGCTTCCGCGTCAGCCACGCGTCTCTCCCGGAACGAGGGCAGGCCGAGTCCCACCGTCTGCCCCGCATCCAGACGATAGGACTTCAGCACGCCTGCCGCCACGTTGACCAGCTCGTTGAGGGCGTCGGCCATGTCCTCGGCGCCGATCTCCTCGTTCTCCCCCATGGCGAACATCTTGCGCGCCAGGGTCGCGACCGAGTGCCGGTCGCCGTGAATGGCCAGGATCCAGCGTCCCTTCCCGGTGTCCAGCTCGATGGCGCTGGTGTAGCGGGTCGCGGTATCGCTGGGGGATTCGGTGCGGGCAGGGACCAGGTAGATCTCCAGCTGGCGGCTGCAGGTCTCCGTCACCGCCGATACCGCCTCCTCGAGGACCTCTTCCACGGGGGGCTCCGCCACGCCCAGGGTCGTCTCGTTGTCGTCCGCGCTCCTCATCCGACGACCATTCCCAGCACCTGGGCCATGTCCTGGGCGGTGAACGGCTTGGCGAGCAGGAAGTCGGCGCCGACCTCGGCGGCCAGGTTGCGCATCTCCTGCGTGCTCTCGCTGGTGACGAAACCGAACGTCGTCTCGATCCCCTCGGCGTTGAGCGCCTGCTTGAACTCCAGGCCGTTCATCTGCGGCATGTGCCAGTCCGAGAGGATCAGGTCCGGCCTCTCGGCGCGGACGATGTCCAGGGCCTGGGCGCCGTTCTCGGCCTCCAGGATCTCGTGGCCGCGGTATCCGGCCTGCCGCAGGGTGCGCTGGATGATGCGGCGCATGGCGCGGGAATCGTCGACGATCAGGATCTTCATGCCGGCAGCTCCTTCTGTTGTCTCTGGTTTCGCTCGTGGCACCGGCCTGGCGAGCGGACCGGACCGCATCCCCCTTTTCGGCCGTCCCGGCAGGGGGTTGAGCGATTTCCCCGGCCCGACACTCCTTGCCACCGGCGCGCCGCGGGGCCATCATTGCCCCAGGACCCGAGCCGAGGAGAACGAACATGGCCCAGAGGGGTGAAGCCGGCCGCCGCGGCCCGCGCGTCCGGTCCGACTGCTGGATCGGGGTGACGCCGCGGACCGGCGGCGGTGTCGAGATCCGGCTGGAAAGCAAGGTGGCGTCCATGTACGGCGGGCGGATCCGCGACGGGATCGCCGCCGGCTGCGAGACGCTGGGGCTGACCCACGTCCTGGTGGAGGTGGAGGACCGCGGGGCGCTGCCGTTCGTCCTGGACGCCCGGCTGGAGGCCGCCGCCCGGCGCGCCGTGCCGGACCTGGACCGGGAGCTGCTGCCGCCCTGGAACGAGCGCGCCCGCTACGGCACCGAGCGCGAGCGGCTGCGCCGCAGCCGCCTCTACCTGCCGGGCAACGAGCCCAAGTTCTTCGTCAACGCCGGCCTGCACGGCCCCGACGGGATCATCCTGGACCTGGAGGACTCGGTGGCGCCGCAGGAGAAGGACGCCGCCCGCGTCCTGGTCCGCAACGCCCTGCGCAGTGTCGACTTCCGCGGCGCCGAGAGGATGGTCCGCATCAACCAGGGCGAGCGCGGCCTGGAGGACCTGGCCTGGGTCGTGGCCCACGGCGTGCAGGTGGTGCTGATCCCCAAGGTGGAGGATCCCGCCCAGGTGGTCGCCGTGGACGCGCGGATCCGGGAGCTGCGCGCGGCCGCCGGCGTGGCGGACGAGATCTTCCTGATGCCCATCGTGGAATCGGCGCTGGGGGCCTGGCGGGCCTACGAGATCGCCGCCGCGACGGAAAGCGTCGTCGCCCTGACGATCGGCCTGGAGGACTACACGGCCGACATCGGGGCCCAGCGCACCCTGGAGGGGACCGAGTCCTTCTGGGCCCGCAGCCAGGTGGTCAACGGCGCCCGCGCGGCCGGGGTCCAGCCCATCGACACGGTCTTCAGCGACGTGGCCGACACCGAGGGGCTGCGGGCGGCCGTGCGCGAGGCGAAGTCGCTGGGCTTCATGGGCAAGGGGTGCATCCATCCGCGCCAGATCGCCGTCGTCCACCGGGAGTTCGCGCCCACCGAGGCCGAGCTGGAGAAGGCCAAGCGGATCGTCCTGGCCTTCGAGGAGGCGCAGGAGCGCGGCCTGGGCGTCGTCTCGCTGGGGAGCAAGATGATCGATCCGCCGGTGGTCAAGCGGGCCCAGGCCACCATCGCCATGGCGACGGCGGCGGGCGTGCTGGGCGAGGACTGGCGCGAGCAGCGCAGCGAGGGGAGCGAGTCGTGACGAAGCTGGTCGAGAACGCCGCCGGCCGCCTGGTGCCGGTGGAGATCAACGGCCGCGAGGCGGTCCCGTACAAGGGCGTCGGGAAGCACCGGCCCGGCGGCCGCAAGTACGGCCCGCCCATCCGGGCCTGCCAGGACTACCCGGCCGACGGGAACAAGGTCGTCCCGGACCTCAAGACCGCCCTGCAGCGGGCCGGTCTGCGCGACGGCATGACGATCTCCACCCACCACCACCTGCGCAACGGCGACCGGGTGGCCAACGCCGTCTTCGACGCGGCGGCCGAGCTGGGGGCGAAGGACCTGATGTGGTTCCCCAGCGCCTCGTTCCCCTGCCACGAGCCGATCATCCGGCACCTGGAGAGCGGCGTCGTCCACCACATCGAGGGGTCGATGAACGGACCGCTGGGCGACTACTGCTCCCGCGGGCAGATGCGGGGGATGGGCGTGCTGCGCAGCCACGGCGGTCGCTGGCAGGCCATCCAGGACGGCGAGGTCCACATCGACATCGCCGTGATCGCCGCCCCGACGGCCGATCCCTTCGGCAACGCCACCGGCGACCGCGGCCCGACGGCCTGCGGGCTGCTCGGCTTCGCCCTGGCCGACAGCATCTACGCCGACCACGTCATCGTCGTCACCGACAACCTCGTCGACTTCCCCTGCATCCCGTGGCAGATCCAGGGGAACAACGTCGACCAGGTCGTCGTCATGGACTCGATCGGCGATGCCAGCAAGATCGTCAGCGGCACGACCCAGATCACCCGGTCTCCCGACCGGCTGCTGATCGCCGAGCTGACGGCCCGCTTCTGCGACGAGGTCGGCATCGTCCGCGACGGCTTCAGCTTCCAGGCCGGGGCGGGCGGCACCTCGCTGGCGTTCGCCATCTTCCTGCGCGACCTGATGCGCGAGCGGGGCGTCAAGGCGCGGTTCGTCCGCGGCGGCTCGACCCAGTACCTGGTGCAGATGCTGGAGGAGGGGCTGACCGACTACATCCTGGACGGCCAGACCTTCGACCTGGAGGGCGTCCGCTCCATGCGCGAGAACCCCGGCCACGTCAACACCTCGCCGTTCACCAGCTACAACTGGCACGGCAAGGGGAACTTCGCGTCGATGCTGGACGTGGTCGTCCTGGGCGCCACCGAGGTGGACGTCGACTTCAACGCCAACGTCGTCACCCACAGCGACGGCCGCCTGCTGCACGGCATCGGCGGCTGGCAGAACTGCCTGGCCAGCAGGTGCACGATCCTGCCCATCCCCAGCTTCCGCGACCGCATCCCGGTGCTGGTGGACCGGGTGACGACCCTCTGCGGCCCTGGCGAGCTGATCGACGTCGTGGTGACCGAGCGGGGGATCGCCGTCAACCCCCGGCGCGAGGACCTGCTGGCCAAGCTGCGCGGCACCTCGCTCCCGCTGCGGGACATCCACGACCTGAAGGCCGAGGTCGAGGAGATCGTCGGCGGCCCGCCGGCGCCGCCGGAGCTGGGGGAGAAGGTCGTGGCGGCCATCAAGTGGGTCGACGGGACGGTCATCGACTGCGTGCGCGAGGTGAAGGGATAGCCGCGGCGCGTGCTGATCGTCCGTGTCGGGACGGGATGTCGCCCTGCCGTTCATTCCGGAGGTGATCCATGGCTGCAAGGCGGGGACGTTTGCCCGACTTCGTGGTGATCGGCGTCGTGCGCGGCGGCACCACGTGGTTGTGGGAGAACCTGCGCTACCATCCCGACGTCTGGCTGTCGCCGGTCAAGGAGATCAGCTACTTCGATCGTCGTTTTCCCATCGTGCCCGAGAAGCTGGGCGATGCCCCGGTCGAGCCTCGCTCCGGCAAGCTGTTCGTCGAACGCCTGAAACTCTTCCGCTGGCGTCGGGTCGGTCGCTACCTGCGGCGGGCGACTCCGGCCAACCTGGCATGGCAGTGGCGGTTCTACCGCTGTGACCTGAGCGACGACTGGTATCGTTCATTGTTCGTCTCGGCCGGCGACCGGATGGCCGGGGACATCACGCCCCACTACTCCGCCCTGGGCGACGAGGGGGTGGCCCATCTGACCGGCCTGTTGCCACGGGCCAAGCTCGTCCTGATCCTGCGCGATCCCATCGCGCGGGACTGGTCGGCGGCGGTCCACTTCCTGTCGCGCTACGGTCGGCGGCCAGTGACCGAGATCAGCGACGAGGAGTTCCTGGCGCACTTCAACGATCCGGACACGCGTCGCCGTGGCGATTACCTGCCGATGCTGGAGAGGTGGACACGGGCCGTGCCGTCGGAGAGGTTGTTGATCGGCTTCCACGACCAGTTGTCGAGCGATCCGGTCGGGTTATTCGAGACCGTGTGCCGTTTCCTGGAGATCGATCCCGACGTGCGGCCTCCCGCGCTGGAACGCAGGATCAATGCTGCGCCCCGGCATCCCATGCCGCCACACCTGCACCGCTACCTGGCGGAGTTGCACCTGCCGGCGCTGGAGGAGTTGGCAGAGCGGTTCGGACCCCCGGTGGATCGATGGCTGGCGGAAGCTGAGCGTGTGTTGTGTCACGAAGACTGTGTCCGTG
>CAYTEO010000004.1:113737-127781 GCA_964436825.1 uncultured Fibrobacteraceae bacterium | reverse complement strand
CGCCTGCCACGCCCAGGGCTACGCCGGCACGCCGAGCGACTGCTTCGGGTGCCACCAGGCCGACTACGACGCGACGATCGACCCGGACCACACGGCGTCGGGATTCCCGACCGACTGCGCCGCCTGCCACGCCACCAGGGCCTGGCGGCCGGCCGACTGGGACCACGACGGCCTCTTCCCCATCTACTCCGGATCGCACCGGGGCGAGTGGGACACCTGCACCGACTGCCACGTCAGCCCCACCGACTACCAGGTCTTCGAGTGCATCCTCTGCCACGAGCACAACCAGACCGACACCGACCGCGATCACCGGGAAGTGGGGGGGTACGTCTACCGGAGTTCGGAGTGCTACCGGTGCCACCCGAGCGGCGACGGAGGTGACTGATGAGAAGGCGGAACCTGTCGTCCCGTCTCGGCCTGCTGGTCCTGGTGCTGCCGCTGGCCGCGGCGGCTGTCCCGGTGGTCCAGCACGTCCGGTACGTCTCCGCCGACCACGTCTACCTCGATGGTGGGCGCGGGGAGGGGATCCGGCCCGGCGACCGCTTCGCCATCCACCGCGGCGAGCGGCAGGTGGCCGTGGTGACGGTGGAGCACGTGGCGACCCATTCGGCCTCCTGCCGCGTCGAGTCCGCCTCCGGGAGGATCCGGCCCGGCGACCGGGCCGTCCCCATCCAGGCCGCTGCCGACGCAGCCGACTCGACCGCAACGGCCGTCGCCGCATCGCCACCGGCGCGGCGCCGACCGGTGCCGTCGCCGGCGCCCGCGCCGGAGCGGGAGGCCTCCCGCCGGCCGTCGTCCTGGCGGGGAGGGCTCTCCCTGGACTGGGACCACACCGACGATCGCACCGTCTCGGACCTGGACGCCACACGGACGACCGTCCGCTTCCGGTTGCGCCACGACAGTGACCGGGGCCCGGACCTGGAGGTACGAGGCTCCCTGCGCCGGATCGCCCGCCGGCGGGACCTGGCCACGGCCCCTGCGACCGAGTGGGTCAACCGGGTCACCGCCTGCTCCCTCTACCGGGAGGATCCCGACGTGCGCTGGCACTGGCGGTTGGGCCGGTTCATCCCGCGCTCGGTGCCCGGTGTGGGCTACCTCGACGGTGCGGTGACGAGCATTCCCTTCTACCGGTCGCTGCGCATCGGCCTGTTCGCCGGTTTCCAGCCCGACTGGCGCACGTCCGCACCGCGCACGGACGACCTGAAGCTGGGCGGGCTGCTGGCCGGCGCCGGACGGCTCGGCGGGGGACGCTGGCGCCTGGACTGCGCCGGCATCGGCCAGTACCACCGCGGCGAGATCAGCCGCGAGTACGCCCTGCTGGGGTTCCACTGGCGCGGGCCGCGGCGCTGGTCCCTGGACCAGACCGTGGAGATCGACATGAACCGGGGCTGGCGCATGGGGGTTGCCCGCGACCGTCTGCGGATCAACAACCTCTGGCTGCGGCTGGGATACCGCCCGACCGCCAGCTGGCGCTGGCACCTGGCCTACGACGACCGGCACCTGCCGCGCACCTGGGAGACCCGCAGCCTGGCCGACAGCCTGTTCGACAACTCCAGACGCCGGGGAGCGCGGCTGGGGTTCGCCTGGCGGGGAAACCGTTCCTCGCTGTCCGCCGACGGCGGCGTGCGCGACTTCCGCCGGGGACGGGACCGGACCCTCTCCTACCGCCTCTCCTGGACCCGGCGCGGTCTGCTTGGGGCACGGACCCGACTGCGGCTCTCGGTCAGCGGGTTCGACGGGGAGCTGGTCTCGGGCTGGCACCCGTCCCTCTCCCTGGAGCTGGCCACCGACCGCGGCGACCGCCTGGAACTGGCCGCCGGCCGCTACGCCTACCGGACGTCGGGGCTGACGCGAAGGGACCGGTGGCTGCGGGCGGGATGGTGGCGGCCGCTGCCCGGTGGCCTCGACGTCCGGACCGAGGTGGAGTACGACCGGGGAGACAGCATGGAGGGGTTGTCCCTGCGGACCGGACTGGCCTATCGCTTCTGACAGGGACGGTGCACCGTGGAATCGCTGCTGATCTGGCTGGGAGCGCTGGCGATCGGGGCCGGGACCCTGGTCCCGTACCTGATCCGCTTTCGCCGCGATCGCCGGGAGGCGGCCCTCCGCCGGCGGGAGTCGGCGGCCCTCGGCCTGGACAAGCCGCTGGGCCAGTATCCCCTGGTCGACGCCAACGCCTGCATCGGCTGCGGGACCTGCGTGGCGGCCTGTCCCGAGGGGGACGTGCTGGGGATCGTCTCCGGGCGGGCGGTCGTCATCAACGGGGCCCGTTGCATCGGCCACGGCAAGTGCGCCGAGGCGTGTCCGGTCGGTGCCATCAGGATCGGTCTGGGCGACATCCGGACCCGCGATGACATCCCCCTGCTCGACGAGGACCAGCAGACCAGCGTCCCCGGCATCTACATCTGCGGCGAACTGAGCGGCTTCGCCCTGATCAGCAACGCCATCCGGCAGGGAGAGCGCGTTGCCGGGGCCATCGCGCGGGACCCGGAGCGGTCGCGGGAGCCGGACCTGTGGGACGTGGTGATCGTCGGGGCCGGGCCGGCCGGCATGAGCGCGGCGCTGACCGCCTCCCGCGAGGGCCTGCGCTGCATCGTCCTGGACCAGCAGGGACCAGGCGGGACGATCCTGCAGTATCCCCGGCACAAGCTCGTCATGGTCCAGCCGGTGACCATTCCCTGCTTCGGGACCCTCGACCGCGAGGAGTACAGCAAGGAGGAGTTACTGGAGATCTGGCGGCGACTGCACCGCGACTTCGGCCTGGATATCCGCCACCCCCTGCGGGTCACCGGCGTCACCGGGCAGCGTGGCGACTTCACGGTGGAAACCGAGAGCGGCGAGCGGTTCCGGGGACGGCGGGTCGTGCTGGCCCTGGGACGGCGCGGTACGCCGCGCAGGCTGGACGTGCCGGGCGAGGAACTGCCCCACGTCACCTACAAGCTGATCGACGCCGCCGCCTATCGCGACCGGCGCGTCCTGGTGGTCGGTGGCGGGGACAGCGCCGTCGAGGCCGCCCTGGGCCTGTCGGCCCAGGCCGGGACCCGGGTCACCCTCTCCTACCGCAAGCCGGCCTTCCTGCGCGTCAAGAAGCGCAACGCCGAGCGCATCGAGCGCGCCATCGCGGACGGAAGGATCACGTTCCTGCCCGAATCGACCGTCCAGGAGATCACCCCCACCAGCGTCGCCCTGGCCACCCCCGGCGGTGGGGTCGTCGTGCCGGCGGACAACGTCCTGGTCCTGATCGGCGGGATCCCGCCCTTCGCCCTGCTGCACGGGATCGGGATCCGCTTCGGCGGCGAGCAGCAGGCCCCGCAACGGGCCCCGGTCCACGCCGCCTCCTGAACAGGACACCACCAGCCCCCGAACGCGCCGTTATCGCGCTCCCCCGCCGCCGTCGGGGGTCCCGCTTGCCACCCCCAGTGGGATCGACTATCGTTGCCGCCAGCGCCCACACAGATCGTTGCCCGGCGGGCAGCCCCACCAGATGCTCCGCTGGCGCGCCCTGCCACACGCAAGGCGAGGAGACACCATATGCTGGACCGCAATCCCGACTCGCGATTCCCCTCCCTGACCGAGCGCTTCGTCACCTACGCCAGGATGGACACCCAGTCCGCCGAGGACACGTCGACCTATCCCTCCACGCCCGGTCAGCTGGAACTGGGGCGCCTGCTGGTGAAGGAGTTGCAGGAGCTGGGCCTGTCCGACGCCGCCATGGACCAGTACGGGTACGTGACCGCCACCCTGCCGGCCAACGACCCCGCCCTGGCGAACGTGCCGGCCGTCGGGTTCATCGCGCACATGGACACCTACCCCGAGGTCTCGGGCAAGGACGTCAATCCCATCTTCCACGAGAACTACCAGGGAGGGGACATCGCCCTGCCCAACAACGGTGTCGTCATCAAGGCCAAGGAGAATCCCTACCTGGCCGAGTGCATCGGCGAGACGATCATCACCGCCGACGGGACGACCCTGCTGGGTGCCGACGACAAGGCCGGCATCGCCGAGATCATGGAGGCGCTGACCCGCATCGTCGAGAACCCCGATTTCAAGCACGGGACGATCAAGGTCGCCTTCACCCCCGACGAGGAGGTGGGTGCCGGCGTCAAGTACTTCGACATCGAGAAGTTCGGCGCCAAGGTGGCCTACACGATGGACGGCGGCCGGCGCGGCGAGGTGGAGAACGAGACCTTCTGCGCCGACAGCGCCATCGTCACCTTCATCGGCCGCGACATCCACCCCGGCTACGCCAAGGACAAGATGGTCCCGGCCATCAAGGTGGCCGCCGAGTTCATCGCCTCCCTGCCCCGGGACATGGCGCCGGAGACGACCGAGGAGAAGCAGGGCTACGTCCACCCCATCAGCATCGAGGGCAACACGAGCAAGGTGACCGTCCACCTGCTGATCCGCGACTTCGATCTCGACCAGCTGCCGGTCAAGGCCCAGCTGCTGCGCGAGCGTGCGCAGCAGGCCTGCGCCGCCTGGCCGGGATCGACCTTCGAGTTCGAGATCAAGGAATACTACCGGAACATGAAGTACGACCTGGAGAAGGAGCCCCGGGCCGTCGAATACGCCATCGAGGCCATCCGCCGGGTCGGCATCGAGCCGCAACTGGGCTCCATCCGGGGCGGCACCGACGGCGCCAACCTGACCGCGCGCGGCCTGCCCACGCCGAACCTCTTCACCGGCGAGCAGAGCTTCCACAGCTTCACCGAGTGGGTCTGCGTCAAGGACATGGAGCTGGCCACCAGCACGATCCTGCAGTTGATCTCCGTCTGGGCCGAGAGGGAAGGCACCGCCGGCCCGGCGAGCACCTGACCGACATATCCCCCGCGACCAGGGACAGGGGCCCGGCATCGCGCCGGGCCCTTTTTTTCCGTTCCCTTCCCTGCAACCCACCTGCAGCCTTGACCGTATGCTACCAGCGTGATATCATCGTGACATCACAGCGACCCCAACGCCCCAACGCGGAGGTTCGTCATGCACAGGGAAAAGGAGATCAGCATCTCGTCCGGTTGGCCGGTTCTGTTGGCGACGATCGTCGTCCTGGGCCTGTCGGTCTACGGCTTCGTCCGCGGCGTCCGCCACGAGGCGGTCGCCGAGATCGTCAGCAGTATCGTCGTCTTCGCGCTCGACATCGTCCTGATGGTCGGCTTCTTCATCGTCAACCCCAACGAGGCGGCGGTGCTGCTGCTGTTCGGGGACTACAAGGGCTCGGTCCGGACCAACGGCTTCAAGTGGGCCAATCCCTTCCTCTCCAAGCGGAAGATCTCGCTCCGGGCCCGCAACCTCAACGGGGAGAAGATCAAGGTCAACGACCTGGCCGGCAATCCCATCGAGATCGCGGCCGTGGTCGTCTGGCGGGTCCGGGACACGGCCCAGGCCATGTTCGAGGTGGACGACTACGAGGAGTACGTCGAGACCCAGAGCGAGGCGGCCGTCCGCCACCTGGCCGGCGCCTACCCCTACGACGGTCCCGAGGACGAGCTGACCCTGCGCGGGACGACCGACGAGATCAACGAGCGCCTGGAACGGGAGCTGCAGGAACGCCTGGGCAGGGCCGGGGTCGAGGTCATCGAGGCGCGCCTGAGCCACCTGGCCTACGCCCCCGAGATCGCCGGTGCCATGCTCCAGCGGCAGCAGGCCAGCGCCGTGGTGGCGGCGCGCCAGAAGATCGTCGAGGGCGCCGTCGGCATGGTCGAGCTGGCCCTGCAGGAGCTGGGCGAGAAGGACATCGTCGAGCTGGACGCCGAGCGCAAGGCGGCCATGGTCAGCAACCTGATGGTCGTGCTCTGCAGCGAACACGCGGCGCAGCCGGTCCTGAACACCGGCACGCTCTACCAGTGAGGTGGCCGTCGTGAATCCCGTCTACGAGCGCCGCTTCCTCGGCTGGCCGATCATGTTGCTGTTCGTCCTGGCCGGTGCAGTCTCCTGTGCCGTCAACTGGTCCCCCGACAGCGGACCGTGGCGCTGGATCGTCCCGCCGGCGGCCCTGCTGCTGGGCCTCGCCCTCGGGACGGTGACGATCGTCGTCGACAGGGAGAAGCTCGGTCTGCGGGCCACCTTCGGCTGGCCGCGGCGATCGGTGCCCCTGGCGAGGATCGCATCGGTCCACGTCGTCGAGGGGATGCTGCTGCGGGCCGGACTGGGGCTCAAGTGGGCGCTGGGGAACTGGCGATGGAACGTCACCGGCAACCGCGGCGTCCTGCTGGTGACGACCGACGGCCGCACGCTGCTGATCGGGACACCCGAGCCGGAAGAGCTGGTCCGCAGCCTCGAGCGGATCCGCAGGCCGGGCGGCCTCGCCCCCGGGGAGTGAGCTGTGGCGAGACGCAAGACCTTCCTGCTGCGGCTCAGCCCCGAGCTCTACGAGGAGCTGCGGGGCTGGGCCGAGCAGGAGCTGCGCAGCGTCAACGGCCAGATCGAGTACCTGCTGCGGGAGGCGGTCCGGCGCCGCCGGGGCCGTTCGGCGCCGGGGACCGCCAGCGGGGAGGGCGACGACGACCGGGATCCGGAGTGACCGCCGGCCTGTCCGGCCCTAGTCGTCCTTCCCCAGTGTCGTCCCCACCAGCAGACAGGCTGCGGGAGTGCCCCTGGCCTCCAGCTCCTCCCGCCTGCCGGCCAGGGAGAGGAGAGTGCGCCGGGGGAGTCCGTCCTCCCAGGGAAGCCGCCCCGGCTCCCGGATCAGCCGTCGCGACTCGGCGGCCAGCTGGGCCAGCCACTCCTGGGTCTCCCCCGCGGCCATGGCACTGTCGACCTGCGCCACGAACCGCGAACGGATCACCCTGACCAGTTCCTGCTCGCCGAGTTCCAGGTGGAAGTGCTCCCGGTCGGCCAGCTCCGGCGGACGGAGCGGCTGGCCCAGCCAGCAGTGATAGATCATCACCGTCCACCAGGCGTATTCACCCGGGTTCATCCCCACCGCCAGCAGGGCCCGGTCACGCCGGTCGATCACCTCGCCGAGCCGGGAGAGCGACCCCACGCCGTGGCGCAACGCCTTCAGGAACCGGCCGATCCCGCCACCGGCGCCGTCCAGGGACTCGACCTCGGCCAGGAAGTCCCGCTCCGCTTCGACGACGCTGTCCCGCACGGCCAGGAAGAGGGCCAGCCTCTCGGGGGGAATCCGGCCGTCCGGCGGCGGGACGTAGTCCTCGGGCCGACCGCATCTAGCCATGAGGCTGTCCTCCAGGGCGACGGCCCTGGCGAAGTGCCGAGCCGTCTTCTTCCCCGCCAGGAAGACGCCGCCGACGACCAGCATCCCGACCAGGATCAGCACCCCGCAGCCGATCCCGCAGCCCAGGATCCAGCCTCCGCCCCTACCGCCCATCGCCGCCCTCCCTTCCCCGCCGGTGGCGGTCGTCCAGCAGACCGTATTCCCGCATCCTGCGCCACAGGGTCGTCCTGTCGATCCCCAGCTCCCGTGCCGTCCGGCCCCGGTGCCAGTGCTGGCGCTCCAGGGCCGCCAGGATCGTCTCCCGCTCCAGGGGTGCGCGGCGCGAGGCGACCGGCCGCCCGCCCCCGACTGGGACGGCCCGAACGATCTCCGGCGGCAGGTGGCGCGGCTCGATGGGACCGCCCCGGCTCAGGACGACGGCGTGCTCGATGGCGTTCTCCAGCTCCCGGATGTTGCCGGGCCAGTCGTGGTCCATCAGCAGGCGGAGCGTCTCGGGCGCCACATCCTCCACGGTGCGCCCGTGGCGCCGCAGGAGGTGTTCCAGCAGCAGGGGGATGTCCTCGCGCCGTTCCCGCAGCGGCGGCAGCTCCAGGACGACCACCTTGATCCGGTAGTAGAAGTCGCGCCGGATCCGGCCGATGGCCACCAGCTCCTCCAGGTCGCGGTTCGTGGCCGTGATGATCCGCACGTCCACCGGCCGGGGCGTGTTGTCCCCCACCCGCTCGATGACCCGCTCCTGCAGGACCCGCAGCAGCTTGACCTGGACGACGGGACTGACGTCCCCGATCTCGTCCAGGAAGAGGGTACCTCCGCGGGCCTCCTCGAAACGGCCCCGCCGGTCGGCGACCGCCCCGGTGAAAGCGCCGCGGACGTGCCCGAACAGCTCGCTCTCCAGCAGGGTCTCCGACAGGGCCGAGCAGTTGACCGTGACGAACGGCCCCTCGCTGCGCCGGCTGTGGCGGTGGATGGCCCGGGCCACCAGCTCCTTCCCCGTCCCGGTTTCGCCCCGGATCAGGACCGTCGCCTCGGTCGGTGCCACGTCCTCGATCAGGGTGTACAGCTCCTGCATCCGGCGACTCTTGCCGACGATCCCGGCAAATAGGGTCCGGCCGCTGATCTCCTTGCGCAGGCTCGTCACCTCGGTGACGTCGCGCAGGATGAGGGCGGCGCCCGCACCGACGTCCGGTTCCGCCGGTTCGAGGGGCACGGTCCGCACGAGGATGTCGAAGCGGCGGCCGTCCGGCAGGGCGACGTCGGTCTGGTAGTCGACGATGGGACGCCCCGTCCGGAGGGTCTCGCCCAGGCAGTCCACGGGACAGGCGTCCTCGGCGAACAGGTCGCAGAGGGGCTGTCCCAGCACCTCCTCGCGGCGGACTCCCAGGAAGTGGGCGGCAGCCTCGTTGATGGCCGAGAGGCGCAGGTCGGGCCCGGCGACCAGGACCATCTCCTGCAGGGCGTCCAGGATCCGGACGACGCTCCCGGGATGGCAGCGACAGAATTCCGTCAGGGCTGGGGGCATCGCTCACCTCGATGTTGATTGAAACAATATCGTAGCAACAACAACGTTGCAATGCAACATATCTTGTTCCCGGTTGTTCGCTTCCAGGGATGTATCGACAGATGATTCAACCGGTTACGACCAAGGATGCATCACGACGATCCTGGCACGCTCCCTGCTCTGCTGGGCATGAGCGAGCGAGCAACCTGCTTCATCGAAACAGAAGGAGACTCTCATGAGCAACGCACTGGCAGTCGATACCGCCACCTTCGAGCCCGAGGTCCTGCAGAGCCCCGTGCCGGTCGTCGTCGACTTCTGGGCCCCGTGGTGCGGGCCGTGCCGGATGATCGCCCCGATCATCGACGAGCTGGCCCAGCAGTACGGCGACAAGATCAAGGTCGTGAAGGTCAACGTCGACGACAACCAGGACCTGGCCATGCGCTACGGAATCCGCGGCATCCCGACGGTCATGATCTTCAAGGGCGGCCAGGCCGTCAATTCGCTGGTCGGCGTCCGCCCCAAGGAGGACCTGGCCGCGGCCATCGACGCCGCCCTCTGATCCCGGCACGGAACGGACGGTCCTCACCCACCGGCGGCCCCCAGCGGGCCGCCGGTGACGTCCGCGACACTTGCCGCCGCCGACCACAGGACCGATAATGGGAACCTACCCCCAACCCAGGGAGCGACCATGGCCGGCCTGATCGACAAGCTGAAGGACAAGCTCACCGGTGGCGACAAGCTGAACAACATCGTCCTGATCGTCTTCGACAGCTGTCGCTGGGATGCCTTCCAGGCGGCCCGGACCCCCAACCTGGACCGCATCGGCGTCGCGGAGCGCCGCTACAGCTACGCCAGCTGGACCAGTCCGAGCCACTACACCTTCCTGATGGGCATGGTCCCCCACGCCAGTCCCCGGGGGGTCTTCGCCTCCGAGGTCTACCGGGAGGAGTTCATCACCTGGGGAACGCGGATCAACATGCCGGACGTGGAGTTCAGGAAGTTCGTCCCCGAGCTGTCGCTCCCCTACTTCCTGAAGCAGCAGGGCTACTGGTGCGAGGGCTGGGTCAGCCTGCCGGTGCTGAACCCGATGACCACCTTGAGCCAGCACTTCGACCGCTACGAGCTGGCGCCGAGCCACAACGACCTGCGGGCCATCGTCCAGCGGCTCGAGTTCCGGGACGACCGCCCGTCGTTCTTCTTCATCAACACCGGCGAGACCCACTACCCGTACCTCCTGCCCGGGGAGACGGCCGACGACCTGCCCCACATCAGCGGCGTCCACGGCGTCTTCAAGCACCTGGACGACTTCCTGAAGAATCCGTCGGAGTTCCTGCAGGACCGCAAGCAGGACGAGTTCTTCACCCCGCAGCAGTTCAAGGCGTTCTACGAGAAGCAGATCGCCTGCGTCGAACACCTGGACCGCGTCGTCGGCGAGCTGCTGGAGAAGTGTCCCCGCAACACCTGGCTGATGATCATGTCCGACCACGGCGAGCTGTTCGGGGAGGACGGCTACTTCGGCCACGGGCCGATCTTCCACGAGAAGGTCTTCGAGGTGTTCTTCCTGGAGGGCAAGCGGCCCTGAACCGCCCTGGCTGCCCTGCCGGCGCCCGGGGGGAGGAGACGGAGTGCCCACGCGCATCGTGAACCTGGCCAGTGGCAGCAGGGGCAACGCCACCTGCGTGCTGCGCGGCGGCCGGGGCGTGCTGGTCGACTGCGGCCTCTCCCGTCGCGAGACCCTGCGCAGGCTGGCGGAGGCCCGCATCGATCCCCGGGGCATCGAAGCCCTCCTGCTGACCCACGAACACACCGATCACGTGCGCGGTGCCGCCCGGCTGTCCGCGAGCCTCGGAGTGCCGGTCATGATGACCGCCGGGACGGCTCGCCACAGCGGACTGGCGCAACTGCCCGCCGCCCGGCTGGTGGCCCCGTTGCGACCGTTCGCGCTGGCCGGGATGCGCATCACCGCGATCCCCACCTCCCATGACGCTGCGGAACCGTGCGCCTTCCGCCTGGACGGGCCGGACCTGAGCCTGCTGTTGCTGACCGACCTGGGGACGGTGGACGGCCTGCCCACCGCGTCGCTGTCCGGCCTGGACGTCCTGTACGTCGAGGCCAACCACGATCCTGTCCTGCTGCGAGACGGTCCCTACCCCGCCTTCCTGAAACACCGCATCGCCGGCCCGCGCGGCCATCTGAGCAACCGCCAGTGCGGCGAGCTGGTGGCGACGGCCAGGCGGCACTCGTCCCGGCTGCGGATCGTGGTCCTGGGACATCTCAGCGAGCAGAACAACGAACCGGAACTGGCCCTTGCCGACGTCCGGGAGGCGGCCGGCGACCCGGCCGGAGTGCGCTGGCTGGTGGCCAGACAGGACACTCCCACCGTCATCCTGGAGGAATCCACGGTCTCCGGGAGGGCGATGTGCGACTGATCGACAGTCACGCCCACCTGGACATGCCCCCCCTGGGCGACGACGTGCCGGGGGTGCTGGCACGGGCCACCGCCGCGGAGGTGAGCGGCTGCGTCGTGCCGGCGTACGACCTGGGATCCTGGGGCGCCATCCGCGACCTGGCGACAGCGCACCCGGATGTCCACCCCTGCCTGGGGCTCCACCCGTGGGTGGCCGACCAGGCCCCGGACCCGCAGGCACTGGCCGACCGGTTGCGCCGTGCCCTGCGCGAGAGCAACGCGGTGGCCGTGGGCGAGATCGGGCTGGACGGGAAGGTGGACCATCCACCGCTGGCCGTCCAGACGCCGGTCCTGGAGGTCCAGCTGGCCGTGGCGCGGGAGCTGGACCTGCCGGTCGTCCTGCACGTTCGCGGAGCCTTCGCGGAGCTGCTGGAACTGCTGGCGCCGCTGGCGCCGGTGCAGGGTGTCGTCCACGCCTTCAGCCGCGGTCCGGAGCTGATGCGACGCTTCCTCGACCTGGGGCTGCACCTGGGGTTCGGGGGGGCGATCACCAGGCCGCGGGCCCGCCGGCCGCGGCGCAGCGCCCAGGTTGCGCCCCTGGACAGGATCGTGCTGGAGACCGACGCCCCCTCCATCGGCCTGGAGGGCGTTGCGCCGCGGGAGACCGAGCCGCGGCACGTGCGGGAGGTGGCCGCCGCGCTGGCCGACCTGCGCGGCGTTCCCCTGGAGACCATCGCCGAGGAGACGACCGCCAATGCCCGTTGCCTCTTCCGACTTCCCTGAGCGATTCGCCCGCACCGTCGGTCTCTACGGCCCCGAACGGTTCGCCCGCATCCGCGCGGCCCGGGCCGTCGTCGTCGGCGCGGGCGGTGTGGGCTCCCACGCGGCGGTGGCCCTGGCCCGCAGCGGGATCGGCGCCCTGACCCTGATCGATCCCGACGTGATCACGCCGTCGAGCCTGAACCGCCACCCCTGCGCCGGCCCCGGCGACGTGGGCCGGCCCAAGACCGAGGTCCTGGCCCGGTTCCTCTCCCGCACCTGCCCCGACACGGCGGTCAGGCCGGTGTCCGCCTTCTTCCACACCGGCACGGCGGCCGAGCTGCTGGACGAGCGACCCGACCTGCTCGTCGACGCCATCGACGGGCTGGGTCCCAAGGTCGCCCTGCTGGCCTGGTGCCTGCGCCGGGAGTGGCCGGTGGTCAGCAGCATGGGAGCGGCCGGACACACGGACGTCTCGGCCGTGCGCAGCGGCGACCTGTGGGCGTCGCGGCGCTGCCCCCTGGCCCGGCGGGTCCGCCGCCTGCTGCGCCGGGAGGGACTGGTCCGGCCGCTGCCGTGTGTCTGGTCGGAGGAGGCGCCGGCCGTTCCCCTGGACGATCCCGGCGAGGAACCGGCCTTCCAACGCGGCCGCCCCCGGCGCCCCCTGCCCAGCGGGATGGCCCTGCCGGGGATCTTCGGCTACGCCGTCGCCTCGCTGGGGCTGGAACTGATTGCCGGTTGAGTGTTTATTAAAAAAGGAACTCCCGGGCCCCGATAGCGTCTATCATAGTACCGGGTGTTTCGGCCAATCCTCGCCACGACCATCAACGGAGGGGTGACCATCTTGGACCACCTGTTTTCCTGGCGTGCCATGCAGGCGGCCGCCGACGGACCAGCGGCACACCGGCGTCTGCGACTGGTCAGCGGGAGCAGCCTGCTCGATCTTCCCCAGCTGAAGAGGTTGCCCGAGGCCGACCTGAGGCGCATGCGCCTGGTGACCGCCGTCCTACCCTTCCGGGCCAATACCTACGTCCTGGAGGAACTGATCGACTGGGACCGGATCCCGGACGATCCCATCTTCCGGATGGTCTTCCCCCACCCCCGGATGCTGCCCGCCCGGGTCCTGGACCGCCTCGACCGGCTGGAGCGCTCGGGGGACCGGATCGCCCTGGCGGCCGCGGTCAGGGAGATCCGCCACTCCCTCAATCCCCATCCCGCCGGTCAGCTGAAGAAGAACCGCCCCCGCGACGCCAGGGGGCGGCCCCTGTCGGGTCTGCAGCACAAGTACCGGGAGACGGTCCTGTTCTTTCCCAGCCAGGGCCAGACCTGCCACAGCTACTGCTCCTTCTGTTTCCGCTGGCCCCAGTTCACCGGGGACGTGGACCTGCGCCTGGCCTCCCGGGAGGCCGGACAGCTGCACGCCTACCTCCGCGGACAGCCCGAGGTGACCGACCTGCTGGTCACCGGTGGCGATCCACTGGTCATGCGGGCCCGCCATCTGGCCGCCTACCTGGAGCCCCTGCTGGAGCCGGATCTGGCCCATGTGCGGAACATCCGGATCGGGACCAAGGCGCTGACCTGGTGGCCGATGCGCCTGCTGGACGCCCCGGACGCCGACGAGCTGCTGGCCCTGCTGGAGCGGCTGACGGCCGCCGGCAAGCACGTGGCGCTGATGCTCCATCTGGACCATCCGCGGGAGCTGGAGCCGCCGGCCACGCTCGCGGCCATCGCCCGCCTGCGGAACACGGGTGTCGTCCTGCGGGCCCAGGCCCCCCTGCTGGCTGGGATCAACGACGATCCCGACACCTGGGCCGAGCTGTGGCGTCGCGAGGTCCAGCTGGGCATCGTGCCGTACTACATGTTCGTGGCCCGCGACACGGGCCCCCGCGACTTCTTCGCCGTTCCCCTGGTGCAGGCCTGGCAGATCTTCCGCAAAGCCGCCCGGCAGGTCTCGGGCCTGGCCCGCACCGTCCGCGGGCCCTGCATGAGCGCCGATCCCGGAAAGGTGGAGGTACTGGGCGTGACGGAGCAGGACGGGGAGAAGGTGCTCGCGCTGCGCTTCCTGCAGGCCCGCCGACCCGAGTGGACCTACCGCCCCTTCTTCGCCAGGTACGATCCCCGTGCCGTCTGGCTCGACCAGCTGCGTCCGGCCGGCGGACGGGAACGGTTCTTCTTCCAGCGGGGAACCGCGGCGTCTTGACGCCACCTC
>CAYTEO010000004.1:0-113637 GCA_964436825.1 uncultured Fibrobacteraceae bacterium | reverse complement strand
GTCTACGACTGCGGAGACGTCACGGAGAACGCCCTGCCGGCCGAGTACGACGTCTACCGGGAGCTCTTTCCCGACAGCAGCCCCGTCCCGGGCAACCACGACTGGTACGACGGCCTGCTGGCCTGGCCCTGGCCCACCGACTGGATCGACGTCGTGGACCAGGGGATCCACCTGGTCGGGTTCGACTCCGCCTACTGGAACAACCAGGACGCGCTGGACCTGTTGCGGGAACGCCTGGACGACGGTCCCGACCAGCTCACCGTCCTGTTCCTCCACCACCCCCTGTTCTCCGGCAATATCCGCGTGGGCCTGATCGCCGCGACGATGCGGCAGGCCCTGCTGCCGATCGTCGAGCAGGCCGACGTCGACCTGGTGGTCAGCGGTCACAGCCACGCCTACGAGCGGCACGTCTACGACGGCCGGACCTTCCTGGTCATCGGGGGCGGCGGTGCCCACCTGGACCAGGTGGATCCCTGCCCCACCCTGGTCTGTTACGAGTCCTGCCATCACTGGCTGGAGCTGGAGCCCAACGGGACCGGGATGGACATCACGGTCCGGCGCCTGGGAGGCGGCATCGTGGACGCCTGCACGGTCTTGGGTACGGTCGCCGCGACCAGGAAGACCTGGGGCGAGATCAAGCGGCTCTACCGCTGAGCGCTCGCCGCGGCAGGCACGGAGACGGCGCCGGTCCCGGCGGGCGGGTGGACGAGCCGCCCTTCGACGAAACGGTAGTGCCTGGCCAGCCATCGCTCCCGCCAGCGGGGGTCGTAGGGGGAATGCTCGCCCCGGAGGGAATCGGGCAGGACCGACCGCATGGCCAGGAAGCCGTCGTTGATGTCGACGGACAGGGGACGCAGCTCGCGGTCGAGAACGACGGGCAGCAGGAACGGCTTGACGCCGACCATGGCGTCGATGTTCGGCGAGCCGTCGCCGGAGCAGGTGGTGAAGACCTGCTCCACGTCGATCCGCACCCCCACGTAGGGAACGAATCCGGGACCGAAGTTGGGAAAGACGACCCGGAACCGGGCGGGATCCCGCGTGGTGCAACCGGGACGGCAGACCTGGTCCAGGGAGACGCCGTGCCAGTGTTCGCGGTCCAGCAGCAGGATGGTCCCTCCCTGGAAGACCGGCGCGTTGTTCGTGCCCCAGCACAGCAGCTCGTCCCGACCGTCCTCGTCCAGGTCGACCGGGCGGATGTCCTGCAGCCGGCCCCAGTGGACGTACTGGGCCAGCAACCGCCCCTGCCTGTCGAACAGGCAGATGCAGCACGGATAGTAGCGGGCGTGGGTGAAGCGAACGGCGATCTCGTACTCGCCGTCTCCGTCGGTGTCGAGGGGCACGATCGAAGCGCAGACGAAAGCGTCGTCGGTGACGAAGCGGTCGCCGAAGGCGGACGCCACGGCGGTGATGTCGTGCCGGCTGGACCACAGCAGCCTGCCGCTGCGCAGGTCGAGACACCGGAGCTGGCCCTCGTCCCGCGAACTGCCGCTCAGACCGACCAGGAGCTGCCGCCGCGACCAGGGCGCCAGCCGGCCCGCGCTGATCGTGTGGGGCTCGATCCGGTGCCAGAGGATCCGCCCGGTGATTCCTCCCCGGGCGATGACCTCGTCGTCATGGGTGGTCCACTTCACCCCTTCGCGGTCCAGGATCCAGACCGCCGCGGCGATCGCGACCAGCAGCAGGAACGCCAGCGGCACGAGGAGGAGAAACCCGCGCCGACGGCGGTGTCCCGGCGGGGCGGGGCACTCGATCTGCCCCGGCGTCCCCTGGCCGAGCAGCTCGTCCAGCGTGGTCTCCAGCGCCTCGGCCAGCAACAGGAGGGTCTTCTCCTGGATCGACTCGCGATGTCCCCGCTCGATGGCCCGGATCGTCCGCTCGGACAGACCGGCCCGCTCGGCCAGCTCGGCGCCGGTCAACCCCAGCCGACGGCGCCACTGCACGATGCGCTCACCGATATCGGTGCCGGCGATCCGGATGTTCTTGCCCGGCGTGGAGCTGGATTCCCCCCTGGAACTCATCTTCCCCCATCCCCCGATCGATAGCACCATCAATGAACGCAATAGATAACATCGTCTCTGCGCATTGTACATGGCCCTGCCGGGCCAAGTCAAAAGAATCATCTAGCGTTTTCCGGTGCCTTCCGAAGGTGTCCGCTCACGTCTCTTGCCCTGCCGGGGAGATCTGTCGTTAGCTCGACGAAGAGCGCGAGGTCGGAGACGGGGCGAGTTCCGTCCTCGCGGTCACGGGGGAGGAGACGTCCTCCCCCCTTTTATTGCGTTGCCACACGAGGTTCCCCTCACGGACCGACTGATGTTCCCGGTATGCCCAGGAGTTCCAGGATCCCCCTGGGCACGTCGACCAGCCGGTGCTTGCCTGCCACGAACACCTCCGCCCCCGCCCCCCAGGCCGCCAGGGGCACCGGGTTGCGGGTGTGGGTCGTGTCGGTCGCGTCCTCGATGTTGCCGTGGTCGCTGGTCAGCAGGACGAGGGTCTCCTCCAGGGCACCGGTCGACCGCAGTTCCTCCAGGACCGCTCCCAGGAACCCGTCCAGCTCGCGCAGGATCCGCTCGCCGCGGTCCCGGTCGCCGGCGTGACCGGCCCGGTCGGTCTGGAAGTACTCGAACAGGGTGAAGTCGAACCGGACGAGGTTGCGGGCCAGGACCCGGCCGGCTTGCTGCGGCGTCCAGACCGGCACGTCGAAGCCGCGGGAGATCAGCTCCCGGTTGGTCACCTCCTGGTAGACGCAGCGCTCGGCCCGCAGGTCGTCCAGGGACCAGAACGGCAGGCCGGCGGCCAGCGTGGCCACCGTGGTCGCGGACAGGCGCCAGCGCTGCTGTTCGCTCAGCTTCCAGAACAGGGGACGGTAGGCGTTGAGAAAGGTGACGCGGCGGCCGGCCCCGTGCAGGCGTCTCAGCAGGGAGTGTTCGCGCAGGATCTCCCGCAGCTCCGGGCCCGGGAAGCCGGTGCGGTGGCCGCCCACGACCGAAGCGGCGTCGATCCCGGTCAACAGCGCCGTCTGGCCGGTGGCGCTCTGGGGCAGGCCCGGCAGGCCGGAGGTGGCGTCCAGGGGGCACCAGGCGGCATCGCCGAACGGCGGGCGGAGCAGCCCGCCGCCGTAGGTCAGCAGCGGGTTGACCGCGGGGTCGTCCCGGCCGATGCCCAGGCCGTCGACGAACACCAGGACGATCCTGCGCATGTCCTCCATCCCCGGCACCGCATGTCCCTCCTCTCCTTGTCCTCTCGAGCCGGCACCGGGACCACGATCGCCCCCGGCTCCCCGGGGCGCAAGCCGTTCCCCGGCACCGTGTCCCCCCGGGGCCGAAGAGAAACGGGCCGGGAGTCCCGCTCCCGGCCCGGTCGTGACCTCGGATGATGCCCGGTCGGATCAGCTCTTGGCGTGCTTGGCCAGGTACTCGGCCACGCCGTCGCTGGTCGGCTTCATGGCCTCCTCGCCGTCGTGCCAGTCGGCGGGGCAGACCTCGCCGTACTTCTCCAGGTGCTGCAGGGCGTCGACCATGCGCAGGGTCTCCTTGACGCTGCGGCCCAGGCCCAGGTCGTTGACGACCATGTGCTTGATGATGCCCTCCTTGTCGATCAGGAAGGTGCCGCGCAGGGCGACGCCGTCGTCCAGCAGGACGCCGTAGTCGCGGCTGATGGTCTTCTTGAGATCGGCCACCAGCGGGTACCGGATGTTGCCGATGCCGCCCTGGTCGACCGGGGTGTTCTTCCAGGCCCAGTGGCTGAACTGGCTGTCGATGGAGACGCCGATGACCTCGGTCTCACGCTTCTTGAACTCGTCCAGCGCCTTGTCGAAGGCGATGATCTCGGTCGGGCAGACGAAGGTGAAGTCCAGGGGATAGAAGAACAGCACGACATACTTGCCGCGGTAGTCGCTGAGCTTGAAATCTTCCTTGAAGCTGTTGTCGGGCATGACGGCGGTGGCGGTGAAATCGGGGGCCGGCTGGCCGATGAACTGGGACATGGCTGTTCCTCCTGGGGGATTGCTCTGTTTCCGATCACGCGGCGCGGAGGCGCCGGCGGCCCGTCGCACGGGCGGATTCATGGTCGAAAGTCTCCAGAATCTAGCGACGTTCCCCGGGACCCGCAACAGGCCCGGACCGGGACTTCCCCGGCAAGGAGAAAGGGGCCGTTCCCCGTGGGAACGGCCCCTCGATCTGGTACCCCCTACGGGACTCGAACCCGTGTTACCGCCGTGAGAGGGCGGCGTCCTAGGCCGCTAGACGAAGGGGGCCCCTATCCTTGACCGGCAGGTGCCGGAATCGGTCTCGTGGTTGCCCGGGGAGGATTCGAACCCCCATCGACTGATCCAGAGTCAGCTGTCCTGCCGTTGGACGACCGGGCAAACGCGGGCAGGAATATAGAGCACCGTTTCGGAAAATGCAAGTCCCCAGGATCAATCCGCCGGCTGCCAGTGCGCCAGCTGCCGGCGCAGGTGCCGGTGGAGTGCCTCGGGACTGCGCAGATCGTCCCGGACCGTGCCTAACCGCCTGGGCAGGAACAGGAAAGGCGCCGTCTGGTGCCCGCCCAGGCCGCCGTGGCTGCCGATCTGTTCCTCGAAGACGACGACCTCCTGCCGCTCCATCCGCCAGGCACCGTTGACGACCAGGTCCCCGGCGTTCTCCCCCAGGACCAGACGCCGCAGCTCCTCCGTCCACGACTCCGCCTCCCAGAACGGCGCCAGGGGGTCGTCGCCCAGGACTTCCCCGGTCGCCAGGTCGCGCAACCCGCCCGCTCCCAGCAAGATCGGCCGCCCGTCTTCCCCCCGGCCGGCCACGAAACCGATCCCCGGGTGGTCGACCAGACCGTCGACCAGGGAGGGATAGCGGGCCGCCACCTCATGGAGCCGCAACGGCCGCCGGCTGCCCCGCAGGTAGATATGGGCCAGGCAGCCCGAGACACAGACGATCAGGGGCGCCCGTTCCCCGGTGGCGCCCGCCTCCGGTTCCGCCGTCGTGACCGGCGCCTCCTGCTCGCGTCCCGGCAGCGGTTCGCGGATCCTGTCCAGGGCCCGGCGTTCCCGCTCGCCCAGCCAGCGGCGGCGGGCATCCCCGCGGGAAGCCAGCTCGTCCGAGAGGGCTCCCAGGTAGGCGGCTTCCCCTCCCTCGCGCTCCCGGACCGGCTCGGCCCTGGCGGCCAGCTCGGTCACCAGATCCTCAAGCGAGCGGCCGTAGAGGGAACGGAACGGGACGCTGGCCGACTGGCCGTGGTCCGACATCAGCAAGATGTCGTAGGGGATCGGCGCGTCGCGGCGGATCAGGCGGCGCAATCGCTGCAGCTTGCGGTCGAAGGCCGTCAGGGTGGCCAGGGCCTCCGCCGACTCCGGACCGGCCTGGTGCGCCACCTCGTCGTAGCCGACGAAGTTGGAGTAGATGACCGGCATCCCCCGGGAGATGTCTTGCTCCAGCCAGAAGAAGGCGGCCTCCCGCAGCAGGGCGTTGCCCACCGCGCGGGTCGCCGCCATGCGCAGCGTGCGCCGGATCAACCGCTTGCGGCGATGGAACCGGGAGAGCAGTCCCCAGACCAGGGCCGTCGCGAAGTCCCAGAGGGTCGCCAGCATCGCCGTCGTGTAGGCGTAGGGACTGAGCCAGAAGAGGTTGAAGTCGGCCTGCTCGCCCGGCTGGCGGTCCGACTTGCGCCTCATCGTCGCCAGCGTCACCAGCCGCTTGGCGGCACCGCCGGCCAGCAGGCTGTTGACGACCGAGCCGCCCTGCAGCAGTCCCTCGTGCCGGCTCGCCAGTTCCCGCTCCAGCTCCAGCAGGTCGTGGGGGCGGCTGGCGACCATGATCCGGTCGCGGCGACGGTCGTACCAGCGGTATCCCGGCACCGGGGAGCGGTCCCCGTAGAACAGGCCGCTCTGGACGGCCGGCGTGTTGGACGGCAGCCCCGAGCGCCAGCGGTACAGGCGATGGCTGCCCAGGCCCATCATCGCCGAGAGGGCCGGCATCCGGCCGCGGCGGACCGCCCGCAGGAGGGCGCGCCAGGAGAGACCGTCGATCTGCAGGATCAGCAGGCCGCGCCGCACCCCGGGGTCGGGACGGGGTCCGAACCGGCGGCCCAGCCGCCGCAGGACCGTCTGGTAGAAGGGATAGACCTCATCGATCCCCAGGATGCTCGACAGGCTGGTGTTCAGGACCGTCAGGAGAGCCAGGCCGATGAAGGCGTCGCCCAGGTCGTCGATGTGGAAGGCCGGCTCCAGGCGGGCCGTCGCGTACAGCAGGGCCCCGTTGATCAGCAGGGTCGGCAACCCGAGGGTGGCGGCGTTGAGCGGCAGGGTCGCCAGCACCAGGACGGGGCGCAGCAGCAGGATCAGCAGGGCGAACTCCACCGGCAGCAGCAGCGGCGCACGCCACCAGTGGGGCAGGGAGGGATCGAACCAGAGCCCGGGGAGCAGGGCGGTCGCCAGCACCAGCGAGACGGCGCTGACCGCCCACACCAGCAGGTACCGCAGGACGATCCGCAGGATCAGCGGTTCCCTCCCCGTTCAGGACCTCATCCGCCGGCCGCCGCCCGGCGCAGGCGCGCCAGCACCCGCGGCCCGCCGACCAGCTCCATGACCTCGAAGATCCCCGCGCTGGCCGCCTGGCCGGTCAGCGCCACCCGCGTCGGGTGGATGACCGCGCCGGCGGGAACGTCGGCCGCGGCGGCCGTCTCCCGCACCGCCTGTTCGAACAGGTCGGCGCCGGCAGGCGCGTCCGGCGGCAGCGCCGCCTCCAGGCGGTCGGCCAGGGCCGCCAGCAGCTCGCGCGCCTCCGGCGCGCCCAGGTGCTCGGCCACGGCCCCGGCATCGACCGGGTAGTCCTCGGTGAAGAAGCAGGCCAGCTGCCCGGGCAACCGCGTCAGGCTGCTGAACCGTCCCCCCATGGCACCGACGATCCGGTCCAGGTAGCCGCGCAGGTCGGCGGCCGGGACGCGCCACGCCGACTCGACCGCCCAGCCGCGCTCGGCGGCCGTGGCCAGCGCCAGGTCCACCTTCTTCTCCCGTGGCAGCCGCTTCAGGTGCTGGGCGTTGATGTGGGCCAGCTTGTCGTAGTCGAAGGCGGCCGGGGAGCTGTTGACCTTCTTGAGGCTGAACTTCCTGATCAGCTCGCTGCGCGAGAGGACCTCGTCCCCGCTGCCGCCGGGCGACCAGCCCAGCAGGGCCAGGTAGTTGACCATGGCGTCGGGCAGGATCCCCTGCTCGCGGAACTCCTCCACGCTGGTGGCGCCGTGGCGCTTCGACAGCCGCTTGCGGTCCGGACCGAGAATCATCGGCATGTGGCCGAACTTGGGGCGCGGCCAGCCGAAGGCGTCGTAGATGAGCAGCTGGAAGGGGGTGTTGCTGATGTGGTCGTCACCGCGCAGGACGTGGGAGATCCCCATCAGGTGGTCGTCGACGACGACGGCGAGGTTGTAGGTGGGAAAGCCGTCCTGCTTCAGGACGACCCGGTCGGTCAGCGAGGCATTGGCGAACTCCCGCTTGCCGACGACGATGTCGTACCAGAAGGTCTCCCCCTCGTCCGGGGTCCGCAGGCGCCAGCTCGGACGGCGCCCCTCGGCCTCGTAGGCGGCGATCCGTTCGCGGGTCAGCTCGCGGCAGTGGCCGTCGTAGCCCGCGGTGGCCACCTCGCCGCGGGCCTCGTTGCGGGCGGCGATCTCCTCGGTCGTGCAGTAGCACGGGTAGAGCAGGCCTGCCCCGCGCAGCCTCTCGACGTGCTCGCGGTAGATCTCCAGCCGTTGCGACTGGAGGTACGGGCCGCGGTCGCCGCCGACCCGCGGTCCCTCGTCCCAGTCCAGCTCCAGCCACTCCAGGCCGCGCAGGATGGCGGCGTAGGACTCCTCGGTGCTGCGCCTCTGGTCGGTGTCCTCGATGCGCAGCACGAAGGCACCGCCGGTCTTGCGGGCATAGAGCCAGTTGAACAGGGCCGTGCGGGCCCCGCCCACGTGGAGATGGCCGGTGGGACTGGGGGCGAAACGGACGCGGATCGCCTGCTGGTCACTCATCTGGTCGGTGTCCTTTCCCTGGATCGTCTCACTCTTCGGCCGCGGGTTCCGCCGGGGGCGGCAGGTGCGGCCGCAGGATGCCCATCGCCACGCCGGGATCCTCGCCGGCGGCGACCGGATCGAGGCGCCGGGCCAGCTCCCGCCAGTCGACGCCCCACCCCTGCCGGCAGGCGTCGTCGGGATCCCGTCCCCCCGCCGCTGCCGCCAGGACGCGCCGCACCGGTGCCAGCCCGCCCTGCTCCTCCACCAGCCGCCAGACCATCAGGAAGGCGCTGTAGCGTGCCCGCCGGAAGAGCTGCTGGTCCTCGGCGGGGTCGCTGCGGGGCGGGGAGGCCAGGATGGCGTCGACCTGGTCCGGGGTGAACAGCACGGGACCGGCGCTGCGGTACATGAACAGGTAGTTGTTGAGGTGGACCCCCAGCTCGGCCGTGTAGGCGGCCAGCCCGTCGCGGAACCAGACCGGCAGCTCGCGCAGGCCCGGCTGCTGCAGCAGCCAGCGCGTGTACAGGTCGTAGGCGGCGTGCCCCACCAGGGTGCGGGCCGTCAGGACGGGGATCGGCTGGACGAGGCAGGTATCGCCCCGCAGCAGGTACATCCGCCAGGTCCCCTGCCGGGTCGCCTGCTTGTACAGCTCGGTCCGGTCGGTGTTGACCACCACGAGGGTGTCGTCGCGGGTCAACCCCAGCAGGTCGCGCAGGTCGTGGCGGGCGGCCTCCAGTAGCTCCAGCAGCGAGGCCACGTCGCACGGCTTGTAGCCGGGGTTGAAGTGCAGCTCCAGGCCCGGCAGGGCCAGCAGGGAGTCGTTGCGCACGAGGTCGGTCCGGTGCAGCAGGACGCGTCCGCTGCAGATGCTGCCGAAACCGAACGGCCGTCCGTCGGCACCGGTCCGCGGCTGCCAGCCGGGCCAGAAGTAGGCGTGCTGGTGGTCGGGGAAACCGCAGCGGGCCAGCTGCTCCGCCGTGCAACGCGGGAAGGGACCGTCCGGGGTCAGCGGCGGCTGTGCGACGGGATGGCATGCCAGGGCCCACCCGCCGGCCAGCAGCACGACCATCGTGATCAGGGCCGTCAGCCGGTTCATCCGTTCCCCCCTTCCGCGGCGCGGAGCCGCTTGGCCTCCTTGTAGCAGCGCTGGGCCTCGGCCTTCTCGCCCAGGGCGTCGTAGACCAGTCCCAGGTTGTTCCAGACCGCGGGGGTCTCCTGCCGCTCCATGGCCGCCTCGAAGGTCAGCAGGGCGTCCTCGTAGCGGCCGAGCCGGTAGAGGCAGATCCCCTTGTTCAGCATCAACTTGTAGCTGTCGGGCTGGAAGGCGAGTGCCTTCTCGAAGGCCTCCAGGGCCTCCTGGTCACGCCCCGCGCCGAGCAGGGCCAGCCCCAGGTTGCTGTACGCCTTGTCGTACTCGGGATCCAGCTCGATGGCGCGGCGAAACGCGGTCGCCGCCTCGTCGTAGCGCTCCAGCCGGTAGAGACAGTACCCCCGCTGGAAGGCGAACTTGGCGTCCTGCTTCAGCTCCAGGCAGCGGGCATAGGCGTCGGCGGCCTTGTCCCACTGCCTGGTCTTGCGCAGGGCCTGGGCCATGGCCTGCCAGGCGGACAGCAGGTCCGGCCTCGCCCTGACCGCCCGCCGCAGGGTCGGCAGCGAGAGACGGTAGTGTCCCTGGCGCTGGAGGCTGAGGGCGTAGTTCAGCAGCATCTCCGCCGGCGCGTCGGGCGAGGAAACGACGTCGGCCAGGAAGCGCTGGGCGCCGTCGTTGTCCCCGATCTGCAGGTAGAGCTGGGCGACGCGGCCGGCCAGGGTCATGTCGCCGCGGTCCAGTCGCCAGGCCTTGACGTAGTGGTCGATGGCGTCGCGGAGACGTCCATCCGCCTCGGCGATCCGACCCAGGGCCTCCCAGCCGCCGGCGTGCTCGGGATGCTCCTTGACGGCCCGGCGGGCCAGGATCTCCGCGTCCATCGAGCGGCCGGCGTCCAGCAGGGTGGCCACGGCCGCGGGGATCAGCTCGTCGTGCTCCGGGGCCAGCTCCAGGGCCTGCCGGTAGAGGTCGGCTGCCTGCTCCGTCATCCCCGACTCGGCCAGCAGCCTGGCGTTCTCGACCTTCAGGGCCACCAGCCGGTTGACGATGACCCGGGCGGCCTTCAGGCCCGGATCGCCGTCGGCCAGGGAGGGATCGGCCACGGCACCGGCCTCCTGGAGGAACCTCCTGGCGGCAGGGGCGTACCTGGCCAGCGTCTCCTCGACGGCCGTCTCCTCGCCAGCCTCCTCCAGGACCTTCACCAGCATCATGACGGTCCGCGCCTTTTCCCCGTCGAACGGCTCGCCCAGGACCTCCAGGCCGTGTTCCAGCCGCCGTCGCGCCCCCGCCAGGTCGCCGCTGCGGCGCAGGGCGTCGCCCAGCAGGCGCCAGGCGTCGCGGCCCTCGGGCCCGGCCAGGCGGGCGTAGGCCTCCAGCTCGCGCACGGCCAGCTCGCCCTGGCCCACGTTGAGGAAGGCCAGTCCCAGGTTGCGGTGCGGTTCCGGCAGCCGCGGATCGACCTGGACGGCGGAGAGGAAGGCGTCACGGGCCTGGGGCCACTCGCCGCGGCGGGCGTGCAGGACACCCAGGTTGTTGTAGGCGGCGACGTTGCGGGGATCGGTCACCAGCAGCCGCTGCAGGGCGGCGATCTTGGCCTCGTCGTCCCCGGGACCGGCCATGATCTGCTCGACCGACGCCCCGTAGGTCGACGGGTCGATGGAGATCAGGCCGGAGGTGTCGGGCGGCGCGTCGGTCTGGGTGCCGGCCGCGGCCACCGCCGGCAGCAGGCCAGTCAGCAGCGCGATCAAGAGCCACTTGCTCATCCTCGGTCCTTCCCGTGTCGATGGCGCCGGCGTCGCGGGCCGCCGGGGGCCGTCATGATAGCCGCCGCCGGCCGGGGTGTCCAGCAACCCCCCTTGACCCGCGGGCCACCGGGGTTTCCTTATACGCATGCTCTCGCTGTTGGTTCTCGGCACCGGCGGGGCCGTGCCCACGCCGTCGCGCGCCAGCGCCGGCCACTGGCTGGAGGTGGACGGTCGCGGCGTGCTGGTCGATCCGGGGCCGGGCGCGGTGTCGCGACTGCTGGCCCACCCCGACGGGCCGCGGGACGTGGCGGCGATCACGACCGTCGTCGTCACCCACTTCCATCCCGACCACTGCCACGACCTGGCGGTCCTGCTGTTCGCCCGCCACTCGCCGCTGCTGCGGGAGGCACCGCCCCTGCAGTTGATCGGCCCGCCCGGGCTGCGCCGCTATCTGGACGCCCTGGCCGACCTCTACGGCGACTGGATGGTCCCCTCCGGGGCGCCGTTGCGGGTGGACGAGGTCTCCCCGGGCGACAGTCTCGCCCCCGGCGACGACGGGACCTGGCACCCCTCGCCCCAGGCGCCCGGTCCGCGCCTGGACCTCCACGCCGCCCGGCACACCGAGCACCGCTTCTCCGGGGAGAACCTCTGCCTGCGCTGTCGCGACGCCGAGGGGACCGTGCTGTCCTACTCGGGCGACAGCGAGCCGTGCCCGGGCCTGGTCGAGGCCGCGCGGGAGGCCGACCTGCTGGTCGTCGAGTGCTCGACCCCCGACGCCTGGTCCCTGGAGGGCCACATGTCCCCGTCGCGGGTGGGAGCCCTCTGCCGGGAGGCCCGCCCCCGGCGGGTCGCCCTGCTCCACCTCTACCCCGCCGCGGCGATCCTGGACCTGCCCGCCCTGGTGCGGGAACATTTCGACGGCCCGGTCGTTACCCTCGCCGACGGCGACCGGCTGACGGTCACCCCCGCGGGCGTGACCCGCGACCCGATCACCGACGAAAAGAGCTGAGATGAACCGCCGCCTGCCGACCGCCGCCCTGTCGCTCCTCCTGCTGGCCCTGCTCGGCGCGACGGTCGTGTCCGCCTCGCCGGTCGCCGACGCGGACACGGCCATCACCACCGCACGCGACACGACGACCGCCGGCGACCACCGCCTGCCCCGCCGCAGCTCCGCCTACGGCTACGAGATGGTCCTGATCCACACCCTCGGCTCCAGCGCCGCCGTCTGGGACGACATGCTGCCGCTGCTGCAGATCGGCTACAAGGTGTGGACCTTCGAGCTGCCCGGCCACGGCCGCACCCCGCCCATCCCGAACCTGACCATCCCGCGGGCCGCCGACGAGCTGGAGCGCTTCATCCACGAGAACGGGATCGGCTACCCGGTCCTGGTGGGCCACGGCATGGGCGGGTTGATCGCCATGGAGTACACCTTCCGCCATCCCGACGCCGTCCGCCGCCTGATCGTTATCGACGCCGCGCCCAAGCAGCTGGCGACCCGCGAGCAGAAGGTCCGCGTCGCCGACCAGCTCCTGCACAACTACGACCACTTCGTGGCCGACTACTTCCTGAACATGAGTCCGCGGCGGGACATCGCCGACAAGATCGTCGACCAGGCCCTGCGGACCGACCAGATCAGCTTCACCGAGCTGCTGCTCAGCAGCTTCGACTTCGACCTCACCGAGCAGCTGCCCAAACAGAGCGTGCCGATCCTGGTCATCGGCAGCGGCACCTTCTTCCCCGATCCGACCAACGCGCGCCTGACCCTCAACCAGATGGGCTGGGACAAGGCCCGGACCATCAGCTTCAAGACGATGCCGCACACCGGCACCTTCGTCATGCTGGAGCAGCCCACCTACACGGCCAGCGTCGTCATCGCCTTCAGCGAGGTGCAATGAGGCCGGCGGCGGTCACGGCAGCGTGTCGGACGGAGCGATCCGCTGCAGGAAGTTGAACCAGCGCGGCCGACCCGGCCGGCGCGGCGAGGGAGGCAGCGGGACGCTGCGGGGACGGTACTCGCGGCCGGCCTCGCGCCACTGCGGCAGGTCGCGGAAGTCGTCGTCCAGGTGGTCGGTGCGCGGGCGGTCGGTGACCATCAGCCACCAGTAGGGCACGATGTAGTCGGGCCGGCGCGACAGGACGTAGGCGTCGTCGGACCTCTCGTGGCCCACCTGCCGGTCGGCCGCGTCCGCCGGCAGCGGCGCGCGGGCGATGTGCCGATCGGTCAGGCCCCACATGTCGATGGTCCGCAGGCCGCTGTAGTAGGGGACGATCCCGGCCGAGTGGATGGCCAGGACGGCCCCAGGGCGGGCGTGGTCGCGCAGCCAGAGGCCGCAGACGGTCCGCCGCTCCAGGTCGTCGGCCCGCAAGCGGGACCAGACGACGGTGCGGCGCAGCGTGGGGGCGACCCCGAGCAGGGCGACGGCCAGCAGGGCCGTCCCGGTCCACCGGACCCGGGACGCGGACACCGACCACCACCCGGCCACGGGCACCGCCGCCAGGACGGCCCCCAGGGGCACCAGCGGCAGGACGAACCGGAACGTCTCCTTGAAGTCTCCCCCGACGGCCGCGATCTCGGCCGCGTAGCCCAGCAGGACGACCAGGACGACCCGACCGCCGGGCAGGAGCGCGGCGGCGCGCCGCCGCGCGAGCAGGACCGCGCCGACACCCAGGAGCGTCAGGGACGGGTGCAGGACCAGGAATCTCCCCAGGTAGTGCAGACCCAGCACCAGGTGCCGCAGCCCGCCCCCGGTCTTGGCGTAGAAGGTGTTGGGCAGCGGGTCGCCGTAGTAGTGGAGGCGCCAGAACCAGTAGGGCAGGTAGAGCAGCAGGACCAGGCTGAACAGCGCCAGCGACCGCCGGCGCGCCGGGAGGGCCGCGCCGCGCGCCTCCCACCACGATCCCAGCAGGCAGAGACCGGCCACCCCCAGCCCCTCCGGCCGGGTCAGGGCCGCGAGCCAGAGCAGCAGTGCCGGCCACAGGTCGCCGGGCCGCCACGGCGAGCCGTCGCGCCAGCGCCGGTGGACCACCACCCAGGACCGGACACCGGCGGCGACCAGCAGGGCGAACGGGACGGTCTCCAGCCCCTGGACCGCCTCGGCGGCCATCCCCGGCACCGCGGCGACCAGCACCGCGGCCAGGGCGCCGGACGTGGCGTTCCCCTCCCGCCGGGCCCAGCGGCCGGTGAACAGCACCAGCGCCAGCGCGGCCGCGATCCCCAGCCAGCGGCTCCACGGCACCGGATCGATCCCCGCCGCCATCCCCGCGGCCATCAGCAGGGTCCACAGGAAGTTCGTGTACCCCTCGACCCGCTCGCCCGGGTTGTAGACCAACCCGTGCCCCGAGACGAGATGGCGCGCGTAGCGGAAGCTGATGAAGGCGTCTTCCTGGGTGCAGACGCCTTGCAGCAGGAGCAGGGCGACGAACCCCACCAGGACCAGGCCCAGCGCTGTGCGACGCGAGGGAACCATGAAACGCCTCGGCTGATGCAGAACGGTCGTCACTCCCGGGCGGCGCGGGACGATGACCGCGACACGACCTCTTCGACCGGGCCGCCTCACCGGCTGGTCCGCGAGGAGGCCCATGGTAGGGGCTGACGGGAAGGCGGGCAACGCCTGGATCGGACAGCGGATCGGGTCCCGGGGAATCCCCACCCCGCCGCCGTGAGCTCGGGACCGTTTCCCGTGCGCGGAGCTGGTCCGAACGTTATAATGGTGGGTCGAACGTTCACCCGGGAAGCGACATGAGACCGGACCTGCACGACCGCCATCGCCCGTCCCCCGCCGGCATCACCCTGCTGACGTCCGCCCTGCTGTTCGCCGGCGCCTCGCCCGCGTGGGCCTACATCGGTCCAGGCGCGGGGTTCGCCCTGGGCGGCTCGCTGCTGTTCGGCGTGGCCGGATTCCTGGTGGCGCTGCTGGCCGTGCTGCTGTGGCCGCTGCGGACGCTGCTGCGCTCGCTGAAGCGGCGGCGGAGCACCCGGCGGGCGCGGGCGCGACGCGTCGTCGTGCTGGGACTGGACGGCCTGGATCCCTGCCTGGTCAAGCAGGGGATCGCCGAGGGCCGACTGCCCCACCTCCGGCGCCTGAAGGAACAGGGCGGTTTCCGCCCCCTGGCGACCACCTGGCCGGCCATGTCGCCGGTGGCCTGGAGCGGCTTCGCCGTCGGCGCCGACGCGGGCCGGCACGGCAT
Organism: uncultured Fibrobacteraceae bacterium; assembly: GCA_964436825.1. GTDB lineage: Bacteria > Krumholzibacteriota > Krumholzibacteriia > LZORAL124-64-63 > LZORAL124-64-63 > CAYTEO01. The sequence goes on along the minus strand of CAYTEO010000004.1, from coordinate 98,634 downwards.
CTTCGACTTCCTGGGCCGCGACCTGCGAACCTACCTGCCGATCCTCTCCTCGACGCGGATCACCCCCCCGGACCGGGTCCTGAGGCTCGGCCCGTGGCGCCTGCCGCTGGGCAAGCCGCGGATCGAGCTGCTGCGCCGCAGCAAGGCGTTCTGGCGCGTCCTGGGCGAACACGGCGTGCGCTGCAGCATCCTGCGCGTGCCGATCACCTTCCCGCCCGAGAAGGTGGACGGCCACATGCTGTCGGCCATGTGCGTCCCCGACCTGCGGGGAACCCAGGGGACGTTCGCCTGGTACACCGCGGCCGAACAGGAGCTGACCGCCGTCGACGGCGCCAGCGCCGGTGTCGCTCCGGTGGCCGACGCCGAGACCATCGGCGGGGTGCGCAACCGCCTGCGACGCGACGGCGACGCCTGGGTCGGCACCCTGGTCGGTCCCGACGGCCCCGACGGCCGGCCCCTGACCCTGCCGCTGCGGGCCGTCGTCGACGCGGAGTCCCGACGGGCCACGATCACCGTCGGCGACCAGCGCGTCACCCTCGGCCCCGACGAGAACTCCCCCTGGCTGCGACTCTCGTTCCGGGCCGGGCCGCTGCTGACCGTCCGCGGCCTGTGCAAGCTGCGGGTGACGGGCTTCGCGCCGTTCTCCCTCTACGTGACGCCGCTGCACATCGACCCGGAGCACCCGGCCCTGCCCATCTCCCACCCGTCCCACTACGCCGCGGCCCTGGCCAAGCTCCACGGGCCGTTCGCCACCCTGGGGCTGGCCGAGGACACCTGGGCGCTCAACGAGCGGGTCCTGGACGAGCAGGGCTTCCTGGACCAGGCCTGGGAGATCCACGCCGAGCGGGAGCGGCAGCTCTTCCACGCCCTGGAGAGGCAGCGCAGCGGCGTGATCGCGATCGTCTTCGACGCCACCGACCGCATCCAGCACATGTTCTTCCGCTACCTGGACCCGGACCACCCGGCCAACGCCGGCAAGGACACCGAGCGCCACCGCCATGCCATCCGCGACCTTTACGACCGGGCCGACGCGCTGGTGGGTCGCGTCCTGGAGAAGCTGCGCGACGACGACGTCCTGCTGGTGGTCTCCGACCACGGTTTCAAGCCGTTCCGCCGCGGCGTCAACCTGAACACCTGGCTGCGGCAGGAGGGGTACCTGTTCCTGGAGAGTGACCCCGTCGACGGACCGCTCCCGCCGCTGCCGGAAGGCTTCCGGGCCGAGCCGACCGACATCGACTGGTCCCGCACCCGCGCCTACGCCACCGGGCTGGGCGGGTTCTACCTCAACCTGCGCGGGCGGGAGAAGCAGGGGATCGTCGCCCCCGAGGAGGCACCCGCCCTGCGCGAGGAGCTGCGCGCGAAGCTGCGCGGGCTGCGCGACGGCGACCGCCCGTGCGTCAACGAGGTCTGGACCAGCGACGAGGTCTACCACGGCCCCTACGCCGGCGAGGGCCCCGACCTGGTCGTCGGCTTCAAGGTGGGCTGGCGGACCGGCTGGGACGCCGCCGTGGGCCGGGTCACCGCCCGCGTCTTCGAGGACAACACCCGCAGCTGGTCCGGCGACCACTGCATCGACCCGCGGCTGGTACCGGGCGTCCTGCTGTGCAACCGCCGGTTCGCCGAGACCCGCCCCTCGCTGCTGGACCTGGCGCCGACGATCCTGGACCTGTTCGGGATCGACCGGCCCGCCTGGATGACCGGCCGCTCGCTGCTGCCGGCCGGAGGTGAGCGATGAAGCTGCGTCGCCTGCTGCCGCTGCTGCTGATCGGAGTACTGCTGCCCGCCGCCGCGGGCGCCGCCGGGAAGGCCGACGCTCCCCGACCCAAGGTCCTCTGCATCGGCATGGACGGGATGGACCCGCAACTGCTACGACAGTACATGGACCAGGGGTTGATGCCCCACTTCCGGGAGCTGATCGACCGCGGGGACTTCAAGACCCTGGGGACGGCCATCCCGCCCCAGTCGCCGGTGGCCTGGAGCAACTTCATCACCGGCATGAACCCGGGCGGCCACGGCATCTTCGACTTCATCCACCGCGACCCGCGGACCCTGGCGCCGTACCTCTCGGCGGCCCAGGCCATGGCCCCCCAGCGGTGGTGGTCGGTCGGCCCCTGGAAGATCCCCCGCGAGTCCGGCTCGGTGCGCAACCTGCGCCACGGGACGGCCTTCTGGCAGCTGCTGGACGACGTCGGCGTCGACGTGACGATCTTCAAGGTGCCGTCCAACTTCCCGCCCGTGGAGTGCGAGGCCCACACCCTGTCGGGCATGGGGACGCCCGACATCCTGGGCACCTACGGCATCTTCACCTACTACACCGACGATCCGCCCGAGGACACGGACCTCTCCGGGGGACGCGTCGTCACGGTCGCGCTGCGCGACGGTGTCTTCACGGCCGACCTCTACGGTCCGGTCAACAGCTACCGCCGGGGCGATCCGGAGACGCGGCTCCCCTTCCGCTGCACCGTGGACCAGGGGCAACACAGCGCCCTGTTCGAGATCGACGGTGCCGAGCCCTTCCTGCTGCGCGAGGGCGAGTGGAGCGAGTGGCAGACGCTGCGCTTTCACCTGGTCCCGCTGCTGAAGAACGTCTACGGCGTCTGCCGGTTCTACCTGATCTCCACCACGCCCCTGCGCCTCTACGTGACGCCCATCAACATCGACCCTGTCCACCCGGAGATGCCGCTGTCGACCCCCTCCGACTACAGCCGCCGCATCGCCGAGGCCCTGGGCACCCCCTACTACACCCAGGGACTGCCGGAGGACACCAAGGCCCTGGAGGACGGCGTCTTCGGCGACGACCAGTACGTCTCCCAGTCCGACGAGGTGCTCCGCGAGCGCATCCGCCAGTTCCGCCTGGAGCTGGACCGCTTCGCCCCCAAGCGCGAGGGGCTGCTCTTCTTCTACTTCAACCTGCCGGACCAGACCTGCCACACCTTCTGGCGGAACATGGATCCCCGCTCGCCCAACCACGACGCCGACGCCGAGCGCCACCACGGACGGATCGCCCACGTCTACGCCGTGCTGGACAGCGTGCTGGGCATGGCCCTGGACAGCGTCGACGACCGCACGCTGCTGATGGTCATCAGCGACCACGGCTTCGCTCCCTACTACCGGTCGTTCCACGTCAACCGATGGCTCTACGACCACGGCTACCTGGCGCTGAAGCCGGGCGTCGCCCCGGAGGACGTGGAGTTCCTCTCGGGGATCGACTGGCACCACACGAAGGCCTACGCCATCGGGATCAACGGCCTGTACATCAACCAGCGCGGGCGGGAGAAACGCGGCATCGTCAACCGGGGCGAGGAGCGCGAGGCGCTGCTCCAGGAGCTGGTACACGGGCTGGAGGCGGTCGTCGACCCGGTCACCGGGCAGCGGGCGATCAAGTACGCCTACCGGACCGACCAGGTCTATTCCGGGCCGTACGTCAAGGATGCCCCCGACATCGTCCTGGGCTACTTCCGCGGCTACCGCGGCAGCAACGAGTCGGCCCTGGGCGAGGTCCCCGCGACGGAGTTCGAGGACAACATGATGAAGTGGAGCGGCGACCACTGCATGGCCGCCGACGAGGTTCCCGGGATCATCGTCTGCAACCGCCGCATCGACAAGCCCGACCCGCAGCTGCTGGACCTGGCACCCACGTTCCTGCAGCTCTACGGCGTGCCCATCCCACCGGAGATGGTCGGCTCGCCCATCTTCCGCGACGACGGAGGCCAGTGATGTTCGGTTCGAGGATCAAGATCGACAAGGCCCTGCTGGAGAAGGTGAAGAAGTACGCCGCCATCGCCGGCTACAGCTCCCCCGAGGAGTTCGTGCACCACGTGCTGGAGCGCGAGATCGCGAAGTTCGAGGAGGGCGGCGACGACGTGGACGAGATCCGCAAGCGGATGCAGGGCCTGGGCTACATCTCGTAGGCGCGAGGAGGAAGCGTGACGCTGCTGGCCAGTCTGCTGAACGGCCTGTTCGACCTGCTGCTGTGGCCGGTCCGCTGGTCGCGCCCGGTGGCGCTGGCCTGGGTGGCCGCGCTGGCGGGGATCGGCCTGCTGTGGCTGTTCAAGCTGGTCACCCCCCAGCAGCGACTGGCCGCGGCGCGCCGCCGCGTGACCGGCCTGATCCTGGAGCTGGGCCTCTGGCAGGACGACCTGCGGACACTGCTGCGGATCCAGGGCGAGCTGCTGGCCGCCAACGGGCGCTACCTGCTGACGTCGCTGCCCAGCCTGCTGGTCCTGGTGCCGATCTTCCTGGTGATCGTCCTGCAGCTGGAGGGTCGTTTCGGCTGCCGGGCACCCCGGCCCGGCGAGACGCTGCTGGTGGCGGTCGAGCTGGCCGAAGCAGCACCGGCGGCGGCGCTGGACGGCCTGGCCCTGGAGGTCGGACCCGGGCTCGCGGTCGACGCCGGCCCCGTCCGCGACCGGCAGCGGCGATCGGTCTGGTGGCGGGTGCGAGCGACGGACGCGGTGGCGGGCGGCGACAGGTCCGCTGCCGGCGGTCCAGCGCTCGCCGTCGTCCTGGACGGCGAACGCTGGACCAAGCGCCTGGCCGAACGGCGGCCACTGGCAGGCCTGACGCCGGTGCGGGAGCGCCCGGGCTGGCGCGCGGCACTGCTCCATCCCGCCGAGCCGCCCCTGCCGGCCGACGCGCCGCTGCGGCGGATCACCGCCGCCCTGCCCCGCGCCGGCGGGACGTGGCTGGGTCTGCCGGCGTGGCTCTGGTGGTTCGTGCTGGTCTCGCTGGCGGCGGGGCTGGCGGTCAAGAACGTCCTGCACGTGGAGATGTGAGAGGAGAAGCGATGCTGCTGGCCACCATGGGAGCGGTCTTCGGGTTCACGGCCATCGTCCTGGGTGCCTTCGCCACCCACGTCCTGAAGGGGACCCTTCCCGCCGACCAGATGGACCTGCTGGAGATCGCCATCCGCTACCAGATGTACCACGGGCTGGCCCTGCTGTCGCTGACCTGGCTGCGGGAGCGGATCGGCGCCGCGGCGATCCGCGCCGCCGGCTGGTGCTTCGTCTCCGGGACGTTCCTGTTCTCCGGCAGCCGCTACGTCCTGCTGCTGACCAACGACCGCTGGTTCACCGGCCTGGTGCCGTTCGGCGGCTTCCTGCTGCTGGCCGGCTGGATGCTCCTGTTCTGGGGAACGCTGACCACGGCGCGGCGGGAGAAGGTTCACTGAGAGGCGAACGGACCGCGCGCAGCGTAGCAGAGCCCCCTCGCTGATCCCACACCCCACCAGGCGGGACAGGGGCGCGCCGCGATTTCGCGCAGCGCATGAGCGACGCGCCCCTGTCCCGCGCCTCACTCGTGCCGCAACGCCTCGATGGGATCCATCCCCGCCGCGCGGTTGGCCGGGTAGAGCCCGAAGCCGATGCCGATTCCGGCGGAGAAGACCACCGCCAGCAGGGCGATCGGCAGGCTGAAGCCGAAGGGGAAGTGCAGGGCCCGGGTTGCCCCCCAGGCCAGGGCGTAGCCCAGGCCGATGCCCACCAGCCCGCCGGTCATGGTCAGGACCGACGCCTCCAGCAGGACCTGGACCAGGATGTCGCGCCGCCGCGCGCCGATGGCCATCCGCACGCCGATCTCGCGCGTGCGCTCGGTCACCGAGATGAGCATGATGTTCATCACCCCGATCCCGCCGACCATCAGCCCGATGCTCGACAGCACCACCAGCAGCAGGGCGATCGCCCCGGTGATCTTGTCGATCAGCGCCCCGTAGGTCTCCGACGTGACGACCTCGAAGTCGTTCTCCTGGCCCGGCCGCAGCCGGCGCACCGCGCGCAGGGTGCCGATCAGCTCGGTGCGGACCTCCTCCAGGTCGTACCCGTCGGCCACGGTGACCGCCATGGTGCGGTCGTCGAACCGGTCGCCCAGGGAGAAGTCCTTCTCGAACGACGGCCACGGCACGACCACGAAGTTGTCGCCGAACGAGCCGAAGACCTGCCGGCGGCTCTCCATCGTGCCGACGACCTCGTACTCGATCCCGAACAGGCGCAGCCGCTTGCCCACCGGGTCGACGTGGGGGAAGAGCTTCTCCGCCGGCCCGGCCCCCAGGACGCAGACGCGGCGGCGGGCGGCTGCCTCGTCGTCGGTGAAGAAGCGGCCCTCCTCCAGGGTGAACGAGTAGAGGTCGGCGAAGCGGGCGCTGGCCCCGACGACCTGGACGATGTTCGTCCGCTCCTTGCGGTAGGTCAGGATCGTGCCCCGGCCGTTGGAGATCATGTAGTCGACCCCCTCGACCCCGGGCAGCCGGCGCGCCGCCGCGATGCACTCGGGCTGGATCTGGGGCCGGCGCATCTTCGCCTCCACGTCTTCCCCGCCCAGGCCGGTGTAGCGGGCCACGTAGAGGTAGGGCCGGGCCGCCGAGACGATGTCCTGGCGGATCTTGCCGCTCAGCCCCCGGACGATGGTCGTGATCCCCAGCAGGGTGGCCACCCCGACGGCCACCCCCAGGATGAGCAGGAAGCTGCGCAGCCGGTGGCCGGTGACGATCCGCCACGCCTGGTCCAGCACGTCGGCGAAACGCATCCGCTCATTCATGGCGCAGCGCCTCCACCGGGTCCAGGCCGGCCGCCTTCCAGGCCGGATAGGTCCCGAAGACCAGCCCCACGACGAAGGTCACCGACAGCCCCAGCGCCACCGACCACGGCGCGAAGGAGAACGGCACCGGCGAGACGGCGGCGATCAGCGCCGCCAGGGCCGTCCCGATGCCGATCCCCAGCAGCCCGCCGCTGACCGACAGGGTGATCGACTCGACCAGGAACTGCCACAGGACGGCCGCCCGGCGCGCGCCGATGGCCTTGCGGATGCCGATCTCGCGGGTCCGCTCGGTGACGGCCACGAGCATGATGTTCATCAGGACGATCCCGCCCACGACGAGGCTGATCCCCACCAGCGGCACCAGGGCGCTGTAGATGGCCCTGGAGATCCCCGACCAGATCCCCAGCAGCTCGTCCATGGTCACGATCCCGAAATCGTCCTTCTGGGTGGGACGCAGCCGGTGGCGGATCCGCATCAGCTGGCGGACCTCCTCCTTGGCGTCCTCCAGCTGCGCCAGGTCGGTGACGGCGACCTTGATGTCCACCGACTCGCCGCCGCCGAAGACCTTGCGGTAGGTCGTGATGGGGACGACGACGAAGCGGTTGCGGTCGTTGCCCAGGATCCGCGGCCGCTCCGCGGCCACGCCGACCACCGTGAAATGCCGCCGCCCGATCTTGACCTCCCGTCCGACCGGATCGGCCAGCCGGGGGAACAGGTCCCGGGCGATCCCCCAGCCCAGGACGACGACCGTGCGGCTGGCGCGGACCTCCTGCCGGCTGAAGTGCCGGCCGGCGGCCAGCTCCCACTTGTCCAGCAGGGGGTAGTCGGATGTCTTGCCCTGGACCTGGACGCCGCGCGAGGTCTTCCCTCCCGGCGCCCAGAGGTCGGCCGACCCCTCCACGGAGGCGCCGATCGTCGCCGGGGTCGTCATCCGTTCCCGCAACCAGTCGCGGTCGTCCAGGGTCAGGCGGGGGTTGCTCAGGGACTCGAGGAAGGCGTCCAGGTCGGTCAGGATCTCGAAGAAGTTGACCCGCGAGACGGTGAAGACGTTGCTCCCCTCCTCCAGGACCTTCTGGCGGGCGTAGAGGTCGACGCCGTTGATCAGCGAGACGACGGCGATGACGCTCATCGTCCCGACGATGTTCCCCAGCAGCGTCAGCAGGGTCCGCAGCTTGTGGCGCCGCAGGCTGTCCAGGGCGATGCGGACACCCTCCAGCAGGTTCATCGCTTCCCGCCGCGGCGTCCCTTGTCCCGGGCCGGTTTGACCGCGTCGCCGTCGCGCAGGTCGCGCAGGACGCGGAACGGGCCGGTGACGATCGTCTCGCCCGCCTCCAGGCCGGACAGGACCTGGAAGTCCTCCTCGCCGGTCAGGCCCAGCTCCAGGGGACGGAAGCGGGCCACGCCGTCCTCGACGACGAAGACACCCTCGCGCTCCTTCCGCTCGACCCCGGTCGTGTCGGCGTCGGCGCGACGGTGGGCGCGGCGGCGCCCGTGGGCCGGCGGCACCGGCGGCCACTTGCGGACGACGACCGCCCCGATGGGCACGGCCACGACGCTGTCGGCCGTCCCGACGGTGATCTTGGCCTTGGCCGACAGACCCGGCCGGACCCTCTCGATCCGGTCCCGCAGGGTGACGATCACCTTGAAGTCCACGGCCTGCTGCCGGTCGCCGCCGGAGAAGATGGGGCTGTTGCCGATCTCGGTGACCGTGCCGGCGAAGCTCGTGTCGGGGAAGGCGTCCACCTCCACCGCGACCGGCTGGCCCAGGGCCACCTTGACCACCTCGGTCTCGTCGACGTCGACCTCGGCCTCCATCGTCGCCAGGTCGGCGATCTCCAGCAGGACCGTCCCGGGCACGTTCAGGGTCCCGACCACCGCGTTCTCCCCCTCCTCCACGTTGAGGCGGGTGATGACACCGCCCATGGGCGCGGTGATCGTCACCTTGGAGAGGTCGTAGCGGGCCCGGTCCAGGTTGGCCTCGGCCTGGCGGACACGCGCCGCGGCGGCATCGGCTTCGGCCCGCTGGACGCTGGCGCTGGTGCGGGCGTCGGCCAGCTGCTGCTCGCTGGCCAGCCCCTCGCCGTAGAGCTGCTCGACGCGGGCGAGGTCCTCGTCCGCCTTGGCGGCGGCGGCCCGGGCGCTGGCCAGGCCGGCCCGGGCGCTGGCCAGGGCCGCCTCCAGGCCCCGCAGGGCCGTGGAGTACTCGGTGGGATCGATCTCCAGCAGGAAGTCGCCGGCCCGGACGGTGTCCCCCTCATCGACGGCCAGCCTGGTGATGCGCCCCATCGTGTTGGCGCTGACGTTCACCTTGCGCTTGGGCGTCAGCTTGCCCGAGGCGGCGACCGTCTCCGTCAGGTTCTTGCGGGCGACCTCGGCCGTCTCCACCTGCACGGCCCGTCCGTTGCGGCGGACCAGGTTGACCGCGATGAGCGCCACCACCAGCACGGCGGCGGCCAGCAGGAGCCATTTCCTCACGTCGTCGTCCTTTCCGCGTCACCCGCTCAGATGAACAGGCGCCCGATGCCGATCATGACCAGCGAGACCAGCAGCCAGATCGTCACCACCGCCGCGGCGGCCCTGCCGCGGGCCAGCCCGTGGACCTGCTCGAAGCCGACGACCACGAGCACGACCGTCCAGACGGTGAACAGGTCGAACAGGGAGAGCACCTGGAACAGGGCATCGAGGGGACCACGGTCGGCCACCAGCAGGGCCGGCCCGAACGACAGGTCCATGGACGAGCCGCGGGCCAGGACCAGGGGGATCTTCACCAGCGAGGCCAGTGCGAGCCCGACGATGTTGGCCCAGCAGACGATCCCCAGGGTGTGCCGGAACCCGCCCTGGCCACCGGTGATCTTGGCCGCCAGGTGGTAGAGGGCCGACAGGAACAGCAGGGTGACCAGGATCCCCAGGCCGGCCTGGACGCCCGCCGCGATGCGCCGCCCCGTCGAGATCTCCTCGAAACGGGCGTACTGCTCGTCCAGCTGCTCGTCGCTCATCGCCTGACCCAGCTTGGTATCCTTCATCAGGTCGATCTGCTCGGGCCCGGTGATCTGGATCGTCGTCGCGCTCATCAGGCCGACGGCCAGCAGGCAGATCAGCGCTCCCACGGCCCACCGGGGGCGCTCGCGCACCATCGCCATGGCGCGGGCCGGGTCGGTCAGGATGAGTCGGAGGCGGGTCAGGACACCGTCATGCATCGTCGTCCTCCTCGTCTTTGTGCAGGCCGAGCGCGGCCAGTCGCTCCCGCAGGCGCCGCCCGGAGGCGGCCAGTTGCCCTGCGGCCTCCCGCCGGCGCAACTCCTCCAGGCGGGGCTTGCTGGAGGCGGCGTCTTCCAGGAACTCGCGCGCGAAGGCGCCGCTCTCGATCTCGTCCAGGATCGCCACCAGCCGGCGGCGGACCTCCTGGTCGATCAGGCGCGGCCCCCGGGTCAGCCCGCCGTAGGCCGCCGTGGGGCTGATGAGGCGCCGCATGCCGTCGATCCCCTCGGCGTGGAGCAGGTCGGCGATGAGTTTCACCTCGTGGACGCATTCGAAGTAGGCGTTCCGCTCGTCGTAGCCGCGAGCGACGAGGGTCTCGAAGGCGGCGACGATCAGCTCCGGCAACCCGCCGCACAGGACGGCCTGCTCCCCGAACTGGTCGGCCACGCATTCCTCGCGGAAGGTCGTCGTGAAACCGCCCCCGCGCAGGCAGCCGATCGCCTTGGCATACGCAGCCGCCAGGCGCCAGGTTGCGTCGTCGGCCGGCGGGACCACCGCCAGCAGGGACGGCAGCCCGCCGCCGGCGCGGTAGGCCCGGCGCAGCATGTGTCCCTGTCCCTTGGGCGCCACCAGGAAACACGGCACCCCCGGTGGCGGGGTGATCAGCCCGAAGGCGACGGCGAAGCCGTGGGCGAATCCCACCGCCGCGCCGGGCCGCAGGTGCGGGGCGACCTCCCGCTCCCAGACCGCCTGCTGGACCTCGTCGGGCAGCAGGAGCATGACGACGTCGGCGGCGGCCGCGGCCGCCGCCGGTGCCAGGACCGGGAAGCCGGCGTCGCGGGCCGCCGCTGCGCCCCGACCTCCCGGCCGGGCGCCGACCAGGACCTCGATCCCGCTGTCGCGCAGGTTCAGGGCGTGGGCGTGCCCCTGGTTGCCGTAGCCGACCACGGCCACGGTCCGGTCGGCCAGGGGCGCGAGATCGACATCCGCCTCCTCGAAGACCTCCGGCGGGAACACCGTCCGATCGTCTGCCATGGAACGCCTCTCCGGTTCAGGCCACCGCGTGACGTGCCGACAATAGGGGTGCCGCTCCCCCTTGACAAGGGATGCGGGCTGGTCTAGATTCTGATCAGCCGCTCCTTGGCGGCTCCTGAAAACGGAATATGGTGGCGGCTTAGCTCAGTTGGTTAGAGCAGTGGAATCATAATCCACGTGTCCGGGGTTCGAGTCCCTGAGCCGCTACCATTTCCTTTTTTGCCCCCTCCGGGCGGATTCCATGACAGCGAGCGATCCCTTCCTGCAGCGCCACGTCCCCCGGCTCGACGAGCTGGTGCACCGCGCTTCCGGTCCCGGCAGCGAACCCGGCCTGCTGGTCGCGCTGTCCGGCGGTCCCGACTCGACGGCCCTGCTGCTGACCGCCGTCGCCTGGAGAGGGCGGACCGGCCGGCCCGTGGCCGCCCTGCACCTCAACCACGGGCTGCGCGGCGCCGAGAGCGACGGGGACGAGGCGTTCTGCCGCGACCTCTGCGCCCGCCACGACGTCCCGCTGACCGTCCGCCGGGTCGCCACGACCGAGACGGCCGCCGCCCGGGGCGCCGGGCTGGAGGAGGCGGCCCGCCACCTGCGCCTCCAGGCCATCACAGCGGTGCTGGACGGGTCGGCGGAGCTGACCGCCTGCGCCCTGGGTCACCAGCGGGACGACCAGCTCGAGACGATCCTGCTGCGCCTGTTCCGCGGGACCGGCCTGGACGGCCTGGCCGTCATGCGGCCGGTCATCGGCCGGCTCGTCCGCCCCCTGCTGGAGACGGACCGCCGGGAGATCCTCGCCTTTCTCCGGCGCCAGGAACAACCCTGGCGGGACGACAGCACCAACGCCGACGGGCAGAACCGCCGCAGCCGGGTTCGCCACGAGCTGGTGCCGCTGGCCGAGGCGATCTTCGGCCCCGCCGCCAGGGAGGCGCCGCTGCGGCTGGCCCGGCTGGCCGCTGCCGAGAGCGACACCCTGCACCGGCTGGCCGCGCAGGCGCTGGAGCGGCTGGCCGCCGGCCGCGACGACGGCCTGCTGCCCGCGGCCGGGCTGACCGCCCTGCCGGCCCCGCTGGCCCGGCGGGTCGTCATGCTCGCGCTGGCCTACGCCGCCCAGGGCGCCGGGATCGGCGCCCCGCTGCTGGAGGAGCGCCACTGGCGACGGCTCCTGGCCTGGCTGCCGCGCAGCCGCAGCGGCTCGGCGATCGACCTCTGCGGCGGCTGGCGCGCGGCCCGGGCCTTCGACGGAATCGCCCTGCTGCCCCCGGAACCACCGCACGCCCCGGCGGTGCGCCTGGCCCTCACCGTCGCGCCCACCGACGGGGAGCCGGTCGTCGACCCCATCCAGCACGGCTGCCCGCCCCGGCCCCTGCCGTACCGGCTGACCGTCCCGGAAGACGCCCTGCGCGGCGATCCGCACCTGCGCCGGTGGGAGGCCGGCGACCGGCTGGTCCCCGTCGCGGGGAGGCACCCCGTCCTGGTGGGCGACCTGCTCCAGGAGCGGAGGATCCCCTGGTTCCGCCGCGAGGGGGTGCTCGTCGTCGCGGACCGGGGCGGCGTCCTGTGGGTCGTCGGCTTGGCGGCGGCCGCGCGGACGCGTATCTTGCCGGGTGAGCGGCGGAACGTTACACTCCGTCTCGATCCCGTGTGACCGCCATCCTCTAGGAGATCTATGGCCAACCAGAAGAAGCGTTTCCCGGGCCCGGTGCCGGGCAGCGGTCGCAAGAACCCCCTCCCGGGCAAGACGGCCGGCTTCTGGCTCCTGCTGCTGGTGCTGGTATTCGTCACCTTCCAGTTCATGTCCTACCAGCGCGAGCCGGTCTACGAGATCAGCTACAACGCCTTCCACGAGCAGGTGGAGGCCGGCAACATCGCCCGGCTGGTCAAGACGGACCGCTCCGTCGAGGGCGAGCTGGTCGAGGCCGCCAACCTGCCCCTGAAGACGGGTGCCAGCGCGTCGGTCAAGAAGTTCCATCTCGTCCTGCTGTCGGAGGACCCCAAGTTCGGCGAGTGGGTCCGCGAGAGGAACCCCCAGGCCTGGATCGAGGGGGCCGAGCCCAAGACGAGCTGGTGGACGATCATCGCCACCTACTATCTGCCGTTCCTGCTGATCCTGGTCCTGTGGCTCTTCTTCCTGCGCCAGATGCAGGGGGGCAGCAACAAGGCGTTCAGCTTCGGCAAGAGCCGGGCCAAGCTGATCAACGTGGACAAGCCGGAGGTGACGTTCGCCGACGTCGCCGGCTGCGACGAGGCCAAGGTCGAGCTGCAGGAGATCATCGACTTCCTGCGCAACCCCCAGAAGTTCCAGCGGCTGGGCGGCCGGATCCCCAAGGGGGCCCTGCTGGTCGGCGCCCCCGGGACCGGCAAGACGCTGCTGGCCAAGGCCGTCGCCGGCGAGGCGGGCGTGCCGTTCTTCAGCATGTCCGGCTCGGACTTCGTCGAGATGTTCGTGGGCGTGGGCGCCTCGAGGGTCCGTGACCTGTTCGACCAGGGGAAGAAGAACGCCCCCTGCATCATCTTCATCGACGAGATAGACGCCGTCGGCCGCCACCGCGGCGCCGGCCTGGGCGGCGGCCACGACGAGCGGGAGCAGACCCTCAACCAGCTCCTGGTGGAGATGGACGGCTTCGAGTCCAACGACGGGGTCATCCTGCTGGCCGCCACCAACCGGCCCGATGTCCTGGACCCGGCCCTGATGCGCCCGGGCCGCTTCGACCGCCAGATCGTGGTCGACATGCCCGACCTGAACGGCCGCGAGGCGATCCTGAAGGTCCACATCAGGAAGATCCGCGCCGCCGCCGGCGTCTCGGCGCGCCAGATCGCCGCCGGCACCCCCGGGCTGGCCGGCGCCGACCTGGAGAACCTCGTCAACGAGGCGGCCCTGCTGGCCGCCCGCAAGAACCACGACGAGGTGACCATGGACGACTTCCTGGAGGCGCGCGAGAAGGTCATGCTCGGGCCGGAGCGCCGCAGCATGATCCTGACCGAAGAGGACAAGCGGATCACCGCCTACCACGAGGCCGGCCACACCATCCTGGCAGAGATGCTCGAACACGCCGATCCTCCCGAGAAGGTGACGATCATCCCCCGCGGCCAGGCCCTGGGCGTCACCTTCACGCCGCCGGAGAGGGACGAGCACCACGTCAGCCGCGACAAGTGGCAGGACAAGATCTGCGTCGCCCTGGGCGGCCGCGTCGCCGAGGAGCTGTTCATCGGCCAGATCTCCGCCGGCGCCTACGGCGACATCAAGCAGGTCACGACGATCGCCCGCACGATGGTCACCCAGTGGGGCATGAGCGAGGTCCTCGGCCCCATCACCTTCGAGGAGCGGCACGACCAGATCTTCCTGGGCCGCGAGTACGGCCGCCAGCACCTGGTCAGCGAGCGGACCCTGCGGCTGATCGACGACGAGATCTCCCGTATCGTCACCGAGCAGCTCGAGCGGGCCCGCCACCTCATGGAGGAGCACCGGGAGCAGGTGGACCGTCTGGCCCAGGCCTTGCTGGACCGCGAGACCCTCTCCCGCGAGGAGATCGAGATGGTCCTCGAGGGCAAGCCGTTGCCGCGCCTCGCGCTGGCAGGAGAGGACGGAACGGGCCGGCAAGCGCCTCCGGCGGAAGACGTCGAGGAGACGCCGCCGCCCGTGGGCGGGGCACCGGCAGAACCGTCCCCGCCGGCCGATCCTGCCCCGGGAGGTGCCGGGGCGTGACCACCGCCGGGGACGCCGGCCACCCGGCCGCCGTCTGGCGGTTGGGCCGCAGGCGCCTGCCGCTGGGCGGGCGCCCCCTGGTGATGGGGATCCTCAACCTGACCCCCGACAGCTTCTATCCCGGCTCGCGCGTCGCTCCCGGTGCCGTGGCCGACCAGGCCCGGGCCATGGCGGCCGCCGGGGCGGACCTGCTGGACCTGGGCGCCGAGTCGTCCCGTCCCGGCGCCGATCCCGTCTCCCCGGACGAGGAGCGTCACCGCCTGCTGCCCGCCCTCGCGGCCGTCCGCGACGCCTGCGACCTACCGCTGACCGTCGACACCTACCGCGCCGAGACCGCCGCCGCGGCCCTGGAGGCCGGCGCCGACGGCATCAACGACATCACCGCCGGCCGTGGCGATCCCCGGATGCTGCCGCTGGTCGCCGAGCGGGAAGCGGGACTGGTCCTGATGCACATGGCCGGCTCGCCCCGGACGATGCAGATCGATCCCCGCTACGACGACGTCGTGGCCGAGGTGTCGGCCTTCCTGGCCGAGCGGGCCGCGGCGGCGGAGGCGGCCGGCGTCGTCCGCGAGGCGATCGTCGTCGACCCGGGCATCGGGTTCGGCAAGACCCTCGCCCACAACCTGGCACTGCTGGCGCACCTGGAGACGCTCGGCGGCGGCCGGCCCGTCCTGCTGGGCGCCTCGCGCAAGTCGTTCATCGGGATGCTGACCGGGGCCGGCGTCGAGGACCGCCTGCCCGGCAGCCTGGCCGCCGTGGCGGCGGCGTTCACCCAGGGGGTGGCGGTGGTCCGGGTCCACGACGTGGCGGCCACCGTCCAGACGCTGGCTGTCCTGGAGGCCGTCGCCGCAGCGCGGTGACGCCGGTCGTCCATCCCGGACCGGTGCCGACGGACGGCGAGGCCGCTGTTGCCGCACCCGGTGACGGGTGCTACCCTTCGCCGCGACGTCGTCCGTTCACCAGACCCGGCGGGAGATCATGAGCTCGTTCCTGCACGATTCCCTGCTGATCGACCTGCTCGACATCCTGCTGGTGGCGCTGCTGATCTACCGGCTCCTGCTGCTGGTCTACGGCACTCGCGCCATCCAGATGCTGGCGGGTCTGGGAATCCTGGTGCTGATGGCCTGGGTGGCCGACCGCACCGGGATGATCGTCCTGCGGCAGATCATCTCCTCGCTGCAGACGGTCTGGGTCGTCGCCTTCCTGATCATCTTCCAGCCCGAGCTGCGGACGGCCCTGACCTACCTGGGGCGCCGGCGCCTGCTGAAGTTCTTCTCCACGACCAACGAGATCCCGGCCCAGAACGACATCATCAAGGCCACCGAGCGACTCAGCCGGCGTGGCCTGGGTGCCCTGATCGTCCTGGAGCGGGAGATCGGCCTGGGACGCTGGATCAAGACGGGAACGGAGCTGGACGCCAAGATCTCCAGCGAGCTCATCGAGTCCATCTTCACCGTCCCTGGGCCCCTGCACGACGGCGCCATCATCATCAGCGAGGACCGGATCGCCGCGGCCGCCTGCATCCTGCCCAACTCGGAGCAGACCGAGCTGAGTTACCAGCTCGGCACCCGCCATCGGGCCGCCATCGGCCTGACCGAGGTCTCCGACGCGGTCGTCATCGTCGTCTCCGAGGAGACCCGGGCCATCTCCCTGGCCTACCAGGGCCGGATCGAAAGAGGGCTCTCGACCGACGACCTGACGGCCATGCTCAACCGGATCCTGGCCCGGGAAGCGAAGAAGAGCGTCGCGACCTGAGCGACACGACGGTGCGAGCCGGGGCGTTCGACAGTTGCCGGTCGTGCTGCCGAACGCCCGGACCGCCACCACGGGATCATGATCTCCTTCGCCGAAGCGGTCCCCGGACCGGGGGGAAATGGTCCGGCGGCTCCCATCCCTCCTGCCGACGCACCACCCGCTGGTCGATGTTCAGCCGCAGCGAGCGACCCGCCGTGTCTCCGTCCCGTGAGGAAGCATCCGCCGGGGTGGGTGGCCGGTACGAGGGGGCAGGCGCCCTCCCCTCGCACCGGCGTTGCCCTGTGACGGCCTCGAGCCTCCCATTCCCGGGACCGTCACCCCCACCCCGCGAGTGCAAGGGACCGTCCACGGGCCAGAGGGAACGGGACCGGCAACGTCGTCGCCCTATCGTATTCGCCAGCAGACAGTTACGTGGGTGTCCCCCATCCGGACAGGCTCCGGCCGTCGCCCGCACCTGTCCCGCATACGGACGAGCCCGGTGGCCGCACACCGATGACGGCCCCCAACCGAGGAAGGGACATGGTGATAGCAGTGTGTCGCAGGAACGGGACAGGGAGCGATGGAACGCCAGGAACGGATCAGCAGACTGCAACCGGTGTGGGATCGGCCACGGCCACGTGCTGCCCGACGACGGTACTCGCTCCGTCCTCGCGGGTAGTGCCGCCCCAGGTCCGGGTCTCCACCTTCGAGCCCGGGACGAGGGTTCCGTCCAGGCGTCCGGCGACGGCCGCCAGATGCCCGGCCAGGGAACGTCCCAGCAGGTCCAGGGCCAGCACCTCTCCCGACCGGTAGCCGGCCAGGCCGGCCTCGCGACCACTGCGCAGCAGCAGGAGCCCCCGCAGCTCGCCCCCGTGGAGCAGGGGGACCAGCAGGTCCGCGCCGGACCACTTCAGCAGGGCACGCTCCTCCAGGGTCAGTCCGGCGAGGTCGATCTCGTCGGTGGCCAGCGGACAGTCGGCACTCGCCAGCAGGGAACCGAGCCAGCCGGAGGCGGGGACGGGATGGACCTCCCCGCTTCCGGGCACGAGGAGGCGGCCGCCGCTGCTTATCGCCAGCACGACCCCTGCCGCCAGTCCGCACCGGGTCAGGGTGGCGGCGATCTCCCGCTCCACGGCGACAGGATCGGCGGCCTCCCGCAGGCGGAACTGCAGGCGGACGGCCACGTCGCGCTCGGGACGCTCCTGCCTGTCGACAGGGATCCCCGCCCGCTTCCGGCCGCCGGCCAGCACCGCCCAGCGCTCGTCGCCCAGGACCTCCGCCGCCACCGGCCCCAGGTGGCGGGCCAGCACCCAGCCGACGACGACGGTGGTGCCGGTGATCCGCAGACCGGTGCCCCGGTCCTGCAGATCGCGCCAGAGAGAGACCAGGGCCCTGGCCAGATCGTCGGGCATCGCCGTGACGCCGGCCAGGTCGAGATGGATCTCCTCCGCCCGGTCCGGGATGCCGTCGCGAAGATGGGACACCAGGTCCCGGCCCTCGTCCGGGACCGGTGTCCCCGTCACGCGGAACGCGGCGATGCGCTCCCCGGCAGTCCGCTGCGGCTCGATCGTCAGAGGCATCTCACTCCATCTCGTCGGCGAGCCAGCGATCCAGGACCTTGCGCAGGAACCGCCACTCGCTACCCACCTTGCGGGCCGGGATCTTCCCTTCCTTCGCCAGCCGACAGATGGTCTTGACGTGCATCTGCAGGTACTCGGCCGCCTCGACGGAGGTCATCACCTGGTGCGTGTTCTCCTCGCCGCCGATGTAGATCGGGGCGCGCGTCTGGGTGTCGATCATGGTGTCTGTATCCTCCCGGAGGCTGGGGATCTGTCTCGCGCGCCGGACGCTGCAATGGACGTGCCCGCGACGGGCACCGTCCAGGACCGGGCCACGATCGCTACAACTCGTTGCAATGAGCCATGTTACATGAACCGGGGAAACGATGGGGCCTCCTGGGCCACAGCAGGGCAAGACGGCACCTTGCAATCCCCGACGGGCGTCGGGCAACACGGGCCACGGGGAGGCTAGCGGGCCCGGTCGGCCTCCAGGAAATCCTGGATCTCCCGGTAGAGTCCCGCCGGGCCGTGGGCGCGCAGGATCATGTGACCGCCCTGGGGGTAGAGCCGGAAGCGGGAGACCCGGTCCTTGACCCGCCGCTGCAACAGGCGCAGCGAGCCGGGATCGATCCGCTCGTCGTCGTCGCAATGGGCCGCGTAGACGGGCAGTCGCAGCCGGCCGATCTGGGCGCGGGCCTGCTGCATGGCCTCCAGGACCTCCAGGTCCCAGCCGAAGCGGCGACGCAGCCACGGCAACCGGTGCATCCGCAGCCAGAGCAGGATCCGGAACCGCCACGGCACGCGGGGCAGCAGCGCCGGCGACAGCAGCGCCAGGGAGGCCGGTCGGACCTTGCGGGTCAGGACGACGGCCAGGGCCGCCCCGAAGCTGAAACCGACCAGGTGGACCCGCTCGTGGCAGCGGTCCAGGATGCCGAAGGCCCTGCGCACGGCATTGGCGCAGGCGCGCCAGGTGACGGGCGGGCGCTCCACGCCGGGCAGGCCGTGGCCCGGCAGGCGCAGGTTCCAGACCGTCAGGCCGGAGGCGTGGAGCGAGTCGGCCAGCCCCTGCAGGTCCGACGGCACGCCGGTGGATCCGTGGACGAGCAGGGCCGCCGACGGGGACTCCTCGCGGAGCAGCAGGCGGGACCGCGCCTCCGGGGCGATGTCGGCGACCGCCTCCTGCTCGGCCAGCAGCTGTTGCTGGGCGCGCAGGTACTGGCGGCGGACGAGGGGCTCGCGCAGCTGCTCGCGGGGCAGCTGCTCCATCTCCCAGACGGCCAGGGAGAGCTGTTGCAGGCGGGTCTGGTCCCTGGTCGAGACTGCGGCGCTCTCACTCATCCGTTCCGTTCCCTTCTGTGATCCCCGCCGGCCCTTCCGGCGGCGTGACGTCCGCCAGCGACGCGGCGATGATGTCGGGCCACTCCTGCTGGTCGAGGCGACCCAGGACGGCATGATCGGGGTGCTTGCCGGACAGGACGAAGGCCGTCGTCATTCCCAGCCGGCCGGCCGTCACCAGGTCGGCCGCCGGGTCGTCGGAGACGAACAGGACCTCGTCGGCGGGGAGCCCCACCCGTTCGAGCCCCTCCCGGTAGATCCGCTCGTGGGGCTTGCCGATGACGACGGGGTCCCTGGCCGCGGCCTCGGCCAGGGCGGCGCAGTAGAAGCCCGGACCGAAGCGACGCTCGCCCCGGCTGTCCAGGTAGAACAGGTTGCGGTGCAGGGCGACCAGTTCCGCCTCCTGGTCGACCAGGGGCGACAGCGCCCGGTCCAGGTCGGCCACCGAGAGCTGCTCGTTCAGGCCCAGGACGACGGCCTGGCAGTCGGTGACGGCGTCGGTCACGAATCCCTGCTCCCGCCACCACGGTGCCAGTTCGGGCCTTCCCAGCCAGAGCAGGCGCGTCTTGCCCCAGCCAGCCAGCAGGCGGGCGCCGACCGCCAGCGCGGAGACGACGTGATCGGCGGTCACCGGGAAACCGACCCCGGCCAGGGCGGCCGCCAGCTCCCGCGGCGGGTGGGTCGTGTTGTTGCTGACCAGGGCGAAGGGGACGCCGCAGTCGACCAGGCCACGGACCCAGTCCACGGCGCCGTCGACGGGTCGGTAGCGCTTGTCGCGTACCAGGACCCCCTCGATGTCGAGCAGGCAGGCGCCCAGGCGTTCGGCGGGTCGCTCTCTCATCGGCGGCACATCTCCTCGCACAGCTCGTCGTACCGGGGGGCCAGCCGCTCCCAGCAGGCCTCGTCCACGTCCAGGGGCAGGGAACAGACGTGCCCGCACCCGTCGCCGGTCAGCAGGTCGGTCAGCAATCCGACCAGCTCGTCCTCGTCCCGGTAGAGGTGTCGCCCGCGGCAGCGGCGACCGTACAGGGAAGGATAGACCTGCTCCCGCGGCAGGACGGGATAGGCGCCGGCATGGACCGCCTCGGCCACGGCGATCCCGAAGTACTCCTGGGCCGCCGTGCTGACGACGATGTCGGCGCGTTCGAGCCACCGCTCGTACACGCCGCGGTCGGGCTGATGTCCCCACGCCACGATGCGCTCGCCGAGCCGATCGCGCAAGGGCTGGAAGACCTCCTCGTGCCCGCGGGGGTCCCCCAGCAGGGCGAGGTCGAACTCCAGACCGGCGTCGGCCAGCCGGAGGATCGCCCGCCGGAACCGTTCGGGACGCTTGTCGAACTCCCAGCGGTGGTTCCACAGCACCAGGTGCCGACGTCCGCCGCGGGGCCAGTCCGGCCCCAGCCCCGGCTCGCACCGTCCGCCCAGGTAGGGGGCGAAACTGTCCGACGGGTGCGGTCGCCGCTCGATTCCCACCGGCAGGACCGTCGATTTGGCCTCCAGGCGGGGGCGGACGTCGCGGGGAACGGCCTCCGGCATCCGGCCCAGGTATTCGGGCAGTGATTCCAGGAACAGGTCGCGGTGGTACCCGGAGTTGAAGACGACCCGGTCGGCGGCCAGGCAGCTGACGATGTTCGTGAAGCCGAAGTGGAAATCGAACTCCTCCTCCGGCGACAGGGGATAGGTCAGCTGGTTCTCGTGCATGTAGAGCAGGATCGGCACCCGGTGCCAGGACGGCGGGAGCAACCCCTTGAGATCGGCCACGTTGAGATAGTCGGTCACCAGCAGCAGGTCGGCGGGCTCGGCCAGCCCGGCGATCCGGTCGGCAAACCAGACGGCGGCGCCCCGCATCCGCCACTTCCAGAAACGGGCCGGGAGGGTCAGCGCCTCGATCCGGTGCCGGGAATGCCGGGCCAGCCCCAGCCGGAAGGCTCGGTGAGATCCGCCGTCGTAGGGTTCCAGCAGCAACACCCGCATCCGTCGCCACCTCCGGCTCACGCCCGTTGTAGCCCCTCGGGAATTGAGCTATAATAACATCGATCTAGTACGCCCCCGCCAACCGTCGAGGTCCGTGCCACACGAGTGAGGTCCGTGCCATGAACCGTCTCTCCCGCTGTCTCGCCCTGGCGGCCGCCCTGATGTCGCTCACCCTGGCCGTCACGGCCGGCGCCGGCGGCTTTGCCGGTTACGCCAAACATCACTTCATCGTCCGCTTCGAACCCGGGTACGCGCCCAGCGGCGTCAAGAGCGCCGGCGGCCTCGTGCCCGACGATCCCCGCCTGCGCACCCTGATGGAGACGCACCGGGTCCGCGGCCTGGAACAGGCCTACCCCACCGCGCCGACCCCTGACAAGACCGGCGGCTTCGACATGAGCCGGGAGTGGGTCGTCTCCCTGGCCCCGGATGCCGATCTCGACGCCGCCATGGCCGACTTCGCCAGGCTGCCCGAGGTCAGCCAGGTCCTCAAGGACGAACTCTACTACGTCGACCGTCCCCTGCCCAACGACCCGGAGCTGCCCTACCAGTGGTACCTGCGCAACACGACGATGGGCGGCAAGGACATCCGCGCCGTGGGCGGCTGGGCCGAGGCGCTGGGCGACAGCAACGTCATCGTGGCCATCATCGACTCCGGCGTCGACTGGCACCATCCCGACCTGGCCGACGCCATCTGGATCAACTGGCCGGAATACAACGGCCTGCCCAACTTCGACGACGACGGCAACGGCAAGGTGGACGACATCCGCGGGTGGGACTTCGTCAACTCCGGCGACGGATACCCCGACGAGGACGTCTTCGATCCGGACAACGACCCCATGGACTACGAGAGCCACGGCACGGCCTGCGCCGGGACCGTCGGGGCGGTCATGGACAACGGGCTGGGCATCGCCAGTGTCGCCGGCGGCGTCAAGATCATGGCCGTGCGCGTGGGCTGGCTGCCCGACGGCTCCAGCCTGGGCGTCGTCTCCATGCTCTACGCCTCCCAGGGAATCATGTACGCCGTCCAGAAGGGTGCCCGGATCCTCAACTGCAGCTGGGGGACCAGCAGCTACCTGGCCAACGCCACCGACTACGCCCACAACCAGGGCGCCATCATCGTCAACGCCGCCGGGAACGACGACTCGGACGTCGCCGAGTACTACGGCACCCATCCCTACGTCCTGTCGGTGGCGTCCGTCAACGCCAGCGACCAGAAATCCAGCTTCTCCAACTACGGTAGCTGGATCGAGCTGTGCGCGCCCGGCGAGGGGATCAAGTCGACCTGGTACGACCACACGACGGGAGCCCACACCTACGCCAGTGTCAACGGGACCTCCTTCGCCTCGCCGATCACCTGCGGGGCCCTGGCCCTGATCTGGTCCGCCCATCCCGACTGGACGGCGACCCAGGTCCAGGACCTGCTGCTGAGCACCTGCGACTCCGTCGACGACGCCAATCCCTCCTACGTCGGCCTGCTCGGGTCCGGCCGCATCAACCTGTTGCGGGCCCTGGGCGACAACTTCCAGCAGGTGCCCGACGAGTTCGAGGACTGGTTCGACGCCGTCAACGAGTCGGCACCCGGCGACACGATCGCCTTCACCGGCGGGACGGTCGTCGCCGGTCCGCTGACCCTGCCGGACAAGGCGCTCCTCTACCTGGGCGGCTGGGACGGCGGGTACGGGAGCCGCGATCCGCTCGGCAACCCGACGATCATCCAGGGGATCGCCACCGGGACTACCCTGCAGTTCGACGCCGCCGCCGGTCCGGATGTCGTGGTCGATGGCTTCCGCTGCACCGGCGGAGGCGGGAACTATTTCACGAACATCCCGTTCAGCGGCCGTTTCGGCGGCGGGATCATCGTGTCCAACGCCTCGCCCACCCTGCGCAACCTGGAAGTGACGGGCAACGCCTGCGGCAGCGCCAGCCAGCTGGGCAGCGGGGGCGGGATCCTGCTGAAGGACTCCAACGCCGTGCTGGAGAACGTCCACGTCCACGGCAACAGCGCCGTCCACGGCTGGGGGATCCACGTCTACCGCGGCGCCCCGACGCTCAGCGGCTGCGTCATCGAGGACAACACCGGCCTGGCCGCCAACACGACACCTCCCCTCGGCGGCGGCATCTATGCCGTCGACGCCGATCTGACCCTTGAGGACTGCACCGTCTCCGGCCATACCGGTCTGGAGAGCGGCGGCGGCATCTACGCCGTCAACTCGGCTGGCGGGATGCAGCTGACCGCCCACGGCGGCAGCATCAGCGGCAACTCCAGCAAGGGCGACGGGAGCGGACTGCTGTTCCAGGGGGACCTGCTCCGGCTGACGGCCGTGGCCCTGACCGGCAACTCCGTCACCCCCGACGGCACGTTCATGTACGGCGGCGCCCTGCTGGCCACCTCGGGAACGGTCCAGCTGGACAGCCTGACCGTCACCGGCAACACGGGCCTGTTCGGCGGCGGCATCGTGGCCAACGCCACCGCCTCGTTCAGCCTGACCGCCTCCCTGGTCGCCGGCAACTCGGGCAACTACGTGGGCGGCGGCCTCTACCTGATCAGCGTGCCGGTCGCCGATGTCAGCGGCAACACGTTCGCCGACAACTTCTCCAGCGGCGGCGGCGGGGGGATGTACCTGCAGGGTACCGACGCGGCCGTCTCGCACAACATCGTGGCCTTCAACACCGGGTCGGCATCGGTGGCCAACGGGATCCACGTCTCGTCGGCCAGCCCCACCTTCGACTGCAACGACGTCTACGGGAACCAGACCGCCGACTACGACGGCGTCACCGATCCCACCGGCACCGCGGGCAACGTGTCGGTCGACCCCGAGTTCTGTGACGCCGGCGCCGGCGACTACACCCTGTTCGACACCTCGCCGTGCCTGGCCGGCAACAGCGGCGGGTGCGGCCAGATCGGCGCCCTGGGCCAGGGCTGCAGCGCGGGCACGGGTGTCGACGACGGCGAGCTGCCCGGCGTGCCGCGCGCCTTCGCCGTCGAGCCCAACTTCCCCAACCCGTTCAACCCGACGACGACGATCCGCTTCGCCCTGCCGGCGGAGAGCCGCACGCGCGTGGCGGTCTACGACGTGGCCGGGCACCTGGTCCGGACCCTGCTGGACGCGCGCCTGCCCGCGGCCGTCCACACGGTCCAGTGGGACGGCCGCGACGAGGCGGGCCGGGAGATGCCGACCGGCGTCTACTTCTACCGCGTCGAGGCGGGAGACCACGTCTTCACCGACCGCATGGCCCTGATCAAGTAACGGGTCGCCGTCCACCGCGCAGCCGCCCCGCTCCCCCGGGAGCGGGGCGGTTCCTCGTCGTGCGCATTCGTCCACGACCGGCGCCGGTCGCCGGGATCAGCCGAGACCGATCCGGCGCAGGAGCCTGCGGCGGGTCTCGGAATGGAGGGCGGGCACGATGGCCAGGTAGCCGAAGCAGAACAGGACCTGCAGGACCAGATCGGCCGTCAGGGCCGACCGCTCCGACAGGAGAGCCATGACCTTGCCGTCCTTCCAGCTCCCCACGGGGGTCCGGGAGAGAATGTCGACCAGCTGCGGGAGGGCCGTGCCGTCCAGCCATCGCCAGGCGCCCAGGACCCGCAGGTCGGTCCGGGTCAACAGCAGGAAGAGGACCACTGCCCAGCCGACGACGGCGGCGATCTTGCGCCACTCCAGCTCGATCCGGTAGCGCCGCTGGGCCAGCACCCCGCCGGCGGTGGCCAGGATCAGGGCCGTGATGAACGCCGACCAGGCGGCGCCGTACAGCCCCCAGAAGCGGATGAACAGGTAGGAGAGCAGGACCTTCACGACCGAGGTGGCGGCCCGCAGCTTGGACATCGTGGCGGTGTCCTTGGCGTAGTAGAGGCCGAACGAGACGTGGTAGTAGCAGCCGGTGAGAATGAGGGCCAGCACGTCGATCCGGGCGATCCGGTAGGCCGGCCAGAACTCGGGCGGGGTCAGCAGGTGCAGGACCGTCTTGATGTTGACGGCGATCAGCAGCCCGCCGAAGACGACCAGGGCCAGGAAGAAGCTGAACATCTGGCCGATCTGCCGGGGGGCGCCCGGCTCGTCGGCGATCTCGGTGCGCGTCGTGTTCCAGGAGCGCATGAACGGCTGGGTGACCAGCAGGCTGATCAGGACGGGGAACTTGTAGCCCATCTCCAGCACGCCCAGGCTGGCCAGGTCGATCTGGTAGCGGACGAGGATCCGCTCCACCTGCCGCGAGACGAACGAGGCCAGGTTGCCCGGGATCAGCGGCAGCTGGAAGCGGATCAGCTCCCGGGCCGTCCCGTGGTCGAAGCGCCGGCCGCAGATCCGCAACGCCGCGACGATGAAGATGACGTTGGAGATCAGCGAGGTCAGCAGGGAACTCAGGAAATAGCCGTACAGGTCCCAGCGCAGGATGACGACGAGCCAGATGTTCAGCCCCAGCCCGACGAACAGGCGCAGCATGCCCACGCCGGAATAGAACAGGGAGCGCCGCTGGATCAGCAGGATGGAGGACGCGGCCTGCCCGGTCAGCTCCAGGGCGAAGCCGACCAGCGCCATCACCAGCAGGATGGCGTACTTGCTGTCGCCCAGCAACCCCCTGCTGATCAGCCCGCTGAACGGCAACAGCAGCCCCACGAGGGCGAAGACCGTCATTCCCACCAGCAGAAAGCCGGTGCTGACGACCTCGTTCTTCCTCCCCTCGGGATGTTCGTGGTAGAGGCGGACGATCCCCCCGCGGGCCCCGTAGGCCAGCAGGCCCATGAGGAAGGCCAGCGTCGTGTCGATCATCCCGATGACGCCGTAGCCGACGTCCTGCAGGATATGGGCGTAGAACGGCAGCATGAAGAAGCTGATCAGCTTCCCCAGGACCGCCGCCATGGTGTAGACGGAGGCGTGGCGGAATGTCGAGCGGATCGTCGACATCTCTCTCCCGTGTCGCTCGGTCATGGCCCGCGTGCCGCCTGTCGCAGCGGTACCCCCGTTCCATCGGTCGGCGCGGGGGCGGCTTGACCTCCCGCCGGCCGGTGGCCCCTCCGGTCGGCCATGCTAACCCCTAGGGATCGGGGGCGCACCAACGGATGTCGGCTTGCCCGCCGCGGCGGCGATCACTATCCTGGACCCAACCCCAACGGAGGTCACAGCATGCCGACCCAGCCGTCCCGCGACCTGGAGACGTTCCCGAACCCCCACCCGGACCGGGAGTACGAGATCCTGTTCGACTGCCCGGAGTTCACCTGCCTCTGCCCCCTGACCGGGCAGCCGGACTTCGCCCACTTCAAGATCCGCTACATCCCGCGGGAGCTGTGCGTCGAGCTGAAGTCCCTGAAACTCTACCTGTGGACCTACCGCGACGTGGGTGCCTTCCACGAGAGGGTGACCGGCGAGATCCTGGCCGACCTGGTCCGGCTGCTCGATCCGTGGTTCCTGGAGATCGACGCCAAGTGGTTCGTCCGCGGCGGGATCACGACCTACGTCCGCGTCGCCCACCGGCGCGAGGGCTGGCTGGGCGAACCGCCGGCGTGGCGGCAGCCGTGGTGAGACGGACCGGCGGCCGGGTCACCCGACCGGCGGCAGGTAGCGGTAGACGGCCACGAAGTGGCAGGCCGTCCCCGCCAGCACGCACAGGTGCCACAGGGCATGGCCGAACCGCAGGCCGCGCCACAGGTAGAAGACCGTCCCCCCCGTGTAGCAGATCCCGCCCGCCAGCAGCCACACCAGCGCCGGCGTCGGCACCGCTGCCACCAGCGGCCGCACGGCCACCACGATCAACCAGCCCATCCCGATGTAGAGCAGGGTCGAGACGAGCCGGAAACGGCCGGTGAAGAAGACCTTGAAGACGATCCCCGCCACCGCCAGGAACCAGACGACGATCAGCAGCGTCCGCCCCAGGGTGCCACCGATCCCCAGGACCAGGAACGGCGTGTAGGTGCCGGCGATCAGCAGGTAGATGGCCCCGTGGTCGAGGATCTCGAACACCCGCTTGACCCGAGGCGGGGTGAGGGCGTGGTAGAGGGTCGAGGCCGCGTAGAGGACGATCATGCTGGCGCCGAAGACGACATCGGCCGCCAGGACGCGGGGATCGCCCAGGACCAAGGCGCGGCGGACCAGCAGGACCAGGCCGACGATCCCCAGGACGGCCCCCAGGCCGTGGGTGACGCTGTGGGCGATCTCCTCGCCCGTGGAAAACTCGGGTTGGGAACGCTGGAACGACAAGACGGCCTCCTAGACGACGATCGGCAGCCGGCGGCCGCAGCCGGGGCAGGTGGCTCCCGGCCCCAGCGCGACCCGCGCGCTGAAGCCGCCGCGACGGACGACGACGGTCCCGCAGCCGGGGCAGCGGGTGTCACTCTCTCCCGCGAGATTAACATTCCCCAGATAGACGAAGTCCAGCCTGCGGCGCGCGATCTCCGCGGCGCGCAGCAGCGTCCGGGGCGGCGTGGCCGGGGCGTCGAACTGCCAGGCCGGATGGTAGGCCGAGAAGTGCAGCGGCACCTCGCGACCCAGCTCGTCGGCCACGAAGTCGACCAGGGCCGCCAGCTGCTCGTCGCTGTCGTTGTGTCCGGGGATGACGAGGTTGGTGATCTCCAGGTGGACCCCGGCGGCGCGGATCCGCCGGATGGCCGCCAGGACCGGGTCGAGCCGCGCCTTGCAGACCCGGCGGTAGAAGTCGTCGTCCATGCTCTTGAGATCGACGTTGGCGGCGTCGATCAGCGGCAGCAGCTCGGCCAGGGGACCGGGTTCGAGGTAGCCGTTGGTCACCAGGACGTTCACCAGGCCGCGCTCGCGGACGAGCCGCGCCGTGTCGCGGACGTACTCGTACCAGACCAGCGGCTCGGTGTAGGTGTAGGCGACGCCGATCGAGCCGTCGCGGTCGGCCTGGGAGACCGCCGCCGCGGGCGGCAGGTCCTCGGTCGGGAGGCCGTCGTGCTGCTGGCTGATGGTCCAGTTCTGGCAGAAGGCGCAGTGGAGGTTGCACCCCGGGGCGGCGAGCGACAGGATCGGGCGGCCGGGATGGAAGTGGTAGAGGGGCTTCTTCTCGATGGGGTCGATCCCGGCCGCGACGACCCTGCCGTACTGCAGGGCGACCATCCGCCCGTCGCGGACGCCGCGGGTGCCGCAGGGACCGTCCTGCCCCTCGCGCAGCCTGCAGCCGATGGGACAGAGGTCGCAGGCGACCCGCCCGTCGGACAGGGGGTGCCACCAGGCGGCCTCGGGCCAAGTCTTCGTGCCCATCACTCCTCCTCCCCTCCGCCGGGGTCGAGCCGCGACAGGGCCCAGCCGGCCGTCTCGCGCACGCCGGGGTCGGGATCGCCGGCGGCGACGGCCTCGATGACCCGCCGCAGGTCCCGCCTCCCCGTGTTGGCCGCCACGATCAGGGCGTTGCGGCGCATCCCCTCGGGGTGACAGCGCCACAGGGGAGTGTGGCGGAACCGCCGCCGGAACGTCTGCGCGTCGATCGTCATCAGGTCCGCCAGCGAAAGCTCGCCGTGCCCGGGCAGTTCGGCGTAGGCGGCCGCCGGCGGATCGGTCAACAGCCGGGCCGCCTTGTGGTTCCAGGGACAGACCTGCTGGCAGACGTCGCAGCCGAACAGCAGGCCGCCCTGGGCCGGCCTCTCCCCCGGCGGCGCCCCGCCCCGCCACTCGATGGACCAGGTCGACAGGCAGCGGCCGGCGTCCAGTCGCAGCGGCGCCACCAGCGCTCCGGTGGGGCAGGCGTCCAGGCAGGCGGTGCAGTGGCCGCAGAGCGAGGCCATCCCCTCCGGTTCGGGCAGCCGCTGGGCCGGCGGGCCGAGCAGGGGGCGGGGAGCGTCGGCCAGCGCCTCGACCTCCAGGCCCAGGACCGCCACCCCCAGGAACAGCCCCGATCCCAGCCGGGGGTGGATCAGCATGGTGTTCTTGCCGATGAAACCGAGCCCCGCCAGCCAGGCCCACTCGCGCTCCAGGAACGGCCCGGCGTCGACGGCGGTCTCGGCCCGCAGGTCGTCGTAGCGGGCGATGATCCCCCGCGCGATCAGCTCCTCGCGCAGCACCTGGACCAGTCGTCGCAGGGCGCGCCGCAGGACATCGTGGTAGTCACGGCCGCGGGCGTAGCGGGAGACGCCGGCCAGCCACGAGCCACCGGCCGCCACGCCGGCCACGGCCTCGGGGTCGTCGCGCTCCCACCCGTTGACGTAGCGCTGGGCGACCACGATCAGCGAGCGGGCCCAGGGCCGCTCCCGCGTGGGGTCCGCCCTGGCGTGGGGATCCCGCAGCAGGTACGCCAGGTCGCCGTGGCGACCCTCGAGCAGCCAGTTCAGCCACGCCGCCGTGTGCGGCAGCGCCCGGGGCAGCGCGACGACGCCGACCAGGTCGAGACGGTGCGCCTCCCGGACCGGACGGAGGATCTCCCGCAGCTGGACGGCGGAGACGGAGGGTGCGCCCATCCCGGTTTCATCCCCTCAGGCGGGCGACGGCGACCGCGTAGCCGTCCAGCAGCCGCCGGACGACCTCGGCCACGGTGGGGATGTCGTCGATCAGGGCCGCCACCTGGCCGATCTCCAGCTCGCCCTCCTCCAGGTCGCCCTCGAGCATCCCGCGGCGGGCGCGGCCCCGGCCCAGCAGTGCGACCAGTTCCTCGCGCGAGGCGCCGCGGGCCTCCAGCTCCTCGACCATCTCCCGGAAGCGGTTGCGCAGCAACCGGACCGGCAGGTGCTGCTTCAGGACCAGCCGGGTGTCTTCCCCCTCGACGACAGCCCGCTTGTACGCCGCATGGGCCACCGACTCGCGCGTGACGGCGAACCGCGACCCCACCTGGACGGCATCGGCACCCAGGGCGAGGGCGGCGGCCATCTGCTCGCCGGTGGCGATGCCGCCGGCGGCGATCAGGGGGATCGAGACGACCCGGCGGGCGGCCGGGACCAGGACCATCGTCGTCAGCTCCTCGCGGCCGTTGTGACCGCCGGCCTCGAACCCCTCGACGACCACGGCGTCGCAGCCGGCCTCCTCGCACTTGCGCGCCAGGGACGGCGAGGCGGCCACGTGGATGAAGATCGCCCCTGCCTCGCGCAGCGGACCGGCCACCCGCCGCGGCGAGCCGGCCGAGGTGACGAAGATCCGCACTCCCTCCTCCAGGGCCACCCGCAGGCAGTCGGCGGCGTGGTCGTGGATCAGCGGCAGGTTGACCCCGAAGGGCCGCGCGGTCAGCTCGCGGCAGCGGCGGATCTCGGCGCGCAGGTCGTCGGGCCGGAACCAGCCCGCGGCGATCAGCCCCAGGCAGCCCGCCTCGGCCGCCGCCGCCGCCAGCTCGGCGCCGCTGTTGTAGACCATGCCGGCCTGGATGATGGGGTGTTCGATCCCCAGCAACCGGCAGACGGGATTGTCCCTCCAGTCCGGGGTCATGGATTCCTCCCTCGACAGGTTACCAGACCTCGCGCCACCCGGGGGCGTTCCCGCCTCCGGGGAGGCCGACCCGCCGGATTCCGCGCACCGCCGCGGGCCGTCTCAGTCCCCCTCCGGCACGATGCGGATCATCCGGATCCGCTCGACGGTGATCAGCCCGTCGTCGATCATCGCCTCCACGGTCGGCAGGAAGGCGTCGATCCTCTCGGGCGTGTCGGCGATCTCCACGACGACCGGCAGGTCGGTGCTCAGCCGCAGGATCGAGGCGGTGTGGAGCCGGTGGCGGGCGCCGTAGCCCTGGATTCCGCGCAGGACCGTCGCACCGGCCAGTCCCGCGTCCAGGCAGCGCCGGACGATCTGCTCGTAGAGCGGCTTGCCGTCGTGGCGGGCATTCTCGTCGACGAAGATCCGCAGCAGCTTGCCATCGTCCTCCAGCCTCATGACGTGTCCTTTCGCTCCCGGTACCGGCCGGACTCCGCTCAGCCCACCGGCGCTCCTTCCCCCGGCAGGGGAAACCAGCGCAGACGCTCGACGTCCCCGGGCAGCGGCGGCGCCTGGGGGACGGGCGGCGGACCGGCCGCCGCCTCGGCGATGATCCGCCTCGCCTGCTCCAGGTAGCCGGACAGGGCCGACTCCGGCTCGGTGACGTGCTCGGCGGCGTAGGCCAGCCGCCCCCGTTCGTCGAAACGGACGTCGCGCAGCGACAGCTCCTCGCCGGCGGGATGGTCGCGGTGGCGCCAGATACCGGTCTCGTGGTCGAAGCGGTACCACGGCAGCAGGCGCCAGCCGTCGCGGGCAATCAGCCGCACGGCCTCGATGATGAAGTCGACGACCCGGTCGCTGAGGAAGTAGTTGAAGTTGACCCGCACCCAGCCCGGCTTGATCCCCTCGCAGCCGTGCTCGATGGCATCGTGGTAGCGCATGGAGCGCTGCAGGTCGATCCCCAGCAGCCGGTGACCGTACGGCCCGGCGCAGGAGCAGCCGCCGCGGGCCTGGATGCCGAACAGGTCGTTCAGCAGGGCGACGACGAAGTTGTGGTGGAGCAGTCGCTCGCCGCAGCGGATGACGAACGAGACGATCGACAGGCGGTGGGCCCGGACGTTGCCCAGGATCTCGATGTTCGGCTCGGCGGACCAGGCGGCGATGGCGCGGTCGACGAAGGTCCTCTCGAGGGCCTCGATGTTGTCCTCGCCCACGGCCCGCTTGAGGGCGAAGACCAGTCCGGCGCGGATCGACTCGATGATGGCCGGCGTGCCGCCCTCCTCCCGGTGTGCCGGATCGGTCAGGTAGTCGTGGTGGAAGCGGTTGACGTAGCTGACCGTCCCGCCGCCCGGCACGGTGGGCACCGTGTTCGTCACCAGCCGCCGCTTGACGACCAGGACGCCCGGCGTCCCCGGTCCGCCGACGAACTTGTGGGGGGAGATGAAGACGGCATCCTTGTAGCTCTCCGGGGCCAGGCCCCGCCCGGCAGGGGGATTCATGTCGATCCGCACGTAGGGTGCCGCCGCCGCGAAGTCCCAGAAGGCCAGCGCCCCGTGC
Organism: uncultured Fibrobacteraceae bacterium; assembly: GCA_964436825.1. GTDB lineage: Bacteria > Krumholzibacteriota > Krumholzibacteriia > LZORAL124-64-63 > LZORAL124-64-63 > CAYTEO01. The sequence goes on along the minus strand of CAYTEO010000004.1, from coordinate 66,673 downwards.
CGGTGCAGCAGGGCCGAGATGCCGTAGGTGTCCGAGACGATGCCGGTCACGTTGCTGGCCGCGGAGAAGCTGCCGATCTTCAGCGGCCGGTCGGCGTAGCGCTCCAGCTCCCGCTCCAGGTGGCCGGCGTCGATCCGCCCGTCGGCGTCCTCGTCGATCAGCACGACGTCGGCAATGGACTCCCGCCACGGCAGCTCGTTGGAGTGGTGCTCGTAGGGCCCGATGAAGACGACCGGCCGCTCGTCGGCGGGGATGTGCCGGGACAGACCGTAGCGGGCGTCCAGGTCGGCCGGCAGGCGCAGGTTCAGGATCTCCACCAGCTTGTTGATGGCTCCGGTCGCCCCCGAGCCCGTGAAGATGACCACGTCCTCGTCCGTCCCCCCCACCGCCTCGAGGATGATCCGCCGGGCGTCCTCGCGGAAGCGGGTCGTCTGCAGGCCGGTCGTCGAGGTCTCGGTGTGGGTGTTGGCGTAGAGGGGTCGGACCTCCTGGTCGATGAACCGCTCGATGAAGGCCAGGCTGCGCCCCGAGGCGGTGTAGTCGGCGTAGGTGATCCGCCGCGGCCCCCAGGGGCCGTGCAGGGCCCGGTCGCGACCGATGACGCTCTCGCGGATGTGCTCGATCAGAAGAGCGGTCCCGGCTTCCACGCGATGACCTCCGGCGACGGGGCGACGCTGCCATGCCGATCCTGCATCTGCCGGTTCCATCATAGGTCACCGGTCGCGGCCGGACAAGCGGAGCGAACGGCGATCCCCGGAACAGGGTCGCCCGGCTGGCAGGATCGCGGGACCCTCCGACCTGAAGACGCTCTTGCAATATGGAGAGAAAAAATGCTAGAGTGATGTTCCCCCGCCTAGGTATCGCACCGACTGACCACTCGCCGAGGTCGTCGCTGTCACCCGCAACCCGCAGCGGGCGAACGGCGTCGGTGCACGATCTGTTCCATCTCGATCCGGTGCCACCCGGCACCAATGGAGGGAATCATGCGTATCTGGAGAACGCTGCTCGTCCTGACCGTCGTCCTGACCCTTGCGGTGGGTCCGGCCCTGGCCGGCAAGATCAAGACCGACCCGGTGCTGACCAGCCGGGGCGCGCTGGACTGCTCGGGCGCCATCCCCCTGGCCTGCGGCGACCTCGTCAGCGGCGACAACACCGGCATGCCCAACAACGTCGAGACCTACAGCTGTACCGGCTGGACCGAATCGGGCGGCGAGGTCGTCTACACGTTCACCCTGGACGGCGACTACAGCGTCACCGGAACCCTCAGCAACATGGGCGCCGACCTGGACATCTGGCTGCTGGGTTCCTGCGACGAGAGCGACTGCCTGGCCTACGGCAACACCTCCTTCACCGCCGACCTGGCCGCCGGGACCTACTACGTCGTCGTCGACGGCTACAACGGTGCCGAGTCGACCTTCGACCTGGCCCTGGAGTGCAACCCGATCCTGCCTCCGCCCACCGAGCTGCCCGGCGGCGAGACCTGCGCCGACGCCGTCGACCTGCAGCAGGCCAGCCTGAACCGCTTCAGCGTCGACCTGACCACCTACGCCAACGACTACTTCGAGTGCGGCAGCTTCTCGTGGAGCTTCAACGGCCCTGACGCCGTCTACAAGATCTACCTGCAGGCGGGCGAGACCTTCACGGCCACCGAGAGCGGCAGCTGCGACATGGCCATGTACCTGGTCACCGACTGCGCCGACACCTACGGCAGCAGCGTCGCCTGCTCGGACAACTGCTGCAGCGGTGCCGACGAGGTCATCAGCTACGTCGCCGAGGCCGAAGGCTGGTACTACCTGATCGTCGATGCCTACACCGGCAGCGGCTGCCCGGTCGTCATCACCATCGACGCGCCGGTGGCCAACGAGAACGCCAGCTGGGGCGCCGTCAAGGCCCAGTACAAGTAGTTCTCCGGCAAGGAACGTCACGGCGAGGCCCCGTCCCCGGGACGGGGCCTTCGTCTTGGTGGGCGTCGTCGCGCGACGGTGGGGGAACCGACCGTCAGGAGAGCCGCAGCAACCAGTGCCACCCCAGTGCCACGACGATCCCCAGCACCGCCCCGGCCATGACCTCCAGGGGGGTGTGTCCCAGCAGTTCCTTCAGCTTGTGGATGTTGAGGCGGTGGTCGGGCGCCAGCAGCTCGCGGACGATCTCGTTCAGGGCCTGGGCCTGGAGGCTGGCCGAGCGGCGCAGTCCGGCGGCGTCGTACATGGTGATCCCCGAGAAGCAGAGCGTCACCGCGAACAGGGGCGAGTCCCAGCCGGCGATCATGCCGATCGACGTGCTCAGGGCCGCCACCGTCGAGCTGTGGCTCGACGGCATGCCGCCGGTCGAGACCAGGAGCGGGAAGTCCGGCTCGCCCCGGGCGAGCCAGCCGCGGACGAACTTGATGAGCTGGGCGGTCGCGTTGGCCGTCACCATGGCGGCGACGGCCTCCCAGCCGGTTCCGGTGATGGCGGTCATGTGGCACTCACCTCCTGCCGCGACAGCGGCGGCACGCGGATCCGCAGGCAGATGAAGAACCCGGCCACGGCGATGGCCCCGGCCAGCAGGAAGACCCACCGGAAACCGTACGCCTCCCAGATGTAGCCCGACAGGACCGGCAGGCTCATGGCGACGGCGTGATCGATGGTGATCCCCACCGAGATCGTCGGCGTGATCTCCGCCGGATCATCGACGATCTTCTTCAGGTAGGTCGTCCGGGCGATGCGCAGGGCGAACAGGACGCTGTCCAGGATGTAGGCCCCGTAGAGGAGCCGCAGGTCCCACGGCGCCGGCAGCAGGTCCGAGGCGAAGGCGTAGGCGAGGCAGATCAGCAGCAGCAGGACCTCGTCCGTGGCCAGGACGATCCGCTCGCCCACCCAGTCGATGACGTCGCCCAGCAGCGGCCGCAGGATGACCCCCAGGGTGGCGGCGACGAAGTAGAGCAGCGCGATCGTCGCCACCGGCACGCCGTGGATCCGCACCAGGACCCACCCGCCGAAGGCCAGGAAGATCTGCTTGCGCACGCCGAACAGGGCACTGATGGCGTAGAAGATCGTGTACTTGCGCTTCAGGACGAACCGGCGCGATGGCGGCTCGCCCCTGCCGACGCGGAGCTGCAGGTAGAAGACACACGCCAGCAGGGCGCAACCGGCGGCAACGCCGTAGAACAGGTCGTACCGCTCCCCGATCCCGTGGGCGATGGCGAAGACGGCCGACACGCCCAGGATCGTGCCCAGGTTGCGGGCGCCGCCCAGCTGTCCCAGGCGCCGGCCCTCCCCGCCGCGGCGGGCCAGGCGCAGGCCGATGGGCCCCTCGACGGTGAAGATGATGTGGTCGCCCAGGGACCAGATGATGACGAACACGACCAGCGGCACCATCTGGCGGGCCACCAGGCCCAGACCCAGGGCGCCGGCGGCGGTCAGCAGCATCGCCACCGCGGCCATCCGCGCCTCGCGCAGGAATCCCAGCAGGGCCCCCGCGACGAAGATCATGGCGAAGCCGGGCAGCTCGCGCGGCAGTTCCAGCCAGCCGCGGGCCTCGGCCCCCAGGCCGTGGACGTCGGAGAGGTAGTTGTTCAGGGTCGAGGTGAAGATCCCGCTGGCGGCCCCGAAACAGAGGGTCGCCAGCAGCAGGCGGCGGAAGTCGGGATCCAGGGCGCGCCAGCGCGCCAGCACCCGGCCGGTCATCAGCTGCGAGCGCCGTAGTTGGGCGCTTCCTTGGTGATCCGCACGTCGTGGGGATGGCTCTCCCTCAGGCCGGCGGCGGTGATCCGGACGAACCGGGCCCGACGCTGCAGATCCGGGATCGACCGGCAACCGCAGTAGCCCATCCCGCTGCGCAGCCCCCCGACGAGCTGGTAGACGATGTCCCGGACGGCCCCCTTGTACGGGACACGCCCCTCGATCCCCTCGGGGACGAGCTTGTCGGGGTCGCTGACCTCCTGCTGGAAGTAGCGGTCCTTGCTGCCGCGCTGCATGGCGGCCACGGAGCCCATGCCGCGGTAGCTCTTGTAGACCCGGCCCTCGTAGAGGATCTTCTCGCCCGGCGCCTCCTCGGTGCCGGCCAGCAGCGAGCCGATCATCACCGTGTCCGCCCCGACGGCCAGCGCCTTGACGATGTCGCCCGAGTACTTGATCCCCCCGTCGGCGATGACCGGCACGCCTGCCGGCCCGGCCTTGGCGACCACCTCGAGGATGGCCGTCACCTGGGGTACGCCCACCCCGGCGATGACCCGCGTCGTGCAGATCGAGCCCGGCCCGATGCCGACCTTGACGGCGTCGGCGCCGGCGGCGATCAGGGCCTCCGCGGCCTCGCCGGTGGCGATGTTCCCGGCGACGACCTGCAGGTCGGGCCACCGCTCCTTGAGGGTGCGGACCATGTCGACGACGTTGCGCGAATGGCCGTGGGCCGTGTCGACGACCAGGACGTCGACGCCCGCCTCGACCAGCTGTTCCGCCCTCTCCAGGTTCCCGGGCGCCACCCCGACGGCGGCCCCCACCAGCAGCCGCCCGCGGGAGTCCTTGCTGGCGTCGGGGTAGTCGATCCGCTTCTGGATGTCCTTGACGGTGATCAGCCCCGCCAGGTCGCCCTGCGCGTCGACGACCGGCAGCTTCTCGATGCGGTGGCGGTGGAGGATCTCGGCGGCCTCCTCCAGGGTCGTGCCCACCGGCACGGTCACCAGCTCCCCGCTGGTCATCACCTCGCGCACGGGCCGGCTGGTGTCGCGGACGAAGCGCAGGTCGCGGTTCGTCAGGATACCGACCAGCCGCCTGCCCTCGGTGATCGGCACGCCGGAGATGCGGTAGCGGCGCATCAGCGCCAGGGCCTCGTCGATGGGACGGTCCGGGGAGAGGGTGATCGGATCGCTGATCATCCCCGACTCGCTCCGCTTGACCTGCCGGACCTGCTCGGCCTGCACCTCGGCCGGCAGGTTCTTGTGGATGATCCCGATGCCGCCCTGGCGGGCCATGGCGCGGGCCATCTCCGCCTCGGTGACCGTGTCCATGGCGGCCGACAGCAGCGGGACGTTCAGCCGCAGCTCGCGGGTCAGGCGGGTGGTGACGTCGATGTCGCGGGGGACGATCTCCGCGTAGGCTGGCACCAGCAGGATGTCGTCGAAGGTCAGCGCCAGCGGGAAACGCTCCCCGCCCGGGGCGGGGCCGGTCCGGTCGTCGGTCATGATCGTGTCCTTCGCCCGGGGCGCCGCCGGTCAGGGACGCAGCACCCCAATGAACGGAAGGTTGCGGTACTTCTCGTCGTAATCAAGGCCGTAGCCGATGACGAACTCGTCCGGGATCTCGAAGCCGCGGTAGTCCACCGGCACATCCTTGATCCGCCGCGAGGTCTTGTCCAGCAGGGCGCAGATGCGCAGGCTGCGGGGATTGCGGGTGCCGAGCAGCTCGAGCAGGTGGCTGAGGGTCAGGCCGGTATCGATGATGTCCTCGACGATCAGCACGTCGCGTCCGGTGATGACGCTCTTGAGGTCCTTCTCGATCTTGACCACGCCGGTGCTCTCGGTGCCGCCGTTGTAGCTGCTGATGGCCATGAAGTCGATCTCGTGGTGGATCGACATGGCGCGGGTCAGGTCGGCCAGGAACATGTAGCCGCCCTTGAGGATGTTGACCAGGATGGGCAGCGAGTCGCCGTAGTCGCGGCTGATCTCGATCCCCAGCTGGGTGACCCGTTTCTGCAGCTCGTCCGATCCGATCAGGATCTTCTCGATCAGCGGATCCCTGCGCACCAGCTCGGCGTCGTCGTAGGACATGTGACCTTTCCCCTCTACTCGTTCCCGCGGTTCCGTTCCCGCAGGATGCTGTTGATCTTGGCGACGATCAGGTCGATGGCCACCTGGTTGTGCCCACCCTCGGGGATGATCAGGTGGGCGTACTTCTTGGTCGGGCTGACGAACTGCTCGTGCATGGGCCGCACGACGGTGAGGTACTGCTCGATGACCGAGTCGACGGAGCGGCCCCGCTCGACGATGTCCCGACGCAGGCGGCGGATGAACCGCTCGTCGGCGTCGACGCCCACGTAGAGCCGGATGTCCATCAGCTCCCGCAGGACCGGCGACTCCAGCACCAGGATCCCCTCGACGAAGATGATGTCGGCCGGCTCGACGCGCCGGGTCTCGGGCAGACGGCTGTGGGTCGCGTAGTCGTAGATGGGAACGTCGACGGCCTCCCCCCGCTTCAGGGCCTGCAGGTGCTCGACCAGCAACTCGGTCTCGAAGGCGTTGGGGTGGTCGTAGTTGATCTTGGCGCGGTCCTCGAAAGTCAGGTGCGAGTTATCCCGGTAGTAGGAATCGTGATGGATGATCTGGACGGTCTTGCCCGGTGCCGCCTCCTGCACCTTCAACGCCACGGTCGTCTTGCCGGAGCCGGAGCCGCCGGCGATCCCGATGATGACGGGAGGGTGCTGGATGGGGGCGGCAGAGTTCATGGGGCTGCAAGATACCACACCCGGCGCGAGAGTCAATCCCTCCGAGTTCCGCCCCCGCCACGCGGGCCGACCCGCATGATCCGCAACGCGTTGCCCACGGCCAGCAGGGCCACCCCCACGTCGGCGAAGACAGCCTCCCACATCGTGGCCTCCCCGGAGATCCCCAGGCCGATGAACAGGACCTTGACCCCCAGGGCCAGGGCGATGTTCTGGCGGACGATCCGGCCGGTGGCCCGCGCCAGGCCGATCCCCTCGGCCACCTGCATGGGGCGGTCGTCCATCAGGACGACGTCGGCCGTCTCGACGGCGGCGTCGCTGCCCAGCGCCCCCATGGCAATGCCGACGTCCGCCCGCGCCAGCACAGGCGCGTCGTTGATCCCGTCACCGACGAAGACGACCGTCCCCGCCCCGTCGACCTCCCGGGCGAGCCGCTCGATGACCGCCACCTTGTCCGCGGGCAGCAGCTCGGCGTGAACCTCGTCGACACCGGCCTGGCGGGCCACGGCCTCGGCCACGCCACGGTCGTCGCCGGTCACCATGACGACCTTGCCCACGCCCAGGCGCTTCAACGCCCGGACCGCGGCCGCGGCGTCCTCCTTCAGCTCGTCGGCCAGGACCAGGTAGCCGGCGTAGAGACCGTCGACGGCCACGTGGACGACCGTCCCGGCGACGTCGCAGGTGTCGTGGTCGATGTCGTGCCGGTGCAGCAGGCGGTCGTTGCCGACCAGGATCTCCCGGCCACCGGCATGTGCCACGACCCCGGCCCCGGCGACCTCCTCCACGGCGCTGACGGCGGCCGGATCGACGGGCGCCCCGTGGGCCTCGCGGACCGCGACGGCCACCGGGTGCGACGAATGGGCCTCGGCCAGCGCGGCCAAGGCCACCAGCTCCGACTCGCTGAAGCCGTTGCGCGTCACCGTCTCGACGACCCGCGGCTCGCCCCGGGTCAGCGTCCCGGTCTTGTCGAAGGCGACGACGGCCGGTCGCGCCAGGGCGTCCAGGAAACTGGAGCCCTTGACCAGGATCCCCCGCGCGGCCGCCCGGCCGAGCCCGGCGAAGTAGCCCAGGGGGATGGACAGGACCAGCGCGCAGGGGCAGGAGATGACCAGCAGGACCAGCGCCCGGTAGAGCCAGCGGGAGAAGGGGGCCCCGTAGACCAGCGGCGGTACCACGGCCACCAACAGTGCCAGGCCGACGACGACCGGCGTGTAGACCCTGGCAAAGCGGGTGATGAACCGCTCCGTGCGCGCCTTGCGGGCCGTGGCGTCCTCGACCAGGGAGAGGATCCGCGCGACGGTCGACTCCTCCAGGGGCCGTGCCACCCGGATCGTCAACAACCCGTCCCGGCAGAGGGCGCCGGAGAGGATCTCGTCCCCCTCTGCCACGCTCCTGGGCATGCTCTCACCGGTCAGGGCCGACAGGTCGACGCTCGCCGACCCGCTCGCGACGACACCGTCGACCGGGACCCGTTCCCCCGGCCGGACGACGATCCGGTCGCCGGGGACCAGGCCGGCGGGATCGACGTCCTGCATCCGCAGGCCGTCCAGCCGGTGGGCCACGTCGGCCTTGAGGGACAGCAGGGAACGGATGCTGCGACGCGACCGGTCCACGGCCAGGTCCTGGAAGAACTCGCCGACCATGAAGAAGACCATGACGCCCGCCGCCTCGGGGAACTCGCCGATGGCGAACGCGCCGGCGGTGGCGACGGTCATCAGGAAGTTCTCGTCCAGCAGCTTGCCCCGCAGCGGGCCGAGCAGGCCCAGGCGCAGGACCTTCCTGCCGGCCAGCAGGTAGGCAGCGACGAACAGCGGGTCGGCCGCCCGACCCACACCCCACGGGCCGTAACGCGCCGCCAGGGCTGCCGCGAACAGGGCGACGGCGGCGAGCATCGCCGCCGGGATGCGGTGTGGCCGGTCCGGATCGTCCTTTTCGCCGGCGACGACCGGCACGACCCGCACCCCCGGCTCGATCCGCCGGATGATCGCCCCCGCCCGGTCGGCGTCGCCGGTCAGGACGGCCTCCCGGCGCACGAAGTTCACCGCGGCGTCGGCGAACCCCTCCTGCTGGAGGGCCTGCTCGATCCTGGCGGCGCAGCTGGCACAGTCCAGCCCCTTCAGGCGCAGCCGCAGCGGCTCAGCCATGGCGACGGTCCTCCCGCTGGTGGTCCAGGGCCACCCGCAGCAGATCCGCCACGTGCTCGTCACGCAGACGGTAGAAGACGTTCTTGCCCTCCTTGCGGGAGACGAGGAGCCGGCGGTCCCGCAGGATCCGCAGCTGGTGGGAGATGGCCGAGACCGACAGCTCGGCGATCCGCGCCAGGTCGCAGGTGCACAGCTCTCCGCCGGCCAGGGCGTAGAGGATCGTCAGGCGGGTCGGGTTGCCCAGGGCGTCGAAGTAGTCGGCCACCTCGCGCATGGCGTCGGGATCGGGCAGGCGCTGCCGGCCCGCGGCGATCAGCGCGTCGTGTTCCTGGTGCTGCTGGCAGACGTCAACCAACATATCAACCTCATTTGAGCAAGTGTTCAAGCATGATCTACACTTTAATCCCCTGCTTCCGGTTGTCAACCCCACCCCGACCTTGCGACCGCCGGTGCCGGCCCCTAGAATCGGTCGACCCCGAACCAGGAGGCCGTCGTGACACCGGAAAACCTCGTCTCCGTCCTGGGCCTGGTCGTCATCCTGGCCCTGGCCTGGCTGATGAGCAGCAACCGCCGCCTCTTCCCGTGGCGGACCGTTGCCTGGGGCCTGCTGCTGCAGGTCGTCTTCGCCCTGCTGCTGCTGCGCACGCCGTGGGGAGAAAAGGTCTTCAGCGGGGCGCGCCTGCTGATCGCCCGCATCCTCGGCTTCACCGACGCCGGCACGGCCTTCCTGTTCGGCAACCTGTTCCGGACCGGGCCGGACGTCATCCAGTACATCGGGCCGGGGCCCATGGGCCCCGGCTACTTCCAGGTCCTGGACTCGTCGACGGGCCAGCCGATCGCCCTGGGGACGATCTTCGTCATCCACGTCCTGCCGACGATCATCTTCTTCTCCAGCCTGATGGCCATCCTCTACCACCTGGGGATCATGCAGCGTCTCATCGCCGCCATGGCCCTGCTGATGCGGCGGACGATGGGGACCAGCGGCTCGGAGACCCTCTCCTGCGCCGCCAACATCTTCGTGGGCCAGACCGAGGCGCCGCTGGTGGTCCGCCCCTACGTCAAGACGATGACCATGTCCGAGCTGATGGCCGTCATGGTCGGCGGGTTCGCCACGGTCGCCGGCGGGGTGCTGGCGGCCTACGTCCGCTTCGGTGTCGACGCGGGGCACCTGCTGGCGGCCAGCATCATGTCGGCGCCGGCGGCCCTGGTCATCGCCAAGATCGTCTATCCCGAGACGGAGGAGTCGGTCACCGCGGGCGAGGCGCGGCTGGAGATCCCCCGCGAGCACGCCAACCTCATCGACGCCGCCGCCGGGGGCGCCGGTGTGGGCCTGAAGCTGGCGGCCAACGTGGGAGCCATGCTGCTGGCCTTCGTCGCGCTGGTGGCCATGGTCGACGCCGGGCTGGGCCTGGTCGACCTGTCGCTGCAGAAGATCTTCGGCTGGCTCTTCTCGCCCCTGGCCTGGTGCATGGGGGTGCCGTGGCACGATGCCCCCATCGTCGGCGGGTTGCTGGGGACCAAGATCTCGGTCAACGAGTTCCTGGCCTACATCCAGCTGGAGGACGCCGTCCGCGCGGGCGCCCTGTCACCCCGCAGCGTGGTGATCGCCACCTACGCCCTGTGCGGGTTCGCCAACTTCGGCAGCATCGCCATCCAGATCGGCGGGATCGGCGGGATCGCCCCGGAGCGGCGCAGCGACCTGGCCCGGCTCGGCCTGAAGGCCATGTTCGGCGGCGCGCTGGCCTCGTGGCTGACGGCGACGATCGCCGGGATCCTCATCGGAGGCTGACGATGCCCCGCCTGCAGATCGCCCCCCTGGATCGCTACCCCTTCCGGACGACCCAGACCGTCCGGGTGACCGACCTGAACTACGGCGGCCACCTGGGCAACGACCGGCTGCTGGCCCTGCTGCACGAGGCGCGCGTGGCCTTCCTGGCCGCCGAGGGGTGGAGCGAGCTGGACCTGGGCGGCGTGGCCCTGATCATGGGCGACGCGGGGATCGTCTACCGGGGCGAGGCCTTCGCCGGAGACGAGCTGGCGATCGAGGTCGGGATCGCCGAGATCGGCCGGGCCGGATTCCGGCTCTCCTACCGGGTGACCCGGCCCCGCGACGGGGCGGTCGTCGCGCTGGCCGAGACGGGCATGGTCTGCTTCGACTACGACAGCCGCGGCGTCCGCGCCCTGCCCCGGGCCGTCGAGCGCCGCCTGCGGGAGCTGTCCCGGTGAGCGCGCCGCGCGAGCCATTGCGGCTGACCAGCCTGCAGAATCCCCGCGTCAAGCGGCTGGTCCGCCTGCGGGAGCGCCGCCACCGCCGCGAGGAGGGGGTCTTCGTGATGGAGGAGCCGCGGGTGGTGGCGCGGGCCCTGGCCGCCGGTGTCGCCGTCCGCGAGGTCTACCACTGCCCCGAGGTCGTGGCCGCCCACCCCGAGGCGGCGGCCCTGCTGCCGCCGCTGACCGCCGGCGACGCCCTGGTCGTCGAGGTCTCCCCTCCCGTCCTGGAGAAGATCGCCTACCGGAAGCACCCGGCGGGGCTGGTCGTCGTCGCGACGCCGCCGGCCTGGTCACCCGCCGACCTCGCGCTGCCACCGTCGCCGCTGGTCCTGGTCCTGGAGGAGGTCGAGAAGCCCGGCAACCTGGGGGCGATCGTCCGCACGGCCAGCGGGGCGGGGGTCGACGCCGTCATCGCCTGCGGCGCGGGGGCCGATCCCTGGAACCCCAACGCCCTGCGCGCCTCCACCGGCGCCGTCTTCAGCGTGCCCGTCCTCGAGCTGCCGTCCGCGGAGCTGGTGCCCTGGCTGCGCGGGCGCGGCCTGGCGCTGGTGGCGACGACCCCCGACGCCGACATGCTGCACACCGAGATCGACCTGACCGGGCCGGTGGCCATCCTGCTGGGCGCGGAGGACACGGGCCTGTCGGCAGGGCTGCTGGGGGCGGCCGACGTGCGCTGCCGGATCCCCATGCTGGGAGCGGCCGACTCCCTGAACGTCAGCGTGGCGGCGGCGCTGCTGGCCTACGAGGCGCGGCGGCAGCGGGGCGTGTCGGACAGCCACTGAGCCGAGTCAGTGATCGCAGGCGTTCTCCCCGGTCGGGAGGGAACCGTCGAGCCAGGCGCGGGCCAGCTCGTCCGGCGCGGCGGAGGCCACCCCCAGGATCACCTCGACACCCGCCCCTTCCAGCAGCTGCCTGGCGCGGCCGCCCATGCCGCCGGCCAGGACCAGGTCGACCCCCTGCTCCGCCAGCCAGACCGGCAGGATGCCCGGTGCGTGCGGGGGCGGGGTCACCAGGCGGACCTCGCCGACGCTCCCGGCGTCGGGATCCACCTCCACCAGGGCGAACTGCTCGCAGTGGCCGAAGTGGGGCGTCAGCAGGCCCCCGGCCGTGGGCACGGCGATGATCATCCGCGTCATCCTCCTGTCAGCTCGCGACGAACCCGTTCCCAGAGCGCGCGGACGGCCCGGCCGGCCGCCGACCCGGGTGCCGCCTCGACGAGGCTGCGACCCTCGAGCTGGGCCCGCGTCACGGCGGGATCGAACGGGATCCGCCCCGCCACCGGCACGCCGCGCTCGGCGCACCACTGCTCGATCCGGCCGGTCAGCTCTTCGCTCAGGTCCGCCTTGTTGACGCAGGCCAGCGCCCGCACGCCGAAATGGGCCGCCAGCTCGACGACCCGCTCCAGGTCGTGCAGACCGGAGAGGCTCGGCTCGGCCACCAGCAGGACGACGTCGGCGCCGGTCAGCGCGGCGGTCACCGGGCAGCCGATCCCAGGTGGTCCGTCCACCAGGATCAACTCCCGGCCCGCCCGCTCGGCCTCCTGGCGCGCCTTCTCGCGCACCAGGGTGACCAGCTTGCCCGAGTTCTCGGCGCCAGGCTCGAGACGGGCGTGGACCAGCGGCCCGTAGGGCGTCTCCGACAGGTACCACTCGCCGCAGCGGGCGTCGGGGAAGTCGATGGCGCCGGTGGGACAGAAGTGGACGCAGACACCGCAGCCCTCGCAGGCCGCCGGGTCGACCCGGAAGCGCCAGCCGTCGTCGCCCGGCTCCCGGACGATGGCATCGAAGCGACAGAGATCGTGGCAGGTCCCGCAGCCCGTGCAGTCCTGCTGCCGGATGACGGCCACGTGCCCGCTGATGAACGGCTCGGCGTGGCACCGCCGCGGCGCGAGGACGAGGTGGAGGTTGGCGGCGTCGACGTCGGCGTCGGCCAGCACGGCGCCGCCGGCCGACAGCGCGGCGAACGAGGCCAGCACGCTCGTCTTGCCCGTCCCCCCCTTGCCGCTGCAGACGACGAGCTCGGTCACGACCGCACCTCCCTCTCGCGCAGCCATGCCACCAGGCCGGCCATGGCATCGCCGACGGCCGGGTCGGCGTCGACGGCCAGCCTGCCGTGGGCGTAGGCCTCGGCCACGGCCCTGCTGAACGGCAGCCTGGCCGCGATCTCGATCCCCTGCTCGGCGCAGAACCGTTCCACCCGGTCGTCCCCGCTGCCGGCCCGGTTGACGACGACCCCGCACGGCCGCCCCAGCGAGCGGACCAGCTCGACGGCCACGGCCAGGTCGTGCAGTCCGAACGGTGTCGGCTCGGTGACCAGCAGGACGAAGTCGGCGTCGCGGAGGGTCTCGACGACGGGACACGACGCCCCCGGCGGCGCGTCCAGGATGACCCACCCCCCGTCGCCCGCCGCCCGTCGCTTGACCTCCCGGACCAGGGGCGGAACGACCGTCTCGCCGACGCGCAGCCTGCCCCTGACGCACGCGATCCCGTCGGCCGGGCCGCTGCTCACCTCGCCCAGGACACGGTCCGTGGTGGCGATGGCCCCGCGGGGACAGACCAGCCAGCAGCCGGCGCAGCTGTGGCAGAGGTCGGGGAAGACGATCGTCCTGTCGGGCAGGCAGGCGATGGCGTTGAACTGGCAGATCTCGCCGCAGGCACCGCAGTGGTCGCAGCGGTCCTGGTCGACGACGGGGATCTCCGCCTTCACCGGCACGGACTCGCCGAAGCTGGGCTGGAGGAAGAGGTGGGCGTTGGGCTCCTCGACGTCGCAGTCGCCCAGGCGGACCGGCAGGCCCGCACGGGACGCCAGGACGGCCAGTCCGACCGCGACGGTCGTCTTGCCGGTCCCGCCCTTGCCGCTGGCGACCGCGATCCGCATGGCAACCCTCCCCGGTCCGTTCCTACCAGTGGCCGGCCGTGTCGGGCCCGCCGCTGGGCTCCAGCTCGCCGTCGCGCAGCTTCCGCAGCGCCTCGCGGACGGTGCCGGTCACGCCCGAGTAGACGGCCACCCCGCCGGCCTCGAGGACCTGGAACGCCTTGGGACCGCAGTGGCCGGTCAGCAGGGCCTCGGCCCCCGCCGCGATGACCAGCTGCGCCGCCTGGACCCCGGCACCCTGGCCGGCGGACGCCTGGTCGCGGTTGTCCAGCACCTCGACCGCGTCCGAACCGGTATCGGCCAGGATCATCCAGTGGGCCCGGCCGAAGCGGGGATCGACCTCGCTGTCCAGGTCCTGTCCCAGCGCTGTGACGACGACCTTCATCTCGGCTCCTCCCCGGCGGCCCGACGCTGCCGCCGTCGGTATATCCCCCACTATTTCAATAGGATAGAGGCTCTCCTCGAAAGATCGTCACCCCGCGGCGGCGGCGCAAGGACGGAGCGGTCGCCCGCCCTGCAGGGCGTTGCCCGGGATCTCCCTTGCCCCGTGGCCGCCGGGGACCGATCATCCCGGCGAACGATCCGACCACCCCCTCTGTCCAACCGAGGTCGCCGCCATGTCCGTCCTGTCGATGGCCATCACCCTGTTCCTGATCATGGACCCGTTCGGGAACATCCCGGTCTTCCTGCCGATCCTCGAGCGGGTCCCCGAGCACCGGCGGCGCCGGGTCCTGGTCCGGGAGCTGCTGCTGGCCCTGGTGGTCATCGCCGCGTTCCTCTTCGGCGGCCGGCACGTCATGGACGCCATGGGCCTGCGCCGCGAGTCGGTCAGCATCGCCGGGGGAATCATCCTCTTCCTGATCGCCGTCCGGATGGTCTTTCCCACCGGGCAGTCCCTGGCCGGGGCCGAGTCCGACGGCGAGCCGCTGCTGGTCCCCATGGCCGTGCCGCTGATCGCCGGCCCGTCGCTGCTGGCGGTCCTGCTGATGTTCTCCACCGCCGCGCCGGGACGGCTGACCGACCTGCTGCTGGCCACCGGCCTGGCCTGGGCGGCCACCTTCGTCGTCCTGGTCAGCTCCACCTTCCTGCGGCGGATCCTGACCCGGCGCGGCCTGGTGGCGATCGAGCGGCTGATGGGGATGATCCTGGTGGCCCTGTCGGTCCAGCTCTTCCTGGACGGGCTGGCGGCGTATCCGCACTGAGGCCGATGATGAGAGACGACACCGGCCCCGGCACCCGAAGACGCGCGGCATCGCCTCCCGACGCGGTCCGCGCCCCGCACCTCTGCTGGCCCGGCAAGGGGCAGGCGGACGCGATCGTCGACCGCCTGCTGGCGACGCCGCCGGCGCTGTCGGTCCGCGCGACCCACCCCGCCGCGGACGGCGGTGGCGACGCCCCGCCGGGCAGGCTGATCCAAGGTGACAACCTGCCGGTCATGGCCGCCCTGCACCGGGAGCTGGCCGGGCAGATCGACCTGGTCGTCACCGATCCGCCCTTCGGGACCGGCGACGCGTTCCGGCATCGCCCGCGGGGAACGGTCGACGACGAGGGCGGCCTCGCCTACCGCGACCGCTGGGACGGCGGCCCGGCCGGCTACCTGGCGATGATCCACCCGCGCCTGCTGCTGATCCGCGAGCTGCTCTCCCCAGCCGGCAGCCTCGTCCTGCACTGCGACTGGCGCCTGGCACCGGCGCTGGCGCTGCTCTGCGACGAGGTCTTCGGGCCCGGCGAGCGCGGCGGCCGGCGCGGCGCGCCCGGTTTCCGCGGCGAGATCGTCTGGACCTACGGCCTGGGCGGCTCGAGCCGGCGGGCCTATCCCCGCAAGCACGACACGCTGCTCTGGTACAGCAAGGGAGACGACTGGACCTTCACGCCCCCGCTGGTGCCGGCCACCTCGCAGCGGTTGCGCGGGCAGCTGAAGAAGTGCCCCGACGTCTGGACCGACATCCCCAGCCTGAACAACATGGCCCGCGAGCGGACCGGCTACCCCACGCAGAAGCCGCTGGCCCTGCTGGAGAGGATCGTCGCCGCCCACTCGCGGCCGGGCGACCTGGTGGCCGACTTCTTCTGCGGCTCGGGAACGACGCTCGTGGCGGCGGCGCGGCTGGGGCGCCGCTGGCTGGGCTGCGACGCGAGCGGGCGGGCCGTCTCCGTCGCGCGCCGGCGGTTGCTGGCCCTTCCGGACAGGCCGACGATCACCGAGCTCGTCCTCGCCGGGGACTGACCGCGCTCACAGCTCCAGCGTATCGTGCAGCTGCGGGATGATCGTCTCGGCGCCGGCGAGCTCGGCGGCGAAGGCCTCGCTGGCATCGGGATCGCCGTGCACGAGGATCGTCAGCTCCGGCCGGCCCGCCTGCTCGCGCCAGGCGAGCAGCTCGGCCTGGTCGGCGTGGGCGGAGAACCCGCCGATGGTGACGATCTCCGCCGCCACCGGGATCGTCTCGCCGAACAGCGTCACCTCGCGCGCACCGTCGATGATCCGTCCCGCCAGGGTCTCGTGGGAGGCGTACCCGACGAAGACGACGCCGCTCTCGGGGCGCCACAGGTTGCGGCGCAGGTGATGGCGGACGCGCCCGCCGACGCACATCCCCGAGCCGGCCATGACGACCGCCCCGTGGCGCACCTCGTTGATCAGGCGCGAGTCGGCCGCCTCCCGGGTCATCTTCAACCCCTCGAAGACGAACGGATCCTCGCCGTCGGCGAAGAGCCGGGCCGCCTCGTTGTCGAACGCCTCGGGGTGGCGGCGAAAGACGTTGGTGGCCGAGATGGCCATCGGCGAGTCCAGGAAGACCTGCAGCGGCTGCCGCAGCTCCCCCTCGGCCAGTCCCTGGCGCAGGAAGTAGAGGACCTCCTGGGCACGTTCCAGGGCGAAGGTCGGGATGACGACGTTGCCTCCGCGCCGGTGGATCCGCCTGACGGCGTCGTAGAGCTCGTGACGCGACGCCTCGACCGTCTTGTGGAGGCGGCCGCCGTAGGTCGTCTCCATGACGACGACGTCCGCCGCCGGCGGCGCCTCGGGCGGACGCAGGATGGGCCGGCCGAGGTTGCCGATGTCGCCGGAGAAGACCAGCCGCCGCTTCCTGCCGTTCTCGACGATCTCCAGCAGGATCGACGCCGAGCCCAGGATGTGGCCCGCGTCGAAGAAGGTGGCCGTCACCCCCGGCACCAGCTCGAACGGCTGCTTGTACCCCACCGGCCGGGCGAAGGCGTCGAAGCTGGCCATGGCGTCGACGACCGTGTAGAGGGGTTCGATCCCGCGGGTGTCCCGGCCGCGGCGCTGCGCCCTGCGGCGGTTCCGTTCGGCCTCCTCCTCCTGCAGGTGGGCGGCATCCAGAAGCACCAGGCGCACCAGCTCCAGGCTGGCGGCCGTGGTGATCACCGGGCCGGCGAACCCCTCCTGGACCAGCAGCGGCAACCTTCCGCAGTGGTCCAGGTGGGCGTGGGTCAACAGGACGGCGTCGAGCGAGGCCGGCGCGAAACCGAACGGTTCGCGGTTCTCCTCCTCGATCTCGCGCCGGCCCTGGAACAGGCCGCAATCGATCAGGATCCGCCGGCCGCCGACCTCGAGCAGGTGACAGGAACCGGTGACGCCGCCGGCGGCGCCGTGGAAGGAGAGTTTCATCGTCGCGCTCCCGGATGATGTTCGCCTGGACCTCCGGGAGAATACCTCCCCGGCACGGAAACGTCCCCTGTTTTCAAGAAACGGATCGACCCCCGGCGCGAGCGGCCACACGAATCGACGCCACGACCCGCCACCGGTCATGCGGCGCCCGACCAGGGGAACAGCCCACGGGCATCCCGCTGCGATCCTGGACCCTCCTGCCGGCACCCGCCGTCCCGGTCGCCCGGCGGGTGCCGCTGGTCGGATGACAGGAGCGACCACCTGTGCGATCCTGGCGGTCCCGCCCCCGGGCGGGGCCGTCGACGTCCGTTGACCGTCAGCCAGGAGCGCGCCGATGATCGAGCTGCCCGGCCCGCCACGGATCGTCATCCCCGATTCGGAGCTGGAGGTGCGCTTCGTCCACGCCTCCGGCCCCGGCGGCCAGCACGTCAACAAGGTGGCCACCGCCTGCCAGCTCCGCTTCGACGCGGCCGGCTCCCCCTCGCTGCCCGACGACGTCCGCGCCAGGCTGCTGCGGCTGGCCGGGCGGCGGGCCACGGCCGACGGCGTCGTCGTCATCGACGCGCGGCGCTTCCGCTCCCGGGAGCGGAACCTCGACGACGCCGTCGCCCGCCTGACGGCACTGCTGGAACAGGCCCTCCGGCGCCCGAAACCGCGCCGGGCGACCCGTCCCACGACGGCGTCGCGGGAGCGACGCCTGCAACAGAAGCGCCGACGCAGCCGGATCAAGCGGGAGAGGAGGCGGCCAGGCGGCGAGGAGGACTAGCACAGCGGCGGCGCGGGCGGGTGCGCCCGGCCCCGGGTCAGACCCCCGTGACGGCCTTCGCCACCGTCCGCCAGGCGCGCAGGTCCCAGGGACGCAGCCGCAGGGCGCGGCCCAGGTCGCGCAACGCGGCGCCGCGGCGACCCTCGCTCAGGTGCCACCAGGCGCGCGAGGTGTAGGAGTGGGCGTAGCCGTGCCGGATCGCCGCGCCGGAGACCACACCGGGGTGCTCGGCCAGGAAGCGTTCCAGCATGCGGAAGAAGTTGTCGAACCGCTCCCCCTTGCGGTGCGACATCTGTCCCTCCCAGATGCGGTAGCGGGCCAGCGGCTCGTCGATGTGGACGAAGCGGTAGCGGACCGAGACGCGCAGCCACAGCTCGTAGTCGATGGACATCGACAGGCTCTCGTCGAACCCGCCCAGCTCGTCCAGGACGCTGCGCCGGACGACGACGGTGGGGAAGGCGACGAAGTTGTCGATCAGCAGCTTGTCGGTGATCCAGCCGCCATGGGCCCGCATCGGGGCGATGGGCAGGGGACGACCGGCGTCGTCGACGTAGATCATGTTGCCGAAGACGACCCCCACCTCCGGATCGGCGAAGTGGGGCACCTGCCTGCTCAGCTTGCCGGGCAGCCAGGCGTCGTCGGCGTCCAGGAAGGCGATCAGCTCGCCGCGGGCCTCGGCGATCCCCCGGTTCTTGGCCACGGTCTGGCCGGCGTTGGCCTGGTGGACCACGCGGACGCGCGGGTCGTCGCGCCACCGCTGCAAGACGGCCCGGGTGTCGTCGGTGGAGCCGTCGTCGACGATGATGTGCTCGATGGCGGGGTAGTCCTGCTGCAGGACCGAGGCGATGGCCTCGGGCAGGTGCCGGGCCATGTTGTAGGTGGCCGTGACCACCGAGACGAGAGGTTGCTGCTGCAGGGTCATCCTCCTCCGTGCAGGGTCTTTCCGGTGCGCCGGGGAGCGGACGGCAGTACCACCTCAGCTCCAGAGCTCCGGCCGCGCGAACGAGCGGATGCGCGCGATCGGCTTCTCCGGCAGGCCGATCTCCTCCCGCAACAGGCGATCCAGCTCGGGCGTGTACGCGCCGGTCGTCGCCTCCTCCCGCTGCAGGGCCTCCGCGCGCGTCATCTGTCCCTCGTTGATCATGTTGTGGAAGCCGAAGGCGCTCTTGTCGCAGCCGAAGATGTTCTTGAAGCAGTAGGTGACCAGCGGTTCCAGCTTGCAGTCCGAGCGCCAGGTGGTGGCGGCGCCCTCGGGCTTCCGCCAGCCCAGCTCGTCGAGGATCGTCCGTTTCAGGAGCTGCCGGTCCCAACCGATATAGTCGAAGACGCTCACCTCGGTGATCCCCGGCGAGGCCGGCAGCGGCCGTTCCAGGCGCAGGTCCTCCACGAACGACCGGCCCGACGGGAACTCCCAGCGCAGTCGATACATGTTGACCCGGCTGCGGACGTTGACCGGCCGCAGCTTGCCGACCAGGCCGGCGACCGTCCTGCGCCCGGTGGCCAGCCCCTGGCGGGTCATGTGCGTCGTCTCCTCGATCCGCGAGCCCCCCCACAGGATCAGCGGGATCCCGTGCCGTCGCGCCGTCTCGTAGACGACGGCCCGGAACCCGTAGCTGCACGCCCCGCAGAAGCACTGGGCCAGGGTCGGCAGGTCGTGGCGCGAGGCGTTGAGGATGCTGTCGCGGACGATCCGCCGGGCCAGGCCGTGCCGGGAGCGGTAACGGACCAGGTCGGTCCCCAGTTTCCGGCACACCCGCTGCATGTTCGCCACGGCGAGGTCGGTGACGAACTCGTTGTCGTAGTTGACGGCCAGCACCTTCAGGCCGTGGGTGACGGCGTAGTGGAGGATGAACGAGCTGTCCCGCCCGCCGCTGAGGGGCACGACGGCATCGTACGGTCGCCCCTGCTCCCGCGCGGCGGCGAACAGTTCCAGCAGCGGCTCCTCGCCGTGGTAGCTGATGGGCAGGCGCTCGCGGCAGAAGCGGCAGACACCGTCGGCGTCGAACGTGATGCCGGGAACCGTCTCCGGCAGGATGCAGCGGGTGCAGCGCTTCATGATCCCTCCCCCCGTCGTGGGTGACACGGGGTATTATCGCACCCGACGCCGCCGACTTCACCGGGGAAATGGGACGGGGGCGCCTTTCGGCGCCCCCGCCCGCGTCCACCGGTGCCGGTCCCGGCTAGCTGCCGCTCTCGGCCCGGATCTTGTTGAGGGCCGAGCCGTGGCGGAACCACTCGATCTGCTCGTCGGTCAGCGTGTGGGCCACCGGGAAGCTCTCCTCGCTCCCGTCGGCGTGGTGCAGGACGACGGTCAGCGGCTTGCCCGGCGCCAGCTCCTTCAGGCCCAGGATGTCGATCCGGTCGTCCTCCTGGACCTTGTCGTAGTCGGCCGGGTCGACGAAGGTCAGCGGCAGCAGGCCCTGCTTCTTGAGGTTCGTCTCGTGGATGCGGGCGAAGCTGCGCGCGATGACGGCCACCCCGCCCAGGTGCCGGGGCTCCATGGCGGCGTGCTCGCGGCTGGAACCCTCGCCGTAGTTCTCGTCGCCGACGACGATCCAGCGCACCCCCTCGGCCTTGTAGTGGCGCGCCACCTGCGGGACCTCGCCGTACTCGCCGGCGAGCTGGTCCTTGACCCTGTTCGTCTCGCCGTTGAAGGCGTTGACGGCGCCGATCAGCATGTTGTTGCTGATGTTGTCCAGGTGGCCGCGGTACTTCAGCCAGGGGCCGGCCATGGAGATGTGGTCGGTCGTGCACTTGCCCCGGGCCTTGATCAGCAGGACCAGGTCCCGGTAGTCCTCGCCGTCCCAGGCCGGGAACGGTTCCAGCAGGGCCAGGCGCTCGCTGTCGGGATCGACCTTGACGGCCACGCCGCCGCGGTCCGCGGGAGGCGCCTGGTAGCCCGCGGTGGCCGACACGAAGCCCTCCGGCGGCAGCTCCGGCGCCGGGGCGGGAGGATCGAGCTTGACCTGGCTGCCGTCCACCGCCGTCAGGGTGTCGGTCAGCGGGTTGAACTTCAGCGTCCCGGCCAGACCGTAGGCCATGACGATCTCGGGGCTGCCGATGAAGGCGTGGGTCTCCGGATTGCCGTCGTTGCGCTTGCGGAAGTTGCGGTTGAACGAGGTGACGATGCTGTTCGGCTCGCCCGGCTGGATGTCGTCGCGCTTCCACTGGCCGATGCACGGCCCGCAGGCGTTGGTCAGGACGGTCGCGCCGACCTGCTCCAGGACCGCCAGCTGGCCGTCGCGCTTGATCGTCTCGTAGATCTGGTCCGAGCCCGGGGAGACCAGCAGCCGGGCCTTCATCCGCAGCCCCTTGTCCAGGGCCTGGCGGGCGACGTCGGCGGCGCGGCAGATGTCCTCGTAGCTGCTGTTGGTGCAGCTGCCGATCAGGGCGGCGGTGAGCCGCTCGGGGTAGCCCTCGCGCTCGGTGTCCTCGGCCATCCGGCCCACCGGGTGGGCCAGGTCGGGGGTGTGCGGACCGACCAGGTGCGGCTCGAGGGTCGACAGGTCGATCTCGATGAGCTGGTCGTAGAACCGCCCCGGATCGGCTTGGACCTCGGGATCGGCGGTCAGCAGGTCGGTGTTGGCGTCGGCCAGGTCGGCCAGCTCGGCGCGGCGGGTGCCGCGCAGGTAGGCGGCCATCCGCTCGTCGTAGGGGAAGATGCTGGTGGTGGCCCCCAGCTCGGCGCCCATGTTCGTGATCGTCGCCTTGCCGGTGCAGCTCAGCGCCGCGGTGCCCGGCCCGAAGTACTCGACGATGGCGTTGGTGCCGCCCTTGACCGTCAGGATGTCCAGCAGCTTCAGGATGACGTCCTTGGGCGCCGTCCAGCCGCTGGGAGCGCCGGTCAGCCGCACGCCGATCAGCTTCGGGTGGAGCACCTCCCACGGCATGCCGACCATGACGTCGACGGCGTCGGCGCCCCCCACGCCCACGGCCACCATGCCCAGCCCGCCGCCGTTGGGGGTGTGGCTGTCGGTGCCGATGATCATCCCGCCGGGGAAGGCGTAGTTCTCCAGGACGATCTGGTGGATGATCCCCGAGCCCGGCTTCCAGAAGCCCATCCCGTAGCGCGCCGCGGCGCTCTCGAGGAACTCGTAGACCTCGCGGTTGACGTCCAGGGCCGTCCTGCGGTCCTCCTCCGCCCCCTTGTAGGCCAGCAGGAGGTGGTCGCAGTGGACGGTCGTCGGGACGGCCGTCTCGTCCCGGCCCGCCATCATGAACTGGAGGATGGCCATCTGGGCGGTGGCGTCCTGCATGGCCACCCGGTCGGGACGCAGGCGCAGGGTCGCCTTGCCCCGCTCCAGCTGCTGGCCGGCCGGATCGTCGAGGTGGCCGAACAGGACCTTCTCGGCGAGGGTCAGGGGACGGCCCAGCCGCTCGCGCACCACGGCCAGGTGCTCGCGGCTGCGGCGATAGACGTCCTGGACCATCTGGGGAGTCGTCTCGATCTGCATGGCGATACCTTCCTCGGGTGAGGTCATGGTGCCCCGGGATGGGGTGCTCGTTGGTCGCTGTTCACGGTGACGCCAGGATAATGGAGCCTGGGGACGGCGAGGGCAAGTCCGGCTCCCGGCCGGAATCTGTTGACCGGACCGCGGCCGGAGCCCATCGTTTCCGCAGACTGCTGGAGAATAACAGCCGATGGGAGTCGAACATGATCACCCGCCTGACCGTCGTGAACGAGGAAGTCCTGGAGAAGGCCGCCGCCCGCTGCCGGGAGCGGAACATCATCATCCCCACCCTGGCCGAGATGAAGGACCCGGCCCGCCTGGTCCCAGAGAAGATCAAGGCGCGCCTGAAGGACGTGGGGCTGTGGGACATCGACCCGGTCAACCTCTTCCGGATCACCTGGAAGAACGACCCGGAGACGGGCCTCTACAACGACGGCAACTGGCTGGAATTCCCGCCGGAGCTGACCGGGGTCCAGGCCCGGATCATCGGCCTGGTGGGCAAGTGGTTCCCCACCGGGGCCCACAAGGTGGGGGCGGCGTTCGGCTGCCTGGTCCCGAGGCTCGTCACCGGCGCCTTCGATCCCACGACCCAGAAGGCCGTCTGGCCCAGCACCGGCAACTACTGCCGCGGCGGGGCCTTCGACAGCAAGCTGCTGGCCTGCGACTCGGTGGCGATCCTGCCCGAGGAGATGAGCCGCGAGCGGTTCGAGTGGCTCAAGGGGGTGGCCACCGAGGTCATCGCCACGCCCGGCTGCGAGTCGAACGTCAAGGAGATCTACGACAAGTGCTGGGAGATCCGGCGCACCCGGCCCGACTGCGTCATCTTCAACCAGTTCGACGAGTTCGGCAACGCCCAGTGGCACTACCACATGACCGGCTCGATCATCGACGAGCTGTTCCAGCGCCTGGCGGCGCCCGGGCAGCGGCTCTCCGCCTACGTCTCGGCCACCGGCTCGGCCGGGACGATCGCCGCCGGCGACTTCCTCAAGACGCGCCACCCCGGGATGCTCGTCGCCGCGGCCGAGGCGCTCCAGTGCCCCACCCTGCTGCGCTGCGGTTTCGGCGGGCACCGCATCGAGGGGATCGGCGACAAGCACGTCCCCTGGATCCACAACGTCCGCAACACGGACTTCGTCGTGGCCATCGACGACCAGCAGTGCATGGACCTGCTGCGGCTGTTCAACGAGCCGGAGGGCCACGCCGCCCTGGCCGACGCCGGGGTGCCGCAGGAGCTGATCGGGCAGCTCCCGCTGCTGGGGATCTCCAGCATCGGCAACCTGGCCGCGGCCATCAAGACGGCCCGCTACTACGACCTGGACGGCCGGGACGTCCTGTTCACCTGCCTGACCGACTCCAGCGAGATGTACACCTCCCGCCTGCGCGAGCTGAACGGGAGCGAGGGCCCCTACACCCGTGACCTGGGCCTGCGGCACCTGGAGCGCTGGCTGCGCGGGATCACCCCCGACTACGTGCGCGAGCTGGGCTACCAGGACCGCAAGCAGCTCCACAACTTCAAGTACTACACCTGGGTCGAGCAGCAGCAGAAGGACGTGGACGATCTGCGCCGGCTGTGGGATCCCGACTTCTGGCCCGAGATGTTCGCCGAGGCCGAGCAGTGGGACGCCCTGATCCGGGCCTTCAACGAGCGGGTGGGGCTGCTGTAGGGCCGCCCGCCGCCGGGACCTACCGGAACATCGCCTTGAGGCCGCCCCACGTCACGGACTCGTTGGCGATGGGGCCGCAGTCGGAACACCCCTCCCCCAGCGCACCGATCAGGCCGCAGCCGCTGTTGGCGGGCAGGGCGGGCGACAGCGAACAGAGGGTCAGCTCGCCGAGCTCGTGGTTGCAATAGAGCGGATCGGTGACCTGTTCGCCGGGTGCCAGGTCCCCGCCGGCAACGGCGGGACCGGCGATGTCGAAGAAGATGTTGCAGTCGTGGTCGAGGGGGTAGTCGAACGCCAGACCGGCTCCCGCGGCATTCGTCGTCACGATGTTGTGGGTGAACTGGACGGCCGTCGAGTAGCGGACCACGACGACCGCGTCGCCCGTGTTGTCGTGGAAGGTGTTGTTGGTGGCGGTGCCGGAGGCGTCATAGTAGCGCAGCGCCCCCGACTCGACACCCTGATTGTGGAGGAACACGCACTGGCCGACGTCCAGGGTCGCGTCCTGGTAGGCTCCCACGGCGCCGGCAAGAGCGTCACAGGTGTTGTCGACGAACAGGCAGGATTCCAGGCGCATCGTCG
This sequence comes from uncultured Fibrobacteraceae bacterium, assembly GCA_964436825.1. Classification (GTDB taxonomy): domain Bacteria; phylum Krumholzibacteriota; class Krumholzibacteriia; order LZORAL124-64-63; family LZORAL124-64-63; genus CAYTEO01. Next base: position 41,885 of record CAYTEO010000004.1, on the reverse strand, counting down.
CCGACAACAGCACGCCGGCGGCGGGCGCGTTGTGGTACGCGTAGTTGCCCCTGAACTCGCAGCCGGTGACCTTGACGTCCGTGCCGCTCCCCTGGGCGGAGCGGGCGCAGTCCCAACCGGCCCAGTTGTTCTCGAACCGGCACCGGTCGAAGGTCACCACGGCGCCGACCCCCACGTGGACGGCCGCCCCGACACCCTCGACCCCCGTGACGCGACCGCCCGCGAAGACGATTCCCGTGCAGTGGCAGGTCACGGGCTGCTCGATGTTCAGGAGCTGGTGGATCCCCGAACCGGTCCAGGTGACCGTCCCCGGACCACCTGTCGCCGAGAAATCGACACTCCTGGTGAGATTGATGTACTCGTCGTACGTGCCGGGGTTGATCACGATCTCGTCACCGTCCGCGGCAGCGGCCACGGCGCCGGCGATGGTCAGATAGTCTCCCGCACCGGACTGGTCGACGACGATCGTCGCCGCCGGGGCGATTCCGGATACCATGACGAGCGACGTCACGACCGGTCCGCCACGCAGACGATCGACGTGGAGAGGAACGGGCATGCCGTCGTGTCCCGGGAGAAGACCGTCGACCTGAGGAACGAGCGCAGAGCGGCCGACGGCGCCATGTCCATCGGGGCCGTCAGATAGGTCTCGTGCCTGACGGCGAAGCCGTGCATCGTCAAGAGGTGCCTGATGCGCCGGCGCGTGTAGATCCGCGCGCGGGCATAGCGCTCGTGGATCCGGCGGGGCAACCAGCTGAAAAACGGCACGCGATTCCACCGGAGCAGCGGCAGGTCCGCGCCGTGCGTCTCGAAGATCCACCACTTGTTGGGGACCGAGACGACCAACCGTCCTCCCGGCTTGAGGACCCGCCTGATTTCCTGCAACGTCTCCCGCTCGTCGGCCACGTGTTCGAGGACCTCGAAACTGACGACGCAGTCGACGGATGCCGAACGCAGCGGGAGCCGGGAACCGTCGGAGACCATCCCCAGGACCTCGACACCGCCGGCCACGGGTGCCAGCGTCTCTGAGAACAGCCGCAGGAAGTCCGGTACGATGTCGACACCGATCACCCGCGAGAACCCGGCCGCGAGATGAACGGTCTGGGCGCCGTTGCCACAGCCGAGGTCGAGCAGGACGCCCTGTCGCGGCAACCATGGCGCAACGACCCGGGAACGTCGCGCCAGCAGGAACTGCCCCTTCCCCGCCGGCTTGCCGGAGGCGAAGGGATGTTGCCGACTCACTGGCCCGCCCCCCGCCGGATGGCCTCGATCTCCTCGTCGGTCAGCGGGCGCATCTTGCCGGGCCGCAGCGAGCCCAGATGGATCGGTCCGATGCGGATACGGTGCAACCCCTTCAGTTCCAGGCGGAGGGCCTGGCAGAGGGCGCGGAGCTGGCGCACCTTCCCCTCCCGCAGGGCTATCTTGATGACAGAGTTGTGGACGTTGCGGGCCTCCAGCTTGACCAGCGTCGGCTGGACCGTCCCCACCTTGTGGATCTGGACGCCGGAGGCGATCAGGTCGAGCTGCAGGTCGCTGATCTCGCCGGCCACCCGCAACAGGAACTCCTTCTCGTGCCCGTTGCCGGCGGCGGCCAGGCCGTTCCAGCGGTTGTCGTTGGAGATCAGCAGCAGGCCCGTCGTGCCCAGGTCCAGCCGGCCGGCCGGGCGCAGGCCGGTGATGTCGGAGGGCAGGAACTCGGAGACCAGACGACCGCGCTGGCCGACGGTGGGATTCGTCGTCACTCCCAGCGGCTTGTAGAAGGCGAAGTAGACCCGGGCCACCTCCTGCAGCACCTGGCCGTCGACGGCGATCTCCACGTCCTCGGGGACCCCCAGGTAGGGATCCAGGATGCGCTGGCCGTCCACCTGGACCCTGCCGGCGCGCACGATCTCCTCGGCGACGCGGCGGGAGGCGTAGCCGGCCTTGGCGATCCGGCGCGCCAGGCCCATCAGGCCGCGGCGTTCCTCCTGGGTCGGAACACGTCCGTCGTTCGACCGGGCATCCACCAACGCGCGACTCCTCGTCGTCAGGGCCAGAGGCGTGCCTGCCAGGTCATCAGGATAGCATACAACAGCAGCAGCAGGACACCTCCGGCACGCGGGAAGGTCCGGCGCCGGTTCATCAGCAGCGCCATGACCAGCGTCATGGCCAGCATCGCCGGGACCTCGCGGTGGACCACGGTCCCCGGCGTCAGGATCGGCTGGACGACCGGCACCAGCCCGCCTACCGCCAGCAGGTTGAACAGGTTGGAGCCGACCACGTTGCCCATGGCGATCCCGCTCTCGCCGTGCCAGACCGCCACCAGGGTGGCCGCCATCTCGGGCAGGCTCGTCCCGATGGCCACCAGGGTCAGGCCGATGACCATCTCGCTGACGCCCAGGCCACGGGCGATCTGCTCGGCGTTGGCGACGATCAGGTGTCCCCCCAGCCCGAGCAGCCCGCCGCCCGCCAGGACCATCAGGCCGCTGAGCGGTACCCCCATCCCGGCACTGGGCACCTCATCGGCCGGCACCTCGATCTCCCCGCGCCGGGCCGCACCCAGGGTGTGGACGGTGATCGCGGCGAACCCGGCCAGCAGGACCAGCCCCTCCCACCGGCCGAGCGCCCCGTCCAGGAGCATCAGCGAGAAGACGAGCGTGGACGCCAGCAGGAACGGCAGGTCGAACCGCAGGAGCCGCCGGTCGATGCCGGGGCGCATCAGCAGCGCCGCCGCGCCCAGGATCAGGCCGATGTTTGCCTGGTTCGAGCCGATGACGTTGCCCAGCATGATCTGTCCGTTGCCGCGCAGCGCCGCCGCCAGCGAGACGACCAGCTCCGGCGCGGAGGTTCCCCAGGCGACGATCGTCAGGCCGATCACCACCGGCGGCACTCCCAGCAGGGTGGCCAGGCGCGACCCGCCCCGGACCAGCGCCCAGGCGCCGGCCAGCAGGACGACGATGCCCACCGCGAACAGCAGCAGCTGGGTCAGCACCGCTCCCTCCATGCCCAAGGACCGTTCATCCGACCTCCGCCACGGCCCGCACCGGCGAGGCCTCCGCACCGTCGAGCCGCAGGGGCAGGACCCACAGTCGCACCGGCCGGCCCACCGGCAGCCTCTGCAGGTGGGCCAGGTTCTCGATGTTGATCATCCCCGCCGCCGCCAGCAGGCGGTGGCAGGTCTCGGAATCGCCCGGGTCGATGCTGGGCGTGTCGAGCCCCACCCCCTTGAGCCGCGCCGCCGCCAGCCGCTCGGCCAGCGCCGGCGCCAGGAACGGCCAGCCGTCGTAGTAGCGGTCGCCGCCCCAGTGCCGCTCCCAGCCGGTGCGCAGCAGGACGAAGTCGATCCCCGCCAGGTCGATCCCGTCCAGGACCGACGCCGGGATCTCCCCTTCCGGCGCGTCGACCACCACGGCCGGGCCGACGCAGCGCTCCGCCGGGAACGCCTCCAGAGACGGCTCCCCGGCCCGGAAGTGCAGAGGCAGATCGATGTGGGTGCCGGTGTGACAGCCCAGCCGCACCGACGACGACTGATGGCTGCCGGCCCCGTGCTCGCTCTCGCGGACGATCGCCGGCGACGTGGGATCGCCCGGATAGACCGGCATGCCGCTCCGGATGGTGTGGGTCAGGTCGATCAGGGGCATTGCAGGAGACCTCTCCGCTGCAGCGTGGATCCGGGTCACGCCAGGGAGGACCCGGTCCAGGCACTCGTCTCACGCCGGACCGAGCCCACCTCGAACTCGCTGCGGAACAGGATCCGCTCGGCGGCGTCGAGCCGCTCCTCGAGCACGCCAGGATCGCCCGAGACGGCCGTGATGGCAAGGAAGACCCGCTGGCGCAGCTCGGCGGGTCCCACCTGGGCCACCCCGAACTCCTCGCGGCGCAACCGGTCCAGGACCCCCCTCAACGCCTGGCGGCGCTCCTTCAGGCTCTCGGCCCACGGCAACCTCAGGTCGGCGATCAGGGTCCCGGTGTAGACGCGGATGTCGTCCATGATCGGCTCCTTGCTGGCGTGCGGGACGACGATAGGGCAGCGACGCCGCCGGGGCCAAGGGAAAGAGGCCGGACACATTTTCCGGGGCACAACCGTTGACACGCGACCCGGCCATCCCCGACCATCCTCCATCATGACGCCTCTCCCCCGACGACACGGCTCCAGGCACGGGCGCCGCTCCCGGTCCGCCTCCGGCAGGGGAGCGCTCCTGCTGGCAGTCCTGCTGGTCCTGGGCGGCTGTGCCGAGCGCGTGGACGACGCCGGCACGCTCCCGCCGCCGGGCGGCGCGATCGACCTGCCCGAGCCGACGATGCCGGTCGTCCGCGACCTGCCGGACATCCAGCGCGAGGGGATCCTGCGGCTCATCACCTGCCCCGGCCCCACCCGCTGCATGATCTTCCGGGGCGAGGATACCGGCTTCGAGGTGGAACTGGCCCGCGCCTTCGCCGGGAACCTGAACCTGCGCCTCGAGGTCGTCCTGCCGGGGCCGGGGGAGGACCCCCTGACCCTGCTGGCCGAGGGCGCCGGCGACCTGGTGGCCGGCGGCCGGCCCGCCGTCAACTCCTGGAAACGCTACGGCGCCTGGAGCTACAACTACGCCCACACGCGCGGCGTGGTGGCCGTACAGGCGGACCCGGCCGGCGCCCCGACCATCACCTCGCTGGACGGGGTGACCGTCCACGTCCCTGCCTGGTCCCCCCTGCTGCCGGCCCTGCGCCGGCTGCGCGACGGCGGGACCGACCTGCTGCTGGTCAAGGAACCGCCTGACGTCACCGAGGAGCTCCTGCTGCTGCGCCTGGCCCGGGGCGAGATCCCGGCCGTGGCGACGACCGACCTGTCGCTGCGGGCCGCCCGCGCCGTCACCGGCCGTGTCACCGTCGGCGCGGTGCTGACCGACATCATGCCGGTGGGCTGGCTGCTGCGCGCCAACGCCCCGCAACTGCGCGACGCCGTCGACCGTTTCCTCCGCCGCCACTACCGCATGGGCGTGGAGGGACCGCGCCGCAGCCAATCCCTGGGAACGCTGATGGCCCGCTACTTCGAGGATCCGGCCCAGGTCCGCTACTACCGCCAGGCCTCCCTGCGGCCGGACCGCTGCGGGCGGATCTCGCCATGGGACGACATCATCCGCCGGGAGTGCCTCGGGACGGAACTGGACTGGCTGCTGGTGGCCGCCCTCATCCAGCAGGAATCCCACTTCGATCCCACCGCCCGCAGCGACGCCGGCGCCGTCGGCCTGATGCAGGTCCTGCCCCGCTTCGCCGATGCCGACACGACCGCCCTGCTCGATCCCGAGGTCAACATCCGCGAGGGCGTCCGCCAGCTGACCTCCCTGTACCGGGGCTACGCCTACCTGGACTCCACGGACCGGCTCGCCTTCACCATCGCCACCTACCACGCCGGGCGCGGCCACATGAACGACGCCCGGCGGCTGGCCATGGACCTGGGGCTGGATCCCAACCGGTGGGAGGGCAACGTCGTCGTCGGCCTGCGCCGCAAGCGCGACCGCGCCAGCTACCGCAGCACCCGCTACGGCTACTACCGCGGCGACGAGACGGTCCGCTACACGGAGACGATCCTCTACCGCTGGCGCCTCTACCGGCGCTTCCTCTCCCTCTACCACGGCGACGACTGACCCGGTCGCACGGGCGGGACGGCTATCGGGAACGGGGCCGGACACCCCGCCTTCCCCGTCGTCATCTCTTTCACCTGGGGATGAGTTCAGTCGCCGCCGGTGAGTTCCGTGAGGAGCTCGTGGGCACGGCGGAGGTGGGGAATGACGATGGAGCCACCGACGATCAGACCGACGTCGAGGACTTCCATCAGCTCCGATTCCGTCACGCCCTCCTCGACGCAGCGAATCAGGTGGTAGGCCACACAGTCGTCGCACCGCAGGACCAGCGAGGCGACCAGGCCCAGCATCTCCTTGGTCCGGGCGTCCAGGGCGCCGTCCTCGTAGCAGCGCGTGTCCAGGTTGAAGAAGCGGCGCGTGGTCAGGGTGCCACGTGCCAGGATGCGCTCGTTCATGCGCTGGCGATACTCACGAAACCGCGACACCCTGTCCTTCATCGTTTTCCTCCTCGCAGGCGTCTCCCTCGACGGGCCGGCGCTTGAAATATCCGGTCTCGAACTTCTCGCGCAAGCCGGTGCGGTCCAGCAGCCGGTAGATGGAGGTCCGCGACAGGCCGCTCAGCTCCGAGGCGCGGATGACGTTGCCCCGGGCGCGGATCATCAGTTCCAGCATGTAGCCCGTGTCGAACTCGAGCTGCGTGGCCTGCTTGAGGGACTCGTAGTGCGGAAAGTCCGCGGCGGCGGTCAGGGTGGAGGGGACGGCCAGGTCGGCCAGGGTCACCCGGTCGCCGCGCGCCACGATGACGGCCCGCTCGATGACGTTGCGCAACTCGCGCACGTTGCCGGGCCAGGAGCGGCCCGCCAGGTCCTGCAGGGCCGCCTCTGTCAGGCCCACCAGCGGCTTGCCGAGCTGTGCGGCGTAGAGGCGGACGAAGTGCTCGGCCAGCCGCGGGATGTCCCCGCGGCGCACGCGCAACGGCGGCAGTTCCACCTGCACCACGCTGATGCGGTAGAAGAGGTCGTCGCGGAAACGGCCGGCGGCCACCTCCCGGCGCAGGTCCCGGCGCGTGGCGCAGACCAGGCGGACGTCGGTCCGCAGCATCCGTTCCCCGCCCACCCGCTTGTACTCCCGGTTCTCCAGCACCCGCAGCAGCTTCACCTGCACGGCCATGGGCGCCTCGCCGATCTCGTCCAGCAGCAGCGTGCCGCCCCGGGCCAGGTCGAAGGCGCCGGCGTGGTCGCGGTCCGCGCCGGTGAACGCACCGCGGACGTGGCCGAACAGCTCGCTCTCGATCAGGTTCTCCGGCAGGGCCGCGCAGTGGACCGCCCAGAAGGGACCGTCGGCACGCCCGCTGCGCTCGTGGATCCAGCGGGCCACCATCTCCTTGCCGGTGCCGCTCTCGCCGGTCAGCAGGACGGTGGTGTCGGTGGCGGCCACCGCGGCCAGGTGGTCCAGGAGGCGGGCCATGGCTGGGTCGGCGTGGACCAGGTCGCCGCGGGAGCGGCGCCCGTCGCGCCGCTGGGCGAGCGGGTCCGGTGCGAAGAACAGCTCGTGGTCCGCCTCCAGGTAGAGGGCCAGGTCCTCCCAGAAGGCCCGGTCGTCGTCCACCAGCAGGACGCGCGGGCGGGACGTCCCGTTCGTCATCGCGTTCTCCCCCCTTCTGCCGCGGCACGGTTACGCCGCCCCCTCCTCCACGACCGGCAGGGTCAGGACGAAGACCGTCCCCCGACCCACCTCGCTGCTCTCGATCTCCAGGCTGCCCCCACAGGCCCGCAGCTTCTCCCGCGAGGCCGGCAGGCCCGTCCCGCCGCCCTCGCGCGTGGAGAAAGTGGTGTCCAGGGCACGCTCCCACAGATCACGCGGCAGGCCGCAGCCGGTGTCCGCCACGCGGCAGACCACCCTCTCCCCAGCGGCCTCCCACGTCAACGACAACCGCCGCGTCGCGCCGCCGGCCATGGCCTGCAGGGCGTTGGCCACCAGGTTATCCAGGATGAAGGTCAGGTCCTCCGGCGCCACCGCCACCGGCGGAACCCGGGGATCGGGGGCATCCAGCGTCACGCCGTCCTTCTCGATCATGGCGGCGTGCGCGTCCAGGACCCGCCGCTGTACCGCCGCGGGGTCGGTACGGAAGCCGCGCAGGATCTCCCGCCGCAGGGCACGCAGGTGCCCCGCCAGGCGATCCGCCTGTCCCGCCAGCTCGTCGGCGACGGCACGGCAGCGCGCAACCGTCGGCGCCGCCTCCGTCTCCTGTACAAGCTCCTCGATCCGCGCCGCGCAGGCCTCCGCCAGGGCGATCTCGTGCTCGTCCAGGCCGGCCAGCCGGGCCATGTCCAGCTGCTCGCGCAGCTCGGGCAGCGTCCCGTCCAGCAGGTCCGCCGCGCGGTCGGCGAGGCGCCGGCGGAGCCGCTCCTCGTCCCCCCTCCCGGAGGCGGCGATCCGCAGCAGACCCACATAGGCCTGCAGCGCGTGGGCCTGTCCCGTGGCGCCATGGTTGGCCAGGCGTAGCGACGCCAGCAGCTGGCGTCGCGCCATGCGCGCCACGCTGCTGCTGCGGCGGCGTCGACGCAGATACCACCAGGCGCCGATCGCGACCAGCAGGGCGGGCGGGAGCGGCAGCCAGGGCGGTGGGCCGCCGTCCCAGCGGAACAGATGCAGATCACCGTCCCAGGAGGAGACCAGCAGCTCTGCGGGTCCGTCCCCTCCCGGCACCAGGACAGGCCCGACCAGACCCTGGGGCCACACCAGTGCGGTCCTCTGCCGTCCGGAAGCGGGGTCCAGGACCAGCAGGGCGCCGTGGTCGCGGACCCTGTCCTTGATCGCCACCAGCAGCTCACGACGGCCGTCGCCGTCCAGGTCGGCGAGGAAGGTGTACTCCAGGGCGGGCTTCGCGCCCATCCTGTACTCCCAGAGAACACGGCCGTCATCCACCGCCACCGCCAGGGCACCGCGGGGAACCCGATCGTGACCGGCCAGGACGATCATGATGCAGGCGCGAACCGTCTCACCCCCTGCCGGCACCTCGTCCAGTCCCACCACGTGATACAGTCCGTCCCAGCGGCCGTCCTCGCGCAGGTCAGGCCCACCGGTCAACGTCACGCGGGACAGGACGGTGCTGCTGTCCCGGTCCAGCCCCTCCACCAGTCACTCGCTGCCGTCGGGTGTGGAGAGCGCCAGCAGGACATCCGTGCGGCCGTCTCCGTCCACGTCGTGGGCGAGGGAGAGACGCGCCTGCGAGACCGGTCCGAAGCGGGTGGCGGATTGTGCTGCCAGAGATCCTCGAATCGCTTGCCCCGCCAGCGGTCCGCCACCAGGCCCACATCGTTGAACGAGTACGACCTGACCGTGCCGGACTCGTCCCGCGTGAACAGGTAATTGTAGCCTTGTCGAAAGGTGTAACGGTAGGTGGTTCTCGGAAGACGGAACGCGTAGGGCAGGTGCCGGGGCAGGCGGGAGAGGTCGATGGTCCTGGGCCCGTCGTCGTGCCGTCCGCGGATCGCCATCGCCACGACGGCGACCACGACCAGCAGGGCCGTGGACACCGCCACGACGGTGTGCCAGAATCGGCGATGAGGGCGATTCATTACAGTCTCCGTGACGATCGATACGTCACATGATGTCGACCTGGAAAAGCGATACTGATGCGAAACCGCTTTCATCCTGCCCGGAAAGCGATCGTGATGTCAACGCGACTTGGCCGCGCCGTCGCTCTCCTGCCGCTGGTCGTCCTGCTGGCGTCGGCCGCGCTGCCGCGGCCTGCCATCGCCGCCGTCCCCGGCGACTGGTCCCTGGGCCTGGGCCTGGGCTGGGGCGGTGGCCGGCTGTCTGACAACACCCTGCGCGTCTTCGAGGACCAGGACCGGCTGCCCCGGCTCTACGACCGGGAGAACGGTCTGCTGCTGCGGCTGGTCGTGGAGAACCGCCTGCTGCCGACGCTGGGGGCCGGCCTGGAGGTCACGGCCTGGTCCCGCGGCGCCGACGACGCGCTCGGCGACGCCCACCTGGACATGCTGCTGCTGGTCCCGGCGCTGAGCTGGCATCCCGGCGGGCGCGGCCTGTTCCTGCGCCTGGGCTACGGGCTGGGGATCGCGCGGGTCGTCTACCAGGAGCGCGGCACGGTGCACGGCGGCACCGACGACGGACCGACCGTCCTGCTGGGTCTGGGCTGGGACGTGCCGCTGAACGACCGCTGGACCGTCACGCCCCGCTGCGGCTACAGTGGCTTCGCCGGCGGCGACCTGGACGTCTGGGCCTCGCTGCTGGCGGTCACCTGGACCGTGTCACGCCGTTTCTGAGCCCCGGAGGTCGATCCATGTCCCGTCGTGCGCCTTCGCGTGCCGTGCTCGTCGTCCTGCTGGCCGTCCTCCCGCTGGCCGGCTGCCAGAAGCTCCCCGACCAGGCCCCCCTGCCCGGTACCCACCTGCCGACCCTGGCCGGCGGAGCGGTGCCCGACGGCGGGATCGTCGTCACCCACGGCGGGGTCGGTTCGCCGGCCTCCTGGACGCCCCACGCCCAGGCCGCCGCCGACAGCGCCGCGGCCGCCTTGCAGGGAGGCGCGACGGCCCTGGACGCCGCCCTGGCGGGGACGGTCGCCCTGGAGAACGACCCCCTGTTCAACGCCGGCACCGGCGCCAACATCCGCCTGGACGGCGAGACGATCCAGATGGACGCCGCCCTGATGACCGGCGACGGCGAGTACGCGGCGGTGGCGGTCATCGAGCGGGTCCGCAACCCCATCCTGGTGGCCAGGGCCGTCCTGGACACCCCGCACCGGCTGCTGGCCGGCGACGGTGCGACCCGCTTCGCCCACCGGATGGGCTTCGCGGACGTGGTGCCGACCTGCCCCGAGGCGGTGGCCAAGTACCGCCGCCGCATCGCGCGGCTGCTGCGCGGGGAGGCCGGCGGCGGCTACGACACGTTCGACTGGCGCGCCGCGTGGAACTTCCCCGGCCCGCCCCCCACGCCCGCCGACACGCTTGCCTGGTCCGACGACCCCGAGACGGGCGACACCGTGGCCACCGTGGTACGCGACGCCGACGGTCGATTCGCCGCGACCATCAGTACCGGCGGCACCTCCATCACCCTCGACGGCCGGGTGGGCGACGTGCCGGTCTACGGTTGCGGCTGCTACGCGGGACCGGCCGGCGCGGTGGCCTGCACCGGCTTCGGCGAGGAGATCATCCGCCACCAGATGGCCCGCACCGTCTACGCGTTGATGGAGGCCGGGCTCTCGGCCCGCGACGCGGTCAGGCAGGCCTGCGCGGAGTTCCCGGCGGAGTACTCGCTGGGACTGATCGCCGTGGGACGGGACGGCTGGGGGGTGGCGGCGAACCGGGAGATGGCGTGGGGGCAGCGGGACGGGATGTAGCCGGCCGCCCCTGCGCCGTGTCGGCCGGCGAACCTACCTGACCAGCACCACACTGCCGGTCGCCCGTGCCGGCCCGGCCTCCAGCCGCAGCAAGTAGACGCCGGCCGCGGCGTAGTCGAGGCAGTCCTGTGCCGTCGCCCTGCCCGCCGGGACGGTCAGCAGAAGGGCGACAGCGGCGATGAGCGTCCGTTGGATCAGGAGACGGGATGGATAACGATCAGCCATGGGCGAGGCCTCCGGGCGTTCGGGGGCCGCGGGAGCGACGATCCCCGGCACCCGCACGTCCGTTCCGTGCCACCGGAGCGTTCGGCCTCTGGGCCCCGCTATCGTGCAGTATCGAGAGAGGCCTATACTATACCATACTGATCTGGTATGAGTCCAGGCCCGACCGGACAGGGGCCCTGGCTACACCGGCCACCCCCTGCGCAGCAGCACCACGATCATCCCCACCCCGATCCCCTGCTTGACCAGCAGGGCCGCCATCTTCCCGACGAAGGCATGGCCGCCCACGCGCAGGCTCGGGGCCAGGCGCCGCTGCCGCCAGTACTCGCCCAGGACCGCCCCGGCCCAGGAGCCGACGATCGAGCCGAGGATCGTCCCCACCAGCGGCGCAACCGAGCTGCCGACCGCCGCCCCGAGCAGCCCGCCCGCGAAGGCGCCGAGGACGCCCCACCGCGACGCCCCCCTGCGGGCCACGTACAAGGTCCCCAGCAGCGACTCGACGACCTCGCCCAGGACGACCAGCCCCAGCAGGAACAGCAGCAGGCGCCAGCCGACGGGATCGAAGCCGGTCACCAGGCCGTGCAGCAGCCCCAGGCCGACGATGGCGAAGTTGCCGCCCAGGCCGAGCCAGGTCAGCAGCGGCGCGGCCAGCAGGGCGGCGGCCCACAGGAAGTAGAGGATCCAGGGCAGGGCGGCGGCCAGGGCGTGGCCGACGGCCGCGAGCGCGTGGCCCGCGGCCGTCAACATCGCCTTCTCCGGGAGGGATCACTCAACGAGACTGTACTCCTTCTCCCCCGCCAGGACCTCGAAAGGCAGGCGGTTCTCCTCGGGGGGCAGGGTGCAGTCGTACCGCTGGTGGTTGTAGTCGCACAACGGGTTGTAGGCGAAGTTGAAGTCCAGATCGACCAGCCCGTCCTCGTCGACGGTCAGGTCCAGGTAGCGACCGCCGGCGTAGGTCAGCTTGCCGTTGGTCTTGTCGTAGAACGGCAGCCAGAGGTAGTCGCCTTCCGTGGTGTCGGCCGGTCCGTAGACCCGGAGCGAGTAGACCTTCCCCTCGTGCTTGAAGCGGACCCTGCCCCGGCGGACGTAGGGGACGCGGCGGCCCTTGGCCTTCTCGAGCAGGACGGTGTCGGGACTGGCCTCGGGCTCGAACCGGACGCGCCAGCGGAACCCGGGGGCGGGGTAGAAGTAGTTCAGCCCGCGGAAGACGGGGATCTGGTCCGGCGGCAGGGGCGACTGCTTGGGGTCACGGAACCGCTCGTTCTTGTCGATGCGCATCTCCACCAGCCGGATCTCCCAGTCGTCGCGCTCGGTGGCGCTCATCTGGACCGGGCCGGGGGCATCGGCGCCGCAGCCGGGCAGCAGCAGGGACGCCGGCAGCAGCGCGGCTAGCGACAGGAGGATGAGGTACCTGGCCGTTCGGGTCACGTCGATCTCCTCGGTTGGCGGCGGGCCGACGGTTGCTCCCGCCTCCTGCAGCATCTATGTTCGGCGCACCCGCCGCCGGCGCGGCGGCGGGGAGACAGGATACGACAACACCGTCCCGTCCTTCAAGTTTCCGGAACGAGGCTCATGGCGACGACGTGGGAGACCAGACACCGGACCGACCCGGCCGACCGCTGGCTGCCGCTGGCCGCGGCAGCGGCCGCGCTGCTGGGGCGTCTGCCGGCCCTCGGCGCCTGGTGGAACGCCGACGACTGGGAGCTGCTGGCCGGCGCGGCCGGCCTGCGCCACGTCGCAGGCCCGCCCGCCCGCTGGCTGAGCCGCCACCTCTACTGGGACCTCATGTGGCCGGTGGCGGGTCTCGATCCCCATCCCTGGGCCTGGACCCGCCTGCTGCTGTTCGCCCTCTGCGCCGGACTGACCGTGCGCATCGGTCGACTGCTGCGGCTGCCGGCGGCGGCGGCCCTGGCGGCCGGCCTGCTGGTGGCCGCCTCGCCGCTGGCCTTCACGCCGTTGCGCTGGGCGGCGGGGGTGCAGGAACTGCTGGGGCTGGCCCTGCTGCTGGTCGCGGTCGAGCGGCTGCTCGCCGGTGGCCGCCTCGCCGTGGCCGCGGCGATCCTGGCCGGGGGGGCGGCCATCCTCTCGAAGGAGAGTGCCCTGCTGCTGCCGGCGGGCCTGCTGGCGACGTCGCGCCTGGCCGACGGCGCGGCGGCGCGCCGGGCCCGGCTGGCCGGGCTGCTGCTGCTGCCGGTGGCGATCGCGGAAGGGTGGCTCCTCTGGCGCGGCTTCGACCACGGCCCGAGCGGCGAGTTCGCGCTGTCGCTCGCGGCGGTGCCGGTCAACCTGGCCCAGCACGGCTGGTGGCTCGCCTCGCCGGGACCGGTGCTGACGACGCGGTTCACCTTCGCCATCGGGCTTGCCGGCCTGTCGGTCTGGCTGCTCTGGAGCGCCTGGGCGTGGCGGCGGTGGCAGGTGGCGGATCGACTGCCGGCACTGCTGCTCGGTGCGGCCCTGCTGATCCTGGCGCCGGCCCTGCCGCTGCAGACGCGCGTGGCGCCGTGGCTCGCCCTGGCCGCCGTCGTCCCGGCCGCCCTGGCGCTCAGCGGCGCGATCGTGCCGGCCCTGGTCCCCACCCGGCCCCAGCGGCAGTGGATCGTGCTGGCCGCCGCCACGGTCGCCCTGCTGACCTGGATGGGCATGACGGTGCGGATCCAGCGGCGCGCTCCCGACGGAACGCCTGCCGACCCGCTGGTCCGCCGCGCCGCCGTCGCCCACGCCGCCGCGGCCGCCCTGCGGAGCGTCCCGCCGGGGCAGGCGCCACGGGTCACCCTGCTGCAGATCGACTTCCGGCGCGACGCCGCCGACGCCGACCTGCCCCGTCCCACCTTCCTCCACGAAGCCCTGGGCGGCCGGTGGGGACCGGCCCTGCTGGCGGCCCCGGGGCAGGAGATCCGCTGGACGACCGACCTGGGATCGGTGCCGCCCGAGGCGATCGTCTTCGCCGACGGCGGGGCACGGCTGCTGTTCTGGGGACCGCCTGCCCAGGCCTGGGTGTACCTGGCGTTGACCGCCATCGCCGCCGATCGCCCCCTGCTGGCCGCCGACGCCCTGGAGCGCGGCCTCCGCCAGGGACGGCGGACCTTCCCGTTCGGCTTCGCGGCCGACCAGCTGCCGGTCCCGGTCTCGGCCGTGCGGCGCCGGGCCGCCTCCTTCCTGCAGGTCCTGGCCGCATCCAGCCGCCCGGCCGACGAGCGCTCCGCCCTGCTGGAGACCGCCCGGCAGCTCCTGCGGGTCTGTGACGCCCTGCCCCCGGACGCCCCGGCCGGCGACGACGAGGAGGCAGGCGGCGACACGACCGGCGTGGACCGGCAGGGCGACGTCGACTAGACTCTCAACGGAACCCCAGCCCCGGAGGTGACCGTGAGCGACCTGATCGCCCTGTGGCAGCACTCCCTCGGCCCGTGGACGGTCGGCCAGGTCGTCCTGGCCTTCATCTACCTGGTCGGCGCCCAGATCGTCCGCGCCGTCCTGCTCTCCTGGTTGAACCGCCGGCTGATGGCCATGGCGTCACGCACCGAGACCAAGGCCGACGACCTGGCGGTCAAGGCGATCCTCGGTCCGCTGGGAGCGATCGTCGCGCTCAGCGGCTTCTACCTGGCGCTGCAGGTGCTGGCGGCCGGGAAGCTGGAGATCGCCGCGGCGAGCGGCCGGCTGTTCAAGGCGCTGGTGACGGTCATCGTGGCGTGGGGGCTGTTCCGGCTGGTCGACGCGGCGGCCGTCCTGCTGTCGGAGATGGCCCGCCGCTCCGACACCCTGGTCGACGACAGCCTCGTGCCCCTGTTCCGCAAGGCCGCCAAGCTGCTCGTGAGCGTGATGGCCTTCGTCCTGGCGGCCCAGAACCTGGGCTACTCGGTCTCGGGCCTGCTGGCCGGGCTGGGACTGGGCGGCTTCGCCTTCGCCCTGGCGGCCAAGGACACCATCGCCAACCTCTTCGGAGGGGTGACGATCCTGGCCGACCGGCCGTTCCGGCCCGGCGACTGGATCACCTTCAACGGGACCAACGGTGTCGTCGAGGAGATCGGCCTGCGCTCCACGCGGGTCCGGACCTTCGCCAAGACCGTGGTCTCGGTCCCCAACCAGACCCTGGCCAACGCCACGGTGGAGAACCACTCGCTGATGCCGAAACGGCGGGTCAAGCTGACCGTCGGTGTGACCTACGACACGACCCCGGAGCGGATGCGCGAGCTGATCGCCCGCGTCGAGGCGCTGCTGCGCGGCCACCCCGACGTCCACCAGGAGTTCATGCTGGTCAAGTTCACCGATTTCGGCCCCTCGAGCCTGGATCTGCTGGTCTACTACTTCACGACGACGACCGACTGGGAACAGCACCTGACGGTCCGCCAGGAGATCAACCTGGCCATCATGGACATCGTGGAGGAGCTGGGCCTGTCGATCGCCTTCCCCACCCAGACGGTCCACCTGGTTCCCGAGGGGACCCTGGCGGTACGGGAGGAGAGCGACCGATGAGACGTCGCGTCGCAACGGTCCTGTTCTCCCTGGCGCTCGGCCTGCTGCCGGCCGCCGGTGCCGCGGTGGGCGGATGGGCCGACGCCTTCGCCCCGCCGCCGGGCGGGCAGGGCCTCGACGACCGGATCGACGCCCTCTGCCTGTGGAACGACGAGATCCACGCCGGCGGGCAGTTCATCCTGGCGGGACAGGACAGCGCCTGGGGGATCGCCCGCTGGGACAGCGCGGGGTGGCGCAACCTGGCCGGCGGGATGAACGGGCGGGTCAGCGCCCTGGCCGTCTGGCGGGACGAGCTGGTGGCCGGCGGCCTGTTCACCAGCGCCGGCGGGACGCCGGTCCGCTACGTCGCCGCCTGGGACGGGGCGGGCTGGCGACCCCTGGGCGACCCCGCGGCCTGGGCCTGGAGCGACGTGCTGGCCCTCTGCGTCCAGGACACGGTCCTGTGGGCGGCCGGCAGCGGCTTCGTCGTCCGGTTCGACGGCAGCGGCTGGCAGGCGGTCACCGGCGTCGGCTTCGGGGGCGACGTCTTCGCCCTCGCGTCGTTCGGCGGCGAGCTGGTGGCCGGGGGGGCGTTCACCTCGATCAGCGATCCCTCGGGAACGACCGTCGCCGCCTCCCGGATCGCCGCCTGGGACGGCACGGCGTGGCGCCCGCTGGGCGGCGGCGCCGACGGCACCGTCTACGCCCTGTCCGTCTGGAACGGCCAGCTCGTCGCCGGTGGCGTCTTCTCCTCCCCCGCGCCGATCGTCGCCGCCTGGAACGGCACCGGCTGGTTCGGTCTGGGCGACGGGCTGGACGGGACGGCCGTCGTCGCGCTGGCACCGTGGGGCAACCGCCTGGTCTGCGGCGGCGACTTCACCGGCTCTGGCACGACCGCGCTGCGGCGGATCGCCCTGTTCGACGGGACCGGCTGGTCGCCCCTGGACGGCGGGGTCAACGGCCTGGTGCGGGCCGTCCTGGGCAGCGGCGCGGCCGTCTGGGCCGGCGGCGACTTCACCTGGGCCGACACCCTGGCCTCGTCCCACGTGGGACGGTGGGACGATCCCCTCTCCGCCGCCCCGGACGGTGCTCCCCCGGCGCCTGTCCTGCTGGGCGATCCCTATCCCAACCCCTTCAACCCGCGGGTCGCGATCCCGGTGACGGTCCTGCGCCCCGGTGCCGTGGCGCTGACGGTCCACGACCTGGCCGGCCGCCTGGTGCGGACGCTGTGGCGGGGCGAGCTGCCGGCGGGGACGCGGGTGCTGGAATGGGACGGGCGGGACGGCTCCGGGCAAGAGGTGGCCGGCGGCGTCTATGTCTTCCGCCTGGACGCGGCGACGACATCCGACAGGCGGAGCGTGGTCCTGGTGCGCTAGCGGCCGACGGATCGACCGTCGGCACATCTCCCGTGGGCCCTGCCGGTTTCGCCGTTGACTCTCCCCTCGGACCTCCCCCATCCTCGCCGCTGGGACGCCTCGACCAGGGAGGAGATCTTGCGCCACGCGACCACCGTGCTCGTCCTGCTGACGGCGGCGTCGGTGATGACCGGCTGCGGCCCGGACGGCGACGACGGGTGTCCCGAGGGCCCCGTCTTCACCCACCACGTCGTCTCCCTCGACTCGATCGCCGCCGTCGAGCCCCTGGGCAACCTGACCCCCCCGGCCACGTCTTCCCCTCCGACCACGGTGGTATCACCATCACCGTCCCGCCCGGCGGCACCGTGACCTACGAGCTGGAGCTGTATGCGCCCGGCGACGTGAGGATCACCAGCGTGGTCGCCTCGGAGCAGCTGGTGGCCGGCATCACCGATTACGAGCTGAACTTCGAGATCTGCGACGACCTCTGGGGCAGGCTCGCCCACATCACGACCCTGGACCCGCACCTGTTCGGCGACACCACCGACTTCAGCGGATGGCGGCTGGAGGACGAGTACACCACCGGCGGCGAGACCTATCGCCGCTGGTCGCGCTCCCTGGACCTGCGCGTGACCGGCGGCGAACGCCTGGGCACCGTGGGCGGCAACCCCGGCCAGGACGGTCTCGATTTCGGGGTCTACGACCGCAGGAACGGTCCCCGGCCGTCCGCCAATCCCTCGCGCTGGAGCGACTCCTACGGTTACCCCTACGCCCGGTTCTTCGTCGACCTCTACCGGGACGGTCCGGTGCGCGATGCGCTCATGGCCCGCGTGAACCGGGAGGCGATCCCCGACGATCCCCATCCCGGCGGCTACAACATGCAGGACGTGCCGGGCACCGCCCACGGGGCGTGGTTCCATCCCGGCTCGCCGAACCTGCCGGAGGACCCCCACCTGGCACTGGTCTGGTCGCACACCCACCCGTCGCAGCTGGTGTTCTCCATCGGCACCTCCGTGCCGACCATCGCCAGCGGCACCTACTTCTTCACTCCCGACGACGACGGTCTCTTCAACCGGCGCTTCGACCAGGTCACACCCGACGGGCGGACCTACGGCTACGTCCCGGAATGGCCGTCGGTGACCATCTTCATCCGGATGCCCGACGCGAACACCCTCTGGATCGAGGCCCGCGAGGGAGAGCACCCGGACCCGGCCGACTGGGTCTTCACGGACGCGAAGGTGGAGTTCGTGCGGTAGCGTGTGTCCCCCGGCGACCGGCCGCGCGGTCCGGCAACCCCGGTGCGGCGACGACGTACTTCCCGTCTGAACGGTCAACCGCTCTCCCTGGCCCGGAGGATCGCGCCGTGTCATCGCGACGGCGAATTCCACTCCCCATCGTCCCGGCGCTGCTGGCAGCCGTCCTGTGGGCGCCGACCACCATCGCCGGCTCGCCGCGCGTGCCTGTCGCCGGCGACCTCGTCGTGGCGCGGCTGGACCGCTCCCTGGCCTCGTCAGTCTCCCGGCAGCGCCTCGCCCGCCTGCGGGACATGCTGGACGGGGACGACCTCGCCTTCCTGCTGGACGAGCTCTCCCGCCTGGATCCTCCCCGGCGGATCCGGGAGCTGGCCGCGCGGGACAGCATCCGCACGGCCCTGGGCGGCGGCTTCTACGGCATGCTGCCGCCGCTGGTGGACGCGTCCGACGAGTTGCCCGTCCCGGACGGCCCCGACTCCCTCGTCGCCGCGGCCCTGCTGCTGGCGCGCGCCCGCGAGCGCAACCTGGCGGCGATCGCGGCCATCGCCCCCGACCAGCCGCTGACCTTCGCGGGCAATCCGTTCCCCGCTTCCCCGGCCGGCCCGTCGCCCGGGGACATGCGCCTGGAGCTGAACCTCTCGCCACTGGCCGCGCTGGTCGCCGCCATCGCGCGGGGCGATCTCTCGGAAGCCGCCGCCGACACGCTGGCCAGCGACCCCGCTGTCGTCGCCATGCTGGAGCACCGTCGCGCACTGGGCTACGTGCCGCCGCCCTTGCCCACGGTCGACTCCTACGCCCGCTTCCTGCGGATCGCCTCGTCCCGGGATCCCGTCCTGCGGCTCTGGCTGTGGCTGAACCCCTGGCACGCCTTCGGCATGGCCGACGTCCGGGAGCACCTGGACGGTTACCGGCGCCTGCTGCGGGAGCTCGACACCCACCGCGCCGATCTGGAGCGGATGGTCATGGGAAGGATCTGCCGCTACCTGCCCGAGCCGGTCCCCGTCACCGTGACCCTGGACGTGGGCGTGAACTGGGGGATCCGATCCTGGGCCACCCGGGACCGGCTGGGAACCAACGCCGTCCAGTTCAAGGACGACTACGACCTGCTGCTGCGGACGGTGACCCACGAGACGTTCCACAAGGTCCAGCAGCGGATCTGTCCCGTCCACGGGGACACGGCCGCCGGGGAGGTGCCGCGGTTCTCCGACCTGCTGGCGTGGGACCTGCCCTCGGTAGCCGACCGCAAGCTCCACGAGATCCTGGCGCTGATCATGCTGGAGGGGACGGCGACCCTGGTGGGCGGCCACCCCGACGGCTGGCCCGCACCGGATGCGGTTCGTCGCGGCTGGGAGCTGCTGGGCAGCTGCCTGGACTCGCTGGCGACCGGGACGGTGCCCGACGGGGTGGACGGCCTGGTGAACGAGGGGCTGCGCAGCAACGGGCCGTTCTATGCCGTCGGGCACGCGCTGGCATCCGCCGTCGTCGATCGCCATGGCCCCCGACGGATCGGCGAGCTGCTGCAGCGGGGTGCACCGGCCTTCTTCACGGTCGCCCTGGCCGCGATGACCGACCGGGACGGCCCTCCGGCCGCCACGAGGCGACGCCTGGTGGCCCGCCTGGCCGTCATGGGCCGGAAGACGGCCCGCTGATCACCGCAGCATCAGCACGACCCCGCCGGCCAGCACCAGGACGATCCCCGCCACCGCCGCCCGCGACGGCGGATCCCGATGGAAGAGCCAGGCCGGCAGCAGGACCGTCACCGGGACGCTGTTCATCAGGACCGTCGCCACACCGGTCTCGGTCAGCTTGATGGCGGCGATGGCCGACCACATGCCCAGGAACGGCCCCAGGACGACCCCGGCGGCCACCGGCCACGCCGCGGCGAGGGAGCGGAGCCCCGGCAGGTCGCGCAGGGCCGAGCGACGCCCCGCGGCCAGCAGCACGATCCCCAGGTTGGCCCACCCCATCCGGACGAGCGTGGCACCGAGGGGATCCAGGGACGCGCCGAAGGCCATTCCCTGCTTGGCGAAGGCGTTGCCCAGGCCGGAGCAGAGGGCGCAGACCAGCGCGGCGATCAGCCCCCGCCGCAGGACCGCCGGCGGCAGGCCGTGGAAGTCGCCGCCCCCCTCGTCGCGGCCCAGGGTGGCGACGACGATTCCCGCCGCGACGACCACCATGCCGGCGATCCCGACCGGGGAGATCGTCTCCCCCAGCAGGCCCCAGGCCGCCAGGGCCGCGAAGGCCGGCGTCGCGGCCAGCATCAGCATGGCCCGGCGCGGGCCGACCAGGGCGATGGCGTGGAACAGTAAGGTGTCGCCGACGACCAGCCCCACCAGGCCGCTCAGCCCGAGCCAGAGGTGGGTGCGGGCCGCCAGGCCCGTCGGCCACGGCGTCCCGTGGAGCATCCAGTAGGCGCCGCCCAGCAGCAGCAGCGCCGAGGGCAGGCGCAGGACGTTGACCAGCGTCGGGTTGGAGCGCCGGCCGGCGATGCCGAAGAACGTGGCGGCGAAGGCCCACAGCAGGGCCGTCGCCAGGCCGAGCAGCTCACCGGCGTGGGCGGCAACCATGGCCTAGACCGGCCGCGTGGCCCGCTTCAGCCACGCCCGGTGGACGCGATCCAGGTGAGGCGACAGCTCCCGGTAGACCCGCCGGTGGTAGTCGTTCAGCCACCGCCGCTCCTCGGGCGAGAGCAGCTCCGGGACGACCATCGCCAGGTCGATGGGACAGAGGGTCACCGGATCCCACCGGTACCACGCCACCTCGTCGGTGGAGTGCTCCGGATCGGGAACGACGAAGCAGAGGTTCTCGATGCGGATGCCGAACTTCCCTGCCTCGTAGTGGCCCGGCTCGATGGAGAGCAGCTGTCCCGGCTGCAGCGGCACGTTGCGCACGTCGCGCGGCGAGACGCTCATGGGCCCCTCGTGGACCCCCAGGTAGTGGCCCACGCCGTGACCGGTGCCGTGACCGTAGTTGGCGCCGTGCAGGAGCAGCGGCTGGCGGGCCAGCATCTCCAGGCGCTGGCCGCTGGTTCCCTGGGGGAACGGGGTGCGGGCCAGGTTGATGTGCCCCTTCAGGACCAGGGTGAACATCCTGCGCGCGTACGCGCTGACGGGACCGAGGGCGACGGTCCGGGTGATGTCGGTGGTCCCGTCCAGGTACTGCCCGCCCGAATCGATGAGGTAGACGCCCCGGGGGCGCAACCGGACGTCGGTCTCCGGTGTGGCGCTGTAGTGGACGATGGCGCCGTGGGGCCCGTAGGCGCTGATCGTGGCGAAGCTCAGGTCCTGGAAGTGCTCCTGCTCGGCCCGGAAGGCGGCCAGGCGGTCGGCGGCGGAGATCTCCGTGACCTTGCCGCCGGGAACGGTCTCCTCCAGCCAGCGCAGGAACTTGACCATGGCCACCCCGTCGCGGACGTGGGCGGCGCGGATCCCCCGCTGCTGCACGGCGTTCTTGACGGCCTTCATGGCCATCACGGGCGACTCGGCGCGGACCAGTTCGCAGCCGCGCAGCAGGTCGGCCACCCAGCGGTTCGTCGTGGCGGGATCGACCAGGACCGGCAGGCGTCGCTTGCCGAGCCGCCGCAGGTCGTCGGCGACGGCGTCGTAGGGCTTGATCCGCACGACCTTGCCCAGGCCGCGCCGGACGGCCGGGGTGACCTTCCGCTCGTCCACGTAGAGGGTCGCGTCGCGCTCGGTCACCACGGCGTAGGCGATGGCCACCGGCGTGTACTCGATGTCCCGGCTGCGGATGTTCAGCAGCCAGGCGATGGCGTCCAGGGCGCCCAGGACATGGGCGCGGGCGCCGGCGGTGCGCATCGCCTCGCGCACGCGGGTCAGCTTGCGTGCCGTGCTCTCGCCGCTGTACCGGGCCCCGTGCAGCCGCACCGGCGCCGTCGACGGCTCGGGGCGATCGGTCCAGATCTCGTCCACCAGGTTGGGCGTGACGTACTTGACCCGCACGCCCCGGGCGGAGAGGGCCTTCTCGAAGTCGGCGGCCGCGCTGAGGGAGAAGACCTGCGGGTCCACGCCCAGGACCTGTCCCTTGCGCAGGATCCGCCCGGCGTGCTCCACCAGGGACGGCACCCCCGGCATCCCCATCCGGAACAGCTCGATGCCACTGCCGGCCAGCTGCTGCTCCGCCTGCAGGTAGTAGCGCGAGTCGGTCCACAGGCCGGCCGCCCGGTGGGTCACCAGCAGGTCGCCCGCCGAGCCGGTGAACCCGCTCAGCCAGGCGCGCCGCTGCCAGCAGGCCGGCACGTACTCGCTCTGGTGGGGATCGACGCTCGGCACGTAGTAGGCGTCCAGCTTGAGGCGGCGCATCAGCTTGCGCAGGGCCTGCAGCTTCTCGCGGGTGGTCATCGGCGGTACCTCCGTTCAGGGGACGGGCCGGCCGCGGCGGCCGGCGCCGACGGGATCAATGCCAGCGGGGCGACGGCCGCACGTCGAGGATGGCCGCCAGGTCGGCCTCCAGGGAGACCTCGGGCGTCTCGACGATCCGGCCCAGCTCCCTGCCGTCCTCCAGGACGACGATGGTGGGCACGCGCTCGGCGCCGAACCGGGCGCGGTAGCCCGGCACGACGCCGTGGGTCTTCTCCCAGGCGGCCGCGTCGGGATCCCCGGTGCGGCCGGCGGCGAACATCAGCAGGGTGAACCCGGGATTGGCGGCCTCGTCCAGGATCTTCCAGAGACGCGGCACCTCCCGGCGCGAGTCGCCACACCAGGTTCCCAGGACGCAGACCAGGACGATGTCACGGGGCACGTCGGCCAGGGCGGCCACCAGGTCCGGTTGCGGCTGGTACGCGGCGTACTCCTCGCGCAGCTGCGGCGCGAAGGCGAGCCACTGCTCGCGGGTCAGCGGGCCGATCAGGTAGTCCCCCTTGGCGCCGTGGATCGTGTCCGGGGCGGCGGCGGCGTGCAGGACGGCCGGGGAGACGGGAGCGTCGCCCGCCACGGCGAGCGGGACGATCGTCAGCAGGGCCAGCAACGGGACCAGCAGCAACGTGCGCATGGCGACCTCCGGGATGGCGGACCGGCGGCCCGGTTGTGCCCGGGACCGCCGATCCAGTATAATCATACGGTTCCCGCGTGTGAAACACGGAACCCACCCGAAGGGATCGCGCCATGCGCCGTCTCGTCCTGCTCGCCATCGTCGCCGCCGCCCTGGCCATGACCGCGACGACAGCCGTCTTCGCCGCCGCCCCCGCCGACCTGCTCTCCCTGCAGACGACCGCGCCGACGGGCCGGATCGTCGTGAAGTTCACCGAGGCCTCGGGCGTGACGGTCACCCGCGCCGGCCTGGCCGGCCCGCCCGAGACGGTGGCCCGCCTGGAGAAGCTGTTCGAGACCCTGGTGCCCGGCACCAGGCTGGAACGGCACTTCCGCCGGCCCGCGGCCGCCATCGCCGCCGACCGGGTCCGGGCCGAGGCCAAGAGCGGCCGCCGCCTGCCCGACCTGAACGCCTACGGCCACCTCGACGCCGGCGGCGCGACCGCCGGCCGGGCCGAGCTGCTGAACATCGTCAAGGCGCTGCTGGCCGACCCGACCGTGGCCACGGCCTTCCTGGAACCGCGCGCCGTGCCGGCCGCCCTCGGCTTCGACGCCCTGGCCGGCACTGCCGGCGCGGTGCCGCCGGCGGCGACGGCGGTCCTCGACACTGTCACCCCCGACTACAGCGGACTGCAGGGCTACCTGGGCGCGCCACCGGCCGGTGTCAACGCCCTGGCCGTGGACACCCTCGCCGGCGGACGCGGCCAGGGGATCCGTGTCGTCGACATCGAGGGCGCCTGGCTCTGGGAGCACGAGGACCTGCCGGCGGCGTTCTGGTCCACCGGCGGGCAGATCGACGACCTGGGCTGGCGCAACCACGGCACCGCCGTCATGGGCGAGATCCGCGGCGACGACAACGGATTCGGCGTGCGGGGCATCGCGCCCGACTGCCAGGTGGGCGCCTCGGGCATCGCCCAGCAGTGGGTGGCCGACGCCATCGACCAGGCCGCCGCCGCCACGGAGCCCGGCGACGTCATCCTGATCGAGCTGCACGCCCCCGGCCCCCTGTCCGACGGCAACGGCCAGTACGGCTACCTGCCCATGGAGTACTGGCAGGACAACTTCGACGCCATCCGGGTGGCGACGGCCCTGGGCCGGATCGTCTGCGAGGCGGCCGGCAACGGCCAGCAGGACCTGGACGATCCCGTCTACCACGGCCTGTTCGACCCGGCGGTGCGCTTCTCCGGCGCCATCATGTGCGGCGCCGCCACCTCGGCCGGCCAGCCCGAGTGGTTCACCAACCACGGCCAGCGCGTGGACCTGCACGGCTGGGGCGACGGGGTGACGACGACGGGCTACGGCAACCTGCAGGGCGGCGAGACGATCCCCGAGTACCAGTGGTACACCGACACCTTCAGCGGCACCAGCAGCGCCTCGCCCATCGTCGTGGGCTCGGTGGTCCTGCTGCAGGGGCTGGCCAGGGCCCACGGGCTGCTGCTGGACGCCGCCCTGGCCCGGGAGATCCTCGTCGCCACCGGCACGCCCCAGGCCGACGATCCCCGCCACATCGGCCCGCTGCCCGACGTCCTGGCCGCCTGGCAGCAGCTCCAGAGCGGCTTCGGCACCCTCCGCGGCACCGTGACCGACGCCACCACCGGCCTGCCGCTGGCGGGCGTGACCGTCGCCCTGGCCGGCGGCGACCGGGAACGGCTGACCGGCGCCGACGGCGCCTTCGCCTTCACCGTGGCCGCCGGAACGGCGGAGCTGGCCCTGAGCCACTACTTCCACCAGGACGCCGCGGCGACGGTCACCGTCGCCGCCGGGGAGACCACCACGGTGGCCGTGGCCATGACCCCGCTGCCGACGGTCACCGTCGCCGGCCGCGTCCTGGACACCGCCGCGGCACCGGTGGCCGGCGTCCGGGTCACCCCCCTGGACGCCCCGTTCGCCCCGGCCGCCACCGGCAACGGCGGCGACTACCAGGTCCCCGGCGTGCCTGTGGGCCGCACCCTGCGCCTGCTGTTCGACGGCGTGCCCGGCCTGGCGCCGGACGTGCTGGACGTCACCGCCCAGGAGGTCCCCGGCGGGATCTACCCGGCCCACCAGGAGCTGGCGCCGGTGTGGGACGACCTGGCCGACGCCGGCGGCTTCAGCGACACCACCGGCGTCTGGCAGTGGGGCACCCCCACCACCGGACCCGGCGCCGCCTTCAGCCCGCCCGCCTGCTGGGGCGTGGGCCTGGACGCCAACTACCCCGACGACACCGACGCCGTCCTGGTCTCGCCCGTCTACAGCTTCCCCGACGCCCAGTCGCTGCGCCTCGGCTTCCACTACTGGGCCGACCTGGAGAGCGGCTTCGACGGCGTCCACCTCCGGGTGCGGCAGGACACCACCTGGGTGGTGGTCACGCCCCTGAGCGGCTACGACCTCTCGGTCCTGCACGACCTGGACGACGCCCCCGGCTGGTCCGGCAGCAGCGACGGCTGGCGCGGCGCCGTCTTCGACCTCTCGGACCTGGTCCCGGGCGACGTGCAGTTCTCCCTGCGCTTCGCCTCCGACGGCGGGGTCAACGGGGCCGGCTTCTTCCTGGACGACATCGCCTTCGACACCGGCAACGCCGTGGTGGACGCGGGCGACCTGGCGCCGCTGCCCGCCGCGCCGCGCCTGCGCGCCTGGCCCAACCCGTTCAACCCGCGGGTGACGGTGGCGTGGTCGCTGCCGCGACCCGGCCCCCTGTCGGTCCGCGTCTACGACCTGCGGGGCCGGCTGGTGCGCTTGCTGCACGAGGGACCGGTCACCGCCACGGCCGGCGTGCTGACCTGGCAGGGCCGCGACGACGCCGGGCGGGCGGCCGCCGCCGGGGTCTACCTGGTGCGCCTGCGGGGCCCGGACGGCCGGACGGCGGTCCGCAGGGTCACGCTGGTCCGCTAGGTCGCCGGACGGTTCAGAACCGCAGGCCGAGCGCCCCGCAGAGCCACCGCACCAGCGGGGCGCCGTCGGCCAGCAGCCGCTCCAGGACCGCCGCGAAACGGGGCGAGGTGACCAGCCGCGGCTCCAGCGGCGTGACGCCGACGAAATCCTTGCGCTTCAGATCCTCGATCAGCGGATGATCGGCGGGAAAGCCCCGCGGCGCCCGCTTGAGGCTCTCCCCCGACAGGACGTACCGCCGGCGGAAGCGCGGATCGCCCACGGCCGCCCGCCACCCGTCCGGATCGGCGACGATTGCGTCCCGGATCCGCCCGAGGGTCTCCCGCTCCGGGCGCCAGATCCCCACCCCCACGAACGACTCGTCCGCGCCGACGTGCAGGTAGAAGCCCGGCGCGTGGACGTCCCTGCCCTGCTCGTGGCGGAACTGGATCCCGCAGTGGGTCTTGTAGGGGGTCTTGTCGCGGCTGAAGCGGGTGTCGCGGTGGATGCGAAAGAGCGAACCGCCCACCGGACGGGGATCGGCCCGGAAATGGGGACTGACCCGCCGCAGGAACGGCGCGAAGCCGGCGATGAAGGCCAGCGCCGGCCGGCGATACTCCTGCTCGTAGCGGTCGCGGTGCGCCTGGAACCAGGCCCGGTTGTTGTGCTGCTCCAGGTCGACCAGGAAGGCGACCAGCGAGGGAGGGATGACGGGGGCGGCGGACATGGGCGACCTCCGGTCTCTCGGGTGGCATCGACGCGATACGGCGGCCCGCACCGGGACGGGCGGCCCGCACGGTTCCTCCAGGATGGCCCCATCCGCCCTCTGGCGCCACACCTGCCTCCCTTCCGGCGGCGCGGCGGGGGCGCCGCCGTTGACCGCCCGCAACCGCGTCCTTATGCTGGTGGCGTCTTGCCAACCATCGCCCGGAGGTCGCGATGCCCCGCACCCGTCGCCCCCTCTCGCCGCCGGCGCCCCCCGCCCATCCCCTGGCCCGGGTCGTCGGGCTCGTGCTGCTGCTCGCCCCGGCGCTCGCCGGCGCCGCCACCGTGCATGTTCCCGACGACGCGACGACCATCGCCGCCGCCCTGGCCGTGGCCCAGCCTGGCGACACGGTCCTGGTCGCCTGCGGCACCTACCGCGAGACGGACCTGGCCATGCCGTCGGGAGTGGTCCTGCGCGGGGAGACGGGCGATCCCGCCTGCGTGGTGATCGACGCCGCGTGGAGCGGGCCGATCCTCTCCTGCGAGGCCGCCGATCCCGCCACCCTGGTCGAGGGGCTGACCTTCACCCGGGGCTACACCCCCGGCTCGGGCACGGTGACCTGCCTGGGCGGCGCCCCCGTCTTCCGCCGCTGCCGCTTCCTGGAGAACATGAGCGGCGGCGACGGCGGCGCCTTCTACTGCCGCGACGCCGCCCCCGTCCTGGAGGAGTGCGAGTTCACGGGGAACATCGCCACCGGCGGCTCCGGCGGCGCGGTGGCCAGCCGCCAGTCCCATCCCCTGCTGCGCGACTGCGTCTTCCGGGAGAACCGCACCGCCGGCTGGGGCGGCGCCCTGTACGCCTCGGGCGCCTCGCCGCGTCTGGAGAAGTGCGAGCTGACGGGCAACGAGGCCTACTACGGCGGCGGCATCGCCACCGCGGGCGCGGCCCTGGTCCTGGACCGGGTCACCATCGCGGGCAACCGCGCCACCGACAGCGGCGGCGGCACCTACCTGCAGTTCGGAGCCTCCCTGGACGCCACCGACTGCGCCTGGGGAGGCAACAGCGCCCGCGTGGGCAAGGACGTCCTGGTGGCCGGCGGCTGCGAGGCGGTGTTCCGCTGCTGCGAGGTGGATCCCAGCACGGTGGAGGGAGGCGGGCTGGTCTCCTACGACTGGCAGGGGTGCGGAACGGCGGCGGAGGTCCTGGGCTGGGGAGCGCTCAAGCGCCGCTTCCGCTGACCCGCTACATCATCCGGATCAGCCAGTACCGCTCCGAGTACCGCCGCTTGATCCCCCCGAACCACCTCGCCAGCGGCAGCATGATCGCCAGCAGGCCGGCCAGGCCCACCAGCGAGGCCAGCACGGCCCCCTCGCGGTAGTAGATCCCCAGGCGCCGGGTGAAGATGGCCAGCAGCGGGATGTGGACCACGTAGAAGAACAGCGGCACCCGCCCCACCGTGGAGAGGGGGCGCAACCACCTGCCGTGCATCCCCACGCGGCAGAACAGCCCCACCATGAAGATCACCGCACCGGCGAACCAGAGCTGGTGGGCCGGCGAGGGCGGGTACTTCTGGACCAGGCAGAAGGCCCAGCTCAGGAAGCGCCCGTGGGGGAAGAGGTTGCCCCACTCGCCGCCGAACCAGCGGACGGCCCAGGCCGCCGCGACCAGGCCCGCGCCGATCAGCATGCTGTTGCGGGCGCGGGCGTGGTCGTCGGGCCAGACCTCGAACCAGAAGTGGGCCATGACGCTGCCCAGGCAGGCCAGGGCGAACCACGGCAGCACCGGGTACTTGTTGAAGTGCCCGGCGTCGAGCAGCAGCTGCATGGGCACGTGCGTCCACGCGGCGTGGTCGTACGGGATGCGCAGCAGCAGCGGGTGGACCAGGAAGACGACGGCCGCCGCCAGCAGGCGCCACTGCCAGCGCCAGCGGACCATCCAGACCAGCAGCAGCATGGACGTGCCGATGGTGGCGATGATCCCGTAGTGCCCCAGGCGCAGACGCGCGAACCCGCTCCAGCTGGCGTTGACCCAGACGAGCTGG
Organism: uncultured Fibrobacteraceae bacterium; assembly: GCA_964436825.1. Classification (GTDB taxonomy): domain Bacteria; phylum Krumholzibacteriota; class Krumholzibacteriia; order LZORAL124-64-63; family LZORAL124-64-63; genus CAYTEO01. The sequence continues at coordinate 13,062 of CAYTEO010000004.1, read as the reverse complement.
ACCGCGATCAGGAACAGGCCACGCTGGATGAAGTCCCAGCGGGCCTCGCGGTGGCTCTCGCCGCCGCGGACGCGGCGCCAGTAGGCGTAGTAGACCATGGCGCCGTTCATCATCAGGAAGCCCGGCGCGCAGAGATAGCCCATGTAGCGCAGCCAGAACTGGCCGGTGGTGTCGAAGAACGGGTCCAGCGGGTCCAGGCTCCACCAGACGTGGTTGAAGTAGTAGTTGCTGTGGCCCAGGGCCATCATGATGCCGATCAGGCCCCGGAACTCGTCGATGAAATGGAACCGCTGCTTGGCGACCATCGTCCCCCCCGTACCGGTCCGGTCAGTCGGCGTTGCGCACCACGCGGAAGCCGACGAAGTCGTCGGCGGAATCGGGATAGAACGCCCCGCGGGCAGCGCTGCGGCACTCCCGCGCGAAGTAGTGCCAGCTCCCGCCGCGCACCACCCGCCGGAAACCGCTCTCCGGACCGGCCGGGTCCAGGACGGCGTCCTCGGGGTAGTCCCCGTACCAGTCCCAGCACCACTCCCGCACGTTGCCGTGCATGTCGTACAGGCCGGCGGCGTTGGGCTGCTTCTGCCCCACCGGGCGGGTGCCGTCGGGGGCGTTGCCGCAGTACCACCCCACCGCGTCCAGGTTGGCGTCCGGGCCGCACTGCTGCTCGGTGAGCTCGCCGTTGCAGAGGGCGGTGGTCGTGCCGGCGCGGCAGAGCAGCTCCCATTCCGCCTCGGTGGGCAGTCGCCAGCCGTCGGCGTCGCGGGCCCAGGTCACGTACGGACCGTCGATGGTGTAGGCGGGGGTCAGGCCATCTTGCTCCGACAGCCGGTTGCAGTACTCCACCGCCTGGTACCAGGTCACGGTCTCCACCGGACGGTCGTCGCCCGGGAAGCGGGAGGGGTTGTCGCCCATCAGGGCGGTCCACTCGGCCTGGGTCACCTCGTGGGGCGAAGCCACCAAGTGCCGCGTCAGGACGACCGGGTGGGGCGTCTCGTCGGCCTGGCGGCCGGTCTCGGTGGCGGGGCTGCCGCAGACCAGGACGGCCACGCCCACCAGCGGGCCGTCGTCCAGGCCCAGCGTCACCTCTCCGCCCTGACCGTCGGCGAAGTGGAAGGCCACGGTGTGGGCGCCGGCGGGCAGGGTCGTCGCCAGGGTATAGGTCACCCCGTCGGCGGGATCGCCCGCGCCGGCGGTCATGGCGCGGGGCGTGCCGTCGATGAGGACCTCGGCCGTGGCGGCGGGGTCGCCCTCGGCGTCCTGGTAGACCACGCTGAAGGTGAACTCCTGCTCCGTGGTGCCGTAGGCCGGCGCGAACGACGGCGACAGCAGCAGGGTGCCGGTGGTGGTGGTCGCCGCCGCGTCGTTGGACAGCGGCGAGAGGTTCCCTGCGTCGTCCGCCACGCGCAGGCAGAAGTGGTAGGTCGTGCCCATGGCCAGGCCGGTGACGGTCATGGCCTGGGGCTGGCCGGGATCGGCGGGGACCGGCGGGTCGGCCACGGGGGTGGCCGCCTCCCAGGCCGCCTCGTCCAGGATGGGGGCGGCGGCGTAGCGCACCCGGTAGGCGGCGGCGCGGCCCAGCAGCCCGTCGTCGCCGGTGGCGTACCAGGAGAGGCGGACCGACGTGGAGTTGACCCCCACGGCGGCGAGGCTGGTGACCGGCGCGGGGGCGCCGCGGTCCTCGGCCAGGTCGGGGCCGGCCAGCACCAGCAGGCCGTCGCGGCGGTCGGCCACCAGGACCAGCCCGTCCGGGGTGACGGTCACGTCGGCGGCATAGCCGGTCTCCACCGAGCCGGTGAACTCCGGGCGGGCGGGATCGGAGACGTCGACCACGTGGACGCCGGCGTCGGCGGCCGCCAGGAAGGCGTAGCCGTGCTGCACGGCGATGGCGCGGCTGTAGCCGGACAGGTCGATCTGGGCCACCTTGACCGGCGTGTCGCCCAGGTGGATCCGGAAGACGGCCAGCCCCTCGGTGCCGTCGGCCACGAAGGCATAGCCGTCGGTGGTGACCACGTCCAGGGCGTTGCCCGGGGTGTCGGCCCAGCTCACCAGGCGCATCTCGCCCAGCAGCCGCACGCGGGCGTCGATGACGGCCAGGCCCATCTCGTCGTCGGCCACGTAGGCGAAGCTGTCGCGGACGCTGATCCCCTTGGCGTAGCCCTGGGTCCCGGTGAAGACGCCGCCGTAGACCAGCACGCCCGGCTGCTCGGGATCGGAGGTGAAGATCCGCATCCCCTTCCAGCTCTCGGCCAGGAAGACGGTGAACGGCAGGTCCGGGTCGGCGGGAACCTCGATGAACAACCGGTTGCCGTCCACGGCCGTGGTGCCCTGGTTGAACGGGGCGGTGTCGGCGGGATCGGTGATGTCGTAGGTCGTCACGCCCTCGGTCCCCTCCACCACCAGCGCCTCGTCCAGCAGCCGGTGCTGCACGAAAGTGCGGACGACCTCCACGCTCTCGGCGTACTTGGTCGTGTTGATGGTCCGGACCAGGACCGGCGCGGACGGGGTGGAGATGTCGATGACGTGCAGCCCGGCCTCGCCGCCGGCCACGAAGGCGAACTCCTCCAGGGCGGCGACCCCCTCGTTGGCGCTCGGCAGCGCCACGCGGCCCACGATGCGGAAGGGGGCCCGGGGCGGCTCGTAGAGATCGGAGACGCCGCAGCCGACCAGCAGCAGCGACAGCAGCAGCGGAATCAGGCGCAGGTGGGCGATGTTGTGCAGCCGATGCATCGTTCCCCCTCTAGAAGAGCTTGTAGCTGAGGCCCAGCCACCAGCGGTTCTGCTCGTAGTCCTTGTCCTCGGCGATATCCCCCCGCCACGGCGAGTCGGTGGTGCGCTGCGTGTAGCGGTACCCCAACTGCAGGGTGGCGGAGCGGGAGAGCGTCCGGTCCAGCGTGGCCTGGATCGACCAGACGTCGTCGCGCCGGCCCACGTGGAACGGGTCCTCCTCCAGCGCCTTGTCGGAGGTGAACCAGTAGACCTGGTACTGGCCGCGTACGGCCAGCTTGCGGAACAGCCCGCGCCAGCGCCTGGGGCTCCAGGCCACCTCGAGCTGGTAGAAGTCCCGCTTGTAGGAGGCGTCGGAGTCGTCGCTGGTCTCTTTCGTCTCGCCCGCCTCGTCGTAGCCGCGGGCCGAGGCGTCGTCGTACCCGTAGTCCAGCGTCAACCGCAGCGGCGGCACCACGGTCCAGTAGAGCGTCCCGCGGACGTTCCAGGCCCAGGTGTCGTTCTCCATGAACGGCCGGTTGTAGTAGCGCAGGGTGCGGTTGACCTGGAGCTTGCCGTTGAGGTTCCGCCGCAGACGCTGCCGCCAGACCAGGGTGAAGACGTTGCGCGTGTAGCGGAACTCGCGCCAGGTCAGCGGATCGCCGGACGCCGCGCCAGGCGGCCGGTCCGAGAGCTGGCGGATGTACTGCTCCGGCGCGTAGGCGTAGACCAGCTCGATGCTCCGCCCCCGCGGCAGGTACTGGCGGACCGAGTACCAGAAGGACTCGTTGGTCTTGATGTCCTCCTCCAGGTACTGCCACCGCTTGTACTTGAAGCGGAACCTCGTGTCCCCCGCCGACCAGAGACGGCGGCGGGCCGTCAGCGCGATGCTCGGGGCCAGGATGTGGCAGTCCGCCTGGCCGATCTTGAACTTGTACGGGTGGAGCCCGCTCTCGAAATCGGCCAGGTAGTCGTCCGAGTAGCGCAGGAAGTTGTCGTCGTAGATCAGCTCCAGGCCGAACGTCCCGTCCAGCCGCCAGCGCGGCGCCCGGCGCTTGCCCTTCCTGCGCTTCTTCTTCGTCGCCGCGGCCGCCGGCATCGCCGCACCCAGCAGCAGCAGGACGACCAGCAGCCAGACCAGCCAGCGGCCGCGCTGTCGGGGGGCGCGGCTCATCGATGCAGCTCCCTGGCAGGCAGGCGCAGCCTGGCGGCGATGCTGCAGTTGTCGGGCGACTGGCAGCGCAGTTCCAGGCGGTGTTCGCCCGGCGGGATGGCCAGGTGCAGCGACTTGCGCTGGCCCGGCAGGACGTCGGGCCGGTCGGTGTAGACGGCGGCGTCGAGCTTGCGGGTCTGGTAGTGGAAGGTCCGCAGGGGCCGGCCGTCCAGGAGCGCCTCGACCACGTAGGCCTGGGTCCCGTTGAGGGTGTGGTCGAAGTCGAGGCGGGTCCAGACCTCCAGGTCCACCGGGCCGTGCAGGCGGCAGGCCAGGGGATGGTCGGCGTCGAAGGTGTAGTAGGTGGTCCGCCGGCCGCTGTCGAACTGCAGGTAGGTGACCCGGCCGTACTCCTCGGGCGCGAAGGCGACATGGTCCGGGCCGGGGCGGCGGCTCTCCCGCAGCACGCGGACCAGGACCCTGCCCCCGCCGGCGACCCCGCCCGTCAGCTGCAGGGTGTGCTTCCCCGCGGGGATCGCGACGACGGTCTTGCGCAGGCTGGTCACCGGTTCCGGTTTCCCGTCGCAGCGCCGGACGGCGGGGTTGACGCCCGCGTGCCAGGTCCGCGTCAGCAGCGGCTTGCCGTCCAGGCGGACCTGCACGGTGAACTCGGACCGCTTGCCGGAGCCGGCGGCGGCCCGGGCCAGGATCTTGACCCTGCGCGGGCCGCGCACCGTCACCCGCAGCGGCCGCTGCGGATCGGCGACGCTGTAGCGCAGCTTCTTGCCGCCAACGTCCAGGCAGACACCCTGCGCATCCCCGGCCCGCAGGGACCGCCAGCGCACGGCACCGCCGGCGCCCGGGGCGGCGACGGCCGCGGCCGCCAGCAAGCAGAGGATCGCCGCGGCGGCGAATCGTCGGACGACGGAACGGTTCATCGGGACACCTCGACCGGTTCCCCCCTCCTCGCCACCCGCCGGCGGAAGCCGGGAACGAGGACCAGGAGCGAGACGACGACGTAGACGACGACCAGCGCGGCCGTCAGTCCCAGGCGATAGCTGTTGCGGACGAAGATCTCCCCCTCGCCGGGACGGGGGAGGTAGTCGGGCGCCACCGGCAGGCCGAACTCGCGGGCCAGGGCGGCGATCTCCAGGACGTGGATCACCGGCACCCCGCGCTCGGCCATCAGGACCAGGGTGCCCTTGCGGGGCCAGTTGCGCGGCGGCAGCGACAGGGAGAGCCCGCGCGGGATCAGGATCCGGTTCTGGCCGCTGCCCAGGCTGGCCACGCCGCCGCCCACGTTGACGTAGCAGCGGTAGGGGCGGCCGCGGGCCCGCTCCTCGTAGAAGGCCATGCGGCGGGTGATGGCGTCCTCGATGTTCTCCGAAGCCAGCAGCGGGATCCCGTTGCGCTCGATGGCCTCGCGGATCAGCCGCCGGCCGGTGGGGCTGAGACCGCGCCCCATGTCGTCGCCCCCGCCGAAGGTGGCGGCGGCCGACCGCACGTGCAGCACACCGCTCTCGTCCAGGATCCGTTCCATGTCCAGCCAGGTGAACCGCGGGTCGTTGGCCCCCCACATGGACGAGCCCACCGAGGTGATGACCACCGGCCGCGCGCCCAGGACCTCCAGGGCGGCGTAGAGACCGATGTTGATCCCGGGGAACGAGCCCGAGACCGCCACGGCCACCCGGTCCCCCTCCCGCACGCCGGCCCGGCGCAGCAGCTGCACCATGACGGCCGCCCAGTTGGGGTTGAGGCTCGTCAGCTTGGCCTCCAGGTCGCCCCGGGCGTTGGTGATGCGGCTGAACTCGGGGCCGATCAGCCCCGTGCCGGCCGGGTCGTTGACCAGGTCCAGCTCGGCGCCCACCAGCCTGCGCCGGTGACGCAGGGTGTCGAACGCCGCGGCTGCCTTCTCCGCGGCGGCCAGCTTCAGGACGTAGTCGCGCTGCCGCACCGCGGTGCGCGTGCGCTCCAGCACCAGCTGCATGGCCACCGCCAGCAGCGCCAGCAGCACCAGCGAGACGGTCCTGCGGTCAGCCGACGGCGACATCGATCAACCTGCCTCCGTGGGCCAGGACCAGGCCGGCCCTGACGATGAACGCCGCCATGATCATCACGGCGGTGGTGACCAGCACGCCCTGGCGGTACATCCAGTAGGCGATCAGGCCGGGGATGATGTAGCCGATGGCCATGACGACCGAGACATCGACGCCGGCCCCCAGCATGGCGTTGACCACCAGCAGGTAGCGGGTCAGGTAGCCGAAGACGAACCCGATCAGGACGCTGAAGACCAGGGTCCGCCGCCCGTACAGCAGGACGACCCGCGCCAGCAGGCGCAGCGCGGCGTAGGTGCACAGGGCCGCCGCCAGCGTCCCGGCCACCCTCCCCGGCTGGTCCAGGTAGAGGGCGATGTAGCCCGGCACGATCAGGCCTCCCGCCGCCACGCCGATCAGCTCGGACAGCAGCAGGCTGACCACCAGCCCCAGCCCGATCGCCTGGTAGATCATGTCGCCACCTCCGCGGCCGGGCTGCCGGCCCGCTCCCCCAGCAGAGCGACCAGTTCGCCGCCGACACCGCCGATGTTGCCGATCCCGACGACGACGGCCCCGTCCGGCGCCGTCGCCGCCAGGCCGGACCACAGGTCGTCGGCCCCGCGCCCGCCCAGGTCGAGGACCGCCTCCCGGGGCACGCGCCGCCGCAGCTGGTCGGCCAGCAGGCCGGTCTGTTGCCCTGCCAGGACGTAGCGGATCGCCGTCATCTCCCGGCCCAGCATGGGCAGCAGGTCACGGGCCCGCCGCATCCGGTCGGCCCGGTTGTTGAACAGGACGACGGCCCGCTCCGGGCAGCGATCCAGCTCCAGACGCCGCCAGATCGCCAGCGTCGACTCGGGGTCGTTGGCCGCGAAGGCATTGACGAATTCCAGGCGCCGGCCGGCCGTCTCCACCGGCCAGCGAGCCAGGGCGCCGAAGTCGGGTGTCACGCCGTACATCCCCCGCAACGCCAGGTCCCGCGGCACGCCGACGGCCTCGCACACGGCCAGGGCCAGGGCGACGTTGTCGGCGAATTCCACGTAACCGAACGGCAGCAGCTCCCGCTCCTCCACCCCGTCGGGGGCGACGCCGTGGAAGCGTGTGCCGAGCCGCCGCGCCGTCTCCGCCAGCTGCGGGGCGAACCGCTGCTCGGTGGTGAAGTACTCCGCCCCGCGCGGGATCGTCTGGGACAGGCTGCGGGCCACGTCCTCCAGGCGCGGGCCCTGGACCTCCAAGTGGTCGGGCCGGACGTTCGTCAGCACGCCGTGGGTGCTGTGGACGATCCGGTGCTCGCAGATCCACTGCAGGTCGGGCCGGACCGCCATGCACTCCAGCACCAGCGCCTCCGCCCCCTCGGCGGCCGCCCGCCGGAAGACGCCCAGCTGCTCGCGGATGTTGGGCGGTCCGATCCGGTCGACCGGCGTCTCCGTCCCGTCGACGTGGATGAACCGGGCCGCCGAGCCGGTCGTCTTGGCGCAGGTCCGGATCCCGCCGGCCTGCAGCCCGGCGGCGATCAGGCGGGTGACCGACGACTTGCCCCGGCTGCCGTTGACATGGATCCGCACGGGGATCCGCCGGACGGTCCGCCGGTGGCGGGCCGTCTCCAGGACGCCCAGCACGGTGATGATGACCAGCAGCAGCAGGATCAGTCTCATCTCGTCGTCCCGTCTCCGCGTGCCGTCATCCTAGCGCACCAGCAGGATCTTGGCCGTGGCCGTGCCGTCCGGCCCCTCCAGGCGCGTAAAGTACAGCCCGGCCGGCGCCTGCCGGCCGTCGTCGGTCAGGCCGTTCCAGCGCAGGCTGCCCGGCCCGGCCGGGACTTCCCCGTCGAGCAGGGTCCGCACCAGCCGGCCCGCGGCGTCGTAGATCCGCAGCCGCACCCGCGCCTGCCGCGGCAGGGCGAAGCCGATCCGGGTCCCGCCGGGCGCAGGGTTCGGCAGGACGGGGCCGACGCCGAACCGCGCCGCGGGCGCCCCGTCCCCGGGCGCCGCCGTGCCGGCGATGCCGCGGTGGCCGTACGGGTGGAGCGAGACCAGCCGCCAGGTCGTCCCGGCGTCCGCAGGCGCACCGGCGTCCAGCCACTCCCGCGCCGCCGCGGGCAGCAGGGGCGACGTCGCGGCCACGCGCCCGTCGGCGGCCACGCGCTGGACGAGCCAGCCGACCACCGGCCGGTCGTCCCGCGGCCGCCAGGCCAGGGACACCCCGGCGCCGGTCCGCAGCGCAGCCAGGTCGGCGCGGTAGGGATCGTAGCGCGGCGCGCGCGTGGTCACCAGGACGGCCAGGCCCGGACCCACCGGCGCCATCCCGTCCGCGGCGAAACCGGCGTAGGAGAGCTGCAGCCCGTCGCGCTCGTCGGGACTCTCCAGGCCGATGGTCGCGTACTGGCGCAGCGAGTCGGTGTCCACCGTCTGGCGGTAGAGGAACAGGAACTCGGCGTCGCCGGTCGGCGTGGGCCAGACGGCCGGGTCGCGCACGACCAGCTGGAAGGTCTGGGCCGCGTCGACCTCGGGCCGGTAGTGGCGCATGGCGCTCCACTCGATCGTCAGCGTCCCGGCGGCGGGATCGTGGCGGTAGAAGACGCCACCGGTTCCCTCGAGGGTGGGATCGAAGTTGTCCCAGAACGGCGCCACGATGGCGCCCACGCCGTAGGTGTCGGGCAGCGGCCAGTTGTAGTACATCAGGTCGTCGCCGGTCTCGAAGCTGATCCAGCCGTCCTCGCTGACCCGGAGGGAGTCGTTGTAGGTCCGGCCGTAGAAGGTCACGGGGAACGGCAGGGCGACGGCACGGTAGGCGTCGTCCGCGTCGAAGACGACCGCCGTCCCGTCGCCGCCCAGGGCCGGGTCCAGCTCGCGCCAGCGGTAGACGGGGCGCAGGTCGGGATAGTCGATGTCGGCGCTGTCGACGGCCCGGTAGCCGTGGCCGTCGGGACCGGCCGGCACGCCGGGATCGACCCGGCCGACGGTCAGCCGCAGGGTCGTCCCGCTGACGCAGCCCTCGCTCGTGGTGACGGCCAGGCGCACGGGCACGACCGTCCCGGAGGGAACCTCGGCGCCGACCCGCAGGACCAGCGGCGGGTCGAGGACGGCCTGGCCGCCCGGCTCGACCGCGGCGAAGGCGGTGGCGGAGACCAGGAGGGTGCCGAGGGCGGGATCGTCCAGCGACGCGGTGACGCTGCCGCCGGCGCAGCCGACGCCGCCGGTCTCGGTCAGGACCACCGCCAGGGTGTCGTCCTCCCCCTGGCGCAGCAGCCCGTCGCCGTCGAGGACGGTGGCCGTCGCCCGGAAGGCGGGAGCGGCGACGGCGATCTCCAGGCCGGTACGCGCCGTGCCCGCGTCGTGGCCGGCCGTGAGCAGGAGGGTGACCCGTTCACCCGGGGCGGCCGTCGGGTCCACCGCGCAGGTGAGGCCCTCGCCGGCAGGCGGGGTCCACTCCGCGCCGACCGCCAGGGAGCCGACGTCCAGCTCTGCCGTTCCCGCCGTCGCCGGTCCGTCGACGGCCAGGCGCAACGTCACGTCCTCCAGTTCCTGGTCCCCGTCGTTGCGGACGGTCGGCCGCACCAGGATCGTCTCGCCCGGCTCCAGGCGGCCGTCGCCGTCCCCGGCCTGCTCCTGCCAGGCGACGGCGGTCCAGCGGAGGACCGCGCCGGGCTCCTCGCGGTCGACGACGACCTGCCGGGCGAGGTACCCGGGGCGGGTCACCGTCACCAGCAGCGGCTGGTCGTCGGCCGGCGCGTCCAGCAGCACCTCGGCCACGCCGTCGCCGCCCGTCCAGGCCGTCCCGCGCAGCGTCTCGCCCTGGACGACACCGATCCGCGCCCCGGCGAGCGGGGTGCCGGCGTCGTGATCCGTCACCGTGACCGTGATCCGCCCGGTACCGGGCGGCACGGTTTCCGGCACGTCGACGGCCGTCTCCCGCGGCGCCCCCTTCCAGAAGTTCAGCTCGGGGTCGCCCAGCAGGTTGTAGATGTGGAAGTAGAACTCGACCGACTCCTCGCCGTGCGTGGCGGCGTCCAGCTCGTGGGGGAAGTACTGGAGGAAGCGGAGCTTGCCGGCCGTCAGCAGCCCGCCCAGGTCGACGATCCCTTCGCGCGGCAGCATCTCGAAGACCGACACCGCCATGGCGTCGTTGTAGCGGGTGTGGGACCAGTGTTCCCCGTTGCCGATGAAGGCGACGGCTCCCGCGGGCGCGTCGGCCGAGCCCGCCTCGAGGAACGCCTCGCCGAAGCAGTCGGTGTCGGCGGCGAAGTCGCCCGTCAGGCAGACGAAGCTCATCACCACGGGGGTCATGCCGCCGTTCTGCAGCGACGGGATCTCGTCGACGGTGAAGTGGGGCGGTTCCCAGCCGGCGGTCCCGTAGGCCCAGCCGCGGTAGACGACGAAGCCGACCCCGGCGTCGATGGCCTGGGTGATGGGGTAGATCCCGTTCCAGAGGGGCGGAAAGAAGACCTCCGCGGCGGGCGCGAAGCCCAGCGACTCGAGCTGCCGGGCGCACCAGGAGACGGTGCTGATCGGCGTCTCGGAGCCGTAGTTCCCGGCCACGGCGAGCTGCCGGGTGAACCAGCCCGGATCGTCCCGCTCCGGATCCTTCTCGTAGGCCACGCTCTTGGCGACCATCGTCGCCAGCTCGTCGGCGCCGGCGGCGGGCAGCCGTCCCACCAGCAGATCGGGCAGCCAGTCGTCGTCGTCGAGCAGGGCGTACGGGAGGTCGGTGACGTTCTCGCTGAACGTCCAGGCCGGGACCAGGTCGACATCGCCGGCCAGCAGGACGATCTCCGGCGGGACGTCCCAGGTGGCGGCGGCTGTGCGCAGCCAGTCGCGGATGGCGGCGGGCAGGGTGCCGGTCTCGTCGGTGGTCGCCACGACGACCCGCCACCCCTTCTCCCGCTTCCAGGCCAACAGCGGCGCCAGCGCGTCCACGAGGCCCGGGGCGGTGATCACCACGTAGGCACCGTCGGCGGCCGCGGGATCATCTTCGACCGCCTTCCCCGCCAGGGCCGCGGCCACGGCCCGGTCGAAGCGGCGGGAGAAGCGCCGCAGCGGGGAGGCGCCGCCGCCCTTGTCCGTGCCGGCGGGGACGACGACGAGCCCCTGTCCCGGTTCGCCTGCCACCGGCGCCACCGGCAGGCCGCGCAGGTGCCAGCAGCGGCCCCGCGCCAGGACGGCGCCGTCCGTCTCGCGGACGACCGTGAAGCGATCGGTCCCCGGGGGCAGAGCGACCAGGCGGCCGGGCGCGTCGCGACCTTCCGCCGCGGGAACGGTGACGACGATGCGGTCGAGGGGAAGGCCGGTCGCGGCGGCGGACCGACCCGCCGCCGCGACCGTCCCCAGCAGGAGGACGACCGCGGCGGCCAGCGCCGTTCTAGGGTCTCTCATTTGAGGAGGATCATCCCCATGGTTCGACGCTGGCCGAGCGCCTGCAGCTCGCAGACGTAGATGCCGCTGGCGAGGGCGTGGCCCCCGGCGTCGCGTCCGTTCCAGAACACCTCGTGGCGACCGGCGGGGAGATCACCGAGGACGAAAGTCGCCACCTGGCGGCCGGCGGCGTCGACAATCCGTAGATCGGCCCGTGCGGGGGCGTCAAGGCTGAAAACGATACGGGTCGACGGGTTGAAGGGGTTGGGATAGTTGCCCAGCAGGCGACAGCCGGCCAGGTCGGGCACGGCCGTCGCGCCGCACTGGCCCGGCTCGGCGCCCACGACCCGGCCGTCGCAGCCGGACAGGCAGGGGCTGCCGGCCTGCAGGGTGTAGACGTCGGGGCCGCAGAACAGGGGATCCTGGCTGAAGTTGCCGCCGTCGTCGGTGCCGCAGGGCTCGTCGCCGCCGGCGTTGCCGTAGACGTCGCAGCAGCCCAGTGCCGGGGTCCCGCCGTCGCAGACGATCCCGGCGCCGGCGGTGGAGAAGGCCACGATGCAGTGATCGAGGACCGGCTGGGAGCCCCACTGGGCCAGCAGTCCGCCGGCCTGGCCGCCGGCGCTGGTCGCGTTGCGGGCGATCGTGCAGTTGCGCAGCGTCGGCGAGGGCGAGAACAGGGTGTGGACGCCGGCGCCGTCGGCGCCGTTGCCGCTGCAGACGTTGTCGACGACGAGGCAGCCCTCGATCAGCGGTGCGGAGGAGTCGACGGCGATGCCGGCCCCCATCCCGTAGTCCTGCTGGACCCGGTTGCCGCTGATCTCGCAGGCCAGCAGGCTGCCGGCCGAGCCGAGCTGGTAAGCCACACCGCCGCCGTTGCCCAGGGTCGTGTTCCCGCTGATCCGGCAGTGGCTGATCTCGGGACTGGACTCGCCGATGAAGATGCCGCCGCCCTGGCCGTAGGGCGCGTCGATCGTGTTGCCGCTGATCAGGCAGTCCCTGATGACGGGGTAGCAGTTGTTGCGGATGAAGATCCCGGCTCCGCTGGGCGCGCTGTTGCCGGAGATCTCGCACTCGACCACGCGCGGCGAGCTGCCCTCCTCGATGGCCAGCCCGCCCCCCTGCTTGGCCGCGTTGCCGATGCAGTCGACGCGGGTCAGGACGGGACTGGCGTTGTTGATGCAGATGACGCCTCCGTCGGTGCAGGCGGTCACCAGGATGTCGGTCAGCCTGACGCTGGCATCGACCTGGCGCACGAGGATCCCGGCCCCGTAGGCGGCCGCGTAGGCGCCGCGGACCTGCAGGTTCTCCACCCGGCAGTCGGTGACCGACTCGATGAAGATGCCCCGTCCCAGCCCCTGGGCGTCGATGATCGTGGCGCCTGTGCCGGCGCCGCGCAGGGTGACGCCGCTGCGCATGATGACGCAGGCCGGCGTGCTGCCCGCCCCCTCGGTCTCGTGAGTGCAGTCGTAGTAGGTCCCGGCGGCCACCAGGACGGTATCGCCGGCGCCGGCGGCATCGATCGCCGCCTGGATCTGGGGATAGTCGGCGGGGACGTGCAGGACGGCGGCCGCCGCGGCCCCGGCCAGGGCACAGCACACGACCACGCTCGACAGGCCCATGGATCTCCTCATGGCCCTTCCTCCCGGGATGGACGTTGGTGTGGGGCAATGCAGTGCCGGGCGGGGTCGGCGATCAGTTAAGATGATAGCACACTTGCCGGCCCGGAACCATTCTCCTCTTGGGTTGTGCCCCTGAAATTGTGTTTGGTCTCCGGCGTGCAGCACCGGGGGCATGGATCTCCACTCCCCAACCTGGCAGCCGCCCT